>DLGR01000038.1:20694-29081 GCA_002482805.1 Micavibrio sp. UBA7689 | reverse complement strand
GGCCACCGGCAGCGTTTTAGCGTCCTTGGAATCTCCACCGTATTCGGCAATGTCAGTCTTTCCCAAGCCACCAAAGTCACTTTAGGATTTTTAGAGTGGATGAAGGCACGCAATATTGAAGTCGCGAAAGGCGCAGAACTCGCCCGCGACAATGTCAGCCCGCTTGGCGATAACGCATTCGGTCAAGACGGTGTCGGCGGTGTGATTTTTCCCGCGACTTCCAGAAAAGCAAAAGACGGCGATATAGCGGATTGGTATTTGGAAAAACTGAATGCCTCTAAAGAAAAAGTGACCGTCATCGCAACGGGGCCGCTTACAAACATCGCGTATTTGCTGAACAAACATCCCGAAGCGAAAGACAAGATAGCTGAAGTGATCTGGATGGGTGGCGCCGATAAACCGCCCGGCCTAAAGGGGGTGCCTGTTTTTGAAGACGGTAAAATGCGCCGCGGCAATATTACGCTACACGCTGAATTCAATGCTTACATGGACCCAATGGCGGTTAACGAAGTCATCCGCAGTGGCGTCAACCTAACCATCATGTCGGCAGATGCGACACAACATATGGTTCTTACGCCCAGGCGCCAAAAAGATCTTGCAGAGATGGACGGAGCAAACAATACACATGTTGCCGATATGTTGAAATTGGCGACGGTCGTTGCAGATCTGGATAAAAGGAAGTTCGGCGTGGACGGTCCTTTCATCCACGACGCAAATGCCGTTCTGTACTCAATCAGACCAACCCTCTATACAAAAAAAGAAGGCGTAAGCATTCACTTTGAAGAAGCCGCACCTGATTTTGAAGGTAAACGCGGCATGGTTACGATCGGCAAAGAAGAAGGCAACGTCACATGGGTCAATGGCGTGCGCGATAAATCCGCTGCTTATGCTTTGCTGAGGCAAGGATTGGGCCTATCCATCTATCGGGCAGGCGGCATTCACAACGCCTAAGCTTTCAGCGTATCGAGCGCACCTTGTAGAATAAGTTGCGCTGCAAGTTTATCTACTACAGCGGCGCGGCGTGTTCTGGACATATCCACATCGTCCACCAGGAAGTTTTGCACAGTCGATGTGGATAACCGTTCGTCAAATAAGGCAATCCACAGGTCCGTCCCCTGTTCTATCCCCAGCTCCTGGGGATAATTACGCATCTCGTCGATGAACGAGCGAACGCGGTCACAAGATCCGCTCAGCGAGCCGTCCATATTGAGCGGCCAACCAAATACGAACCCGCCTATTTCGAACTCCCTCATCACCTCACCCAAGGCCTTCATGTCGTAGGATAGATTCTTGCGGTTGATGGTTTTCAAGGGTGTCGCCACGGAATGCCCCGTGTCGCCGATGGCCAGACCCATGGTCTTGGTGCCCAGATCCACGCCTAGCAAACGGACGTTTTTGGGGGTAGCGGCGCTTATATCTTTTAATAAACCCAGAGGCATGGGCCCTTTTAACCGTTTTAAGCCGTCTTTTAAAGCTCTATTTTTTGACATAACTCTAGTTTTGTATTATGTTTCGCCAACAAATAATAAAAGGGTGATGAGATGAGTATGTTATCCAAATTGGCCGCGCCGATTGCTGCGGCGGCATTCATGGCAGTAACGGCGCAACCTGCAAAAGCAGATTGCTTTTATATGGAAGGCGGCCCCGAAGCCGGCTTTCCCAAAACGCCTTTGCCGGCCTTTTCATCCATGGCCTCGGGCGATGATGAAATTCTTGGTAGCACCATTCCTGTAAGCGGCAGAGCTCTTTCCGAAAAGGAATCCGAGGATCTAGGCAATCTTATGAACTTTGCCTGTTTATACAGGCCCGACATCAACCGCATATATCCCGAACAGGAATTCGCGCCCTCGAATATACGGGACATCAGTCTTGCGCGCGCCCTCGTCCAATCTATGAGCGACAATCAATACCCTCTGCGTTTTAATTTCCGCGAAAGAAGCGGCGAGCAAATGAGCGCGGACATCAACTGCAATACAATTACCCTTAACTTCAATCCCGATACATTTACGAATACCGCGGGAACCGAAGATGAAAAAACCGAACGATTTATGGGTACGGTGATTTCCCTTCTCGCTTCTGCTTACCGCAACAGACCTAATTTTGTGGGACACTACGAGATAGGGGCAGACTACACCGCACGCCCATCTTTCCGTCAGGACCGCACCAACACCTGCGCCGCCCAAATTTCCTGATCCGGCGGGACTTTTGTGGAAGAAATCCCTTGGATTTAGGCCCCTGCACGGCTAAAACTAAGCTGTTGCACAAAAAGGACGCCTATGGATCTCAAAACCGTTAAGAAAGTGGCCACGCTGGCCCGTTTGGAAATGAACGATGCCGAACTGGCCGCCGTTCAAGTCAAACTCGGAAATATCATGAAATTTGTCGAGCAGTTGGGCGAAGTAAATACCGACAAGGTGGAACCGCTCGCCAATGTCGTCGACATCAAATTGCGCCTGCGCGAAGACGAAGTTACCGACGGCGGCATACAGGGTAAGGTCCTTGCCAATGCACCCGAAGCCACAGCAGGCTTTTTCGTCGTATCCAAAGTAGTGGAATAAGAACATGACCAATTTGACAGATCTCTCCCTCGCAGATGCTGTGAGGGGATTGGAGAAAAAAGAATTCTCCTCCGTTGATATCACGAACGCGCATTTGAAGGCGATGGAAGAACACCGACATCTGAACGCGTTTATCGTGGAAACACCCGACATCGCGTTGAAGCAGGCAGAAGAATCCGACAAACGTCGTGCGTCGGGCAAAGCAGGCCTTCTCGAAGGCGCCCCGATCGGCGTGAAAGATTTGTTCTGCACAACGGGAGTACAAACCACAGCGGCATCCAACATCCTGCGCGGATTTAAACCGCAGTATGAATCCACGGTCACGAGCAAATTGTTCGGCGACGGCGCGGTCATGCTCGGCAAACTCAATCTCGATGAATTCGCGATGGGTTCATCCAACACCACCTCCGCCTACGGCAATGTTATCTCGCCGTGGAAACGCAATGACGGTTCCAACGCCGATTTAACACCGGGCGGTTCTTCGGGCGGCTCTGCCGCCGCCGTGTCTGCACGCTTGTGTCTGGCCGCAACGGGAACGGATACGGGTGGATCAATCCGCCAACCTGCCGCCTTCTGCGGTATCGCAGGTATTAAACCCACATATGGCCGTTGTTCGCGTTGGGGCATTGTTGCCTTCGCTTCCTCGCTCGATCAAGCGGGCGCATTCGGACGCAATCTTGAAGATGCATCCATGCTGCTGCGTTCCATGTCGGGTTTTGATCCGAAAGATTCCACATCTGCTGACAAACCCGTTCCGGATTTCGCAGCGGCGATCAAAGGCGGCGTTAAAGGCTTGAAAGTCGGCATTCCCAAAGAATATCGTCCCGACGGGCTCGACCCCGAAATCGAAAAATTGTGGGATGACGGTATCAACTGGCTCAAAGCGGAAGGTGCAGAGATCGTCAATGTTACCCTGCCCCACACAAAATACGGCCTGCCCGTCTATTATATCATCGCGCCTGCGGAATGTTCCTCGAACCTCGCGCGTTATGACGGCGTGCGCTATGGTTTGCGCGTAGACGGCAAGGATTTGAGCGAAACTTACGAAAAAACCCGTGCCAAAGGTTTCGGTGACGAAGTGAAACGCCGCATCATGGTCGGCACCTATGTTTTGTCCGCCGGCTATTACGATGCGTATTATATCAAAGCGCAAAAAGTTCGCCGTTTGATTTTAAACGACTTCCTCGAAGCGTACAAACAATGCGATGTGATTTTGACGCCTTCCACGCCGAGCGCCGCGTTTGCGATTGGTGAAAACGAAGATGATCCGATCAAGATGTATCTGAATGACATCTTCACCGTGACGATCAACCTTGCCGGTTTGCCGGGGCTTTCCGTTCCTGCGGCGCTGAACAAGCAAGGCTTACCGCTCGGACTGCAATTGATCGGCCGTCCGTGGGATGAAGAAACCATTATCCGTGCCGGTGGTGCTATCGAACGCGCCGCGAACTTTACCGCAATACCCTCATTGCTCAACCTCAAGAAAAAGGCTGCCTAGACATGAAATATTTCGTTTTGATGATTGCGTTGCTTTGTATTGCCGCTCCTGCATCCGCCCAAACACCTGTGTCCAAAGACATGGCGGATCAATATCTCGGAAACTGTCTGAAACAAGCCCCCCAACCGGGCCTGTCCGCAGATGGTCAGAAAACGGTATGCGCCTGCACCGCGGGACGTTTGCCGCAATTCTTTACGATGGAAGACTGGAGCGCGATGACAAGCCAAGACCCTGCAATCGCACGCCCCGCAGCCAACAAGATGATGGTTGATGTTTATGCTCCTTGCATGGAAGTGCCTACGCGCGAAAAATATTACGCGCTGTGCGCCGAGAATCCTTCTGTCAACCAAGACATGTGCAAATGCACCGCGGATTCCATTGCCGCTTACATGAAAAACAACGGCAGCAAAGTGTTCGGCGAAATCCTTGCCAATAACCCTATGAGCCAAGACCCGATGGCTGAGCTTGAAAAGAACGGCGACTTCATGGCTTACAAAGAAGCTGCCGCAAGAAACTGCATTCGCTAACGCTTAAGGACTGACAATGACGTATTTGTTAAAAGGTGAAACGGGAGATTGGGAAGTCGTGATCGGCATGGAAGTCCATGCGCAGATTACCGCAAAATCCAAATTGTTTTCGGGATCCGCCACCGATTTCGGAGCGGAACCGAACTCTCAAGTTTCCATGGTGGATGCCGCAATGCCCGGCATGTTGCCCGTCCTCAACAAATACTGTGTCGAACAAGCTGTGCGCACAGGTCTGGGATTGAACGCCCAGATCAATAATTTTTCCGTGTTCGAACGTAAGAACTATTTCTATCCCGATCTGCCGCAGGGCTATCAGATTTCGCAATTCCTGCACCCGATCGTGGGCAAAGGTATTATCGAGATTGATCTCCCCGACGGCACGACGAAAGAAATCGGCGTTACGCGTTTGCATATGGAACAGGACGCGGGTAAATCCCTACATGACCAACATCCGTCCAAATCTTTCGTGGATTTGAACCGTTCTGGTTGTGCGCTGATGGAGATCGTGTCCGAACCGGATTTGCGCGGGCCCGAAGAATCCGCTGCCTATCTTTCCAAACTGCGTATGATCCTACGTTATCTGGGTACATGCGATGGCAACATGGAAGAAGGCTCCATGCGCGCAGACGTCAACGTATCTGTGCGCAAACTTGGTGCGGACCTCGGCACGCGCTGCGAGATCAAAAACGTCAACTCGGTCAAGGCCGTTCAGCAAGCCATCGACTATGAAGCCAAACGCCAAATCGAAATCATCGAGGGCGGCGGTACGATCAAGCAGGAAACCCGTTTATGGGACCCTGCGAAAATGGAAACACGCTCCATGCGTTCCAAAGAAGAAGCGCATGATTACCGCTATTTCCCCGACCCCGACCTTCTGCCTCTGGAACTGGATGAAGCATGGGTGCAATCGATCAAGAAAACGTTGCCGGAACTCCCCGATCAAAAGAAACACCGCTTCATGAAGGATTACGGCTTGCCGCTTTATGACGCGACTACCTTGATCGCGGAACGCTCCCGCGCCGATTATTTTGAATCCGCCGCAAACGACCGCGATCCGAAGCTCGTGGCCAACTGGGTTTTGAACGAATTGCTTGCACTGCTCAACAAAGACAACCGCGATATCACCGAAAGCCCTATTAAGGCGCCGCAGCTTGGCGGACTGGTCGCGCTTATTTCCGACAACACGATTTCCGGCAAAATTGCCAAAGAAGTTTTCGCGGATATGTATGAAAGCGGAAACGACGCCGCGAAGATCGTGGAATCCAAGGGTTTGAAACAAGTGACGGATACGGGCGCGATCGAAAAAGTCATTGATGCCATCATCGCCGCCAATCCCGACAATGTCGCCGCCTATCGTTCGGGCAAGGACAAATTGTTCGGGTTCTTTGTGGGACAGGTCATGAAGGAAACCGGCGGCAAGGCCAATCCTAATATCGTCAACGACCTTCTGAAGAAGAAGCTGTCGTAAAACTAGCAGAGGGGGAATTAAGCATGTTTACCATTCGTACTTACAAAGCCCCCGACCAATATGGCGGCATCGGCGTGTTCGCAGGGCAGGACATAAAAAAAGGTGATGTCGTGTGGCGCTATGCCGAAGGCATGACATGGGTTTTCACCATTCCTCAATATCACGATATCTGCGCGACCAATGAAGGTTTGGCGTTTTCTTTGAAACAATACGGGTTTCCCGGGCTGATGGAAGTGGATGGTGTGGAGCAGCGTATTGTGGCGCTCGACCAAGGAGATCCTTGTTTTACGAACCACAGCGATGATGCCAATACAGGCTGGACGGGGGAAGACGGCGTAAACTTCGCGCTGCGCGATATCAAGATGGGCGAAGAAATCACCTACAACTATTTCGATTTTGTGAATGACTTGAAGGATTGGACGGACGTGCACACCTGCACACAATTCTTGATGGACCAAGGCCGTTTCAAGAAAACCGACCCCATCAAAAAGGCCGCTTAGTGCATATTCAACGCGACGATCTTATTGCGGGCGGAACCAAACGCCGCGCCTTACAAATTCTTTTGCAGAAAATAGATGAACCTCGCGTGTCCTATGCAGGCACCACGATGGGCCATGGCGCGCTTGCGCTTGCACATGCTTGTGAAGATGTCGGCAAGCAGGCGGAGATTTTCATTTGCGCGGACAATGACAACGAGATGGTGCAAAAAATCCGCGAAACGAATGCCATCGTGCATCTAGAAGCGCCTACGCCTATAAGCACTTTGCATCAAATCGCGCAAAGTAACGGCTATACCCTGCCGCCGGGGTTCGATCTTCCCGAATTCGATGCGGCCTTGGTCGAGGCCATGAAAGATTACGATGTTTCGGGCTACAGCGAGATATGGACATGCTCAGTTTCCGGCACCCTCACCCGCGCACTCAAAAAAGCATTTCCGGATAAAACTTTTAAAACTGTATGCGTGGTGAAATCGGGAAAAGGGGATTTTGCGGCACCTGAAAAATACCATCAGCCCGCCCTAAACCCGCCGCCCTATCCTTCTTGCGTGTACACGGACGCCAAAATCTGGCAATTCGCGTTGGAACATGCAGCAGATGACGCTTTACTATGGAATACGGCGGGCTAAAGCCTTCATAGCCGCTTGCCGCGCCCTCTTGCCCGTATTATTATTTTCCCATGACAAAACGCGAATACAAGGTTGTTTTATATCGTGAAGGAATGCTCGGCTCCCTGTTTCTGGGCAGCTCGAAAGTCGATCCTGAACGTTTTTCTGAATTTTTGAACCGCAATGCCGAACAAGGCTGGCGCGTTGTCACCATGGAAAAAGAATCGCGCCGTATGATGTTGTTCTTTGAGCGTGAAGCCTTCCTCGTAGTCATGGAAAGGGAAAAAGAATAATGAACATGCACCGCGTACTTGTGCTCTCGCTCATCGGTCTCGTTATCGCCGGCGGCGTTCTTATCATACTTTCGATCTGGGGCGTGGCTATGGGGCCGGATGTCCTCTTCAAACTTCTTGCCACTATAGGCATATTGATTTTGGTTGTCGGTTTTCTTCTGGTCGTGCGGATGGATTTCGGCGAACACAAACGTCTTAAAGACAACAACTTCATAGATTGACGCACATGCCGGATATCAAAAAACCATTGATGTACACGCAAAGGGCGCGCCACCGCATTCTGGCCGCACTGAACTGGGACGAGCGCGCGAAAAAAACGACTATCGTGGATAAAGTTTTGCGCACGGATGCCCAGCACGATCTGGATATTTCCTGTTTTATATATGATGTTAATAAGGAATATATCGATTTCGTGGGGCCGATGGCGCAGGATTCCATTGATCAGACGGAAAGTATTTATCACAGCGGCGATGACGCAACAGGTTCGGGCGACACAGACGATGAAGCCATTTCGTGCGAACTGATCGGCCTTCCCGAAGACACGGCCCATTTGATATTCGTGACCGAGATTCGTTCGGGCCAAACATTCGGTCAAATCGGCTCGCCGAATTTCCGCCTTGCGGACGGCATCAACAACCAGAACCTCTTCGAACTCGACATGTCCGCGCCCGAAGGGCAAAACAAGGCCGCCTGTGTTATGGCACGTGTTTTTCGGGATAAAACCTCTCCCACGGGCTGGAGCCTGCACGCCATCGCCGATTATCCCGATCTTGCGGAAATCAGCGACTGGGGCAGCTATTTAACACGTTATCTTTAGTTGATCTGCCCCCGAAGTTCTGTTAATTCATGGGCTTGGTTGGAACGGTGGCCGAGAGGCTGAAGGCAACGGTTTGCTAAATCGTCATACGGGTTATACCGTATCGAGGGTTCGAATCCCT
>DLGR01000038.1:589-20639 GCA_002482805.1 Micavibrio sp. UBA7689 | reverse complement strand
CGGAACCGATATTCCGCGACCCGCCAAGATTAAACTTTCATGGCCTGCATGATGAGTCAGTTTAAGCGATGGCCCATTGGTGATATTGCCCAGGAATATTTCAAACACATCGCCGTTCAGATTGTTTTGCATGTCATGCCTGACGATTTTTCCATGTTTTTGCTTGGCGTAGAGAGCAAAGTCCTCCACCGTCGGAAAAATCACTTCGTTGACCAAGCGTATGAACGCCTGATCGTTCGCGGCGTCTCTGGCGCGTTGCTCGGCGGCACGCGCCTGCGCTTCAGCATTTTGCTGCTCGATTTGTTCAAGCCGTGCATCCAAAGCCTGAAACTTATTCTGAACCATCACTACTCTCCTCGGAGACATGACGTTATCAGAGCGGCCAAGTTATTGTAAACACGGAAAATGTTAATGGCGGAAAGGTGTAAAAGAGCCTTAAAACCTACGATTTACTGTTTATATTCCGAACTCTATCGTGCAAAATACCCACTTGAACGAACAACAGGCGCCCTTTGTCCATATTCAAGAAAAAAGATCTGCCCTACGACCTTTCCAACTTCACGATTTTGATCGTGGAGGATTCCGAGCATATGCAGAATTTGATGGCGTCCATGCTCAAGGTATTCGGCGTGGGTGAAATTCTTGCTTGCGCCAACGGCACCGAAGCCATGGATCTTCTTACAGTCCTGCAGGCAAGCCGCAAGAGCAAATATCTTACAAGCGTGGACATCGTTCTGATGGATTGGCTGATGCCCAAAGGCAACGGCGAACAATTGCTGGACTGGATCAGAAAGAGCGAGAAAGACGCGATACGGTTTTTACCGGTCATCGTTGTCAGCGGATACACCACGGAATATATAGCCGCAAAGGCGCGCGATATGGGCGCGAACGAAACTTTGGTAAAACCGATTTCGGGCACCAACCTTGCTGGGCGCATTTGTTCCGTTATTGACCATCCGCGCCCCTTTATAAAATCTTCCGATTTTTTTGGACCCGATCGCAGACGGCATAACGTTGCATACGAAGGCAGGGAAAGACGCTCGACGCCCGCAGAAGAAGTAAAGGTAAAGACCAATGGTTGAAGGCTTCAAAGCGGAAATGTACAAGATCGCCAACCGCCTGAAGGCGCGCATGGGGGCGCGTTACAAAGATCAGAAAGAAGGATTTCTTGCGCCTGATGTAATCGAAGAGGCCGACAAGCTGATTGCGCAACTCTGTGAAATCTGCCCCGATGTTATCGGCAAACATCTTGAAAATCTTTCTAGTCTCTGGGATCAGATGCGCGATATGCCCAATTCCCCCGAACGCACGGAGACAGCCGAAAAAATTTTTACGCTCTCCCATGAAATCAAGGATATGGGATCGATGTGCGGTTACGGTCTTATCGCTTATTTCGCCGAAAGTTTGCGTGATTATATCGCGCGCACCGATTTGAACCTCAAGGCGCAGGTTGTTATTATCCAAGCGCATCTTGACGCCATGCAGATGTGTCACCGTAAAGGTTACAGAACGGACGCTGGGCCTGAGGCCGAAGAACTCAAGAAAATGGTCAAAATGGCCATTGATAAATATCATTAAGCCCTATGAACAAAAATCGTCTCGAAGCATTCAGCGACGGGGTTCTGGCCATCATCATCACGATCATGGTTCTGGAACTGAAAGTTCCTCATGGTACGGAGCTGTCGGCGCTCGTTCCCCTGCTGCCTGTTTTTCTAAGCTATCTTTTGAGCTTCATCTATGTCGGGATTTACTGGAATAACCACCATCATATGCTCCACGCCACGCATCATGTGAGCGGCGGTGTGCTCTGGGCCAACTTGCATTTGTTGTTCTGGCTTTCGCTTATTCCCTTCGTCACAGGATGGATGGGTGAAAACCATTTTGCCGCGGTGCCTACCGCTATGTATGGCGGCATACTCCTAATGTCCGCCATCGCCTATTACATTTTACAAAGGGTAATTCTGGCGGCCAACGGCAAAGATTCCATACTGGCGCAAGCTGTCGGCAGAGACTGGAAATCCATGATCTCGCCCGTTTTGTATATCTGCGGGATCGTCATGGCATTCTATATCGAATGGATGGCGGGTTTCTTTTACGCGTTCGTCGCGCTTATGTGGCTGGTGCCTGAGCGCCGTATAGAAAAAGCGCTTTCCCGTTTGGAAAAATAATCCATGAACGTAGCGATCATAGGCGGCGGACCCGCGGGATTAATGGCGGCGGAAATACTCGCCAACGCAGGTGCGTCCGTAATTGTATATGACCGCAAGCCGTCTTTGGGCCGCAAATTCCTGATGGCAGGACGCGGCGGGCTCAACCTTACACATTCCGAACCCATAGATAAGTTTCTGCCCCGTTACGGCACGGCACAGAAATTTCTGACACCCATCCTCCATGGTTTTTCTCCGGAAAAACTCCGCGCGTGGTGTGAAGAACTTGGCCAAGAAACATTTGTGGGTTCCAGTGGTCGCGTGTTTCCGAAAGCCATGAAAGCCTCACCCCTGCTCCGGGCATGGCTGAACAGGCTTGATCAAGCAGGCGTGCAATTCAAATTGCAACGCACTTGGAAAGGATTTACCGAAGACGGCGATATCATCTTCGACACCCAAAACGGCATGGTCAAAACCGCTAAACCCGATGCAGTACTACTTGCGTTGGGCGGCGCTTCTTGGCCTTCGTTGGGCTCCGACGGTGCATGGACAAAATTTGTCGACGCACCGATCAATGACATCAAACCTTCGAATTGCGGATTTGTGTGCAGATGGTCCGACTACATGAAAAAATATGCGGGCACGCCGCTGAAAAACATTTCCGTCGCGCACAAAGGCCAAACGGTCGCCGGCGAAGCAATCATAGCGGAAAACGGTATGGAGGGCGGGGCTATCTACGCGTTGTCCGCTTCGATACGCGAGAACCTTCCCTCCACCGTTGACATCGACCTGCGCCCTAATATGAGTGTGGAAGATTTGCTCAAAAAAATGAATATGCCGCGCGGAAGGCAATCTTTTTCCACCTTCCTGCAAAAAGCACTCGGGCTCTCACCCGTGGCCATAACACTTTTACGTGAAGCGGATAAGAATATTCAGGATTTGCCGCACGAAAAGCTGGCCACTTTGATAAAATCTGTTCCGCTCAGATTTACCGCACCTTTTTCCATCGAGCGCGCCATATCGAGCGCGGGCGGAATAGACCTTGATGCCATAGACCATAACTTCATGATTAAAAACCTTCCATCCGTATTCGCCGCAGGTGAAATGCTGGATTGGGAAGCGCCCACCGGCGGCTATCTCCTGCAGGCTTGCTTCGCTACGGGTGTTGCGGCCGCTAACGGTATTATGAATTACCTGAAAACCGCTTAAACGCTCTTTTGGCGGTTTATATTTGGTGGCATAATCGGGGCATGAAAACATCCCTTCCACCCCTTTTCCATTCCCTGACATCCTGCCTGACCGACAAGGAGAACGCGACCGCCATCAAATTGCGCCTGGTCAAATCTTCCGAATTCGAAAATATCAGCGACAAGGCATCGGCGTCTTTTTCGCGCCAGATGGATCAATCGGGTTTTGCAGGCAAAGACAGACAGGTTTGCATCCTGCGCAACGACCAAGCGGAGATCGCGGAAATTTTGTGCGGAGTGACTTTCCCCTTGAGCATTTATGCTTTTGCCCTGATTGCCGAAAAATTGAAGAGTGAATTTTCATCTGATTTCCTGAAAACGGCTACATTTGCGATTGAAGGCAGCATGTCGCCTGAAGATTGCAATGCCGCGGCCATTGGTTGGGCGCTCGCAAGCTATCGCTTCGATGCATATAAAAAAGATAAGAAGTCCAACGGCCATCCTGTTCTGGTTTGGCCAGTCGCCGCGGATAAAAAACGCGTCACCGCCCTGGTCGAAGGCATGTGTTTGATAAAAACGCTGATTAATATTCCCGCGAACGATCTAGGCACGGATGAACTCGCCGAATCCGCTGCCCAAATAGCCAAACAATCCCGCGCCACGTTCCTTAAAATCGTTGATAAGGATTTGCTGACCCAGAATTTCCCGATGATCTATGAAGTGGGCAAAGGCTCCGCCCGCCGTCCGCAAATTGTTGAAATCAATTGGGGTAGTGACGATCATCCGCGCGTGACTTTGGTTGGCAAAGGCGTGGTGTTCGATACGGGTGGTCTGGATATTAAGCCACCGCCTTTCATGCTGCTCATGAAAAAAGATATGGGCGGCGCCGCGCATGTTTTGGGTCTTGCGCACACCATTATGTCGCTTGGATTGCCTGTGCGTTTGCGGGTGCTCATCGCAATTGCCGAAAACAGCATCGGCGATGATTGCTTCCGCCCCGGTGATGTCATCAAAAGCCGCAAAGGTTTGACCGTGGAAGTCAGCGATACGGACGCCGAAGGCCGCCTTGTTGTCGGCGACGCTCTCACCTTTGCATCCGAAGGACCGAAGCCGCAATTGATCGTCGATTATACCACGCTGACAGGTTCGGCCCGCGCCGCACTGGGCTATGATATTCCCGCGCTGTTTTCAAACAATGATAAATTGCTCGATGAAGTCAAATCCATTGCCATGGCAAACGAAGATCCGTTGTGGCCCATGCCCTTATGGCAGCCGTATTTAAAAGAAATGAACAGCACTATTGCTGATATCAACAATATCGGTTCTGGCAAAGCCGGTGCCATTCACGGCGCGTTGTTTCTGCAGCAATTCGTGGATGCATCCATCGACTGGATTCATATCGATTGTTATGCGTGGGAGCAAAGCGGCAAAGCCGGACGTCCGCAAGGCGGCGCCGACACAGGCATGCGTGCAATTTTGAAATTGATCGAAAACCGCTTCGCCTAAAGTGATTCCAGAACATCATGCGCGAATTCGGAGAGCGTATCGTCGCGCGCGCCCATGATGATGATACGATCACCCTTTTGTGCATCCTTCAAAATCATGTCTTTTACTTCGGCGCGGCTGGCGGCGAGTGAGGCATGCTTGCCCGATTTTTGAATTACTTCAACCATGGGACCGACGCCGAATGTTTTATCAACCGTGCCGCCGAGATAGAGCGGCTCGACGAAATACAATCTGTCTTCCTGTTTTAAATATCCTGCGAACGTGTTCGCCAACTCTTCCCAAACAAGTTTTAAAAACCCATAGCCGTGTGGCTGGAAGAAAATCAGCAAGCGCCCTTCGAATTCACGCAAGGTGGAGAGAGTCGCCGCAACCTTGTCGGGGTTGTGGCCGAAATCGTCCATCACAGTCACGCCATTTTTGGTGCCAACCACTTCCATGCGGCGCTTGATGCCTTCAAAGCGTGACAAAATCTCCACGGCTTGCGTAGGTTGAATGCCGAGTGGAATCCCGACCGTGATGGCCGCCACAGCGTTCGAAATATTGTGTGCGCCCGGCACTTTCAACCGCAATTTATCAAATTTTCCGTCGAACAAAATGTCCGCTTCGACACCGTCAGGGAGGTGCGTAATATTTTCGGCCATCACATGGGCAAGATTGCCTTGGGTTGAATAAATAACAGCCTGTGCCGGTGCGTCGCGGGCAACGTCGATTACCACAGAGTCATCCGCATTCAAGACCGCAAGTTTTGTTTTTGCGAGAAATCCACCGAACATCGCCTTTAATTCTTCCATGGGCTGATGGTCCAACGTGATATTGTGTATAACCGCGATGTCAGGCGTAAAGGCACACACTGCTTCTGCGCCGTCACTTTCGTCGATTTCGGATACAAACACATCGCCCTTGCCGACAAAGGCCGTCGAATACGGATTTTCTTTGGCGTAATTTCTGAATATGCCGCCGTTGTTCACCGTCGGGTCTAGCCCCGCTTCTTTTAGCAGATATGCGATCATGCCCGTCGTTGTGGTTTTGCCCGATGTACCAGAAACAGCAATGCGAATTTTGGCGGCATTAAAGTTTTCGATAAGCACATCCACACGTTTTAATATCGGCACGTTTTTGTCTTTGGCGGCACGAATATCGGGAATGGTATCTTCCACTGCCTTCGATATCACTACAGCGGCGAGATCATGGGTGACGCCCGTACCATCCTGCGGGTGTAGTTTGATGCCTTGCGCAGCGATCCATTGGAATTTTTCGGGCGTGCGGCCTTGGTCGAAAGAACGGTCGGAACCTGACACATCATGCCCCATACCTTTGAGGATGACGGCAAGCGGCAACATTCCGCTGCCGCCGATACCGCAGATGAAATAATGGACAGGTTTTACGGACACGTTACTTATCGCCGAACACTTTGGGGTTCATGGCACGGTTCAGGCTTTCTGCATCCTTACCCCACACAGGCGGGGCACCATTCGCGGCAGGTGCCGTTGTGGTGGTCGTCGTGGTTGTGGTGGTGGATGTCGTTTTAGCCGTGGTGCCTTCTGCCGTCGGCGTCATGGCTGGAACATTTTCCATGGCAGCAGCAACGTCAGGCGTGGCAAAAGGATTCATGTCTTTGCCGCCTTCACGTTTTTCCGTGCCGCGGCGCAGATAGGTTTTTTCACTGGTCGGCGCTTTTGGCGTAGACGGACTAAAATCTTCGATGGATTGTTTGTAAGGGTTGGGCGCGTCTTTCAAATGGTAATCGGGAAGTTCAAACCCTTCCGTCGGTACGCCGACAAAATCCACCGTGATAACATCGGGATATTTATACATCGCGCCTGAATAGTGGTCGTATGCAAAACCAACACCGGCCGTGGCAATGTTGCCCAAGGCCCAATTGCTGTCCACGCTTTCAACGATAACCTGTTTGTAACGGTTGCCGGCGGCGTAGCATTCAACGTTGAGCGGCAGCCGCGATTTTTGAATATTCAATGTCTGGCCCGTGCGGCCAATATAACGGATACCGTTGTTGAGCGTGCATTCCGCTTCGTACGCACCGGGCGTATCGAGACGAACTTCCTGCGATGCTGTTTCCATCACTGCGCCGCACGCGGGCAAAAGCGCCGCAAGGGAAAGAACGAACATCGTTTTCAGTTTTTGCATGGCGGACATTTCATTAGGTTTCGCCCGAACGGGCAAGAATCAAAGACCCTACCAAATTACCGTAAAGCGACCTTAGTGGCAAACCCTTAGGCCATCATCAGGCCGCCGCGCGTGCCTTAACGCCTGGTGGGGTGACCGTAAAGCTTAACGAATCGCCTTTTACGCCTACATTCACCCGTGCGCCATCCTCGATTTTGCCTTCGAGAATCAGCTCGGCGAGCTTGTTCTGCAGTTCGGTTTGAATCACGCGTTTCAAGGGGCGCGCGCCATAGGCAGGATCATACCCCTTCTCGGCCAGCCACTTTTTAGCGGCGACATCCACTTCGAGCGTAATCTGACGACCGGCCAAAAGTTTGTAGAGGTAACCGAGCTGGATTTCCACGATACCTGTCATCTGTTCACGGCCCAAACGTTGGAACAGCAAAATCTCGTCCAAGCGATTGAGGAATTCGGGGCGGAACGCTTTACGCACCACATCCATCACCTCTTCGCGCACGTCATCTACTTTCAGATTATCGGGCAGGTTCACTAGGAATTCCGCGCCGAGGTTCGATGTCATGATGAGAACGGTGTTCGTAAAATCCACCGTGCGGCCTTGCCCATCGGTCAAGCGGCCGTCATCGAGAACCTGAAGAAGAATGTTAAACACATCCGGGTGCGCCTTTTCGACTTCATCGAATAGCACGACCTGATAAGGCCTGCGGCGAACGGCTTCGGTAAGCGCGCCGCCTTCTTCGTATCCCACGTAACCGGGAGGTGCACCGATCAACCGCGCGACCGAATGTTTTTCCATGTATTCGGACATGTCCATGCGGACCATGGCTGTGTCGTCATCGAACATGAATTCGGCGAGTGCTTTGGTCAGTTCGGTTTTACCGACACCCGTGGGGCCGAGGAACAGGAACGACCCGATCGGACGATTGGGTGATTGCAATCCGGCGCGGGAACGGCGAACGGCATTGGCCACCGATTTGACGGCGACGTCCTGACCCACGACACGGGCTTTCAATTTCTCTTCCATCTGGAGGAGCTTTTCGCGCTCACCTGCCAACATCTTATCCACAGGGATACCCGTCCACTTACTCACAACGGCGGCAATGTCGCTCTCGGTGACTTCTTCGTTGATCATGCTTGCAGACTGGGTTTTTGACGCTTCGGACAAGCGACGTTCCAATTCGGGGATTTTGGCATATTTCAATTCCGATGCCTTACCCCAGTCGGACTCACGTTCTGCTTGTTCGAGCTCGATGCGTGCGCGGTCCAATTCCTCGGTGACCTTCTGGGATGAATTCAACTTCTCTTTTTCGGCGGTCCATTGGCCGGTAAGGTCGGCGGATTTCTTTTCCAGAATCTTTAACTCTTCGTCGATCTTTTTCAAACGGTCCTTGCTAGCCGAATCCGTTTCGCGTGTCAGTGCTTCGCGTTCGATTTTCATCTGTACGATGCGGCGATCGAGTTCATCGATCTCTTCAGGTTTTGAATCCACCTGCATACGAAGGCGTGAGCCAGCTTCGTCGATAAGGTCGATAGCCTTATCGGGCAGGAAGCGGTCCGTGATATAGCGGTTTGACATAGTGGCGGCGGAAACGATGGCGGCGTCGGTGATGCGTACGCCGTGATGCATTTCATATTTCTCTTTGAGGCCACGTAATATCGAAATTGTGTCTTCGACGGTCGGTTCAGGGACGAACACAGGTTGGAAGCGTCTGGCGAGCGCCGCATCCTTTTCAATGTGCTTTCTGTACTCCTCCAAAGTGGTCGCGCCAACCATGTGGAGCTCTCCGCGCGCCAAAGCGGGCTTCAGCATGTTGCCGGCATCCATAGAACCTTCGGCTTTTCCTGCGCCTACAAGAGTATGCAGCTCGTCGAGGAAAAGGATCACTTCACCCGCCGCTGTCTTGATTTCATCCAGTACAGCCTTGAGCCGCTCTTCGAACTCGCCGCGGAATTTGGCACCGGCAATCATGGAGCCGAGATCAAGCGATAAGAGTTTCTTTCCCTTGAGAGATTCAGGCACATCACCGTTGATGATACGCAGGGCCAATCCCTCGATAATAGCCGTTTTACCAACCCCGGGCTCACCTATCAAAACAGGGTTGTTCTTCGTACGGCGGGATAGGATTTGAATGGTACGACGGATCTCTTCATCGCGCCCTATTATGGGGTCCAACTTGCCTTCACGGGCATCTTTGGTGAGATCACGCGCATATTTGGCCAGAGCTTCGAATTGATCTTCGGACGTCGCGCTATCAGCTGTACGCCCTTTGCGCATTGTATTGATCGCTTGGTTTACAGAAGTCGGGTTAATCCCGCTGTCTGCCACAATTTCGCCGATGGCGGACGTAGCGCGCGACATGACCATGGATTGGAATATGCGTTCGATTGTAACGTACTTGTCTCCCGCTTTTTCGGCCAATTGCAATGCGTTGTCGACCGTCTTTGCCAAATCGGTTGAAATGCGCAAACCACCTGCGCCGGAGCCTGTAACGGTGGGCAATTTGGCCAAAGCAACCTCGGTTGCCTTTTTCATGAGCGCGGGAGTACCTCCCGCCGCCTGTATGAGGCGTTCGGTCAGGCCGTCTTCATCTTCGAGCATGACTTTAAGCAGGTGTTCGGGTTCCAGAGACTGATGCCCGGAACGCATCGCCAATGTCTGGGCTTTTTGAAGGACGGCTTTAGATTTTTCTGTAAAACGTTCAAAATCCATCGTGCTGAAATCTTTCTAACTGTACTTACATTACCTATGCAGGATTGCCCTGCAATAACGAGGCCGAAACCGGATTAGAATACCCTATTTCATCGTATCCTCTAACAACTAACATTCCCTTGCCGGAGTTCAAGATCGGCCACTTGCCAACCCGTTTTTGGACGTTTCGATAGGCATACGCAGGTATGCGGCCCCTTTTTTGCCCCAAACGAAAAAAGCGGCGCTTCCTGCACCGCTTTTCCCATATTTATCAAACCCTTATCCAGTATACTTTAGGCTATTATGCAGTTTCAAGCATAGCGGCGGGCTGGTAAGCCTCATCGCGTACATTTTCTTCATTTTTAGCTTTAACATCGCCGCCCAAGATACTGATCGGCAAGGCTAAATCGTCTGCGACTGTATTGCCGTCTATAGGCTGTGCGGCAGCCGGACGGGTAAAGGAGCCAAACTCTTCATTCCATGTGTTGATAATGCGTTGGTAATGCTCGGCGTGTTGCAGATAGCTTTCGGCGAGAACGACGTCGCCGACAGAAGATGCGTCTTTGGCCAGAGCGAGGTATTTCTCGCAAACCTGATGCGCGGTGCCGCGAATTCGTACGTCCGGCCCGTTGCTGTCGAAGATCTGGTTACGGTTGTGTGAAGGTCCGCCACGGCGTGGTCCGTTGTTGTGCGACTGCTGCTGGCCCCCGTTATGGCCCCGGTTACGCTGGCGTCTGTTTTGTGATCCATGTCTCATGTTCTGTGTTCCTTAACTTCTTCTTTTTCCCTAGTTTTTTCTTATTATCAACAGAATCATACACAAGTACAACCATACCTGATTTGCGTACAGATTGTAAAACGATTAAGTCGAAAATGTTCTAACAGGCTGTCCTAATATCCCACCGTGTTCCAGTCAGGCTCTCCGACCGACAGCAATTGTCTTGAGCATGAATTGACCTTACGCCCCCGCTTCGATTCTGCTCAACCCCCCAGAAAAGATATTTTCACTTTTCCCCACACGAGATTTCTACAACCCGCAGAATACCGCCGAGGTCGCGGTATGAGTCGCATACATACATATTAGATTCGTCCACGAGTCGTGCAAGGGCTTTCTCTTGTCCCTGGCCGATTTCGAATAGTGCATGGCCGCCACAAACAAGACATTTTTTCAGGTCGTTCAGAATGATTTTATAGGCGTCCAGACCGTCCATACCCCCCGAAAGTGCCTGAATCGGGTCGTGATTCCGCACTTCCACGGCCAAAGATTCTATGTCGGCGGCCGGAATATAGGGCGGATTCGATACTATGAGGTCGTACGATTCCCCCTCAGCAACCCCTTCCCACCATGATCCCTGCCGGAATTCGGCCCTATCCGCCACCCCCATGACTTCTGCGTTTTCACGTGAAATAGAAAGCGCGCCGGCGCTTATGTCGATTCCCACCCCCGTGGCATAGGGCAGTTCCTTCAAAAGGCTTATGAGTATGCAGCCCGAGCCGGTGCCCAGATCGAGTATACGGAGGGGTTTTTGGCCTTGTGCCCGCGCCCATTTCAGGGCGGCCTCCACCAGCGTTTCGGTGTCGGGACGCGGGTCCAGAGTGTCGGGTGAAATTTTGAAGTGCAAACCCCAGAATTCACGCCCCCCCGATAGCCTGGAAACAGGTTCCCCCGCCAAACGGCGTGCGGATAATTTTTCAATATTTTCAATGGATTGCACCGATAGGGGGGTATCCGCCCGCGTAATAAGGTCAGAATCGGAAAGATTAGCCCCCTGCCGCGCAATTAAACGTGCGTCGAGGGCGGCGGTTTCTATGCCTGCGGCCTCAAAGCTTTTGCGCGTTTTCAGAAGGATTTCATGGAGTTTCATCAGGCGTGTTTCTAGCACAAACTGATCCCCCCGCAAGGCCGCAAGTTCGACGGCGCTTTCAGCCAGAGCCCACCGCAAAAACCATGATTGGGCACGCAAAGTGCGGTGAAGCTTGCATCCAGCCGCCGACCGGAGGCCGTGTTTGTAGGCATTCAGCGCCGATACCGCCTTCCCCTTTTCGGTTTTGGGGCCTTTGGCACCCTTCCATGGCTTTATTTGTCTGATAAAGGAAGATTGGGCAGCCCTTTTGCCACCGCCCCATCTGTTTTCAGCCTTTTTTCGTAATCTGGAATCGTTCAGTTCGTTTGCGTGATAAATTGCGTGGCCGAGGCGATCGCCGGCGGTTTCGGTAACATTCGCGTGGTGGGTTTCGGGTTGGGCGGCGGCACAAAACATCGGCCAGCTTAGCATATTTTGTTCTTGTTTTGTACCAATAATAACATCCCATTTTTATTGCCATAAAAATCTAGGCGTTGTAAAAGACAGACCATAGAGGTGTATCATATGTTTCATCGTGGACCTATTTTCAGAGAAAATGCCGACCATTTCGATATTCTGGCCAGCCTGCGCAGCCTGACGGCCATGACGGCCGAAAAGTTCAGCGTGCATGATTTTACGCAAAGAACGGTCAATAACGGGATCTACGGCGACGTACCATTGCCGGGTGCCGCCCGCGGTTTGAGAAAGCTTTTCGTCGTTTCAGCCAAGCCGATCAAAAACGGAGATACGATTTTATCGGAGGATGCCGACAGCGGCAAAGTCAGAACCTCTATCGCGTTTGACGTCGATAGAATGGGCGGCGGCATGTACAGATTCCGCGCCGCGCCGCATATTCCCGCATGGTCCGTAGGACATGCCGTGCCAGAGAGTGTGTGACCATGAAAGATATTAGAATCGGCCGTTCCGAAAACGGTTGTGTCAGAAAAGATAACGAACCTATCTACAGCCCCGATACGTCATCCCTCGACATGATGATGCCGTTGGTGGATCTTACGTTTAAAACCCGAGCCACACACAGCGTTCATGATTTCGCACAAGATAGTGCCAGAAGACGTTTTGTAAATGGATGGCCGCTGGAAGGCGATGCCGCCGGCCTTCATGAAATTCTTGTGGCATCCACGGACCCTATCAAAAACGGCGATATGATTGTGACGCGCAATTCGCAAGGCGATACCATTTTGCGCATGGCGTTCGATGTCGAGGCGCATCCCAAAAAGGAAAATATATACAAGTTTATTACGGTGCGCCCTATTCCCGATCTCCATATAGGCCATTCGGTTTCGGCCCCATGACACTTCCGCAAAGCATCACCGAAGCCGATGTCGTGAAGGAATTTATCGATGTCTATCCCGATGAAGATGTCGGGATTACGACCATGTTCGGAAAAATGGCATACGGGACAGCGGCCGCCATGCATGCGCAGCGAGACGTAGAAGAAGATTTCGATTGGATCAGGAACAGCCCGTTGGGCGGGATCGCGTACCGCACGGCGGTTTGGCAATTTCTCGCGATATTGTGGGAAAACACCACGGGTGAAGAGTATGATGCAGATCCACATCCCGATGAAGATGATCTGGATTCTATCGGATATCTGAGCGTCACGTTCGGAAACATCGCCTTTGAAACCTACAACCAGCTTTCGGGCAAGGAAGAATCCGACATAGCCGAATTGCACGGCGACATCGATGCCATGGAGCGCGCGATCATAGCGGAAAGAACGGCGTATTTTTACAACACCTACCTATTGCCGCAATTCAAGATGATGCAATTGAATTAATCAGATTTCGAGATTGGCGAGCTGTTCGGCCTGTGCCTGCGTGATCAGTGCGTCGATGACTTCGCTTAGCCCATAGCCGCGCAGGATTTCATCGAGGTTATAGAGCGTCAGGTTTATGCGGTGGTCCGTCAAACGTGACTGCGGGAAGTTATAAGTGCGTATACGCTCCGAGCGATCGCCCGAACCGATCTGGCCTTTTCTGTCCGCGGCGCGCGCCGCATCAAGTTTCTGCCGTTCCATATCATACAGCTTGGTTTTCAAAAGCTTCATGGCTTTCGCTTTGTTCTTATGCTGGGATTTTTCGTCCTGAATGGCCACAAACAAACCCGTCGGCAAGTGCGTTACGCGTACGGCGGAATCGGTTGTGTTAACGGACTGGCCACCAGGGCCGCCAGAACGGAACACATCGATGCGCAATTCTTCGTCTTTTAAAACCACGTCAACATCTTCGGCTTCGGGAAGCACGGCGACGGTGGCGGCAGATGTGTGGATACGACCTTGGGTTTCGGTTTTGGGCACACGTTGCACGCGGTGACCGCCGGATTCATATTTCAAGCGCGCGAACACGTTTTGCCCCGTCACCGTCATGATGACTTCCTTGTATCCGCCCAGATCGCTTTCGGACATTTCCATGATCTCGATGCGCCAGCCCTGAATGGCGGCGTAGTTTTTATACATGGTGAAAAGATCTGCGGCGAAAAGTGCAGCCTCATCCCCGCCCGTGCCTGCGCGAATCTCCATCACAGCGTTTTTAACGTCGGCGGAATCTTTGGGCAGAAGCGAGATTTTGATTTTTTCTTCGAGCGCGGGGATTTTTACGCTCAGTTCGTCGATTTCGGCCTGCGCCATTTCGCCCATGTCGGGATCATCGAGCATAGCTTTCGCATCAGCCAAACCTTCGACGCTCTTCTTGTATTCTTCATACAATTCCACGACGGGCTGAAGATCCGCATATTCCTTGGACAGCTTCACGAATTCCTCGCCCGAAAGCCCGCCCGCGGACATTTTATCCGAGACTTCTTTCTGGCGTGCGGCGATGGGTTTTAAGGCTCCGATGAAATCCATGTCAGTCCTATTTTCAATAAGGGCTGTAACATACTGATATTCGGAACGGAAATCCAGAGCGAAAAGGCAAGAAAAAAGCCCCGCATTACGGGGCTCCGTCCTATCGTCAAAAAAACTAAACGGCTTTTTTGGCGTCTGAAGCTTCTTTATTGGCTGGGTTTTGCTGACCCGGCGTGCCGGATTTGTTTTTTTCATCGGCTTGCTTGTTGCCATCAACCGGTTTGTTTTGATTTTCATTTGTCATGTGTAGTCTCCTTTGTTCGCGAACGAAGAAATTCATCCGCGTTTGTAACCTAGGCCTTCAACGCCAATAGGCAAGGAAACAGACAAAATAAGTTGGTAAAATGCAATTATTGGAATTCAGAGTTAAGATAATCATTCGGCGGCGATTTTTTGGGACTGTATTTGCCGGGCTTTTTCTTCGATCATCGCAACAATGTGATCGACGATAGATTTGTCACCATCGTTGAAACGGTGTGCTTTTTCCCCGCCGATATAGATTTGGTGGTTCCCCTGCCCGCCGCCCGTGAGACCTATATCGGTCATCAGCGCTTCACCGGGACCATTTACGACACAGCCAATAATGGAAACCGTCATCGGTGTGGTAATGTGCGCGACACGTTGTTCGAGTTCGGCCACCGTATCAATCACTTTAAATTGCTGGCGCGCGCAGGACGGACAAGCGACGACATTGACGCCGCGGTGGCGAAGCCCGAGCGATTTCAAAATATCAAAGCCCGCTTTGATTTCTTCGACAGGGTCGGCGGAAAGCGAAACACGGATGGTGTCGCCTATCCCGCCCCACAATAAATTTCCCATACCGATAGCGGATTTGATGGTGCCTGAGCGCAAGCCCCCCGCCTCTGTAATGCCGACATGCAAAGGATAATCGCAAACGTCTGCCAGTTGTTGATACGCCGCAACCGCCATGAATACATCGGACGCTTTGCAGGAGATTTTGAAATTGAAGAAATCGTGGTCTTCCAGAATTTGAATGTGGCGGCGTGCGCTCTCGACCATCGCGTCTGGGCAAGGTTCGCCGTATTGTTCCAGCAAGTCACGCTCCAAAGAGCCTGCGTTCACGCCGATGCGGATGGAGCAGTTGTGATCTTTCGCGGCCTTGATGACTTCTTTCACGCGTTCGGCGGAGCCGATATTGCCAGGATTTATGCGCAGGCACGCCGCGCCGTTTTGTGCCGCCTCGATCGCGCGTTTATAATGAAAGTGAATATCCGCGACAACGGGAACCGTGATTTCAGGGATAATGGATTTCAGCGCGAGCGTGGATTCTTCATCAGGACAGGAAATGCGCACGATATCCGCGCCCGCTACTTCCAATGCACGCACCTGCGCAATCGTCGCTTCGATATCGTGGGTGAGTGTGTTTGTCATCGATTGCACGGTGATAGGCGCATCGCCGCCCACGGGGACGTTGCCGACCCAGATTTTGCGGCTCTTGCGGCGGGATATCATTCGCCAAGGCCTATGCGCCGTGTGATCGCTCATGGTCGTTTATGTATCCCAAAAGCCCTGAAAATCCAAGGATTCTCCCATATATCGGCAAAATATATTGACATAATGCATATGATGATTAGAGTGCGGCCCCATGATGTTATCGGCCGCCCATTTTTCCGACCGCATACCGACCAATTTCGTGGATTGCGAAGATGCGCCTTATGATTTGCGCCCTGTCGTCGAGGCGGTGATGGCTGCAGAAAACTGGCTCTTGTCCCGCCTGCCCCCGGACCAGAAAATCGTTTTTCTTTTGAATGAATCCCATACCGACCAGATGCACGGGCTTTTCCAAGAAGCCATATTAAAA
The DNA here is from genome assembly GCA_002482805.1 of Micavibrio sp. UBA7689. Taxonomy (GTDB): domain Bacteria; phylum Pseudomonadota; class Alphaproteobacteria; order Micavibrionales; family Micavibrionaceae; genus Micavibrio_A. The sequence goes on along the minus strand of DLGR01000038.1, from coordinate 4,439 downwards.
GCCCACACCGTACAAAAAAGAAAAAATCCCGTCTTAAATTTCGGTTTCGGATTGGAAATCATGCATACACACAAAGCCAAAAACGGCGTTCCCGTTATGGAAGGCATGATGATTACGGGGGAAGAAGCCAACAGACATCTTATTGCATTTGCTTTGCGCAAAAAAATATCCGTGCGGTTTAATGATGCAGCTATGGCTTCCATGCCCGAGTTGTTTGAAATTCCGACCCTGGATGTCACGGACAAGCTGACACGCGACATGATGGTAAAAAGAACCGGCTTTGCCAGCCCGTTTTTTTCATCGGTTGAACAGGATGGTCTCGCCATCAGAAACGATGTTATCGTTCACAACGCCATCAAACATATGGAGCACATCGGCGCGCGCATATATCTGCAACAATGCGGAGCGGGCCATTCATTCGGTGCAAGACAAAGCCCTTATGAAGACAGCCTGTATTTAAAATTTAAAGAAAAAGGTTGCGCCGTCGTACCTGTTTTTCCGCAGAGATTCGATATAGATCCACACCATCTGCGATGGAACGTACCGCCGACCGCCATCATGGACAGCATTCTCGTTTCCGGCATGGCGATCAGCGAGTTTTATGAGGAAAGTTATGCTACGGCGCGCGCACTCGTTGTGGCGGCTTCGGGGCCGAATATTTTCTAGTTCGTTTTAGGATGCGCTTTGAGCGTGTCGGGATCGAGCGCGATTTTGCGGCGGATCTGGCCTGCATCACCCAACGAACCGATTTTCTTGCCATCCACCTTCACCGTAATGCCGCCCGCGTTGCCTGTGGCCATGATAAGCCCCGCTTCATCGGGCACCAGATAGACATCGCCCTTTTTCAAAACCTGACGCAGTATGGCCGCGCCGCTTTTGTTTCGGATTTCTATCCATGCGGAGTCGGTGATTTCCAGCACGATGCGGTTATCAGCCGCGGCTTCTTCCTTCGCTTCTTCTTTGGCTTCCTTAACGCTTTCTTCGCCATGAACAAGGCTAGGCGCCTTGTTCAATTGCGATTGCGTGAGTTTTTCCGGCACGGTCGGTATTTCGTTTTTCTTGCCTTTGGGGAACATCATGAAAGAGACGAAGCCGATCAGCACCAGCACCCCGAACGCCGATGCGCCGACCACCAGCATGCTCGGGATTTTACTTTCGGACGCAGGCACGGGAAATGATAAATCCGGTTTTTTCTGACGACCGACGGATTGTTCCTTGAACAAATGCACCATCTTGTCACCGTCGAGGCCGAGATATTCGGAATAAGCCCGCACGAAACCGATGGCGTAGACGCGGCCGGGAAGTTGGGAAATATCCCCCTTCTCCAACGCCTCCAGCTGCGAGGCACGGATGCGCAGAATGCCTTCGATCTGGTTTAAATCCTGACCGTAATGCACGCGGGTGCGGCGCAGGATTTCCCCCACCGGCATATCGGTGTGGAATTCCAGTTCGCTTTTGTCGTTTGTGGTGTCGTTGTCGTCCATAATTCTTTTTAAGCGGCTTTTTCGAGGCCGTAGGCGTCATGCAGCGCGCGCACCGCCAACTCCATATATTTTTTGTCGATCAGGACGCTGATCTTGATTTCGGATGTCGAGATAACCTGAATGTTGATGCCCGCTTTCGCCAAGGCCGCAAACATGGTCTGCGCGACGCCCGCATGGGTGCGCATACCGATGCCGACGACGGAGAGCTTTGTGACTTCGGAATCCGTGCGCAGTTCCACACCCTTGAAGGCGGCTTCTTTTTTGACCACATCTTCGGTTTTTTTGAGTTCATTGACAGGTACCGTAAACGTCATGTCCGTTGTGGAGCCGTCGGCGGAAATGTTCTGCACGATCATATCCACGTTGATGTTCGCTTCCGCGAGCGGACCGAACAATTTGGCGGCAACGCCCGGTGTATCGGGTACGCCGATCAACGTGACTTTCGCTTCGTCCTTCGTAAAGGCGATGCCTGTGACAACCACATGTTCCATGCTTGCTTCCTCTTTCGTAACCAATGTGCCGGGCAGATCGGAACCGATCTCCGGCGCGAAACTCGATAATACCTGTACGGGTACGTTGTATTTATAGGCCATTTCGACCGAACGGACCTGCAGAACCTTTGCGCCCAGTGACGCTAGTTCCAGCATCTCTTCATACGAAATACGGCTGATCTTGCGTGCTTCGGGAACGATGCGCGGATCGGTCGTATAAATGCCGTCGACATCCGTGTAGATATCGCAGCGGTCCGCTTTCAACGCCGCGGCCAACGCCACCGCCGTCGTGTCGCCGCCGCCGCGCCCGAGAGTCGTGATCCTGTTTTCCGCCGTCACGGCCTGAAACCCCGCGAGCACCGCGACCTGTTTGGATTTCAAACTTTTTTCCATGGCGTCGGTGTTGATACCCTGGATACGCGCCTTAGAATGCACTTCGTCGGATAAAATAGGAACCTGCCAGCCCATCCACGAGCGCGCGCTGATCCCGCGTTTTTGAAGCGCTATAGCCATGAGGCCTGCGGTCACCTGTTCGCCGCTCGATACCACCGTGTCATATTCGCGCACGTCGTGGTCCGTCGTGATGGAGTTGCAATATTCCACCAGCTGGTTCGTTACGCCCGACATGGCCGAGATCGCCACGGCGACTTCATGCCCGAGCGCGACTTCGCGGACAACCTTGTCAGCCGCTTTTTCGATCTTTGCGGGGTCGGCCACGGACGTGCCGCCGAATTTTACAACTATACGTGCCATATCATAGGTTTAACAAACTGACCGCAAAGCGCAAGACGCAGGGCTGGCATTTTGCCCGCGATACCGTTAAAAATGCGGGCATGGGCACCGTTAATCAAAAAGAGATCGCACAGTTCGCCAAGGATTCATCCCATTGGTGGGATGAGGACGGTCCGTTCAAACCACTACACCGTCTTAACCCCGTTCGCCTGTCCTATATAAAAGAGCAGATTTGCGATGCATGGAGTCTGGACCGCCAGAGTTTGAAACCGTTCAAAGGCATTTCCATCCTCGATATAGGATGTGGTGGCGGATTGGTGTGCGAGCCGATGGCACGATTGGGGGCGGAGGTCACAGGCGTCGATGCGGACCAAAATGCTGTTTCCGTTGCCGAAGAGCACGCTAGATTATCGGGATTGGACATTCAGTATAAAGCCACATCCACGGACGTCATGGTGAAATCTAAAGAGAAATTCGATGTGGTTCTGGCGCTCGAGATCGTCGAACATGTCGATGATGTGGACAAGTTTGTGCATGATTGTGTGGATTTGTGCAAAAGCACGGGGATAATTATCTTTTCGACCCTCAACCGCACACCCAAATCCTTCCTGCTCGGCAAGGTAGCGGCGGAATACATACTAAGGTGGGTTCCGGCAGGCACGCATGATTGGAAAAAATTCCTGAAACCGTCCGAGCTGGCCAAAGCCATCCGCCAAGCGGGCGGCGAAGTTATCTCCACCGAAGGCATGGTGTTCGACCCCGTGCGCGCGGAATTCAAACGTTCCGCCAACGATCTGGCCGTCAATTACTTCATCGCAGTGCGCAAGATTTAGCCCTTTCCAACCCCCCCTTCTCGCCTTATCTTATTGGCATGTCAGGATTCTTTTTCGTCGCTATGATTATCGCCATGCTTGCTACGCTCGCCATTCTTATCGTGGGGATGGTGGCCATGACCAAGGGCGGCGAGTTCAATGCAAAATACGGCAACAAGCTTATGCGCGCCCGCGTCATCATGCAGGGTGTTTCCATCGCCTTGTTCGCGCTTACCGTTTTGACCTCAGCCAGCTAAGGAGCTTTTATGAAAGTTTTAGTCCCCGTCAAAAGGGCCGTCGATTACAGCGTGAAGATCCGCGTGAAGGCGGA
>DLGR01000038.1:254-550 GCA_002482805.1 Micavibrio sp. UBA7689 | reverse complement strand
GTCGATGAACCCGTTCGACGAAATTGCCGTGGAAGAAGCGGTTCGACTGAAAGAAAAAGGCAAGATCACAGAAATTCTGGTCGTGAGCATCGGCCCCGCGAAAGCGCAAGACATTATCCGCACCGCGATGGCCATAGGCGCCGACCGCGGCATATTGGTGCAGACGGATGCTCCCACGGATATCGGCGGCGTAGAGCCCCTCGCCGTTGCAAAAATTCTCAAAGCCATCGTCGATCAGGAAAAGCCCGACCTCATCATCATGGGCAAGCAATCGATCGACGACGATTCCAACCAGA
>DLGR01000038.1:0-176 GCA_002482805.1 Micavibrio sp. UBA7689 | reverse complement strand
GACGCGCGAAGTGGATGGCGGTCTGGAAACGGTATCGCTCAAACTTCCCGCTATCGTTACGACCGATCTGCGTTTGAACGAGCCGCGCTATGCCGCGCTTCCCAACATCATGAAGGCGAAGCAAAAACCGATGGCGACTACTAAGCCCGAGGATTACGGTGTTTCGATCGCGCCGC
>DLGR01000022.1 GCA_002482805.1 Micavibrio sp. UBA7689 | reverse complement strand
CTTTTGCCACAGTGGGCTTGGCCGGTTTCTGGTTTTGTTTGGTGTAGAAATCATCCGCGCCTTCTTTCAGGGTCGTGATGATGCGCATGTTACGCTCCAATTCCACGCGGCCCGGCGAAATCGCTTTCGCTTTTTGCAGCATGTCGATGGCTTGGTCCAGTTTGTTTTGCGAAGCGAGGTTCAGCGCGAGGTTGTTCATGATGGGCGCGGGGTCGCCTTGCCACAGATCGATACCTTTTCTGAACGCGACTTCGGCTTGCTCGTGATAATTCTGCGCGTCGAGCGCGGTGCCGAGCGCGAGATAGGCGCGGCCTTGGCTGGAATCAAGCTCTACGGAGCGGCGCGCCGTTAATTCGGCTTCTTTGTATTGGCCGAGTGCCAGTTGCACCATCGATAGTTCGGTCACGGCGTCGGGATAGGCATTTTTGCCTGTGGTGTAAGGGACCAAAACCTGACGGGCGGTGTTAAGTTGTTCGTCATCGCGCAGAGCTTGGCCGTAAGCGGTGGCGACGGCGGCATCATCGGGATTGCGGGCATAGATTTGTTCGAGCAGCGCGACGGTTTGTGTTTTATCGCCGGATGCTTTGGCATCTCGGGCCGCGCGTTCCAATATCTGGTCTACGCGGTTGGCGGAGGATTTGTCACTGACATTGCTTCCCGTGGAAGAACAGGCGCCGAGCGCGAGGACGGAGACAGACAAAGACGCAAGAAGAATTCCGCGGAAGACCGGTGTCATGAAAAATACCCTACATAGGTTCGAGGTGATGTTACTCGGTTGCGGTGGTGGGGACCGACGTGCTACCGCCGCCTTCTTCACCGTTTCCCGAACCTATTTCATGGCACATATCGGGGCAGAAATAAACACTGGTCGCTTGGCAGTTGGCGTTATCGGGTGAATTCGCGCAGGAGCGGCGGACGCGGACATAGTTCTTCTTGGCGGCGCCGACAATGACGTGACGTTGCATTATGACATTTCCGTCTTTGTCCAGCACGGTGAAATAAGTGGCACCGGAGGCGCGCGGAATGACCACGGCGAGGCGCGGAGAATCCAAAAGCACGGTGATGTGCGCGGGATTGCCGACGATGACGGAGCTGGCTTCCTTATCGAGGCGGACCAATTCGGATTTGTCGGGGGAAACACTGAGCGGAGGGTGGGTTTCGCCATCGAGCGGGGCCAGCGGCTGTACCGCGGCAGAGGTGGTTGCGGGCGGCATAAGATCGGCCGTGGGCTGGGCGGGGGTCTGCGCCAGCGCGCCAAAAGAAAAGACCATACCTGCCAGTATGATAGAGCTGAAAAGCTTAGATGTGTGTTTCATTATATGCCTGTAACGCAAAGGGGTTCCGGAAGGAGAGCTACTTGAGGTCGAAAAGAACTGACGTTGGTCTATTTTTAGTATATCTTTTTAACAGGTTTTTCGCACGTTTTTTCTCTTCGAATTTTCATAAAATTGTCTTGATTTTGAAGTACTTGGCGCGCGCAAATCCGGTTTTTCTTTCAGGCGCGTCCTGCGCAGGTTTTCTTACCTTTTTGAATATTTGATAAAATTTTAGGAAATCTTAACCGGCAGAATGGTTAAATAGTAATTGGGGCAGACTATATGTTGCGGGAAGACATGACAAAAATGCGTAAAGTTCACGGATGTTGCAAATCAGAGGGCGGATTCTCTCTGCTCGAACTCGCCGTTGTCATGATCATTATCGGTGTTCTCACCGTTCCCATCCTCCAAGGTTACAAAATCTATCAGGAAGAAAAGAAAAAGGGCGATACGCTCGGCGCGCAGCTGGATGTCAGCACCGCGGCCTCGAACTATTGGGGCGTTCAAAAACATTATCCTTGTCCGTCTGACCGTTCCATCCCGTTCGGCGAAGCGGGACACGGTGTATCCAATTGCGCGCTGGTCATGGCACTGGGGCCCAATTCCTGCAGCCCGAATGACGGTGTTTGCAAAGCCGTTCAAGGCGGCCTCGAAGTTTTCATCGGCGGTGTTCCTTATTCCACGATGGGTATTCCTTATTATGAAACGCTGGATGGCTGGGGCCGCGGACTGACCTACGCGGTGACCGGCGCGCTTGCCGATCCCGCTATCCCGTTCGATGCGAATGACGGCGCTATCCAGATCACCAATGAAAACGGCCTTCTGAGCGATACGCTGTATCACGGCGTTCTGGTATCGCACGGCCCGAACGGCGCCGGATCTTTCAACATGAACGGTATACAACAGCCTTGCGTGATGACTTATGCCGAAGCGGAGAACTGTGACAATGACGGTTTGTTCATGAACGCGCTCATTTCGCTCGGCGAAAACAACAATTACTTTGACGATCTTGTAAACTTCAGCGGATGGACACAATCCGCTATCTGGGAATATACGACCGAAGAAGACGTCAAGAGCGCGAACACGGGCAACGTGGGCGTCGGTACAACCACACCCACGGCCAAACTGGATGTTGCAGGCGATTTGAAGGCAGGCAATGTCCGTAGCGACCAGATATGCGATGAAAACGGCCAGAATTGTTTCCCGTCGAGACTGATTGCAGGCGAAGAAGCGGTTATGAGATGCCCGCCCGGTAGAGTTCTGGTCGGAATTGCGAACAATGCCGCCATTTGTGAAAATATTTCAATCTCGGTCACGGGTAATTGCCCCCCCGGACAATTTGTCGTCCGTATTACAGCTGGAGGTGTCCAATGTGCGGCTCCGTAAAATCATTGTTTAAAAAATTCAAACGCCCGTCCAAATCGCAAGGCGGTTTCACGCTTATAGAGATCGCTATCGTGATGCTCGTTGTGGGTATCGGTCTGGCTTCATTTCTGGGTGGTTACACTGTCTGGGTCACGCAGTCGCGCATCGACAACACAGAAGTCAACCGCAAGCTGATTACGCTTTCGCTGGATGAATTCAAGCGTCGTTATGGCCGTTACCCTTGCCCCGCGCGTTATGATGCCGACCGAGATGATCCCGACTACGGGAAAGAAGGGAACTGCGAAGATGTTTCGGTGGCGCCCGGACTTTGCCAAGACGGTATATGCGTTGAAGAAGGCGCCCGCGAAATCACACTGAAAGACGGAACGGTTATCACACCGCGCGTACGCCGCGGCGCAATCCCGTTCCGCGACATGTATCTGGCCGAAGAAAACACCTATGATAAATACAGAGGTCGTTTCAGCTATGCCGTGACGGAGCGTCTGGCATCTACGGAAACGTTCGATGTAAGGCACGGCGGTATTTCCGTCGTGGACGATCATGAACCCAATTCATATTCCCTGGTAGAACCTGAAGGTTCCGCTTTGTATTTCGTGTTCAGCCATGGCCCCGACAATGTGGGCGCGTACAATCTGGCGGGTCAGTTAATCCATCCTTGCGATGGCACTATGCATGACAGCGAAAACTGCAACACCAGTGCCACCCATTACAAAGCTATATATCGTCATAAGCCTGCCAGCACCGTTCCTATCGATACGGTGAATGCTTCTGCCAGCGGACCGCCGCCCACTGGCCCCGTATCGGCTGATGTAAACAGACACTATGACGATTTCGCTTCTTATGTAGGCAATGAAGAAAAAGCGCTGTGGAAATACAGCGAAGAGCCGGGCAACGAGCAAAATGTCCACGACCTGTTGCAGGAAGGCGAAGTTCTTGAAATAGGTACGCCCACGGCTGTGGCGGATCCTGACTTGCTGGAAGACCTCAAGGTCAATGTCGATGGCGACGCGAAAGCGACGGAAAAGGTCAGTGCGGAAAATCTTTGCGGTCCTGATAACACGGAATGTACACAAGCCTACCTTATCGGCGGCTCGGGCATGAATTGTGACAATGCAGGCGCAGCCGGCGTTGGCGTGGCGCTTAACGATATTGTCTGCGGCGCGACGGCCACCTTGGCTGCAAGCTGTCCCGACGGCGAGTTCATGACGGGTATCGACAACAACGGACAAGCCGTTTGTCAGGGAATCACAAAACCCAAACCTTGCGCGGCCACGACGAAAAGAGTTTGCGGCATCAACAAGCCTTTGGTTGAATCTCCGAGAGGCACGGTGGTCACGCTGACAGCCGGAGCATCCTTCGCACAAACATGGACTTGTCGGGCCAATGGTGGCAGCAGCCAAAATTCAAGATGGGTGAATACGGGCGAAAGCGGCGTATGTACCTGCACGGCAAGCACTGTTCAAGAAGGTAATATTCCTTGCGGTCAGGGCTTCGGCAACACAGTGTTCAACCGCACCACGACAACAGTCTGCCCGTCCGGTCAAACCACTGTAAATGACACCGCGGCTCAGACCTGTGTGTGCGCACCTTTCACGGAAAACGGCACCACGAACTGCCCGGGCAATTTCACCGGCCAGATTCCCAGAACGCGTCCTTGGACCTGTCAGGGCAACACGCCGCGTCCCGGCACATGGACCAACACCCCGGGCAATTTCTGTACGTGTAATTTGCCTGCGACCGATGTCGAGGAAGACGAATGCCCGAACCTGCAGGACGGTGTGATCAGAACCACGAGAACGCTGAATCCCGCGACCTGTACTTACGGTGCCGGAACGGTCACGAATATGTGTACCTGCAACGCGAGAGCTCCGCAGCAGCGTGATGTTGGCTGCCCTGCGCCTACGACGGGCACCTATCAGCAACAAAGAAGCTTCCAGTGCCCTGCGGGTACGTGGACGGGCTGGACAGATCTGCCCAACAGCAGGCAAACCAACTGCAGATGTATCGATCAGAAACAGACACGCTTTGTGAACTCATGCACGGCTCCGAACACAGGCGGCCACAATGAAGAAAGAACGGTCGACTGTAACGGCAACCCCGTATCGGGCGCCGCAGGTCAGTGGCAAATGGTAGGCACACAGCAATGCGAGCCGCCGCCTCCGGTAAAAGTCTGCGCATTGACCGCGACGACTTCTTCTGTCGGTCCTCCGGGCAATGCGAGCCAGCCGAGAGTGGGTAGCTCTTGTGCCTGCGGTTCCGGTAACGTTACGTGTTACAGAAACATTACGGGACCTGTGTACCAAGGTTACGATTGTAGCTGTCAGTAATATCCGGATTATAAAGAATGCAAAAGGACGCTCATCGCAGCGTCCTTTTTCTTTTATGCTTTGAGGGTTTTTTCTATTTCCGTGATGACGGCGCCAAGGTGAAACGGCTTGGATATGATTTTCGCCGGCGCTTCGGTAGATGAATCATTCGCGGCCATCGCGGCGAACCCCGTGATCATCATGACCTTGATGGTGGGCATGACCTTGCGGGCGCGGGCGGATAGCTCTATGCCGTCCATGCCGGGCATCACGATATCGGTGAGCAACAAATCGAAGACTTCGCCTTTGGCGAGTGCCGTGGCAAGCTCCTGCGCGGCCTCCAACCCATCGGCGCAGGCGATGACATTGTGCCCCGCCTTGGCAATCGCCGCCGCCAGAAACTGGCGGGTGGACGTGTCGTCTTCGGCGAGGAGGATGTGGGCCATAGACAAAGAGTACGAGGGTCAACCCACTTTGTCCATGGAAAACCAAGGACTTACGAAGTAATATTATACATAACAAATAACTTATGTTATAAGCTTTTCAAACAATAAAAAGAGGGTGTGATGTCGGAAGCCGAAGGCTCTGGCCCATATAAAATGATCGATCCCGTGACGCGTCTAACGGATGCGGACGTGAAGCTTTTTGAAGAGCAGATCGCGCCGCGCCTGTGCGGATTTTTCGCGCACATCAAAGGCGACGGTTTTATCGGCCACAGCGATCGTTCCGAATTTCCCGACTGCACGCAATTTGTATCGGGCGCTGCACGCTTTGCCGACACGCCGCTTTATCAATCATGGTCGGAAGATCACAAAACCGCGATGGCCAAACGCATGCGCCTTGGCAATGTCGATGCGGGCAATTTTTTGATGAAACATCTGGTTATGACGTTTGAACGCGGCGGCACGAACGCCATCGTTGCCGCGGCGATGGAGCGCGGCGCGGAGATCAATCAAAAAGAACGCATGGATCAAATCCGCCACCAGTTTTTGATTTCTACCGCGCAACGGGTGGCCGATATCAAAAAAGAATTGGGTATTTTCAAACCGTTCACCAATGCGCGCGGCCGATTAGAAAATATCGAGAGTGAAATGCGGGGCAAAGATATACGTCCTGCAGAAGTATTTGAGAATCCCAAAAAAGCCATCGCGGATAACACCGCCGCCTTGCAAAAGATCAATGGCGGATTGCCTATTCCCTTATATGAAATCAAACCGCTTTGAGCGCGCGGTTATGCAGCTTTGAAAGTGTCAGGAGTGCTACGATAGCGCCTATGCCGCACCACATCATATCTTTTTGCGTATCCCATACATCGCCTTGGCTCCCCAGAAACTCGTTCGCGCCTGCGCCGTAAATCACGGCCGCGGTCCATTCCGCGAGTTCGTAGATCGCGCTGATGCCAAGGCAGCAGAGCACGACGACGGCGAAAAGCCATTTGCCGGATTTAAGCGGCGAAGTGCGGATGAGAAGTTCACGCGCGCCCATCGCGGGGATGAACCCTTGGGCGAAATGTCCGATCTTGTCGTAGTTGTTGCGGCCTTCGCCCAGAATTTCCATGAACGGCACGCGCGCATAAGTGTAATGCGCCCCGACCATAAGGATGACCGCGTGCACGGCGATAAGGATGTACAGCATGTCGCTTAAGCGGAATTTGCGGTATGTCGGAATCAAAATGACCCATGCGATCAAAACGGGCGCGATCTCCATCCACCAGGTCGGGCGATCAAACGGGCCGATGCCCGACCAGATCATGACGAGGATGGTGATGAAAAGACAGGAAAGGGGAATGCGGTTTGCTTGGGTCATGCACCAGCATAAGACGGTTTTAGGGCCGTGGCTACAGGGATGCTGGCATCGTGCGGGGAGGGCCATGTGCGGCGGATGGAGGATTTGAGCTTTTCCGTCATGGGGCGGTATTTATACGCTTCGGCCCGCAGAATCACAGGTTCTATATCGCCGTTGTAAAAAGGCAACATCGGTTCGGGCGGGGGCGGTGCCTCATAACCCCAGTCCAGCAGGCTGAGTTTGCCGGAGATGGATTCCACGATAGCGGTTTTGCCGTTCTTCAACCACGCGCCGCAATTCGCGTAAGTAATATTGCCGAGTTTTTTGAACGCGGGAATGTGGGTGTGGCCGCAGATGATGCCTTCGACATCGCTGTGTTTGGCTTCACGACACAGCGCGGTTTCGTAATTGTTGAGAATATTGAGCGCAACCTGACCATGATAGGAGAGGAATTTGGAGAGCGAGAAGCGCTTTACCTTGCCGTCTATTTCAATGTTCAAAGGTTCGCGCTTGTGCAGCTTGTCTGCGATAAAATCATACAGGCGGTCACCCCAACGCGATACGGGGCCTCGCAACAAAACGCGATCGAATTGATCGCCGTGCAAAACCAGATAGCTGTGCCCGTTCGCGGTTTTGTGGACGACGCGGTTTCTGATCTGGATGTTCAGGCGTTGCGCGTAGCGGTGCCGCTTCAACAGCGAAAGGCCGCGCACAGCTTCGTCATGATTGCCTGTGATGTAGATGATTTTTGTGCCTTCATAGGCTTTACGGAACAATTCATCGAATATCTGGCTGACTTCTTCGGTCCAATACCACCGCTTGTTCAATTTCCATCCGTCGATGATATCGCCGACAAGGTAAAGCGTGTGTGATTCCGTTTTGCGCAGAAAATCGAGCAGGGCGGAAGCATTGAATGTTTTCGCCCCGATGTGGAAATCGGAAAGGAATATGGATTGAAAAATCTGTGGCGCGGTGTGCGTCATGAACCCCGATGGGTGTTGCGAATCTTCTTTAAAAATTATAGGAGATTTTTGCGGTGCCGCAAAGCTCAATCCGTCTCCAGAAACTGCGTCGTTGCCTTGCGCCAACTGTAGTTTTCGCGCGCATTTTTTGCCCGTATTTCAGGGCCTTCGGTGATTTCCAAAGCGCGTCTTGCGGCTTTCCCAAGGTTGGAATCCAGCGCCCCTAAAAACGGCTTGGACACGATGTCGATCGGGCCTGTCACCATGTAGGCGGCGATGGGAAGACCGCAGGCCATGGCCTCTACCAACACCATGCCGAATGTGTCGGTTTTGGACGGGAAGACGAACAGATCGGCGGATCTGTAATGATCGGCAAGTTCCTTATCCCTTTTCACGCCGACGAAATGCGCCGACGGATATTTGTTTTTCAGGTCGTTGAAATCGGGGCCGTCGCCGACAAGAACTTTCGAGCCTTTCCATTCCATTTTCAAAAAGTCCTCGATGTTTTTTTCGACGGCAATGCGGCCTACATACAGCGCGACGGGTTTAGGAAGATCCGAAAACAAATTCTTTTCGCCCGTAAAAAAAACGGAATGGTCTATGCCGCGCGTCATGCGTTTGATCGGTGCGGTAAAACCCCATCCTTTAAGCGTGTCTTCGAGGCTCTGAGTGGCGGCGAACACGCAAGAGGAAATAGAATGGAATTTTTTGACGAAATGGATGCCGAGCTTGCGTACAAAGGGCTGTAAAAACTTCGGCGCGCGTTTGGCGGCGTAATCGGGGAAATGCGTATGGTAGCAGGAGGTGAACTCCACGCCGTAATTCTCGCAATATTTGCGGGCCGCTATGCCGAGCGGGCCTTCGGTGGCGATGTGGATCAATCCCGCATCGAATTCCTCGATCATGCGGCGCAAACGCGTGTAGGGAAACAGCACAAGCCGGATTTCGTTATAACCGGGCATGGCAAACGAGCGGGGAAAATCCGAAGGGCCTATCACTTTCACCGTGTAGCCCATTTCCTGTAACTCGGCGCGCAGATATTCATAAGTCCGCACCACGCCGTTCAATTGCGGGTGCCATGCATCGGTGACGATCAGAATTTTCATGGCAACCCGTTAACCCGCGTGACTTTTTGTTATGGCGACTTTACACTTCTTTCTTATGAGAATGAAGACCCTCTTATCCGTCTGTGCACTGGCCCTTTTGCCCACGTCTGCGTTAGCGCTGGACGCTGAATGCACGATGAATCCCTCGGAAATCACGACCCTGCGCGAGCCTGAATTTTCCACGTCGAGCGTATGGGATATTCTCTACGCCGAAGACGGGATGGATGTGTTTTCGGATTTTGTGCCGCTGGGCAACAATGAATTTGTCGCCGCGGGGGCGTTCACCAAAGACAAGGACGATGAAATCTATCATCCGTTGCTGGTCAAATTCGACGAGCGCCTGAAAGAAACATGGGCGGTGCGCGAGCAAACGAAAGAGCAGCGCACCATCCACCGCATGATCAAAACCAAAGACGGTTTTACCGTTCTGGGCGATTTGTCGGATTCCAAGCGCGGCAACGGCATTTATATCGCTTCGTACGATAACGAGGGCAAAGTGCGCGGCGCGCCGATTCCGATCTATGAAACAAAGGGCGATCTCGATGCGAAGGCGTTCGTGGCGTCGCAGGACGGCGATGGATATCTGGTCGCCGCGCAGTTCATCGACGGCAAGGATCAGGAAAAACAAAACGGCATTCTGTATAAAATCACCAAGGGCGGCAAAGTCGCGTGGAAGCGCACCTACACCACAGGCCAGAGCACTGTCTTCAACAATATACAGGTCGCGTTGGACGGTTCCTACATCGTCACGGGGCAGATGGTTTTGGATAACCGCGTTTCGGGTGCTTGGCTTTTGCGCGTGGACGGCAACGGCGCGATCAAATGGCAACGCAATTATCCGCGCGGCGGGGCCGCGACCTTCGAAGCCGCCGCCCAAACCAAAGAGGGCGAATTCATCGTCGTCGGGAAAGCGCGTCCGCTCAATTATGACGGCAAGGGTTTGACGGCGTGGGTGATGAAAACGGATTCATCGGGCAATCCTTTGTGGCAGCGTTATTTCCAAGGACCTTACGATTATGAGGCGTCCGATCTGATCACCTATGAAGACGGCCGCGCGAGCGTTCTTATCAACGCCGCCGCGCTGGATGCCGATCACCGTTCCCATGCGCGTCTTATCACATTCTCCCCGCAAGGCCGTATCCAACATATCGAGGATTTCACGGACGGTCAGAATTCCGCCGCCCATCATCTGGTGTCGGGCGGGGAAGGGGAGCGCGTGATCGTGGGTTATGCCCAAACGACGTTCGGAGAGACGCAAGCCTCCAACGAAGCCTCTGCCGCGCCCGCCTACACCTTCGATGCTTGGCTGGTGGCCGCCACGCCGCTGGATGTGTTCGAGGATCCCTGCGCAAATCCTCAGGATTTAAGTCCCATATTGCGGTGACATATTGCACATTTATGTGCTAGAAACCCGCCCATGACAGATATAGACGACAGCGATGATTCCGTTACCACGGTGACCGTGGAAAATGGCGGCAGGCTCGATAAGGTTCTTGCGGACCTTGTGGAGAATGTCTCGCGTTCGCGTTTGAAGGTTTTGATCGAAGACGGGCAAGTCACGGTGAACGGGCGCATGTTCGATGACGCATCGGGTAAAGTTTCCACGGGCGATGTCATCGGACTTGTGATGCCCGAAGCTGTGGAAGCTCTGCCCCAGCCTGAAAATATCCCGCTCGATGTTATTTACGAAGACGATGATTTGCTGGTCATCAACAAAGCCGTCGGCATGGTCGTGCATCCGGGTGCCGGTAATCAGAACGGCACGCTGGTTTCGGCGCTCCTCTATCATTGCGGCGATACTCTCTCCGGCATAGGTGGCGTAAAACGCCCCGGCATAGTGCACCGTTTGGACAAAGACACATCGGGTTTGATGGTCGTTGCAAAAAACGATATCGCGCATAACGGGCTAGCTTCCCAACTGGTGGATCGATCCTTATCGCGCATTTATCAGGCTTTGGTGTGGAAAATGCCCACGCCCATCAAAGGCACCATCAATGTGCCGATAGGCCGCGACCAAAAAGCGCGCGTGAAAATGGCGGTGCGTTCACACAAGATGGGCCGCGAAGCCATCACACATTATCTGCGCGAGGAAACTTTCAACGATGTCGCCTCGCTGGTGCGGTGCCAGTTGCAGACGGGCAGGACCCATCAAATCCGCGTCCATATGCAGCATCTGGGGCATCCGCTTTTGGGCGACCAGTTGTACGGCCTGCCTCCGCAAGAGCAGCGCAGCCTGATGAACCGTGGAGGCTATGACGAGTCCGCAAGAGAGACCGTATTGGCCTTCCCGCGCCAAGCCCTCCATGCCGCCGAAATCCACTTCATCCACCCCGTTTCGGGCGAAGAAATGGAATTATCGTCCGATATACCGGAGGATCTCAAAGGCCTAATTTCTCTATTAAATCAATAGATTAACACGTCCTCTCGCCCCAAATTTGCACAATACCTACAATTTTACATAATATAATAGTATAAGGTATAACACTTGGTCATGCGGGGATGTACGGCTAAGAGGACGAAGGAATAATTTTTAGAATTTTAGGTCTCCAACCTACACACGAGTTTTTTGCTTAACCGATCTGGTACCCATGAAACTTCACCGCCCCTTAAAAAAGGGCGGTTTTTTCATGCGCGCTCTTTTTCAAAAAAACTATATGCTCTGTAACCATCATGAATGCTGTTTTTTCTCTTGGAAGCTTGTTTCTTGTTGCGTTTGCCGCGGCCACTATTTTTCCCGCGCAATCCGAAGCCCTGTTGTCAGCGCTGATTTTAAAAACCGATATTGCTGTGTGGGTTCTGGTTGCCGTGGCAAGTGCTGGCAATATTCTCGGCTCGTGTGTGAATTGGCTGTTGGGTGTTTATGTTGAAAGCTTCCGGAACAAAAAATGGTTTCCGGTGCGGGAAAAATCTTTTGAAAGAGCGCAGGCCTTCTATAAAAAATACGGGCGCTGGTCTCTCTTGCTCAGCTGGGTTCCTTTTATCGGTGATCCTCTCACGGTTATGGCAGGCGTCATGAAAGAACGTTTCTCCGTTTTTTTGTTGCTGGTATCGGTCGCAAAGATCGGGCGATATATTGTGCTTGTATGGTTGGTAACAGAAGCGGCGTCTGTTTGAACTTGACTATTAAGGAAAATAATCCTATACTCTTATCATGATTTTGTTGCTTATAACGCGCGGGGCCGTATGCCCGCCGCACACAAAATACGCCCTGTTTTTGCTCTTTTCCCATCGTAAAACGAAAAAACACGACAAACGAACTATTGGATCCGCCCCCGCGGTTAAAAAATTCGTCAAACGAACTAATAGATCGGGCCAAAAACGGTTGATCTGCCCTGGCCATACCCCTTACAAGGGGGAACACTATAATAAGAAGGGTGGATCATGATTTTCAAAGACCTCGACAAGGCCCAGCTGGAACAAAATGTTTCCTTTGACCACCACGAAACGGTGCGCCGCGTTCTGCTCGGCCCCGATACGGATTTGATCGGCATCATTTCCGTCCACAACACCAATCTGGGCCCATCTTTGGGCGGTCTGCGCATGAAGCGCTATGCCACGGAAGAAGAGGCACTTACCGATGTTCTGCGCCTTTCGCGCGGCATGACCTATAAAAACGCGATGGCGGGATTGCCGCTCGGCGGCGGCAAAGCCGTCATTATCGGCGATTACAAACGCGACAAAACCGAAGAGATCATGGAAGACATGGGCGAAGCGGTCGAAAGCTTCGAAGGAAAATACATCACGGCAGAAGATTCCGGTTCCACCGAAGAAGACATGCTCGCCATTTCCAAACACACCGAACATGTCACTGGTCTGCCGCCTGAATATTTCCGCGGCAAGGATTTCGGTGAACTCGGCGGCAATCCTTCCCCACTCACCGCGCTGGGTTGTTATCACGGCATCAAATCCGCCGTGCATCACCGTTACGGCGGCGACACGCTCTCGGGTTTGAAGGTTGCGGTGCAGGGTATCGGCGCTGTGGGGCTTGAACTGTGCAAGCTCTTGAGACAAGACGGCGTAGAAGTTTTCATCACCGATATCGACGAGGCGCGTTTGAAGGCGGCAAAAGAAGAACTCGGCGGCGGCCACATCGTCGGTGCCGATGAAATTTATGAAATCGAAGCCGAAGTTTTTTCTCCCTGCGCCATGGGCGGCGTTTTGAACGACGACACCATTCCGAAATTAAAGGCGCATATTATCGCCGGCGCGGCGAACAACCAGCTTTTGAAAGCGCACCACGATATTCAATTGCTCGACAAAAAAATTCTCTACGTGCCCGATTACGTGATCAATGCGGGCGGCGTGATTTGTGTGGGGTATGAATATTTCCGCAAATCGGGTTACAACCCGATGGATCTGACGATCAGCCGTGAAAGCATGGTCGCCCATGTCGAACGCATCGGCCAGACTGTAACGGATGTTCTGTCCTATGCTACCGCGCATCATCTGGGCACGGGTGAAGCGGCCGACAAACTCGCCGAAGAAAAATTCATGGGCGGCAAGCCGCTCGTCAATTCTGAACCGCCTGCCAGTTTCGGCCAAGGTGGCGGTACGTCGTTGGTTCAGTAGTCTCGTAAAGAGAGACGGGTCGGTCCAGCATCTGCCCGTCGTCCCGGCCAATCGGTTCCAAGCGGGCGGTAGCGGCGGAACCTTCGGGGATAAAGCGCATATCGCCTAATGGTATAGAGACAGAAAGCCCGCCGATGATGTTGCGGTCGGAATTGAAGATGTCCTTGTCATCCGCATTCGTCGCGGTGATATAACCCTTCACTTTCACGCCGGAATCGAATTGCGTTTCCATGCCCGTGCTTACGCCGAAATCACTGCCGAGGAAACGTCCGATCTTGGCGTAGGTTGTGATATCCGTATCGGGGATATCGTAGTAACCGGTTACGAATCCTGTGGTGGTGCGCTCACCGTAAATCCCCATAGCAAGCGGGGTAAACGGGTCGCGTTTATATACACTCCACGCATCTACGCCAAGCGCGAAAGGGGAATCGAACGGGCGATACAGCACTTCACCGCCAAAGCCTGCGTACATCTCCTCCAGATAGCCTGCGGTCGCGGCGAAATGGAATTCGGGGATAATGGTTTTGGCCCAGCTTAGATAGCCGCGTTCCAGATTGACGCGGTTGTATGTGAAAAAATCCGCATCAGAACGTACGGAATTCAGATTGATGTCGCGGAATTTGTAAAGGCGGTGGAAATTGTCCGCGAGATTAAAACGCACCGCGCTCCCGCTCGTAAATCCATGCGACCATTGCTTTTGTTCCTCTATCACAGCGCTGGCACGATACAAATGCGTGGTTTCTTCTTCCATACTGAGCTGTAATTCGGGCAGGAATTTGAATTTGCGGACCTTTTTCTTTTTGGATACGGAACGATCGGAATCGGTGAAGGAAATATCCTGCCAGATTTCTTCGGGACTTCCCGTGCCACGCATCGATTGTTCCAGATCGCGGCGGCTGAATGTCATGGATTTGCCTTCCAGTCCGTTTTGCACGGGAATGATCGTAATGCTCTGCACGTCTTTCGGAGCATCGCCTAGCAGTCTTTTGGCCGCGCGGCCGATTTGCATGCTTGATGGTTGATAGTCATTCAAATGCAAAACGCTTTCGAAATTTCTACCTTCTTGCCGCGGCTTGCTGATATTCATGAAGCCTTCGTCATCGCCGCCGCGCTGAACACGCGCCCATAGCTTATCAAGCCATCCATCACTCTGTGTCTTGGGCGGATTGTCTTTCCAAGATTTGCGGTTGGATTTGTAGAGATTGTCCTGAAACGTAATACGCGCCATCACTTTATCGCCGCCGACAAGCGAAGTAGAAAATCCAAACCAATCCGTAGGGGCGTAATTGAATCCCACGCTCCAGTTGGACGGTTTGCCAAAACCCGGAATGGACGTTTTTTCCGCCGCATAGGAATCCGCGCCGAAATCGGCCTTAAGCGACAATCCTTTTAAGGGCGTGAAATATTCGACGCCACCGAAGAAACCGATTTCTTCGCCCGTAAACCAATCCGAAGACGAGACAGCGTCTTCGCTGGAAAAATCACGGTCTTTGTCAAAGTGCGAGAGAATGGAAAACGGGTTTTTGATATGGCCGCCACTACCCAAGCGCCCCCATGCCACGCCGGCCGTAAAATCAAAATCATTCACGCGTTTGGAAAGGGCGAAATATTCCGAAGAAAAACGTTTATGTCCCAATGCGCTGTTCATGCCGAACGACATTTCGGGGCGGTAGCGTCCTTCTTCCATCAGGCGGAGTTTGACATCCATACCGGGGTAAACAAATTCGGGCGTACCGCCGACGGAGGATACTTCCATACTTTGGCGCAGGTTTATGTAGAGCGGCTTTGCAATCTGCATGCCTATGAACGCGTGGTTGTACGGATCAAGCGTAGATACACCTATGCGTGCCGTACCTTCTTTATCCATACGCGCGGATGGCACGGTGTTGAATCCGACCATGCCCATATAATTGACGGAAGGGGAAGATTCGTTGGCGCATGCCAAATTATCCGCAAGCGCAAAGGCGGATAGAAATACAAGCGCATGAAAAATGTAAGAACGCGACAAGAAGAACAACCTGCCGTAATGAAGGAAAATCAATTGCTTATAGTGTGTCGGATATACGTTCGTGTGTAAAGCCAATGGGTGCAGCACTTGTAGGCTTTTTTCCTTCCTGTACAGTAAAACCATGGGTTGCAATGATTGGGACCAAAGAACATGATCTTTTCTGCAAAAAGCAAATTGCATAATGCATTTATCGACGGTTTGGACGAACCTGTCTTCGTGTTCGGTGCCAACGGCGCGTTTCAAGATTCCAATGCACCCGCGCGCGACGTTCTGAAAACTTTAGGTTATCCGGAAGGCCGCGAGCCCGAAAGCTATGAAGCTTTTTTGAAAATACTTCGCCTTGTCGGTACCGGCAGCGAGTCGCCTGTTTTGAGTATCGGTGAGGACAAATACGAAACCCTTTCTAAAAAGACTGATGGTGCCACACTGCTTCGCCTTATGCCGCTGCGTGAAGATCCACATTTGTCGCGACTGGCTGTGGCGTTGGAGATCATGCCGTGGGGATTAATTACGGTAGAATTGAACAGTCCGCAAAAAAAAAATCGTTTATTGCAATCGTTGCGCCGGCGAATTTCTGCAATTACCCTGTACCAACCTGCTTGGTAAACCCGCGCAGGATATGTTCCGCGCGTTTGGCGTGGAAAAGGATATGGGCGACTACCTCGAAGGGCCCGAAACATCGCATTACGATGTCGAAGAGAAAAAGGATGACCGCCTGACATGGCATCGTTTCCATTTCATTCCCTATGGCCGAAAAATCAATGCCTGCCTTGTGGTGGTAGAAGACACATCCGAAAGCAAGATTATGGAAGGCCAGTATTTTCAAGCGCAAAGACTGGAATCGCTGGGCCAGCTCGCCGGCGGCGTCGCGCATGATTTCAACAACATCCTATCCATTATCGATGGCTATGCTCGGATGGCCAAAAAACATATCGAGAACCGCGACGATACGTTGAATTATCTGGAACGCATCGGGCAAGCGGTGCAACGCGGCGCGGCGCTGACCAGCCAGCTTCTTACCTTCGGTCGTCACAAGATTATCAAGGACAGTGTTGTCGATCTCGGGCAATTGGTGCGCGATCAGGAACCTTTGCTACGTCCGCTTATGGATGCTTCGATAAACTTAAACATACGCACCGACGACGATGTGTTCGTGCAAGTACCGGGGGACGATATTTGCCAGATACTTCTCAATCTTTGCATCAATGCGCGCGACGCCATGCCTGACGGCGGCAATCTGATCGTCGAAGTGCGCAAAAGCGGCGAAGAGGGAGCGGTTTTGCGCGTGATTGACACGGGCATGGGCATGAAATCCGAAGTGAAGGCGCGCATGTTCGATCCGTTTTTTACTACCAAGGATCAAGGGAAGGGAACAGGTCTTGGTCTCTCCATGGTTTACGGCCTTGTGAAAGATATGAAAGGGGATATAAGCGTGTTGACGAAAGAAGGAAGCGGAACATCGATCACCATTCAATTGCCGCTGAGTGCGCGAGCACCCGATTTTCAGGAAATATCCGAAAACGAAGATAGAGGCGATCTGAATGGCCTTACGGCATTGGTTGCGGAAGACGAGCCGGATCTGTTGAACATTTTAAGCGGCACGTTGGAAGATATGGGTGTAACCGTGATCAAGGCTTCGAACGGAAACGAAGCGCTCGCGCTACAGGAAGATTATGAAGGCGGGATTGATTTTCTTTTGACCGATGTGGTGATGCCCGATTTGAACGGTGTGAAGCTGGCGGAGCTTTTCAAATCCGTACGCCCTGAATCCCAAGTGATGTTTATGTCGGGTTATCCCGCCAACGGTGATATGGCACGCGTGTCATTGCCGGAAGACGCACTGATGATGCCAAAACCGATTGATGTCAACAAGCTGGTTTCCATTATTCAGGATATGGCGAAAGCGCCTTCCGATGTGAAGGCGCACTGGAAAAAAATCACCGGTCAATGGAGGAGGGCATGATCGACCCCGTTTTAAAAAATTTGAAGGTGCTGATCGTCGAAGATCAGACGGAAGTGCGCATGCAACTCAAAGACCAACTGACTGAACTCGGAATTACGCAGGTGTTCGAAGCGCCCGATGCGCGCGCCGCCATGCAATTGCTTGATGGTGCGTTCGTGGATTTCGTCAATTTGATTTTGTGCGACTGGAACATGCCTTCGATGTCCGGTATAGAATTCTTACGCCAGATCAGAGGGGCGGGAATCCAGACGCCATTCATGATGATCACGGGGCGCGGTGACCAGAAATCTGTAATCGAGGCGCGTAATTACGGGGTAGACGGTTACATCCGTAAACCTTTTACACCCTTGCAAATCGAGGCAAAATTGCGTTCCGTGGCGCACAAAGCGCTTGCTGCATAGCGGCCGCATAATCTGTGCAAAACGCCGTGTCATCCCTTCGTTCCTTTGGGAAATTAAGCTAACCTAATATATCTTTTCAGGTATATGGGCATGAAACCGGATTACGATCTGTGCATCATCGGCGGCGGTATCAATGGCGCGGGAATCGCGCGTGAAGCTGCGGGCCGCGGACTTTCGGTTCTGCTCGTCGAGGCGCAAGACCTGGCGCAAGGCACATCGTCCGCTTCCACCAAACTCATCCACGGCGGTTTGCGCTATCTCGAAATGGGTGAATTCAAACTTGTGCGCGAGTCTTTGAAAGAACGCGAGATACTGCTTCGTAACGCTTCGCATGTCATCAAACCGATGGAATTTGTTTTACCGCACGTTAAAGGTCTGCGACCGAAATGGATGATCTCGCTCGGGTTGTTTTTGTATGACCATTTGGCAGGGCGCAGAAAATTATCGAGTTCGAGCGCGGTGAGTTTACATGACTCCTTGCTCGGCGAACCGCTTTCTTATGATTATCGCGACGGTTTCAAATATTCCGATTGTTGGGCGGATGATTCCCGCCTTGTCGTGCTCAATGCGATGGATGCCAAAGCGCGCGGGGCGGAAATTTTAACGCGCACGGCCTGTATGCAGATCGTGCGATCGCCCGATACACCACATTGGCATGTGCATTTGAAAGATTTCAGAGGCGCGGGGGATGAATTCCAGATTTCGGCGGGGATGGTGATCAATGCGGGCGGCCCGTGGGTGCGCGGCGTGTTGGAATCATCCAACCTCGTCACCCAAGACACGCCCAAAGTGCGTCTGGTAAAGGGAAGTCATCTGATCGTACCGCGCCTTTATGACGGCGATCATGCGTATATTCTGCAACAACCCGACAAACGCATCGTGTTTGTTATACCGTACGAAAAAGAATTTTCTCTGGTCGGTACAACGGACGAAGCGTTCGAAGGTGATGCGGCCAAGCCGATTATTTCCGATGCGGAAAAAGAATATCTGTGCGCCGCCGTGAATCGATTTTTCGAAAAACAGATCAGTCCCGAAGATGCGCCGTGGACCTATAGCGGTGTGCGTGCCTTGTTTGACGACGGGCAGGGCTCGGACCAGAAAGTCACGCGCGATTACCGCCTTGATATGGATGAATCGCATGGCGCGCCTTTGCTCTCCGTATTTGGTGGAAAGCTGACGACATACCGCACGCTGTCTCAACACGCGGTCGATAAAATCACCGGCTCTACCAAAAATTCCGGTTGGACCAAACGGGTGCCGCTTCCGGGCGGTGACATTGAGAATGCCGATTTTACAGCGTTTTTCGACAAACTTTCCAGATCATATCCTTTTGTGCCTTCGGACGTTTTGCATCGCTATGCCCGCCAATACGGCACGCGCGTGCACAATCTTTTGGACGACATAGAGCATGTAAAGGGGATGGGGCGTGATTTCGGCGGCGGATTGTATGAAGCGGAAATCTTTTATCTTATTCAAAATGAATTCGCGTTGTCCGCGGAAGATATCTTGTACCGCCGTACCAAATTGGGCTTGCATGTCGAAAAGAAAACATCGCTCGCACTCGAAGCCGCGTTACCGGATTATCTAAAGGAACGAAAGATCGCATCATGACGGCTATTCTCGCCATCGACCAAGGCACGACGAGCAGCCGTGCCATTTTGTTTTCATCGGACGGTAAAATTATCGATGTGCGGCAAAAGGAATTGAAACTCCATATGCCGAACAACGGCTGGGTCGAACAAAACCCCGAAGATATATGGAACGATACGCTGTGGTGTGTGCGGGGTTTGCTCAAAGACCAGCGCGAACAAATCGCCTCTATCGGTATCACGAACCAACGTGAAACGACTATCGTATGGGACCGTAAAACGGGTAAGCCGCTGTATAACGCTATCGTCTGGCAGGATCGCCGCACGGCGGACTATTGCGCGGGACTCAAATCCAAAAATCTTGAAAAAACCATCGCATCCAAAACGGGCTTGCTGCTCGATCCGTATTTTTCGGCAACCAAAATCGCGTGGATATTGGATAATGTCGATGGTGCACGCAAAAAAGCGGAATCCGGGGATCTGGCGTTTGGCACCGTCGATTGCTTTTTGTTATGGCGTCTAAGTGGTGGAAAAATCCACGCGACCGATGCAACGAACGCTTCGCGTACGATGATCTACAATATCGTCGAGAACAAATGGGATGACGAGCTTTTAAAAATATTCAATATTCCAAAAAGCCTTTTGCCCGAGGTGAAAGACAATGTCGCGACGTTCGGCAATACCGAGGCGTCTTTGCTCGGTAAGTCTTATTCTGTCGGCGGCATGGCGGGGGACCAGCAAGCTGCGTTGTTCGGACAGGCGTGTTTCAAAGAAGGCATGGTCAAATCCACCTATGGCACGGGTTGTTTTGCGCTCATGAATATCGGCGAGACATTCAAACAATCGCAAAACAAATTACTCACCACCACCGCGTACAAATTGAACGGTAAAACCACTTACGCTATCGAAGGTGCGATATTTGTCGCGGGCGCCGCCGTGCAATGGTTGCGCGATGGGTTGCAACTTTTCAAAAACGCATCGGAAACCCAGGCGATTGCGGAATCGGTTCCGAACACAGACGGCGTTTATTTCGTGCCAGCCTTCACAGGATTGGGAGCGCCTTATTGGGACCCGAATGCCCGCGGGATGATTTCCGGAATTACACGCGCCACCACATCCGCCCATATCGTACGCGCCGCGCTCGAAGCGCAGGCCTATCAAACAAAAGACTTGATGAAGGCATTTGTTGCCGATAGCGGGTTTGATCCGAAGGTAATTCGTGCCGATGGTGGGTTGGTCGCGAACGAGTTCGTTTGCAGGTTTCTGGCATCGATGCTAGGCAAACCCGTCGAAATTCCCGAAGTTGCGGAGACAACCGCACTCGGTGCCGCTTATATGGCTGGGCTATCGGCGGGAATCTACAAGGATCTAGAGGATATAGCCGCGAAATGGAAATGCACACGGCGATATGAGGCGGCACCCACTTTGCAAGACTCGGCTATCCTATATGATGGATGGCAGAATGCTGTCCGAAAAGTATTGTCATAAGTTTGTTAAATAGGTGCTTATATAGGGCTTTTGCGGGTTGTTCGCTAACCCCCTGCCATGTATAAAGAATTTTACGCGTTCATTTATTGTCATATCAAGTAGTTACCATGGTTTGCCCACCTGCGAGACTGAAACGATATCTATTGATGGCTTCCGCAGTGGGGGGCCTTCTGTATTCGCACGCCGTGTTCGCGCAAGTTGATCTTCCGGGCTCTGCCGATCCTTCGCGCGCGCTCGAAGAAATGGAACGCCCCAAGACTCCGGATCAAACACTTGAACAATCCGAAGATACAAAAAAAGTTGTCGCCGCCGCGCCCGAGGGCATGGAAAATCTGCGTTTTGTTTTGAATGAAATGTATCTGGATGGCATGACCGCGTATGAATACGGCGATGTTGCACCGATCTACAACCAGTATGTAGGCAAGGAAATTTCCGTCGCCACGTTGTTTGAAATTATGGCGGCGATCCAGCAAAAATATCTCGATGACGGATACGCGCTGACGAAAGTCGTTATTCCCAACCAGAATATCGAAGAAGGCAATGTGCATCTGGTCGTAATCGAAGGCCATGTGGGCGAGGTGGAGCTTGATCCCAATATCCGCCCGTCGCCCGTGATCGATGATGCCGCGCAGCGTATCGCCAAAATGCGCCCGCTTAACGTACGCAAGCTTGAGCGCATTATGTTGATCCTCAACGATTTGCCGGATTCCAATGTATCAGCCATTCTCGCCACGCCGACAACGGCGCAGCCAGCGTCGGGCGAGGTGCGTTTGATCATCCAGAAGAACGAAGAAAAAGAAACTATCGCCAGTCTCGCGATCGACAATCATGGTTCCGTCTTTGCAGGACCGTTGCAGATAAAAGCCGGAGCGCGCGCGTTCCACTTGGGTCCCAATTATTCCGAATTGTCCGCGAACGTTATGGTGGCGGCTCCGATCGACGAGCAAAAATCGGGTTCTCTTTCCTACACGGTGCCGATCTTTGGCGCATCGGGCACGGAGATTACGGTCAGTTCATCCCGCGCCCATACGGAGCCGGGTTCGAATTTGTCGCTGCTCGACATCAAGGGCGTATCGCAAAGCTATGGTGCCACGGTTTCCTATCCCATCATCCGTCAACGCGATATGACGCTCAAAGTCGATGGCGGGTTCGAATGGAAAAATTCGCGTACGAAAATTTTGGGCGAAGAATTGTATGACGACCGCGTGCGCGTGGTTGATGTCGGTTTGAACTTCAATGCCACGGATTCATGGGCAGGCTATAGCGTTGTCGATGTCCGTTTCTCGCATGGTCTGAACATCTTGGGCGTGCGCGAGGCGGGCTCTATCGATCTGTCGCGCGAAAACGGCAAACCAGATTTCAGAAAACTGGAAATGCTTGCGGGCCGCATTCAGGCGTTGCCGCATAATTTTGAATTGTACGGAATAGTGAGCGGCCAATACACGAATGATGCATTGCTCTCTTCCGAAGAATTCGGTTTCGGCGGCCCGAACATCGGGCGCGGATATGATCCTTCAGAAATCACGGGCGATCGTGGTATCTCTGCCGCGTTCGAATTGCGTTACAACATGGCTTCGACGTTTTTCAACAAGCCGCTCTCGCTCCAACCCTATCTTTTCTACGATATCGGCAAAGTCTGGAACATCGATGCAGGGGCCAAAGACAAGGTTTCGGCGGCTTCCGCAGGGCTTGGTATCCGCATGAACATCGATAATTCATGGGATGCGGACCTGAATCTGGCAAAACCCCTTACACGCTCCGCCGACAACGAGCCGAAATACCAAAACGACGTCGGCGCCAGAGTGTTGTTTTCGCTCAAGAAATCTTTCTAGCCATTTCCTTGGTTAAAAATGCGTTAAGGGCATGGCGGTTTTCCACCGCTCCTATACCAATTATCATAACAACTTAACACGCCCTTTACCCTGATTTTATAAAATGAAATCAGGTACTAAATATGAAAGCTAATACACACCGCTACCTTTTTGGAACGAGTGCGCTGATGGCATGTCTGGCGCTGCCTACCTATGCATTCGCGGCGCCGCAAGATGGAAACGTAACGGGTGGTAATGCGAGCATCGATGTTGTCGGCAACACGACTACGATCAATCAATCATCCGACCGCGCGATTATCCGCTGGCAAAGTTTCGATGTCGATTCCATTGAGACCGTAAAATTCAACCAACCGAATTCCGGCTCCATCACCGTCAACCGCATCACCGATACCAAGGCTTCGCGCATTGAGGGTAAAATCAGCGCGAACGGAAACATCATCCTTATCAACCCGAATGGTCTGGTTTTCGGCGCGGGCTCCGTCGTCGATGTCGGCGGTATGATCGCCACCACGTCGGATCTAGAAAACGACAATGCCTTTATGGCGGGCGGTGCGGCGAAATTCACGAAGCCCGGAAATCCCGATGGCCGTATCATCAACAAAGGGCATATGACGGTGCGTGACGGCGGTCTTGTCGGCCTTGTTGCCCCCAATGTTGAAAACCACGGCGTTATACAAGCCAAACTCGGCAAAGTCATTCTGGCATCGGGCGATATACACACGATCGATTTCGCAGGCGATGGCCTTATCAAGCTTGAAGTGTCCGATGATGTTACATCGCAGACTGTTACCAACACAGGCATTATCAATGCCGATGGCGGACAGGTTCTAGTAACGGCGGCGCAAGCGCGCGGTATGGTCGATGCGCTGATTACGAATACCGGCACCATCCGCGCCAACACGGTGCGCGTGAATGGCGTGGAAAAACGCGGCGAGATTACAATTTCCACGAAAGGTCTCGACATTTCCATTCCGCGCGGAAACTCCATGGTGTTTAACACCGGTCGCATCGAAGCACAGGGCATGGATCTGCTCGATAGCGGAGGTATCATCACCATTCTTTCCGACAAGATCAATATCGGCGACGGTTCGTATGTCACCGCCGCGGGTGATCTGAACGGCGGTACGATCAAGATCGGCGGTAACTACCAAGGTGGTAACGGACTTCCCACATCGAATATGATTTATGTTAGCGGGTCTGCCATCCTGAATGCGGAAAGTCGCCGCGGCATCGGTGATGGCGGTACGATAATACTCTGGTCCGATACGAATACGCGTTTCTACGGCCATGCGGATGTCAGTGGTTTGGACGGCGGTCTTATCGAAGTATCCAGCAAGGGCACAATTGATATCGGCGGCACGTTCGACATGAAAGGCCATGGCGGCGAGGACGGCGTTTTGTTGTTGGACCCAACGGATATCGTTATTTCCAATAGCGCAAACAATAATGTCGGCGGCGCTTCACCTTTTTCTCCGACCGTAGACAACGGACCTTCCGTTTTGAATATCGCCACGCTGCAGGCGGCGCTTGCTTCGGGTAACGTTATTGTTCAAACCCGCGCGACAGGCGTGCAGACAGGTTCCATCACCGTCAGCAACGCATTGGCATGGACGAGCGGCAATACGCTGACGCTCGATGCCCACGGTGCGATTATCGTGAACGCTGCAATTTCCGCAGGTACGGGATCTCTGACCATGCTGGCAGGCGGCGATGTAACTTTGGCCGCTGCGGTTTCCGGCTCCGGCACGCTGACATTCGAACAAGCGGCGAATACGGGCACTATCGGCATCGGTACGGGTGCAACGGGTGTGTTGAATTTGAATGCGACGGACCTTGGCAACATCACGGACGGTTGGGGCAATATCGTTATCGGGAAAACGACATCTACCGCCGCGATGGATGTGCGCGCGAATGTGTGGAATGACAGTTTGACGCTGCGTTCCAACACGGGTGTGATTACCTTTACAGGCGTCACCAACGTCGGCGCAAACAACCTGACCATCATCACGGGCGCGGATGTCGTCATGACGGCGGGTAACCTGACCGGTCAAGGCGATCTTACCGTTCAGCAATATGCAACGACCACCACGATGGGTTTGGCAGGCGGTGCGGGTACGGTCAATTTTACCGCCGCAGAGATCGGGCGTATCACGAATGGATGGAATAATCTTATATTCGGCCGCACGGATTCCACCGTTGCGTTGATAACGTCGACTGTGACATGGAACGATAACCTGACGCTGCAAAACGGTTCGGGCACCATTACTGTTTCCGGCGTTCAAACACTTGGCACGAATAACCTGACCATTAACACCGATGGCGATATTACACTTTCCGCTACAAACTCTCTGACGGGCTCGGGCGCGCTGGTAATTTATAACAATACAGCCTCCACCACTATCGGTCTGGGCGGTACGGGTACTATCAACCTGAACGCTACCGATATTAGCCGTATCCGCGACGGTTGGGCAAGCATCACCATAGGCCGCACGGATGGCACGGGCGCAATCAATATGGGCGCGGGGACATGGTCCGACAGCCTGACCGTTCAGACAGGCTCCGGCCAAATCAGCACTGTGGGCACAGTGGCGATGGGCGGAAATACGCTTGTTGTGCGCTCCGATACGAAAATCAGTCTTGGGGCTTCAATCACGGGTACGGCTACCCACAACTTCATTACGAATGCGAACAATATTTCCATTGGTATTGGCGATGGCCAGACGGGCACGCACAACTATACCAATGCCGATTTGGCTTATCTCGCGACAACAGGAACACTCGTATTCGGGCGCTCCGATTCTTCTGCAGATTTGAATGTAGGTGCTTATAACTGGCTTGCAAGCACGGTTTTCCAGACTGGCGCGGGCGCGCTTAATATCAACGGCGCACAGACCATGGGCGCTAAGAACGTGACGCTGCGAACGGATTCCAACGTGAATATAGGTGCGGCAATCACAAGCACGGGCACATTTTCACTGGTTCAATCTAGCGTTGGCACGACAATGGGTATTCTCGACGGGCAGGCGGGAACTATCCATCTGTCTACGGCGGAAAACGCTTTGCTGGGCTCCACGTGGGCATCACGTGTACTTGGTCGCACGGACGGAACGGGGGAAATGAATGTCGGAGGAGCCACATGGGTTGATCCGATGACTTTCCGCACGGGTACGGGCCAACTGAATATAAACGGCGCGACAGCGATGGGTGGAAACAATCTTGCCATCACCACAGACAGCGATCTACATATTGGCGGGAATCTAACAGGTACGCAAACGCTTACGATTGCGCAGGCAGGCGGCACGACCATGGCCGTTGGAACCGGCCAGGTGGGAGAAGTGCTGATTGACGATGTGGAGCGTGCGCGCATCATGAATGGTTGGACTCTTATCAATCTTGGTTCCACGACATCTACAGGCGGCATGAATGTGGGCGACGCAAGCTGGGCAGACCCCCTCACACTGCGTTCCGGTACAGGCGTAATTTCCATCAACGGCGTCCAGAGTATGGCGGCAAACGCCTTGAGCATTACATCGGACTCCGACGTGTCAATCAACGCTGCCCTCACGGGTACAGGGACATTGGCTATTTCCGGCATGGCCGCGGCGACGACAGTGGCGGTAGGTGATGGGCAAACAGGGACTATGCAATTAAATACTTCAGACATTGCGAATATCACAAACGGCTGGACGACTATCGCGGTAGGCACGACAAGCCAAACGGGAGCCATGAACATCGGCGCCACGACATGGAATGACAATGTTCTCTTCCGTACAAACAGCGGCGTGATAAACGTGAACGATGTAATTAATTCGGGAAGTTCCAACATTTCCTTTAGTGCGGATTCAAACCTTGTCATTAATGCCAACCTGATAGGCACGGGTACACTTTCCATTTATGGTTCCAGCAATGCGACCTCTGTCGGTGTGGGCACGGGCCAAGCGGGGACCGTACAGATTTCCGATGCGGAACTTGCTTTCATTCAGGATGGCTGGAGCACGCTCATCTTCGGTAAAACAAGCATGGACGGTGTTCTGAACATAGCCGGTCGCGGCTGGACGGATTCAGTTCAGTTCCGTACTGAAAGCGGCGCGCTTAATATCAATGGTATTCAAGATGTAAGCGACAACAGCTTTACCATTTATACTAATACCAACCTGACATTGGCCCATAATATTATAGGCACAGGCACTTTAAGCATAATTGGGTCGTCCACCGGCACGACCATGGGTATCGGTAATGGGCAATCAGGTACAGTCAACCTTAACAACACCGAGTTGGCGTATATTCAAGATGGATGGAACCAGATTATATTTGGCCGTACGGATGGCACAGGCATAATCAATGTCGGCGCACGCACATGGACCGATTCTGTTGATTACCGCACTACTGCGGTTATCAATATTAACGGTGCTCAAAATATGGGCGCGAACAATCTGACAATCCGTTCCAACGCCAACCCGGTGATCGGTGGTGCTCTTACCGGTACCGGCACGCTTAATATCATGAATATATCAACCTCTAGCACTGTAACCATGGGTATAGGTGATGGGCAGACAGGTGTCGTCAATCTTACAAACGCTGAACTGGATCTCATTACCGATGGCTGGAACATGATTGTTTTCGGCAATAGTACGCAAGGCAGCGTGATGAATATAGCTGCCAGAACCTGGAATGATAATGTCACATTCCAGACAGCGGGCGGTGTTATTAACGTTAACGGCGCCCAGAATATGGGCGCAAACAATCTAACCTTCACGACATCCGGAAACCTTGCAATCAATGCCAACGTGACTGGTACGGGCACGTTGACCATTCAAAGCAACGCCCTCAACACCAGTATGATGATCGGTAGTGGTGGTTCAGGCACCATAAACCTTATTGACGCCGAACTTGCCCGCATTGTTGATGGGTGGGGCAATATCGTGTTTGGTCGCCTTGATGGAACAGGCGCTATGGATATCCGCGCAGCTACGTGGAACGACAACGTTACATTCCGCACGGGCGCAGGCACCATGACGGTTAATGGTGTCCAGAACGCGCAAGCCAACAACATGACGTTCAGAACAAACAGCAATATTGTCTTGAATGCCGATTTGATAGGTACGGGCAACCTCGTTATCAGAACGGCATCGGGTACCACCGGCCTTGCAGTGGGTGACGGCCAAACAGGCACCGTGGCTTTGACGAATACGGAACTGGGACGCATCATCAACGGTTGGGGCAATGTTACATTCGGTGGCGCGACACAACTTGGTGCAGTCAATATCGGAGCTTATACATGGAATGACGTCACATACTTTGTGGCACAAGGCAATCTGGTCATAAACGGCACACAGACTTCTACTGAAACTTCCGGCACATCATTGGTTTTCGCTACAACGGGCGGGTCCTTTATCAACAATGCCGGTGCTGCCGCGATTAATCCCGGCGGCGGACGCTATCTGGTTTATTCGGTGGATCAAGGCATCGATACACTTGGTGGTCTTGTGGCATTGAATGTCGTTAACCCAGCAAGCTATGCAGGCTATGGCCCCGCTTCAGTGGTAGAGGTAGGCAACGTATTTCTGTATTCCGGCGCTACGGCAAAAATAATTTATGTCCAGATCGATGACATCGACAAGATTTATGGTGAAGGTTTGCCTGCCTTTACCTATACATATCTGGGCGGCCTGCAAGGTTCTGATATTCTGAGCGACGTAATTATATCCACTTCTTTCAATGCCGTTGGCTCTTCTGTTTTCGACAGCGCAGGTACTACGCGTACCGTAACAGGCGCTTTCGGTGGGGCGCTTGGTTACACAGTTACGGTTGTAGACGGGACGATGACTGTAATTCCCGCCACAATCACGGTTACGGTGGACAGCGATACGCGCGTTTACGGCGATGCAGACCCCACAATAGGTGTTACGTACACTGGATTTAAAAACGGCGACGATGAAACGGATATCGATACGCTGGCTATTGTCGATGCGTTACCCGGTATTACGGCCAATGTTGGGAACTACGCCACCACCGCTTCCGGCGCGGATGACAATAACTATGTCTTCAACTATGTGAACGGAAATATCTCCGTGACCAAAGCGACACTGACCACCACAGCGCAGAACACGTCGCGCATATACGGCGATGGAAACCCGACCTTTACGTTTGCTTATTCAGGCTTTAAAAATAGCGATAACGCCACCATGATTGATACAGGCGCGAGCGGCGCATCCGCGGCGAATGCTACATCAGGTGTTGGCACCTATGCCATCACGGGTTCGGGCGCATTGGACAACAATTATAATTTCAATTACGTGAACGGCACGCTGACGGTCAACAAAGCTACGCTCACAGCCACGGCGGATAACAAATCCCGCGTATATGGCGATGCCAACCCTGCACTGACCGTAACTTATACAGGATTCAAAAACGGCGATACATCCTCTGTTATCAATTCGGCCGCTACGGCCTCTACCGGCGCGAACGCAACGTCGGGCGTAAACACCTATGCCATTATCGCTGCGGGTGCATCGGATGATAACTATGATTTCACGTATGTCGGCGGCACTTTGACGGTCAACAAGGCGACGTTGACAGCAACCGCTTCGAACGGCGCGCGTGCTTATGGGGATGCCAACCCTGCGCTGACAGTTTCCTACAGCGGCTTTAAAAACGGTGAAACCTCGTCTGTTATCAACACAGGTGCTACCGCTTCCTCCGCCGCGAACGCCACATCGGGTGTGGGTGCATATTCCACGGTGGCTTCGGGCGCGTCGGACGATAACTATGACTTTACCTATGTCAACGGCACGTTGACGGTCAACAAGGCGACGCTGACCGCAACTGCTTCCAACGGTTCGCGCGCATATGGTGATGACAACCCTGCGCTGACGGTTTCATACAGCGGCTTTAAAAACGGTGAAACCTCATCTGTTATCAACACAGGTGCTACCGCTTCCTCCGCCGCGAACGCCACGTCCGGTGTAGGCACATATTCTACCGTCGCGTCGGGCGCATCGGACGATAATTACGACTTCACCTATGTCAACGGCACGTTGACGGTGAACAAGGCCATGCTGACGGCGACCGCTTCCAACGGTTCGCGTGCTTATGGTGATACCAACCCTGCGCTGACGGTTTCCTACAGCGGCTTTAAAAACGGTGAAACCTCGGCTGTTATCAATACGGGCGCGACGGCATCTTCTTCTGCCATAAGCACGACAGGTGTTGGTACATATTCTACGGTGGCTTCGGGCGCATCGGACGATAATTACGACTTCACCTATGTTGATGGCGTTTTGACTATCAACAAAGCGATTCTGACGGCTACGGCTTCGAATGCCAGCCGCGAATACGGCAATGCCAACCCAGCACTCACCGTTTCCTACAGCGGCTTTAAAAACGGTGAAACATTCGTCGTTATCAACACGGGTGCCACGGCAAGCTCATCCGTAAATGCGACATCGAATGTAGGCTCATACACGACTGTGGCTTCCGGTGCGTCCGATGACAATTACGACTTTACATACGTAAACGGTGCCTTGAATGTGACCAAGGCCATGCTGACGGCCACGGCTTCGAATGGCACGCGCGTTTATGGTGATGTGAATCCTACACTGACGGTTTCCTACACCGGTTTTAAAAACAGCGAAACATCCGCCGTTATCAATACGGGCGCCACGGCAAGCTCGTCCGCAAATGCGGCATCGAACGTAGGCTCCTACACGACTGTGGCTTCGGGCGCGAGCGACAACAATTACGACTTCACCTATGTCGATGGCACATTGAACGTGACCAAGGCGATGTTGACAGCGACGGCTTCGAACGGTTCCCGTGTTTATGGCGACGCCAATCCTGCACTCACGGTTTCCTACAGCGGTTTTAAAAATAGCCAGAATTCTTCGGTTATCGATACTGCGGCCACGGCTTCATCTGCTGCCATCGCGACAACGGGCGTAGGTACTTACGCGACGACGGCTTCTGGCGCATCGGACAACAACTATGACTTCACGTATGTTGACGGAACGCTTACAATCAGCAAAGCGACACTGACGGCCACAGCTTCGAGCGGTTTGCGCGAATATGGCGATTCAAATCCGGGTCTGACGGTGTCTTACACGGGATTCAAAAACGGTGAAACGTCCGGCGTTATCAATACAGGCGCAACTGCTACCACAGGTGCAACAAATACTTCGAATGTGGGCTCTTATGCCACCACGGCTTCGGGCGCATCCGATGACAATTACAGCTTTACCTATATCAACGGCGCACTGACGGTTACCAAGGCGATGCTGACGGTTAACGCAGGCAATGGCACGCGCGTGTACGGCGATGCCAACCCGACCATCGGCGTTACCTACACAGGCTTTAAAAACGGTGAAACCTCATCGGTTTTGGGCACGCAAGCTACGGGTTCATCCGCCGCAAACGCTATATCGAATGTGGGTACTTACAGTACTGCCTCTTCGGGCGGTTCCGACAACAATTATGATTTCACACATGTGGGTACCGGAACACTGACCGTGACCAAGGCGACGCTCACAGCGTCCGCGAACAGTGAAACGCGCAAACAGTTTGAAAATAACCCGACCTTCACGGTTTCTTATACAGGCTTTAAAAACGGCGAGACGTCTTCTGTTATCGACACGCAGGTATCGGCTTCGACCACCGCCACGCCTTCTTCAGCTATAGGCAGCTACAGCATCACGGCTTCGGGCGGTCTGGATAACAATTATAATTTCAACTATGTGAACGGTACGCTGACGGTTCTGGATCCCGATTATATTCCGCCGCCCCCTTCAACGGGCAACACCCTGCCGTCCACCATCCAGCAAAATTTGACGCCGCCGACGCAACAGCAAATGGTGATTGCGCACAATCAATCCATCTACAACGCCTCTATAAATTCCACGACCAGCCTGACGGGCACTTTGCATCAATCCCCGCTGTCCGACAAAGTTGTCGTGATTACGCCGGATGAAGACTTTGATTATCTCTGGTCGCAGGACCCGTTTCTGATAGCGCTGACGCAGACGATCGAGGATTATTTCGAGTTGGTTCATTTCCAAGAATAAAAAAACGCCCCGTAAGGGGCGTTTTTCAAATTTCATTGTATCAGCGTGTTACGCGGAATGAAAAGTAACGTGTGTGATCCGCACGGCTGTCACGATGGTTTCCGCCTTGTGTGGCAGCTGCCCATGCAACAACACCCGATACCAGCGACGTTGCCGCGGCAAAGAAAGCGAAGATAATGGTTGCATGTTCATGCATTCTTTGAACATCTGCTACCTGTTTGATATCTTCGACAGGGTTGTCGGCCAGAGCCGCAATAGATGCGAAGATGGAACCTGCCGTGACAATAACCAATGTCGATGTCGCCCAGACCAGAAGTCCGTGAACGCCATCGCGCATGTCACTTTCATGTGCGGTTACATCACCATCCATCGGTAAGCGCATGCGGCCTGCCAGATATCCGCCTGCAAGGGAGGACAAAAGCTGGACCCACAATACCCAGATACCGACGCCCAAAACTCCTCCGGGCGTGATGTTTTGATCGGCGGACAGTTCGTTGGTAACTTGCGTAAGACCGACTGCCGCACCAAATTGTATTAGAACGGTAGAAATGGCCAAGGCTACGACAGTGCCCGCCAATACCGTTCCCCATTCAATGTATGATTTGTTCATGTCTGTTGCTCCTTAGTGAATGCCAAGGAAAGACAAGATAGCCATGACAATAACGACAAGGCCAACAAGGTAAATAATCCCGTTCATATTTTTCTCCTGTAAAGTGATTAACCGATGGCTATCAACGCTTTGGGAGAATTAAGGTTCCTTGATGGGGAGAAAGTGGTGCCAGGGACGGGATCTAATATAGTGCTTAACTTATTGTAATAAATGTATAAGGCAGTGATGAAATTGGCTTTATACGCCCGAATGTACCCCCAAATTAAATTGAGGCCTTATCTTATAATGCTGTTGCTCATGATCAGCGCCGTGTATGCCCGAGCAGCCTGCGCGAGATGATTTCCTAGACAGCAGCCTATTATCCGTTACCGCCGCCAATAAGAAAAACAAGCGTGCTGGTTTGTTTCGCCAAAAAAAGCGAAGTAATCGAAAGAA
>DLGR01000021.1:73275-102463 GCA_002482805.1 Micavibrio sp. UBA7689 | reverse complement strand
AAAGACAACATCATCGTCTGCGACAGAAAAGGCGTGGTTTATCAAGGCCGCGCCGAAGGCATGGACCAGTACAAGGAAAAATTCGCCAATAAAACGAATGCAAGAACGCTCGAAGACGCTCTCGACGGCGCACATATCTTCCTTGGCCTTTCCGGTCCGAACGTTCTGGATGCGGACAAGGTGAAAAAAATGGGCAAAGCTCCACTTATCATGGCGCTCTCGAACCCCACACCCGAAATCATGCCTGCAGAAGCCCTCAAGGGCAAACCGGACGCTATCATCTGCACGGGTCGCTCCGACTTCCCAAACCAAGTGAACAACGTATTGTGCTTCCCGTTTATCTTCCGCGGCGCGCTCGATGTCGGCGCTACGGCGATCAACGAAGAAATGAAAATCGCGTGCGTGAAAGCCATTGCAGCATTGGCACGCCGCGAAGCGACCGATGAAGTCATTGCAGCCTATCCAAATGAAGATTTGACGTTCGGCCCGAGCTACATGATTCCAAAACCTTTTGATCCGCGTTTGATCACGGAACTTTCCATCGCTGTTGCAAAAGCAGCCATGGAATCCGGCGTTGCCACACGCCCGATCACCGATTGGGATGCTTATAAGGAAAAACTCCAGCAATATAACGCGCGCTCGACCATGGTCATGCGCCCGCTATTCTCGTACGCCAAAAACGATCCCAAGCGCATTGTTTACTGCGAGGGTGAAGAAGATCACGTATTGCGCGCCATCCAGATGGTACTCGACGAAAAAATTGCCAGACCGATCATTATAGGCCGCCGCGAAGTCGTCACAACCCGTATCAAACGCCTGCGTTTAAATATGCAAGAAGGCAAAGATTTCGAACTGGTCGATCCGCAGGACGATCCGCGCTACAAATCCTATTGGGAAACCTATCACCGCATCATGGAACGCAGAGGCATCACGCCCGCCGTTGCCAAAATGATCGTACGCACACAACCGTCTGCGATCGGTGCGCTTATGGTGCAAATGGGACATGCGGATGCCATCATCGCGGGCGCGGTGGGGAGTTTCCAAGATCATATGCACCACGTCGTGGATATTATCGGCTTGAAACCCGGCGTAGAAACAGCAGCGGCGCTTCGCGCCATCCTGTTACCCAAGGGAATCTTCTTCATCTGCGACACGCATGTGAATCCCGACCCCAGCATATCGCAATTGTCGGAAATGACGTTGATGGCGTGCGAAGAAATCCGCCGGTTCGGTATCATCCCCAAAGTTGCTATGCTCTCGCACTCCAATTTTGGAACGCACCGCGACAGCTCGGCGTTCAAAATGCGCGCCGCGACGATAGATTTGAAGCAACGCGATCCCGACCTTGAAATCGATGGGGAAATGCACGCCGACGCCGCGCTTTCGGAAGCCGTGCGCAAGATCATCATGCCTAATTCGACACTGAAAGATAACGCCAACCTCCTCATCATGCCCAATATCGAGGCGGCCAACATTTCGTTCAACATGCTCAAAATTCTGGGCGAAGGCATTCCGATCGGTCCGGTGCTTTTGGGTGTGTCCAAACCGTCTTATATCATTACCGCATCGGTCACGACCCGTGGTATATTGAACGTATCCGCGTTGGCCAGCGTAGCGGCACAGGCATGCGAGGACGGCGGCTCCAAAACCGTAAGAACTACCGACAAGACTCCTAAGAAAAAACCTTCTAAAGCAGCCTGATTTCGGGGACCAAGATGAGCGACGACACGCTTCACCCCCCTTCGAACGAGCGGGGCCAAGCCGACACAGCCGAACTTCTGGAAGAAGTGCGGGAGGAAGGGTTTTCACTTTCCGATCAGCGCATCCGCGATATTCTGGATGCGCTTTACGAAGAAGACGTCGAAGTCTTACGCACTCTTCTCTACGACCTGTCCGACGCCGACATCGCCGAACTGTTCGGAAAAGTAAACAATGAAGAACGTGCGCATTTCTTCGAAAAATTCAACGACATCGTCAGTCCGTATGTGTATTGGCACCTTGATTCAGAACTGCGCGACGAAATTCTGTCCGCCCTCCCCGCATCCAGCGTGGCACAGATTATTTCCGAGCTGGATTCCGATGACGCGCTCGATTTGATCCTCGATCTCGACCCCGTGTTCCAGAAAAACATTCTGAAACATCTATCGGTCAAGAACAGAACCGCGCTCGAAGAAGGTTTGAGCTATCCGGAAGACTCCGCAGGGCGTCTTATGCAGCGCGAATATGTCGCGATTCCGCAATTTTGGACCGTCGGCAAAACCATCGATTATTTACGTGCCGCGGAAGACGAGATACCCGATGATTTTTATGGCTTGATCGTCGTTGATCCCTATTACCACGTCAAAGGCGAGATACCGCTCAACAAGCTCGTGCGTGCCAAGCGTTCTGAAAAGATCAACGACATCACGCTTGAGGACATTCACTTAATTCCCGCCACGACCGACCAAGAAGAAGTCGCACACTTGTTCCGCCGCGAAGGCATCGGTTCCGCGCCTGTTGTGGATGAAGAAGGCCGATTGGTCGGCGTCATCACCATCGACGACGTTCTGGATGTTATCGATGAAGAGGCCGGCGAAGACATTTTGAAAATGGCCGGTGTTGAAGAAGGCGATATGTATCGAGCCGTTCTGGATACCAGCTATTCACGCTCGCGCTGGCTTGCCGTTAACCTCGTCACCGCGTTCATGGCGGCCGCGGTTGTTTCCATGTTCGGTGCCACCATAGAAAAGGTCGTGGCGCTGGCGGCCCTCATGCCCATCGTCGCTGGTATGGGCGGCAATGCCGGCACGCAGGCCCTCGCCGTGGCCGTCCGCGCTATCGCCATGAAAGAACTCTCGGACACCAACGCCGTCCGGGCCATCATGAAAGAAGGCCTTGTAGGTCTGATCAACGGATGTCTGTTCGCCCTATTGGTAGGATTTATCGCCGCATGGTGGTTTGAAAACAATATCCTCGGCCTCGTTATCGCGATGGCGATGGTTATCAACCTGATATCGGCGGGCCTGTTCGGTGCGGGTATTCCTATTGTTTTGAACCGTTATGGGCAGGACCCTGCTATTTCATCGTCCATTTTCCTGACCACAATAACCGACTGCGTGGGATTTTTCGCGTTTTTAGGGCTGGCAACGCTGTTTTTAGGCTAAACCAACTGGACTTTAGGCCGTATTTGCGCCATTTTCCCGCGTCAGATATACAGCAGACAAAGCCATGGCACCCAAAAAGAAAAAATCCAAAAAAAATGACAATAGCGGCACGTTCCTTGGTGGAATTATGCGCTGGGTTGTCGTATGCGGTTTATGGTTCGCGCTGATCCTCGGCCTGACGCTGGCATGGTTTGCGGGCGAACTGCCATCCATCACCGAACAGATGATTTTCGAACGCCGCCCGACCATCATCATCAAAGCGAATGACGGCACCATTATAGACCGTTACGGTGACATCAAAGGCGAAACGGTTTCCGTGAAAGAATTGCCGCCGCATGTGGCCGAAGCCATTATCGCTACGGAAGACCGACGCTTCTATTACCATTTCGGGATTGACCCGCTGGGCGTAGCACGCGCCATGGGCGTTAACATCGTTAACGCCGGTTTCGTGCAGGGTGGATCGACCATCACGCAGCAGCTCGCCAAAAACCTGTTCTTGAGCCGCGAGCGCACGCTGAAGCGCAAAATCCAAGAAGCGATGCTCGCCATTTGGCTGGAAACCAAACTGACCAAAGATGAAATTCTTTCCGCGTATTTAAACCGCGTGTATTTGGGTTCGGGCGCTTACGGCATCGACGCAGCAGCGAAGGTGTATTTCAACAAGAGCGCGAAAGAGCTGACCATCCGTGAATCCGCGACCATCGCAGGGCTACTCAAAGCGCCATCGCGCTATTCACCCTCTTCCAACCCCAGTCTTTCTGCGCAACGAACTCGCGTGGTCTTGAACGCCATGTATGAAGCGGGATTCCTTGATAAAGCGGAATTCACCAAACTCGACAAAATGCCCCCCTCGCCACCGCGCAAACCGTCCTCGGGCGACACTATCCGTTACTTCACCGATTATATTGTATCCCAAGTCGAAGGGGTTATTGGTATTCCCGAAGAAGACATCGTCGTCGAAACGACATTGGATCGTGACGTGCAGGCGCGCGCCGAAGCCGCGATCACCAAAGCTGTTCTGACCTATGGCGATACCTATGATCTTACACAAGGCGCAGCGTTGTTCATGTCCCTGGACGGCGCCATCGTCGCCATGGTCGGCGGTCGCGATTATGAAGTTTCAGAATATAACCGTGTGACGCACGCCCTCCGCTCTCCCGGTTCTTCTTTCAAACCCATCGTTTATCTCTCCGCGCTCGAACACGGATGGAACCCGGGCAGTCTCATCGTCGATGAACCCATCACCGAAGGCCGCTACCGCCCGCAAAACTACGGTGGACAATATTACGGCGAAGTGACGCTGACCGAAGCGCTCACGCGATCATTGAACACCGTATCAGTCAATCTGATGCGCGATGTAGGACCGGAAGAAACCGTCGGACTTGCTCGGCGTTTGGGTATTACGGCAGACCTGGAAGCCAGCCTTGCCCTCGCGCTTGGCTCCAACGGGATACCCATGATGGAAATGGTCACGGCCTATGCCACGATCGGCCGTGGTGGCGTGGCGGTAGAACCTTTCGCCATCGCCAAGATCACGAACGAGGTCGGCACAACCATTTACGAACAACCCAAAGAGCGCACGGCACGTCAGGTCGTCGCACGCGGTTACATTTCCCAGATCACAGGCATGATGCAATCCGTCGTACAATATGGAACGGGCCAAGCGGCGCAAGGGCCTTACATGGCCGCCGGCAAAACTGGAACATCGCAGGATTTTCGCGACGCATGGTTCATCGGGTTTACCAATCAATATGCTGGTGCCGTATGGGTCGGTAACGACGACAATTCACCCATGAAGCGTGTGACAGGCGGCATGGTTCCCGCCCCTGTGTGGCGCGAAATAATGACAACGGCCTCGGCCAAACCCGCGAAGTCGTATTACAATGTGCGTAATGTAGAGAATGATTTCAGCTTCCAGGATCTCCTAGGTCGTTTGATGGGAGGCGGCGACGGCCCCGCGTTGGAAGGCAGCCCGAACGGCAATGCGCCTGAATACAAACCGAGCAATGACATGCAGAAAAAAGGCAATATCCAGTTCAATGACTAAGACGTTTCCGATGTATCAGGTGGATGCGTTCGCGGAAAAGCTCTTCAAGGGCAATCCTGCCGCCGTTGTCGTGCTCGATGAATTCCTTCCGAACGATCTTATGCAAAGCATCGCGATGGAAAACAATCTCTCTGAAACCGCTTTTATCGTGCCGCGCGGTAAATATTACGACATCACATGGTTTACGCCGATGTCAGAAATTGATCTGTGTGGGCACGCCACCCTCGCCTCCGCGCATGTGATTTTCGAACATCTTGGATTCAACGGCGATCCGCTTTTACTGAAAACCCGCAAAGTGGGCGATCTGCGCGTTACGCGCGAAAACGGCATGCTATTTCTGGACTTCCCGTCGCGCCCCCCGGAAAAGTTCGAGGCCCTTCCGGCCTGCGTTATCGACGGCCTGAACGGCCACAAGCCCAGCGAAGTTTACGTCAGCCGCGATTATATGCTGGTTTATGACGACCCCAAAATCATCCACGCGATCAAACCTGATTTCAAACGTCTGGGCGAAGGCGGGAAATTCACCATCATTACAGCTAAAGCAGGTCCCGAAGACAATTGCGATTTCATCAGCAGATTCTTTTGCGCGGGCGATGGCATCGAAGAAGATCCCGTCACGGGCTCGGCCCACTGCAACCTCATCCCCTATTGGGCGGGCAGGCTCGGCAAAACGAAAATGATAGCCAAACAAGTTTCCGAGCGCGGCGGCACGCTAATTTGCGAACTTCAAGATGACCGCGTGCGCATGGGCGGCAAAGCCTTCACCTATCTCGAAGGCAAGATCAGTATTTAAACCTGCAAAGGTTCCGAAAGCACCGTGTAGTCGCGCTTGAATCCTGCAAATTTATCTTCACCTGTTTCATCCCAGTGCGCCTTCATTTCCAAAGAAGAAGCACAAGGCCCACCCACTTCGAAACCGGAACGCATCAAAGAACGATCCACATATTCGAGATAGGATTCGGGGAACGCGCGGCGCGGAGCGCGAAGCCCCATATCCGCGAGAGTTTTAGCGACGATTGCATCGGAAGAGTCCAGCATGTCCGCCGTGAATTGAATGGCAGACAGAACCTTTATTTCGATGCGGCTGTTGGGAACCAATCTTATGTGGCGCATAAAACGGGCGTAGATTTCGTGATCGGATCCGCCGTTGAGTTCAAGAGGCGGCAGTGGCAGGCTAACATCGTTCAGGGACTTGTTGTCGTTCGCTTTTAAGATGTCGGTCATGGCAAACCTCCTTGTTCGCATAAGGTCCATGCTCATCTGCAAACATTAATGGAATCTTAAAAGTTCCATTACGGCTTGTGCATACCCTGTGAACAAAGGTCGCTAACGCTTTGGAATCGCCGCAACTGCCAACTTATCCACACGCTCGTTTTCGGCGTGTCCGTCATGTCCCCGAACCCAGACGAATTTCACGTCGTGCTTGGTTACCTGCTCATCGATTCGCAACCAAAGATCCTGATTCTTGATGCGGGATGGCCAACCTTTCGCTTTCCATGCCTTCATCCATTCGGTCACACCTTTTTGCACATATTGCGAGTCGGTGTAGAGCGTAACTTTGCTGGATTTCGTAAGCGCAGCCAAACCTTCGATCACAGCCATCATTTCCATACGGTTGTTGGTGGTTTCCCTTTCGCCGCCGGAGATTTCTTTTTCGGTGGTTTTATAACGAAGCAACGCCGCCCACCCGCCCGGGCCCGGATTTCCTGAACACGCGCCGTCGGTGAATATCTCCACGCTCATGCCGCGACGCCCTGCTCATCTTGGAATTGCTGGTAATGGCGCAGACGTTTTTTATATACCATCGGATCGTGCGGCTTGATGACATCGCCCTGTTTGTAGCGCAGTTTTTCTTCACAGCGTGAAAGCAGGAAGCGCAAACACGCGGCGCGGATCAAAATTGGAAGCGAGAGTTTTTCTTCGTGCGATAACGGGCGCATCGTATGATAGCCCTTGATGAATGCATTGAATCGTTCGGGACGGAAATCATTGCTCTCATCGAAGGCCCATGTGCTCAAAGCTATAGCAAGGTCATAGGCAAAATAATCCGTGCAAACAAAGTGGAAGTCGAAAACACCCGTCACTTTGCCGTCTTTGGCAAACACATTATCAGGGAAATAATCCGCATGGATGGCACCCATCGGCAAATTTTTGGGCCAGTGTGAGGCAACGAAATCATACTCTTCCGCGACAAATTTGGTCAAACCGTCTTCAATATCATTCATGCGTGACCCAAGATCGGTGATCCAATATTGCCAGCGATGTAAACCGAAACGGTTGGGTGATGTGCGTGTGAAGGCATGAACCGCCATATGCATTTGCGCCAGAACTATACCCGCCTCTTCGCAGAGTTCGGGCGTAATCATTTGCGGGTAACATCCCGCCCCTTCGAGCAACACGGTGAAGATCGCGGCGGGGCGATTGTTCAACATGGCGTAATGTGTACCGTCCTTGCGTTCAATGGTTTCAGGGCAAGGCACGCCGCTTTTATCGAGTTCGATGGC
The DNA here is from genome assembly GCA_002482805.1 of Micavibrio sp. UBA7689. Lineage (GTDB taxonomy): Bacteria > Pseudomonadota > Alphaproteobacteria > Micavibrionales > Micavibrionaceae > Micavibrio_A. Next base: position 94,769 of record DLGR01000021.1, on the reverse strand, counting down.
GTAATTCAAAAAGAACGGAATATCTTCTGTGATCACACGGTGCGGTTCGAACAAAGTCAGCACGTAACGGCCCTTGCTCGTTTTGACGAAGTAATTGGTGTTGGAAACACCCGCCTCGATACCTTCATGGGAAGCATAGGTCCCGATATTGTAATCATTCAGGAACGCGGAGAGTTCGTCAGCGGAAACAGGGGTATACACGGCCATGCCGTTAGTTTGGCGGGGCGACTAACGCAAATCAAGCCAAGAGTTAAAAAACTGAGGCAGGATATGGTGCTTGCGGTTCCGTTTCGGATGGAGCACTGGCAACCACCCTTCCGCCATCCAAAGCGCTGGCCTTCACTATTGAGTCCATCAGTTTACTGGCACCAATAGCCGCAATGGTAGCAACGCCGAGGTGAGGAATAGACAGTGCAAGTAGCTTTGCCGGTTCCGCTGCAATATTGGCCGATTGTTCGAATGCTTGGCTCAAATAATTTGTTGCCGCATTCAAAAAGGGGTCCATAAGTTTAAAGAAGCCAACAGAGGCAAATAGCCCCACCCAAATACCATTTAACCTATCATCCCAATTGGGCTTAATTTCATAGGACATCCTTTTTCTCCTTTTTACCGATAATGTGAGAAAAATAAAATTATGTCAATTAAAAATGGTGCCGTTAACCAATATGAAAATTTAAGCCACTCTCTCTTCCGCATCGCGCAGGATTCTGGGTATGTTGAAGACCACGTTTTCCTGCGTGATCGCGACCTCTTCTACTGTCACGTCGAAACGTTCTTTCGCCGCCGAAATCACTTCGTCGATCAGCACATCGGGTGCAGATGCTCCTGCTGTCAGGCCCATGACATTAATCCCGTCCAGCCACTTCCAGTCGATCTCAGACGCACGTTGCACGAGAATGGCTTTGTTGCATCCATACGCGACGCCGACTTCTACGAGACGATTGGAGTTGGATGAGTTAGGCGCGCCGATGACCATCAACGCATCACAGCGCGGAGCGATTGCCTTCACCGCCGCCTGACGGTTGGTCGTGGCGTAGCAGATGTCTTCTTTGCCGGGGCCGATGATGTGCGGATATTTTTTCTTCAAGGCATCGACCACTTCGGCCGTATCATCGACAGACAACGTAGTTTGAGTGCAGAACGCTATATTGTGCGGATCATCGACGTTCAAATTCGCAACATCTTTGAGTGTCTCGACAAGCAAAACAGCGCCGCCCGGCAATTGCCCCATAGTGCCGACAACTTCGGGGTGGCCTTGGTGACCAATCAAAATAATCTGGCGGCCAAGTTCGTGGTGCTTTTCCGCTTCTTTGTGAACTTTACTCACCAAAGGACAGGTTGCATCGATATAAAACATCTCGCGGGTTTTGGCTTCGGCGGGTACAGCTTTTGCCACGCCGTGCGCGGAGAAAATGACAGGTTGGCCGTCATTCGGAATTTCGGTCAACTCTTCAACAAAAACAGCTCCTTTGGCGCGCAACCCATCGACAACGAATTTGTTATGGACGATTTCGTGCCGCACATAGACGGGCGCGCCGTATTTTTCGATGGCTTTTTCAACGATCTGGATGGCGCGGTCCACGCCCGCGCAAAAACCGCGCGGCGCCGAGAGCAATATCGTCAAAGGGCGTTTTTCCATAGCCGTTTATATAGAGGACAATCCGCCGAAAATCCATAGCAAAACCTTGTTTTGGCCATAGGGCTAGCCTATGATTTGGCCATGAAATTCAACGCGCTCCTCCTTGTCTCTGTACTCGCCCTCACCTCTTGCTCGACAGTTTCAGGGCTGAAAAACGACCTCGCGGTCGGATACGACAAAGTCGCGGGCGTATTCCATTCACCGCCCGATCCGGTGAAGGAAGAAAAGAAAAAATTACCCGTATATGACGGCACCTGTCCGCCCGTTACCGTCCGGCCCGACCTCGCACGCCTTGTCGATTTCCATGACGCCACAAAAACTTCCGCCAGCGATAAGGTATCCGAAGTCAACATCGTGGACGTCAAGAATGTTTGCCGCATGGAAAAAGAAACTTTGCTGATGCAGATCGACCTGACCTTGAGCGGAAGAACCGGACCCAAGGCGCGTATCAAATCCGGTGACAAGCCGAGCTTCGCTTATCCGTACTTTGTCGCGGTGACAGATTCCCAAGGCACAGTGGTATCGAAGGAAATCTTCGCGGCATCGCTCGCCTACGGCGCGACGCAGAATGAATTGGCACAGGGCGAAACCGTGTTCCAAGCCATGCCTTTCCCCGATGTCGCACAAGGCATCACATATAATGTCGTGGTGGGTTTTCAGTTAACCGCAGATCAGTTGGCCTACAACCAAGGCAATACTTTGGCGCAAACCGATATCTCAACACCGGCGTCTGTACCACCCCCGACTATAACACCGCCTGCGAAATCAACATCGGCGATTCCCAAACCCGTTACAAAACCTGTACTTGCCAATTAAAAAGCAGTGCGCAGCGTTTTGACTGCGCTCGATAAAGATCTACGTGCGCGGTACAGCGATATCTGCAAAGCCGATCCCAATGATTTCCCCGCCCCGCGTTTTTGCATGACATCCCATGTTTCCGTGATACCGAAATAAACGTGATACGGCGTGGTAGCAGGCATGAAATCCGCGGCAGGTGTAAGATCGCGATTCAAAGACTCCGTCCAGAAGCCCCGTTCCTGCATATATTTGCTTTCGAACACGCCGACCATTTTTGTGACACGGTCTTTTATATCCTGACGGTTGGGGGCGGCTTCGAGCATCAATGCGTTGGCTTTCAACGCCTCGCAGAACGGCCAGATGCGCTTGGTGCCGGAAATCACATAACCGCTCGACGAAACAATATCGTAAATGCCGCCATATTGCTCATCCCACCCATGTTCGTTCGCCCAAACCAGAAGTTGAAGGCAGAAAGGATCGTGCAGATTTGCCGCGCCTTTCATGGCGCCGTGTTTTTTTAACAGCCACACCCATTCAAAGTAATGTCCGGGTTCCAGATGATCACCCATTTCAGGATGCGGCTTCAGATCATCTGTAAAAAATTCCGTTAACGTGCCGCGTCGCGAGTCGAAGAATACACTTTGAAAAAGCGACACCATTTCATCGGCCATGGCTTCGAAATTCCTGCCGCCCCAAGTTTCCTGTGCGAAAAGACACGCTTCGAGCAAATGCATATGCGGATTCTGTCGGCGAACGCGGGGCAAGGGCTTGGAATCAGGCCCCAGAGCCTCGGCCAATCCCAAAGGCATGGCAAAGCGGGCATCGATCAGACGCAGGACGTTCCCTGCCGTTTCTTCGGCGCGCTCATCCCCCGTGGCACGGTAATAATGCGAACAGGCGAATATGACGAAGGCTAGCGCGTAAAGGTCACAGGTTTTATCAACCACCTGCCCGTCATCATCGAGCGCGAAGTGCCAAAGCCCTGTCGCGTTATCGTAGTAACGGTCCATTATAAATTCAAATTGCTTTTTAAGATCGGGTTTGAAACCCTTGTTATCATTTAGGGAAGCGTGAGCATAAATGGAAAGTTGCCTGCACTGCGCAACGAGCCTGCGCTGCCCCGTAAGAACGGGTTTGAAGCCTTTGCCCAAGCGTTCGTAAAAACCGCCGCGCGGATCACGGAACGCTTCATGCCATTTGGGCGCCCAGCGCACTTGCAAGCGGGTTTCCAGAGATCGGACGGTGGAATGGATGCCAGAGGCCATAAACTAACTATCTTGGTAAGGTCACTCAAGGCATGATACTGACTCAAGGCAGGATTGGAAAGATGCCCCGCACAACTGTATACGCAGACGATATAGCCCTTTTGCATGATACCGGCCATTCTCACCCCGAGCGGCCCGACCGAATGCGCGTAATTTTGGACCTTCTGACAGAAAAGCCCTACTCGGACCTTCCACGTGGCACCATAAGACCCGCGAGCGAAGATCAAATCCTGCTCGCCCACCCGCTCCGTTATATCGAGCATGTCGCCGCGATCATTCCTGAAAAGGGCCACAAGCAAATCGATTCAGACACGATCGTATCCCCCCAATCATGGGAATGCGCGTTGGCGGCGGCAGGCGCTGCCTGCTCTGCGATTGACGATATAGCCGGCGGCAAAACCACCCGCGCTTTTTGCGCGATGCGTCCACCGGGCCACCATGCGGAACAAACAGTTTCCATGGGTTTTTGCCTGTTCAACAATATATTTATCGCCGCGCGCCATGCGCAAAAAGCATACGGGTTTAAAAAGATCGCGATTGTTGATTTCGACGTGCATCATGGCAATGGCACAGACGCCATGACACGCATGCATGACGGTTCAATATTGTTCATATCCACGCATCAATATCCATTATGGCCGATGACGGGATTGGAAGAAGACAATGACGAAAGCGTTTTGAATTTTACGCTCGCGCCCTTCACAGGTTCGGACGAATTCAAAAAACTTTACGAGACGAAAGTTTTCCCCGCCGTCGATGCGTTCAAACCCGATCTGCTTTTGGTTTCCGCAGGGTTCGATGCACACAAGGCAGACCCCTATGCCCAGTTGAATTGGGAGACGGAAGATTTCGGATGGGTCACGAAAAAGCTCTGTGCACTCGCCGACAAGCATTGCGGCGGCAAAATGATGACGGTTCTCGAGGGAGGATATAACCTTGAAGCCCTAAAGGCCAGCGTCGCGGTTCATCTCGCTACGCTGGCGGGCGTAAAGATCTGATATTAGTGAGGCATCCTGCGCAGAATGCCCGTGTTCACGGAATTTTCGCGTTTTTCGGACAAACGGCGGTTCAAACGCCATACGAACATGTTGGTGATGTCTTGTGCCTGTTGTTTTTGGGGCTGATTCATTGTCATCTCCTTATTCAGTCTTCTATTTACCTATTATACCCCGAACTCCCGTTTTTAAGTTTTGCAAAGACTGGTCCCCTGCCTTGCGTATTTGGCCTAACTGACATATATTGCGCCCCTGCATAATACTGAAAAACAAGGACGATTCTGACCGTGGCGACTGCACAAGCCCTTGATAAACTTAGCTTTGAGAAGGCCCTGGGCGAGCTGGAAGAGATTGTCCGCGCGCTGGAATCCGGGAAAGCGCCGCTCGAAGAATCCATCGAACAATATGAGCGCGGCGTAGCCTTGAAGTCCCACTGTGAAAAGAAGCTTGCGGAAGCACGCCTGAAGATAGAAAAGATCACCCTATCCCCCGACGGCTCGGTCAAAACCGAAGCCTTCGACATAAAAGAATAATAGAAGAGAGATTTAACGCATGTGCCCATCACCTAGAGAAGCGTCGCAGACGCTCGCCGAAGCTCTTGAAGAATGCGTGGTAGGAGTCAACAAAACGATCTCGCGCCTTTTGCCGCAAACCGATCTCGCCGAAGACCGTCTGTATGAAGCCATGCGACATGGTGTGCTCTCGGGCGGTAAACGCCTGCGCCCGTTCATGGTGATGCAATCCGCGAAACTTTTTAACTGCGATCCCGCACGCGCCAGACGCGTTGCCGCTGCCGTGGAATTCCTGCACTGTTACTCGCTTATCCACGACGATCTTCCCGCCATGGACAATTCCGACATGCGCCGCGGTCAGCCCACCGTGCACATCCGCTACGATGAAGCGACCGCAATTCTTGCCGGAGATTCTTTGCTTACACTGGCATTTGAAGTTATGGCGGACCGTGAAACACACGCCGATCCGAACGTGCGCGTAGAACTCGTGCGCAAACTCGCCGAAGCGTCCGGCCCCCAAGGCANNCATGGTCGGCGGACAGATGCTCGACCTGATCGGCGAAAACGAAGAATTCGATCTGGGCACCATTTCCCGCATGCAACGCATGAAGACCGGAAAATTGATGGCGTTCGCTTGCGAAGCCGGCGCGATCCTCGGCAAGGCCGATGACATGCACAAGAAGGCGCTCAACAATTACGCCTTCGATCTCGGCCTCGCCTTCCAGGTGACGGACGACATTCTGGATGTAGAATCCACAACCATGATGACGGGCAAGCCCGCCAATCAGGACGAAAAAGCGGGTAAATCCACCTTTGTATCCACGATGGGTAAGGAACAGGCAAAATCACGGGCGGAAATGCTGGTCGATCAAGCCTGCCGCCACCTCAAAGTATTTGAAGGCCGCGCGGAAATGCTCGAAGAACTGGCCCGTTACGTCCTGCAGCGTAGATCCTAAAAATCGCCCCTTTTTCTATGGCAAATAGCCATAAAGTTGTTTAAAAAAGGTCCCTATGAAACAAGCCGCTGACAAAGCACAGGAAACGGCACAAATAAGCCGCACCCCTTTGCTGGATCAAATCAACGATCCGGCGGATTTGCGCGGCTTGGATATTGAACAATTGAAACAAGTTGCAGATGAACTTCGCACCGAAACCATCGATGCGGTTTCCGTCACTGGTGGACATCTGGGGGCTGGCCTCGGCGTTGTAGAATTGACCGTGGCCATTCATGCCGTGTTTGATACACCCAAGGACAAGCTCATATGGGATGTCGGCCACCAAGCCTATCCGCATAAAATTCTAACTGGTCGCAGAGATCGCATCCGTACGCTGCGCATGGGCGGAGGATTGTCGGGTTTCACCAAACGTAGCGAGAGCGAATACGACCCGTTCGGCGCGGCACACTCTTCGACCTCTATATCTGCAGGCTTGGGTATGGCGGTGGCGCGTGATCTTTCCGGCGGCGACAACCACATCATCGCCGTGATCGGCGATGGAGCGATGTCAGCAGGTATGGCTTACGAAGCTATGAACAATGCGGGCACGCTCAAATCCAAAATGATCGTCATTCTAAATGATAACAACATGTCCATCGCTCCACCCGTAGGCGCGATGAGCGAGCATTTGACGAATCTTGTATCAAGCAAGCCATATATTACCGCTCGCGATGTCGCCAAAAAATTCGCGAACATGCTTCCCGCCCCCATCAAGAACGCGGCCAAGCGTGTGGAAGAAACAGCGCGGGCAGCCATAGGTGGCGGCACCATGTTCGAGGAAATGGGATTCTATTATATAGGTCCCGTCGACGGGCATGATCTGGAACACCTTGTTTCCATCCTTAAGAACATGAAAGACAACCCGCCAAACGGGCCTGTTCTGATCCACGCCATCACCAAAAAAGGCAAAGGCTATGCGCCTGCGGAATCATCGGCCGATAAAATGCACGGCGTGACGAAATTCGATGTGGTTACTGGCAGCCAGCACAAGGCGAAAGCCAACGCGCCAACCTACACCAAAGTTTTCGCGCAGAGTTTGATTGCCGAAGCACGCAAAGACGAAAAGATCGTCGCTATCACGGGTGCAATGCCGAGTGGCACGGGATTGGATCTGTTCGGATATGAATTTCCTGAGCGCACATTCGATGTCGGCATCGCCGAACAACATGCCGTGACGTTTGCCGCAGGTCTTGCTTGCGAGGGATTCAAGCCGTTCGCAACAATTTACTCCACCTTCCTGCAACGCGCTTACGACCAGATCGTGCATGACGTGGCATTACAAAATCTGCCGGTGCGTTTTGCGATGGACCGCGCAGGATTGGTCGGCGCCGACGGCGCGACACATGCAGGATCGTTCGACGTAGCTTATCTGGGATGCCTTCCGAATATGGTTTTGATGGCGGCTGGGGACGAAGCCGAACTGGTGCATATGGTTGCAACTGCAGCTGCATACAGCGAAGGTCCGATCGCCTTACGCTACCCGCGCGGCGAAGGTTTCGGCGTGGAAATGCCGGCCGAAGGCAGAATGCTGGAGATCGGCAAAGGCCGTATTGTGAAAGAAGGCACCGATATTGCCATTCTTTCCTTCGGCACGCGCCTGCACGAAGCATTGATGGCGGCGGAACTGGTTGCCCAGAAAAACATTTCCGTCACCGTCGCCGATGCACGCTTTGCGAAGCCATTGGATGAAGCGCTTATCCGCGACCTCGCCAAAAACCACAAGGCGATCATTACTGTCGAAGAAGGATCTATCGGCGGTTTCGGCTCTTATGTTCTCGAATTCCTCTCCCGCGAAGGGCTGCTGGATAACGGCAAATTGAAGGCACGTACCATGCATTTGCCGGACATCTTCCAAGACCATGATTCGCCGGAAAAACAGTATGAAACCGCGCAATTGGCCGCCAAGCATATTGCGAAAACGATTTTTAGCACCTAGCATTTCATTATGAACATTGCACGGCCCACCATTGTTCTGTTCGACATGGACGGCACCACGGTCCGCCACATCAACCCGCGCATCCTCGGCGCGCTCGAAGTGATCGACGATGTCATGTTCAAGGCCTCTTCATGGGTTTACCGCAAAAAGCCGCACCCTGATTTTTCCGCCGATGAAGGCAAAAAGCCGCGTTTGCTTGTCCACCGCGCACTACATAAAATTCGCCGCCGTGAAGTCGATCAGATCGTCCAGCCCTGTCCGGGAATTTACGCGCTGTTGAATTTATTTCGCGCCGAAGGCATTCCGCTTGGGATCGTTTCCAACGGACTAGGCAAAGGCTACGGCCACGACATATTAAACAAATTCAATCTGGATGGTTTTTTTAAAACGCAGGTATTTCGCGAAGATATTCAATGGTCGAAGCCCCATCCCGATCCTCTCCTACGCGCCCTCAAAGGCATAAAGGAACCTGTGACAGCGCAAGACGTCATTTGGTATATCGGTGATCGACATAAAGATATTTTGGCCGCCGTGGCCGCGGATCAGGTTTTGCCCGCAAAGGTCATTCCATTTTCATACGGAGTTAAAGGCGTCGCGGCTTTGTTCGAAAAGGGTTATTCACCCGACCACATCATTGTGAACTATACTGATTTTGCGGGACGTATTTATCCGATCATCCGCCCGTCAGCGCACGTGTAAGTCAGGATCATAAGCTTGTGTTAAACCGCTGCGTTGAATCGTTTCTACACGGCGGAACATGTCCCCCATCACCGTATCCCCAAGCCAGTTCTGGAAGAAAACCTGCTGGCCCATCATATGCATCAATTGTTCTATCGGTGTGAGCGGTTCGGGAATGATATGGATGTCGAGCTGGGTGCGGTCGCGTTGTCCTACGAGTGAGGCCGTGTAATCCAGCGCAACGTCAAGTCCGCCGAGGTCATCTATCAAGCCGTTTTCTTTTGCCTGCAATCCCGTCCATGCGCGGCCCTTGGCAATGGTGCGCACTTTGGCGGGGTCCATTTTGCGGCCTTTTGCCACCCGTTCGATAAAGGAAGCGTAGGTGTCATCGATGGCGACTTCCAGTGCGGCGCGTTCAGAATCCTTCAGCGGCACGTTGGGCGACCATATCTGTGCGTTTTCACCCCACTTCATGCCACCCCAGTTGATGCCGATCTTTTTCCACATCTCGCTCACTTCGAATTTGCCCATGATGACGCCGATGGAGCCCGTCAGCGTGGTAGGAAGTGCGTAAATCTTGTCCGCATCGACCGTCACCCAGTAACCGCCCGAAGCCGCGAGCGGCCCCATCGAAACGATAATCTTCTTGCCTTTCTCTTTGGCATGAACGATAGCGCGGCGGATCGTTTCGGACGCGGTCGGCGATCCGCCCGGTGAATCGACACGGACGACTATGGCCTTGATATCGTCGTTCTCACTTGCTTCGTTAATGGCATCGGCAATGTAATCGCTGGTCGCGAAACCAGGCTCGGGATCGGCACCGGGAATGATTTCGCCCGCAATGCGCACCAATGCGACTTGAGGGCCTTTGTTGCCCATCGACGTACTAATGCCGGCAAAATAATCTTCCAGCGCTACCAAGGGCAAATCTTCATCGTTCTTTTTGTTGGTGATACGTTTTTGCACTTCATCGAGCATAACATCCGAATAATCGAGACGTGTGATGAGTCCTGCCGTTAGCGCATCTTTGCCCGTGACCAGACCTTTGTTTAAATTGGCCTCTAAAATGGATGCAGGAATTTTGCGATCAACCACAATATCGCGCGCGATCTGCCCCGAAAGGCTTTCCAAGATCGATTGCATCATCTCACGGTTGGGTTCGGACATACGCTCATTGGTGAACGATTCCATCGCAGACTTATATTCTTCGCGGTGAAGGAATTCGGGCTTAGCACCTATTTTATCTAGGGCAGCGCGCGCAAAAGGCATTTCCATCGAAAGGCCCGTGATAGTCACCATGCCCACGGGCTGCATCCATATTTCATCGAACGCCGATGCCAGATAATAGGCGCCGATACCGCTTCCGGCATCCGCAAAAGACGCTGTATAAACATGCGCGAATTTGCCGCTGACACGAAAACGTTTGATCGCCACACGGAGTTCTTGAATATGTGCGAGTTCCATACCTCCTTGATCCAAAGAAACCAGAAGACCGCGCACGCGCGGATCGATAGATGCCTGATCGATGGTCGCAATCAAATCCCCGATGGTGATGCCAGCAGCTGCGAATGGATCGGCCAGTGAGCGTGCATGCTCCGTTTCTCCGATCGGGTCTGTTACATTGAGCACGAGAATCATATCATCGGGCAAAATCGCCTTCTTCTTTCCTTCATAAGAAAAAAGCGAGATCGTACCCATCACACAGAAAAACAAAATAATTCCGCCGATGACGGTGCAGGTCTTGCGGATCGTATGGCCGATGATGCGCCTTATGTTCCAGCGCGCTTTCGAAATATCCGATTTTCGGGGAGCGGATTTGTAAAAATAGGAACCGATACGACGTCTCATGAAACCTGCCTTTTTGAATGCTCCGATTTTAATCTGTTAACGATTAAAGTCACGTGGCATTTTAACGGAACCATACCGAATTTCACACGTTTATCAGAGGTATATGTGTTTCCCATGACCGAAAACCACAGGGTAGCCTGTGTGGCACAGCCAAAAGGGATAGAATAGTTAAAATAGTTTTTTAAATAAGGCGTTTGTTTCGGTGGCAATTTTTTCGATCAGGTCCGCCATCACAGGAGTATAGTTACCATGCAGGATTTCATTCATGACTTTTATATCCGGGGCGATCAATCTCTGATATGGCTCCAAGTCGATCTCAGACAGCGGCGCGAAGCGATTGAAATGTTCAGGAAAAAAACGGAAGTCCCACCACTCCACAGGCAGGGGCAATATTTTCTTCCCTACAGCGACACCGGCTTCCACCATAGCGGATTCAAGAGCGGTACGGTTTTCAAGGATGATCTTGCGCTCGGCTTCGCCACAGTCAAATTTAGTGTAACCTCTTCCCGCGGGATTATCGTCCGCGGGCGTTTTCGCAAAAAAATCAAAAGATGTACCCATATTCACTGAAATTCCGTTTTCATCGCGTGGCCAGATATCGACAGCCATGGCACGCGGATGTGCTCCACTGCCGGGCCTTGATACCAACATGGGCGAAAATCCATGCACAGCCATCCTCTCCTGCGCCTCTATGGGCCGCAGACAATCGAACAATTCGAGGGTCCATTTATGGCGTTTTTGACAAACCAGTGCGGCAAGCAGGATCACGGGCGTAAAATTCTTGTGGGCCCACATGATTTTGGCATCATCGTGATAAAGCCCTTTGAACAGATTATGTTCGTATCCGCGATCTGCATAAGCCAGATGTATTTTGATCGGAAAATGTCGTTCGAAAGCGTTTAGAGGAATAAGATCAGCAGGCGTGATTTTTTCCATGAAACGTTATCGCGAGCAAAATGATTTGGCTATTCTGCATCCCGATGGCGCTATGTTCTCGCATATCTTCAGAGCTTTGCGTTCGGCAGACGATTGGGTTTTGCCCCAATCCGCACCATAGGCTCCGCCACGATCGCTCTTCATACCCATATTCAAGCCGACATCGCCTTTCGGCTTTACAGCAACTGCGCCGCACGCATCGTAAAAATAAACCGTGATCTGGCAATCCATGGCCTTTGAATGCCCGTTGGTGCATTGTTTTTTGGCCGCGTCCTGCGCTTCGATTTGCGATGCCATATTCTGACTGGTGCCATAGTCCAGTGTCTTGGGTGAAACCGCTATCGCGGCATATTGTGGGGTTTTGGGAAATTCGGGCTGCGGCGTGGCGATCGTCGGCGTGTTCGGAATGGGATCAACAGCGAAAGCTTGAGTGGGTAAGTACATAAGAACCATCATCATTACAGCGAACATTCTCATGTCTTTTCTCCTTTTTATAAATTTTGAGCCTTGTGGCGAAGCCAGTGGTCGGCGAGAACGCAAGCCATCATTGCCTCCGCAACAGGCGTACCACGCAAACCTACGCACGGGTCATGGCGACCTTTGGTGACAATGTCGGTTTCATTGCCCTGATTGTCGATGGTTTTGACGGGCGTGAGGATTGACGATGTCGGTTTGAACGCCACGCGGCAAACAATATCCTGCCCTGTCGAAATGCCACCGAGAATGCCGCCGGCATTATTGGATTGGAATACGGCCTTGCCGTCTTTCATACGGATTTCATCGGCGTTTTCTTCACCGCCCAGCAAAACGGATTCAAAGCCTGCGCCAATTTCCACGCCCTTCACGGCATTGATGGACATCATGGCCTTGGCCAAATCAGAATCCAGCTTGTCGTACACGGGCGCGCCGAGGCCTGCTGGAATACCGCTGGCGACGATCTCAACAATCGCGCCTGCGGAGGAACCGCTTTTGCGTTTGCCATCCAGAAATTCTTCGAATGTTGCAACGGCAGCGGCATCGGGCGACCAGAACGGGTTTTGATCCACCTGATTCCAATCCCAATTCGCACGGTTGATTTGATGAGGACCCACCTGCACCACCGCGCCGCGAATTTGCACATTACCCAGCGCGTTCTCTAAAATTTTGCGGGCAATGGCCCCTGCGGCAACGCGCATAGCGGTTTCACGGGCGGAAGATCTGCCGCCACCGCGATAATCGCGGATGCCATATTTGGCATCGTAGGTAAAGTCTGCGTGACCCGGGCGATATTTCGCGGCGATATCGCGGTAATCTTTCGAACGCGCATCGACATTCTCAATGAGAAGACCGATGGGCGCACCCGTCGTCATGCCTTCGAACACACCGGACAAAATGCGCACGGTATCGGGCTCCTGACGCTGCGTCGTGTGACGGCTCTGTCCAGGTTTTCGTTTATCGAGATATTTCTGAATATCGACCTCGGAGAGCATAATACGCGGCGGAACACCATCGACGATAGCGCCTATGGCAACGCCGTGGCTTTCACCGAAGGTCTGGTATTGAAACAATGTTCCGAAACGGTTGCCTGACATGGCTACGCCGCTTTGTCTTCATCCTTCGGCGCGATGGAGCGCAGAAGTTCGGCGGTTTCGCCCGCAGATTCAACCGAGCACATGCCCACTGTGTGATAACCGGAATCCACATGCAGGACTTCGCCCGTCACACCCGAACTTAAATCAGACAATAGGAACAATCCCGAACGGCCCACATCATCGATGGTGACGTTGCGGCGCAGAGGGGAATTGAGTTCGTTCCATTTCAAGATATAGCGGAAATCGCCGATACCCGAAGCGGCCAGTGTTTTGATGGGACCTGCGGAGATAGCGTTTACGCGGATACCGCGCGGGCCAAGATCGTTGGCAAGATAACGCACGGACGCTTCCAATGCGGCCTTTGCAACACCCATAACATTGTAATGTGGCATCACGCGTTCCGCGCCGTAATAGGTCAGCGTTACGAGGGAACCACCGTCATTCATCAGAGGCGCGGCTTTTTGCGCAACGGCCGTGAAGGAGTAAACGGAGATGTCCATGGTTTTGAGAAAGTTCTCGCGTGTCGTGTCGAGATACAAACCATCCAGTTCGTTCTTGTCGGAGAACGCGATGGCGTGAACGACGAAATCAATCTTACCCCACTTCTCGCCGATGGTTTTGAAAACCTGTTCGACGGAATCCATGTTGGTCACGTCGCACGGCAACACGATGGTAGAACCAATGCTTTCCGCCAGCGGTTTTACCCGCTTTTCGAGCGCTTCGCCCTGATACGTGAAAGCCAGTTCGGCCCCCGCATCGTGCGCCGCCTTGGAGATACCCCAAGCTATGGAACGGTCATTTGCGACCCCCATAATCACGCCTTTTTTACCCGCCAACCAGTTTTTTGCCGTATCCGTCATAGTTCTCTCAGTCCTTATAATGACTTGCATCCTACACTTTTCGGACCAGACGTCCAGCCCCTAAGCGGCTGTGAACCGCCAAAACAGGCCCGCTGTTGAACCTTTCTTAACCTAAAAAGCCTAAAATTTTAGAGGACGCAAAAGGGGTCTATCTAATAGTTATGACTATAAAAACCGACATATTGCAGGACATTTGTTCACTCGCCGCGAAACAGGTTCAAGATCTGTATCCGGATGTGGAACTTTTGTTCGTGCCGCACCAGATGGGCAAGCTTGCCGAAGTCGTCAAACTTGGGGAGCACGGCATGATGAAACACCCCGCCGGAAGAACAGCGCTCGACATACTGGAAAAGAACAAACACCACGATCTGACCGGCTTCCTCGGGCTGGCCATCGACCGCAAGACAAAGATGTTCGGCCTCGCCTCCAACGAAAGTATTCTGGCGATCATTAACGTCAATATGGATGAATTTGCAGCGCCCAAAGATTTACGACGTGCGGTATATCACCATGCGTGGCATGCAATCGATTTGCTCGATATACGCAAACGACCAGAATATAAAAGCAAATTCAAATCAGGCCCGATGATCCCGAAACGCTCGCCGATGAACCTCGCGCGCCTGAATTTGCAAGCCGATGTTTTCTCCGCGGTCATGAGCGGATTGCAGGGTGAAGAAGATGCTATCGATGTTCTGGCAGCCCAGCGCGCTATGGATTCCCTGCGCCCCGTTCATTCACGCAGAGCGCAAGATTATCCGTTCGTGATCGCTATGGAAGCCGCGAAATTCGGCTTCCAGAAGCTGGTTGAATTAAAACCCACACGCATCAAATACTTGTATTACGCGCGCCAATTGGCATTGGAAGTCGGTTACACATTCGATGAAACCAGCATCCGCCAATGGTGGGGGTTTTCGCAACCTGCCCAAGATATGGCGTGGCGAAACCAGCCCGGCGAAATCATTCTGGGCAGCGCCATCGTATCAGCCGAAGATTCTTATATCCGCGCGACAGGTCACCTTGTGTGCGATATCACCGGCGTCCTTCCCAATGAAGCCGCACATCTCATGCCGCATTACAACGCCTATGCGCCCAAAGAACATAACCAGACATTGCATGCTGAGCTTATGATTAAAGCTTTTGACGAAGCGCTAGTACTTTCCGTCAGCGAAGACAATGGATGGCCTTTGGTGGCCGCCGCTCATAAACAAAACCAGTCCTTGCCCGAAGGTGTGGTTCTGGGATGGTGCGCTAACGCGCTTTATGCTGCGGCACGTTCTTTCGATGCCGCGCTCGCATCGGGCCGTAACGCCGCGCAGGCCGCGCGCATGGAATTCGAAGGATCGAAGGATTCCACAAACTGGGATGCTTTGGAAAAACTAGGCGATGATATCGTCGACCATCGCCGCAGAGGTGAAAAAGTCACGCTCGATATGATCGCAACACTATGCCAGAGCGACAAAGAGCTTGCCCCCGTGCAAAGCGCAATCGGTGTAACCAAAAGATTGCAAGGCCAAGCCAAACCCGAGCCTGTTCTCAAAACCCCAGCAGGCGGCGACATGACGTTGACCGAACATATGAACCGCCGCTCCACGGATTCCAAAATCAAAGAATAAAGCTGGAAAACAAAAAAGGCCGCTCAATAGAGCGGCCTTCTTCAAAACTGTGTTGATTAGTTGACGACTTGCCAGCTGCCGTCGGATTGCTGGCACGCCGTGCCGTAACCCGATTGCTGTTTGCCACCCACATAAATCGTCTGGTTGTATTCGCGGCAAACGCGGCCACCATTGTCGACACCTTGACGGGTCGGCGTAACGGTGCCGTAGTTACCTGAGTCAGGGTTGTTCCAGCGGATTGTTTCACCTACTGGTGCGGAATAGGCGCGCTGGTTGGCTGACTGCGCGTAAGCACGGTCTGCATTATCCAAAGACGAACCGATTTCGGAGCCTACGAGTGCGCCGAGCAGAACACCCGCGCCCGTTGCCCAAAGACGGCCGGAACCCGAGCCGACTGCAGAACCTGCAAGACCACCCAGAACGGCACCGCCGCCTGTACCGATCAATTGCTTGTTACCGGCTCCTTGAAATGTGTTGCAGGCTCCCAGAGCCGCTGTAGAAATAAGTGCTAAAGTCAAAATGGTTTTTTTCATGATCGCTGTAATCCTTTTGTTGCGATTCTAACGCATGGCGCTAGATTAGGTTCCGATTACGTCTAAAACAAGGCTTCGCTTACTAAAGCAAAATGAAATGAACGCACTCGTTAATATTGATACGGATAACCCCCACAAAACCTTCGGTCAATGGCTTGAAGAGGCGAAAGCCACGGAAATCAACGACCATAATGCGATGAACCTCGCCACAGCGGATAAAAACGGACGCCCTAGCAATCGCATGGTTTTGCTCAACGGACATGATGAGCGCGGATTTGTTTTCTACACGAACGCGGAAAGCCACAAGGGTGACGATATTTCGGAAAATCCTTATGCCGCACTGTGCTTCCACTGGAAATCCCTGCGCCGGCAAGTGCGCATCGAAGGCCGCGTCGAGGAAGTGACTTCGGCAGAATCCGACACATATTACAAATCACGCCCGCGTTTATCTCAGATAGGTGCATGGGCATCACAGCAATCGCGTGAATTGCCCGCCTATGATGATCTGAAAGCGTCGGTCGCAACGTATGAAAAGAAGTATGAGGGAACGGAAGACATCCCCCGCCCCGATTACTGGAAGGGATTCCGCATCGTTCCGGACAAGATTGAGTTCTGGATCGACGGCGAATTCCGCCTCCACCGCCGCCATGTTTTCGAACGTCAGGGCGACGGCTGGAAAACATACATGATTTACCCATAGAGAGAATGAGTATGACACAAGAAAACCTTGCCTTCGGTACCGACGTTTCCAGGCTTTTGGATATTGTCGCCAACGCGCTTTACACGAACCGCGATGTGTTCCTGCGGGAACTTATTTCGAACGCCGCAGATGCATGCGACAAGCTGCGCTATGAAGCTTTGCAAAAACCTTCTCTCGCCGAAGGTGATTCCGAATTCCGCATCCGTGTGAGCAAGGATAGCGATGCACGCACCGTTTCTATCCGCGACAATGGCATCGGCATGAACAAAGAAGATCTTGTCGACAATCTGGGTACGATTGCACGCTCGGGTACCGCCGCGATGGTAGAGGCCGTCAAAAATTCCGGCGGTGAAAAAGGCGCGCTTAACCTCATCGGTCAATTCGGCGTGGGTTTTTATGCAAGTTTCATGATCGCAAACAAAGTTGAAGTCATTTCCCGCAAAGCAGGCGAAACGCAGGCATGGCTTTGGGAATCCGATGGACGTACGGGCTACAGCGTGCGCGAAGCTACAGATGAAGAGACAAAAAAGCTGGGCGGACGCGGTACGCTGATCACGCTTTTCACCAAAGACGATGCTTATGACTACCTGCTCGACGATAAATTAAAGCAGATCATCTTGGCATATTCCGACCATATCGCGGTTCCTGTGTTTGTCGGTACGGAAGACCAGCCGATAAATGCGGCCAGCGCCTTGTGGATGCGCCCGAAAAACGACATCACCACCGAACAATATAATGATTTCTACCATCATATCGGCCACGTGTTCGACGAGCCGAGCATGATCAGCCACTGGCGCGCTGAAGGCAAAATCGAATACACGGCATTACTTTATATTCCCACCATGCGCCCGATAGATTTATATGAACCGGGCCGCAAGCACGCCGTGCGTTTGTATGTGAAGCGCGTGTTCATTACCGATCAGGTACAGAATTTGATCTATCCTTGGCTGCGCTTCCTGCGTGGCGTGATCGATTCCGAAGATCTACCGCTCAATATCAGCCGCGAAATGCTTCAGAACAATCCGATCGTCACGAAAATCCGCAGCGGCGTTACCAAACGCATTCTTTCGGACCTTGCCGCGCTCGCCGAAAAGGACGAAGCTGCGTTTGAAACCTTCTGGTATCAATTCGGCATGGTGGTGAAGGAAGGTTTGTACGATGCCTTCGAACACCGTGACGATATTTTCAAGATCACGCGCTTTTTCTCCACAAACAGCAAAGGCTCGCGTCACCTCACCTCTTTGGATGCCTATGTTTCCCGCATGAAAGAAGCTCAAGATGAGATTTACTATATCCTCGGCGAAAAACTGGAATCGATCGAACGCTCCCCGCAACTCGAAGGTTTTAAGGCGCGCGGATTGGAAGTTCTGTTCTTGTCCGACACGATAGATTCCTTCTGGCTTCAGCAGGTTGCCGATTACAAGGGCAAGAAATTCGTCTCCGTGACGAAAGGTTCTATCGATCTCGATAAATTCGAGACAGAAAAGAAAGATGATGAAAAACCCGAAGAGAAAAACGATATCTCTATGACGGAATTGCTCGGCGCACTGTCTGAAGAATTGAAGAAAGAAGTAAAACATGTGCGTGTTTCTAAACGCCTGACTGATTCACCTGTCTGCCTGATCGCAGATGACGGCGGCGTGGACATGCACATGGAACGCGTTTTAAAAATTCAACAGAACTACGAACCTGTGAACACAAAGAAGATTCTCGAGATTAACGAGAAGCATGTGCTGATCCAGCAACTCGCGGCTCTCGCACAGGCGGGAAAAGATTCTCCTGCCCTGAAAGACGCCGCGCGCTTGTTATATGATCAAGCCTGCATTATCCAAGGCGAACCCGTGAATGACCCAGCAGGCTTTACGCGCCGTATGGCGGAATTTATGCAACGAGGATTGGCGACTTAAGCCTTAAAGCATTCCTTGATGATGGCGGGCAGTCATCTCTTCGATCTCGTCTTCCGAGAATTCGAAATTGCTAGCGAGTTCTTCGATCATCACTTCGCGGATAAGATTGGTTAGGTCATCCTGCGTGTCGCACCACAAATCAAGAATGGGGCGGCGGTAAAGAATCAACACATCGTCATCGTTCGCGACTTTACGTTCGACACCCGGGGATATTTCCTTACCCGAACGATACAGCGCGACAAGCTCGTAGGGTTCATCAAGTTCCATTTCCGCCGTCGTGGCATCATCCGGAAACTCTTCCACCGTAATGCCGAGCGTTTCGCAACATTCCAGAATTTCTTCAGGAAGGTTTTCAAGCAACTGCGCGGCGATGGTTTCAATATCGTCGAGGCTCGGCGGCGCCGAGAAGCTCATAATAATCCTGTTTTCGTCCATGGCTTACCCCAAAAACTCTCTAAACCGACTGAGCGAATTTCTATGATTCCTTTTAAACTACCCCCGAAATGTCCATTTGCCAATGCCTTATACGGAAATAGCAACAGGGCTTTTATGTATTGTGTGCAAAGCAAAAAGATGAGATTCTATAATCCAATAGTTTATTAATATTCTTTCCTTATCCTTCCGGCCGATGCCATATGATCTGACCCAAGTGCGAATACTCATCGTCGAGGACATGCAACCCATGCTCTCGCTGACGACGTCTATTTTGTCGATGTTTGGATTCAAAAATATCCATGGCGCCAAGACCGTAGAAGAAGGCTTTAAACTTTTCTGTCAGTACAAACACGACCTTGTCATCACAGATTGGCTGATGGAACCCCACGACGGGATCGAACTTATCCGCCAGATCAGAAAAGAACCCGAATCCCCCAACCCGTTTGTGCCCATCATCCTTATGACCGGATATTCGGACCAACCCCGTGTGGAATCCGCACGTGACACGGGCGTAACAGAATTTCTGATGAAACCCTATTCCGCGCGCGACATGTATGCGCGCATCGTCCAGATCATCGAAAAACCGCGCCAGTTCGTGGACACGGGAGAGTTTTTCGGGCCCGACCGCCGCCGCCGCAAGAATTTCGATTTCTTCGGTTCCAACCGCCGCGGCACCGCCGACAAGAATTCCGGCGAGTGGCCTTCTGATTCCTCCAATCCTGAAATGGAAGTGATCCTGCGCGAACTGCAGGATCAGACCAAGAAATTGTGAGGCCCGTATGAGCAAGAAGCCTGTATTCACAAACCCACCGAACGCGCTGAAAGAAAAAGTCGGCGAAGGCGGCATTCCCGCCTATTTGATAAAACAATGCCAGACATTCCTTGAGAGTAATCCGGTCGATTTCACACCCTATGCGCGCCGCTTCCTTGAAGATCTCGAAATCGTCAAAGGCAGCATCGAAAAGAAAAATATAGAGCCAGATGCGGCGATGAAGCAGATGGTCAATATCATCATGCAGCTGAAATCCAACGGCAGCATGTTTCATTACCAACTGATTTCGATGGTTTCCGATGTCATGCTACGTTTCTTGGAAAAGGCCGTAAAGCTGGACGCGGATTTCCTTGATATTTTCAATGTTTATATCAACACGTTAAAAATCATTATTAACAAAAAATTAACAGGGAATGCGGGCCGGGAAGGCTATGCCTTGACACAGGAACTGCACAATGCCTGCCTAAGATACTATTCCAAATACGGAATTTCCCATTAACTTTTGTCATGATTTTTTAACCCGATTCATGCTACGATTCTGATATGGAAGAATTACTCCCAGCCGCTATAGGCGCCCAGATGGCCATGAATCAACAGAAAGTCGCCCTTTCTGTGATCAAAAGCACGGCCAACGCTCAACAGGCAATCGCCGATATGGTGATGGAAGGCGCACGCACGGCCGCCGCAAACGCTTCGCGCGGAACCCGCGTTAACTTCGCCGTCTAAAAAAAATTGAGTTACATAGGCTGCGCTTGGGGGAAATCTTCAAGCGCTTTTTCTATGTCGTCTAGAAACGGATAAGATTCCTGCGCGCCTTCTTTGGTGCAACTCAAAGACGCCGCAACAGACGCACGACGCATGGCCGAACCAAGCGCAAATTTCTTTTGAAGAGAAGCCGCCAGAGTACCACAGAAACAATCTCCCGCCCCTGTAGTGTCGACAACCTTGTCCAATTTCATAGCGGGAACGCGCCAGCCTTTACCGTCTTGCTGCATGGCGACCGCGCCTTCTCCGCCCAGCGTGACGATGCAGTTATGCCCGCCTTTGGCGGCAAGCACCTTCGCCAGCAACATCAAATCCTGTTCCGGATTGACACCGACGACTTCGGCAATAGCGCGCGCTTCGAGTTCGTTGACGATCAAGTAGTCCACAAGCGTCAGCATTTTTTGCGGAATATGGAACGCGGGCGCGAGATTCAAAATGGTCGTTGCGCCTTTTGCCTTTGCGCGTTCTAGCAGCGCCATGTTCTCGGGGATCGGCACTTCCATCTGCAAAAGTAAAATTGTGTCGGGTTTGATAATATCTTCCGGAACTTGGTCCGCCGTGACCTCGCCGTTGGCGCCTGATGCGACGACAATCTGGTTCTCGCCTTTTTCGTTGACCATGATGACGGCTATCCCCGTCGGTGAGGTATCCGATGTTGCAACACCCGACGTAATAACTTCGTTACGTTTCAGATTGTTCAAAATTTTCGTAGAGGCACCATCATCGCCGACTTTGC
>DLGR01000021.1:0-73269 GCA_002482805.1 Micavibrio sp. UBA7689 | reverse complement strand
ACTTTTCCGACCAACGCGGTTTTTGACCCCGCCCGCGCGCAAGCGAGGGCCTGGTTTGCCCCTTTGCCACCCGCGGATATTTCATAGCTGGGGGCAATAATGGTTTCGCCGGCCTTGGCAAAATCCCGTACCGCCATGCGGTAGTCCATATTGATAGAGCCGAATACAATGATCATCTGCGTTACTTTTTATATTATTGGATTTCCGCTGGTCCGAAACGCCTTGCCACGTTATAAGCAAGCCCATGGATTATAACCACATATTTGCAGGTAAAGTCGAGACGCTTCGGGAAGAAGGCCGCTACAGGGTTTTCGCGCCTTTGGAGCGAATTTGCGGTAATTTCCCCCGCGCCATCTATACCTCGCCCACTGGCAACCGCAAGGAAGTGACCGTCTGGTGTTCCAACGATTATCTGGGCATGGGCCAGAACCGTACCGTTTTGGATGCGATGCACAATGCGCTCGATCTATACGGCAGCGGCGCTGGCGGCACGCGAAATATTTCCGGCACACACAAATTGCATGTGGATCTCGAGACATCGCTCGCCGATTTGCACAACAAAGAATCCGCCCTTGTTTTTTCGTCAGGTTATGTTGCCAATGAAGGTGCGCTGTCCACACTTTTAAAATTGCTCGGAAACGCCATCGTGTTCTCGGATGCCATGAACCACGCATCTATGATCCACGGCATGAAATCCAGCGGCGTCGAAAAACGCGTATTCCGCCACAACGATCTTGAGCATCTCGAAGAACTTTTGAAAGCGGAAGATCCGAACCGACCCAAAATCATCGCGTTTGAATCCGTCTATTCCATGGAAGGCGATATCGCGCCCATAGAACAAATTTGCGAGCTGGCCGATAAATACAATTGCTTCACCTACCTCGATGAGGTCCACGCAGTGGGATTATATGGACCCCGCGGCGGCGGCGTAGCGGAAGAGCGCGGCCTTCTGGACCGCATCGACATGATCGAAGGCACTTTCGGCAAAGCTTATGGTTTGATGGGTGGATTTATCACGGGCAAAACCGCAACGGTCGACGCCGTGCGCTCTTACGCTTCGGGTTTTATCTTCACGACATCCCTGCCCCCCGCTGTTCTGGCGGGCGCTTTGGCCAGCGTCGAATATCTTAAAACTTCGCAAATTGAACGCATGCGCGCCAAACGCAACGCCGCCAATCTCAAATCCCTGCTCGATCAAAACAGATTGCCGTATATGCAGGGCGAAAGCCATATTGTTCCGCTAATCATAGGCGACGCAACGTGTTGCAAAATGGTGACGGATATATTGCTGGATCATCACAATATCTATGTGCAGCCTATCAACTATCCCACCGTCCCGCGCGGTGCCGAAAGAATGCGCCTGACCGCCACGGCGGCACACAGCCAGCAAGATATCGAGAATTTTGTGAATATTTTGCGCGATCTCTACAGCGCGAACCATATCTACAATTTCAAAAGAGCCTAGAGCATAAAGGTATTGGCAGCCTGTTCGGCGCGGGAAAGTCCGCGGTCCAGCGCTGCCATGGTTTTGGCAAGGTCTGTGCTGTCATCATCCATCCACGCCCTGAGCGCGTAAAGATAAACGCCTGTCATACCTGCAATCTTGATTGCGCCGCGCATACCGTTCGTGTCCATACCGGCGGCTTCGAGCATCCACGCCATGGATCGTCCCAGATGCGGCAGCGATATGATCGCCTGTTTGGGATCGGTGGTAAAAGATTTTAAAACAGACACAATAGCGGCGCGGTCCTCGTTCAGAATATCAAAACGCTCCATGATGATGTCGAACAAACGGTCGCGTTCGGGCATGGAAGGATCAGCTTCACCGAAACGCTCGAGGGTCTTCTTATCGAGCATACGGCCATAGGCGTTCAGGATATCGCCCTTGTCATCGAACACACTGGAAAGCTCTGCAAGGCTCGCATGGGATTCTTTCGCAATGTCAGTGAGCGTTAACATATCCCACCCCATGCGGGATGAAAGATCGAGCGCGGCTTTGACCGCCCGTTCTTTTAATGGAGCGATAGAGGTTACCTTTTTCGCTGGTGATTTAGCTTTGGATTTCGCGGCCATAAGGGTTTGCCTTTTTCGTATTATTTCTATAGGAATAACCTTCAGAACAGCAAAGATCAACCGAAAGAAGAGTTTCATGACCAAAGCCCAATACGGCCTGACCACCATCGGCAACGCCATCGTAGATATTCTGGCTCCGACCACGGAGGAATTTATCAGCGAACAGGCGAAAAACGGCATGGCCCGCGGAGCAATGAACCTCATCAATGCCGAACGCGCATTGGCTCTGTATGATGCTATGGGCCCCGCAACACAGGCTTCGGGTGGCTCCGCCGGAAACACAATCGCGGCCTTCGCCTCTTTCGGTGGCAAAGGCGCGTATATCGGCAAGGTCGGCAAAGACGAACTCGGCAAAGTATTCCAGCATGATTTGAATTCCATCGGCGTGCATTACAATACCGCACCGGTTATCAGCGGATCGCACACGGCGCGCTCGATGATTTTGATTACACCCGACGGCGAGCGCACGATGAACACGTTCCTCGGAGCCTGCGTTGAGCTCTCACCCGATGATATCGATGCGGAATTGATTCAGAACTCTTCCGTAACATATCTCGAAGGTTATTTGTTCGACCCCCCGCTCGCTATGGAAGCATTTTACAAAGCCGCGAAAATTGCGCACGAAGCGAGCCGCAAGGTATCTCTGACATTGTCTGATTCCTTCTGCGTCGGCAGACACCGCAAAGCGTTTCAGGAACTGGTCGAAAACCACGTCGACATTCTCTTTGCCAACGAAGAAGAAATCAAATCACTATACGAGGTCAATACATTCGAAGAAGCTCTTGCCATCGTCAAAAACAAATGTGAGATAGCAGCCCTGACACGCAGTGAAAAGGGGTCGGTCATCGTTACCAAAGATGCTGTAACAGAAATCAAAGCCGAACCCGTCGCCAAGGTTGTGGATACGACAGGAGCGGGCGATGCTTACGCGGCCGGCTTCCTGTTCGGCTATACCCAAGGCAAGGATATGGCGACGTGCGGAAAACTGGCGTCCCTTGCAGCCGCTGAAGTGATTTCGCACATCGGCCCACGCCCGCAAGCCGTGCTCGCGGAACTTGCGCAAAAGAAAGCCGCTTAGAGCCAGCCTTTTTTCTTAAAATAAAGTAACGGCAGAATCGCCGAGGCCACCATCAGCGCAAGCGCGATGGGATAGCCGTACATTTCGTTCAATTCAGGCATATGCTGGAAATTCATACCATATACGCTAGCCACCAGCGTCGGGGGCAGGAACACCACGGCGGCGATAGAGAATATCTTGATAATCTGGTTTTGCTCCAGATTGATCATACCTAGCGTGGCTTCCAACAAAAAAGTCATCTTGTTTGACATGAAACTTGCGTGATCGTTCAATGCAATCACATCGCGGTTGAGTGAATTCATTTTGAACTTGATGCCTTTTTGTTCAGGCGCAGCCACCAAAAGACTGTGGTGTAGCATCATGCGTGTAATCGTGGTCAGGCTCTCCCGAATAAGAGACAATAAATCCCCCTTCGCGCCGACTTTACGGATGGCGATTTGGAGCATATTGGTTTTACGCTTGATTGTAATTTTCTTGGATCCGAAAATATCGCTCGATAACTGGTCTATCTCGTTCCCTAAAGCCTCCAGCGAGTCGGCAATACGATTGATGAAGGATTCCGTAATGTCGAGCATAAGCGCGTGCGGGGAAGCAACACTCACGCCGTTTTTCTTTTGCGCTTTGATAATATATTGCGAAAACGACATCAACTCGCTGTAATGGATGGTAACCAGCGTATTTTTAAAGATGATGAAAGTGACGGGTGCCTTTACGGGATCATCCAGATGGACTTGCGCTACTGCCGTCATGGTCATATAATCCGCACCGTCTTCGTCATACAAGCGGTTGGACGGTTCGATTTCCTGCATATCCTCTTTGGTCGGCACGGAAATTTTCAAGAAATCTTCCACCGCATTGTCTTCGACGGCTGAAGGAGAAACCAGATCTATCCAGCCCGTGTCTGTTTCGGGATTCAAATCGGAAATCTTTTCCAGTTCTTTCAAACGGTCGCCGTCTACCTTAAACACGCGGATCATTGTTTCGATTCCAATTTTTGAAGTTGCCCCTGATATGTCCGCATCATCGTATGATCTACGCACATGATTTTCACAAAATCGAGGCGTGGATCGAGAACTTCACTGATAGCCTTCAGCGCCACACGCGCGAAACGAATATGGGGAAAGTCGCGCTTGTCGCGGCCAAGTGCGGGAATGGCGATCGTTTTGATGTTATGGTCCTGTGCTGCGCCGATCGCCCCGCGATAGCAATTCATTAAATCGCGTTCTTCATAGCCGTTCCCGCCATCCCAATCGGCCAGAACCGCCATAAACAGTGCTTTGTACGGCGAGTTATAGGGTGGCAGGGCGAAAACCTCGCCGTTTTTGGGTGTGCTGACATGGGTTTGGATGTAAGAATCGAGTTCCGGCCCTGCCAGCTTACGGATGGCGGAATTCAGCCCCCCGCCCCATTTCAGATTCTCGTGCATGAAAAACAGTATGGACTCACAATCCCCCTGTGACAGGATTTCGCCATACTCTATCTTTATCCTGTCTGTATGAATTGGATTGGTGGGGCGCAGTTTCTGCGCTATGCGTTTTAACATGAAGTTCCTGCTTTGGATTACTCTCTGCGCGGCTATTTTACAGCCCTTTTCCGCAAAAGCGGAAGAGCTTTATGGCCTTGCCATGACCGGAAAGCCCAAATATTCGGCCAATTCCCCTCATCTGGATTACGCGAACCCCGATGCCCCCAAGGGCGGAACGCTTAAACAAGCGGCGATAGGCACGTTCGACACGGTCAATCCTTACACAATCAAGGGCAAAGCCGCCGTAGGGATGGACCTTGTAACAGACAAGCTCATGGTGCGGGTCTGGGACGAACCTTTCACGATGTACCCGATGATAGCAAAAAGCACGGAAGTGGCCCCTAATCGATCATGGATCACCTTCCATATTGATCCGCGTGCAAAATTCCATGACGGTTCGCCCATCACGGCGGATGATGTTGTATGGACATTTGAAACACTAAAAGAATTCGGCCGCCCGAATGCGCGCCGGATTTATAAACTTGTTTCCAAAGTCGAACGCCCAGATACCAACAGCGTGAAGTTTACATTCGGCGAAGGCTACGACCGAGAAACGATGATGATCCTCTGTCTCATGCCTGTGTTGTCCAAAACATATTGGAAGGATAAAACATTCGATCAAACGACTCTCACACCTTTTCTTTCCAACGGCGCGTACAAAATCACAGAAGTCGATCCTGGCCGCCGTATAGTCTATGAGCGCGTGAAAGATTATTGGGCAAAAGACCTCATGCCCAACCGCGGTCATTTCAACATCGACAAAATTATCTATGACTTTTACCGCGATGATTCTGTGGCATTTGAATCTTTTAAATCAGGTGATTTGAATTTGCGCCGCGAATGGGATGCGGGCTTGTGGCAATCGGGTTATGACTTTCCGGCCATGAAGGACAAAGCCAAGAAAGAAGCGCTCCCTCATGGCCGCCCCGACCGTGTGCGCGGATTTATATTCAACACACGCAGAGAACCCTTCACCGATATCCGCGTGCGTCAGGCGCTCAATCATCTGCTCGACTTTGAATTCCTGAACCAAAATTTTTATTACGGCCTCTACGGTCGAATAAATTCTTACTTTCCCAATACGGAACTCGCCGCTACCGACACGCCCCCGCCGATCAAAAACGCAACGGCGGAAGAAAAACGCGAGAACATGAAACGCGCCGATGCACTTTTGAAAGAAGCCGGATGGGTGATTAAAGACGGCAAGCGCGTGAACGCAAAAACCGGCAAAGCCTTCACCTTCGAAATCATGCTGGATGATCCGTCGAACGAAAAAATCGCGCTGTCGTTTGTCCGCTCACTCAAACGCATGGGCATAACCGCGAATGTCCGCGTTCTAGACTCTGCCGCCTTCCTTGGTCGTCTGACCGATTACGATTTCGACATGACGCTCTATTTCTGGATGTCCACGCTCTCTCCGGGAACAGAGCAGTATCTCTATTGGAGCTGCGAGGCGGCAAAAACCCCCTCCCGCTGGAACTACGCCGGAATTTGCGATAAAAACATTGACGAACTGAGCAAATCCATTGCCTCCGCTAAAACCAGGGAAGAACTTGTCAGCAAGGTGCAAGCCCTCGACAAGGCCTTGATGGCGGGAAGCTATATGATTCCGCTATATTACAACTCCAAGGACTTTGTGGCGTACTGGCAACCTCTGGCCCACCCCGAAAACATGCCCCTTTATGGCACGGTTCTGGAAACATGGTGGATGAACGCCCCCTGAACCCCTTGGGGACTTTCAAAAGCCGTGCCCGATATGGTTTAATTACTGCAACGAGATTCGCACCAAAGTTTGTTCAAGGTTTGTCTATGAAATTTAAAATCAGCACGCTTGCCCTCCTGTCCCTATCCACGCTTTCGCTCGCCGCCTGTCAGGTGCCGCCGAAACTGGAAGATGCCCAATACTGGCAACGCAAGAACGCAACCTCCGCGCTTTATTTGCGCGGCCCCAAGGCACAACAAACACTTCATCAGGATATCGCAAACTGCGTAACCGAAATCGATGAACTGGAACGCCTTGGCCCTCTACGCGAAGCGCTCCCTGCGGACACGCAAAACGGACAAGTACTCGATCCGAATTCGCCGAACGGCAATCTCGCCAACTGGGATTCACCGAAACGTGATGGATTCTTGTACGCGGAACATTTCAACTACACGGATTTCGAAGGTTGTATGAATTACAAAGGCTGGGAACGCGTTGAAAACCTGCCTTATGACCAGCTGTCCAAATCCCGTCAGGAATACATGGACACGCTGTACGGCTATAAATACCAGTCGAACAATCCGCAGTTGAAAGAAAAATCCGCTGACGGCTACGCGACCAGCTCACCCGGCACTACTGTCAACAATTAAGACTCACAACTCGCTTTGCTTTCTCCGTAGAGATGCATCGATACGCGGTTTAACAGCGGATCGAATTGACCCAGCGCATCCAGAACTTTTTGCGGAGTAAGTGTTTGCATCAAAGAGCGATCAAGCGTTTTCGCGTCATACCCTTCGAAGTCGATCAATTCATCGTATGTTTCGGGCGTTGTCACATAGGCCGTGTTGTCACCCCATGGTGCATATAAATGCGGATATGACGGCCCAAACAAGCCGAGCGTAGGAACGCCCGCCGCCGCCGCAGTATGCATCAAACCGCTGTCATTACCGATATAAAGATCGCAACGCGCGATGGCCGCGCCGACTTCCGCAGGATTACCTTTTGCAATACCGTCAATGCGGCGATTGGGCGGCACGGATTCCAGAACAGGCCGTGCTTGCTCTTCTTCCCCCGGCGCGGCAAACACGGCCACGCGCGCACCCGGCATTAAGCCATCCGTGGCAGTCAGCCTCTTGATCACCTGAATGTAATTTTCCGCAGGCCACGTTTTGCCGATCCAGTTTGCGGAAGGGCCAACGGCCAGAACCATGCCGCCGAATTCGGGAATCAGGTCTTTGCCAAATTTCTTTTGCGCATCGGTGAAATGGAGTTTCGGTGCGGGCGGCTCGTCGAGTTTCATAAGATAAGCCGCCTGCTCCACCTTGTGAAGTGCCTCGCCTTTGCGGGCACCAAATACATAGCGTTTCTTCGCGAAGATCAAACGCGACACGGCGGAATTGCGCAAATCAACAACCATATCCCAACGGGTGCCTACGGTGTGTTTCCACAAATCGACCCAATGGCCGTTCATGGATTTTTTCTTCATCGGGATGATTTTCACCACATTGGGAAAGCCTTCAAAAATACTGGACGGCAATGTGCCGCAAGCGACCGTAACACGGGCCTGCGGCCATGCGCGAAGCATATAATCGAGCAATCCCGTGCTTAAAATAGCGTCCCCAAGGCGCGTCGCCGTAATAAAGAGTATTTTCATAGGCCCCATTAGACGTATATCCTATGCCCATGTCAAAGCCCTTTTATGTGCAATTACCGAACCGCGGCCTCGTCCATATCGAAGGCGAAGACCGCAAATCCTTCCTGCAGGGATTGGTTTCGAACGACGTCAACAAAGCGTCGCCTGTCTATGCGTGTCTTCTGACGCCGCAGGGAAAATTCCTACATGATTTTTTCATCCATGAAGGCAATGGGTTCTTATTGTTGGATTGCGAAGGCGGCGCGCGCGCCAAAGATTTGTATGAACGGCTTTTAAAATTCCGCTTGAGATCAAAAGTCCAACTCTCTGTCGAAGAACAAAATAAAGTATACGCCATATTCGGAAGTGATGTCGGCCTTCCCGACCCTCGCCACAAAGACATGGGCAACCGCAGTTTCGAAAAACCCGACTTCGAAGAAAAGCCTTTCGAGGAATGGGATACACGCCGCATCAAGTACTGCATTCCCGACGGTAGTCGCGATATGAAGATCGAAAGCTCAACATTACTTGAATCTCATATAGACAGGCTGAACGGCGTGGACTGGGACAAGGGATGCTATATGGGGCAGGAACTGACCGCCCGCATGAAATACCGCGGCCTCGCAAAGCGCCATCTCTATACCGTAACGCTTTCTGGCCCCGCCCCGGCCTCTTTCAGCGATTTACCGAACGGCGGTGAAATGCGCTCATCCTGTGGTACAATTGGAATCGCATTGCTCAAGGACGGGGAATCCACATGCCTGTAAAATACGTATTCTGGGATTCAGACAACACGCTGGTAGATACCTTCACGCATCACTGGAACAAACATCTCCATACATTGAAATCCCACGGTATAACGCTGGACGAGCAATGGAAGAACCGCATCTACACAAATAACGGTGCGCAAAACTGGGAATGGCTCCGCGCCGAACTCGGCTTGAAAGTCCCCAAACAGGATTATCTGGACCAGATCGACAGCTGGTATTACAAAAACGCGGACAGCATACATATCCGCAGCGGCGTTCTCGATGCTTTGAAACTGTTTGATGATGCAGGCGTGCCAATGTGCGTGGTTTCCAACGGCCGCACGCGCTCCGTCATGGCGGCTCTCAAAGCAAAAGATCTGGTAAAGCGATTCAAATTCGTTTTGTGCGTGGAAGATTATGAAGGCCGCAAGCCCGATCCCGCGCCATACCTCGCCGGCATGACACGTATGCGCCAGATGCTGAATAAACCCGTCTACGAAGAAGATTGCCTCGCCATTGAAGACGACCCAAAAGGCGTCGAAGCTGCACGCGCCGCAGGCATGTCGGTCATTCACCGCAATATCGGTGATGACGATCCCATTCCCTTCCTAAGAATCATAAAATCCTATCTGGAATAATGTTGCACCGCACGTCTATGGTGCGCCGCGCAATGTATGACGGGTTGTCAGGGTGTGCGAAGCACCCCACACTCGGCCCGTCAAATTTTAGGAGTTATTTATGGCATTCGATGAAAGTAAAAATGATGGCGTTGTAAAAGTCACGGAAGCTGCAAACCAGCGCTTTGGCTGCGCTGAAAAAGCAAACAGCTTTTTGAATGCGCCCCAGCCCGCATTTTTCGGAGAGACAAATAACAGACCGATCGATCAGGCACGCCTCGGCAATGTCCAGACGGTTTTGCACATGCTGAAACCCGCAGGCGGTTGCTGATCAGGCCGCTTTTTCTTTTTTATCCGGCGTATGTTTGGAATTGCGGATGGATGCTTGCGCCGCCGCAAGGCGTGCGATGGGCACGCGGTACGGCGAGCAGGAAATATAATCCAGCCCCGTCTCTTCGAAGAACGCAATCGATGCGGGATCGCCGCCATGTTCACCGCAAATCCCCACTTTCAGGTTTTTCTTGGCGCCGCGGCCGTCTTGCGTTGCTTTGGCAACCAATTGCCCAACGCCTTCGCGGTCTATAGTAACGAACGGGTCTTTTTCAAACACACCCTTTCCCAGATAGGCGGGCATAAATCTCGCCGCATCGTCGCGGGAGAGTCCGAGCGTCGTTTGGGTAAGATCGTTGGTACCAAAACTGAAGAAGTCCGCATCCTGCGCAATATCCGTAGCCATAAGCGCCGCACGCGGCAACTCAATCATAGTTCCCACGGAATAGGAAACTTTGCGCTTGGAAGCACCAAACACTTTTTCGGCCGTAGCATCAACCAGCGCTCTTAAAATCGTCAACTCTTTACGCGTAGCAATCAATGGAATCATGATTTCGGGGGTAACGTCACATTCCAGAGCGGCTTCAAAAATCGCCTGCGCCTGCATTTCATAAATTTCAGGATAGGTAATACCCAAACGGCAACCGCGGTGGCCGAGCATAGGGTTGGATTCACTTAATTCTGAAAAACGCCGCTGCACATCTTCAAGCTTCAATCCCGCTTCTTTGGAAAAATGCGCCATCTCTGCTTCCCCGTGCGGCATGAATTCATGGAGTGGCGGATCGAGCAGACGAATGGTTACGGGCAGACCTTTCATAATCTGGAACAGTTTCACGAAATCACCGCGCTGCGCGGGCAGTAATTTTGCCAAAGACGCACGTCGTTCATCTTCCGAATGCGCAAAAATCATCTCGCGCACATTTTGAATACGTGCAGGATCAAAGAACATATGCTCGGTGCGGCACAAACCGATACCTTCCGCGCCGAACTTGCGTGCGGTTTCAGCATCCAAAGGCGTTTCAGCATTGGCCCGTACCTTCATACGGCGCGCCTTGTCTGCCCATCCCATGATGGTGGCAAAATCACCGGACAATTTAGGCTGAACCGTCGGAACAGCTCCCAGCATCACTTCACCCGTAGCGCCATCAATTGTGATAGTATCGCCTTCGGGAATTTCCGCGCCCTGCACGATCATCACTTTACGTTTGTAATCGATGCTTATAGCACCCGCTCCCGCCACGCAAGGACGGCCCATACCGCGTGCCACGACAGCCGCATGTGAAGTCATGCCGCCACGCGTGGTCAGAATGCCTGTGGCCGCATGCATACCGTGAATATCTTCAGGCGATGTTTCAATACGGCACAAAATAACTTTCTTGCCTGCTTTCGCGCGCGTTTCGGCCTCGTCGGGTGTAAAAACTATTTCACCCGATGCCGCGCCCGGAGATGCGGGAAGGCCTTTGGAAACAATCTGTTTATGCGCCATGGGATCAAGCGTCGGGTGCAAAAGCTGGTCCAGCGCCTGCGGCTCTATGCGCAAAAGCCCCTCGTCTTCGGCAATGAGCTTTTCTCCAACCATATCGGTAGCAATTTTCAATGCCGCCGCCGCCGTGCGTTTGCCCGTGCGGGTCTGAAGCATATACAACTTGCCCTTTTGTACCGTGAATTCGATGTCCTGCATATCGCGGTAATGTTTTTCAAGGCGGTGGCGCACATCATCCAGCTGCTTGAACACTTTGGGCATGACTTCTTCCATACTCGAAAGATTACTGCCTTCTTTTTCGCGTCCCAATATAGTGAGAGATTGCGGCGTTCTGATGCCCGCCACCACGTCCTCACCTTGCGCGTTCACCAGATATTCGCCGTAGAAATAATTTTCTCCCGTGGAGGGATCACGTGTGAATGCGACACCCGTCGCGCAATCATCGCCCATATTGCCGAACACCATAGCCTGCACGTTCACGGCCGTGCCCCAATCTTCGGGAATCTCGTGAATTTTTCTATAGGTTACGGCGCGCGCGGCCTGCCAGCTTTCAAACACCGCACCGATCGCACCCCATAATTGCTCGCTCACATCTTGCGGAAAATCATGGCCCAATTCTCGTTTGGCCATTGCTTTATAATTGGCAACAACCTTCTTCCAGCCTGCAGCGTCAATAGCCGTGTCTTCCGTCACATCCGCATCGCGTTTTTGCTGTTCGAGAATATCTTCGAAATCATGGTGCTCAAGACCAAGCACGACATTGCCGTACATTTGTATGAAACGACGGTAAGAATCCCATGCAAAACGCTCATCACCCGAAGCCTTCGCAAGGCCTTCCACAGTTTGATCGTTAAGTCCCAGATTGAGCACCGTATCCATCATTCCCGGCATAGAAACGCGCGCGCCGGAACGCACGGAAACAAGAAGTGGGTTTTTCGCATCACCGAATTTCACACCAACTGATTTTTCAATTTCTGCCAAGGCCTTTGCGACCTGAGACTTTAATTCGGGAGGATAGGATTGTTTGTTTTTGTAAAAATGCGTGCAGACTTCGGTGGTGATGGTGAAGCCCGGAGGAACAGGCAAATCAAGCGAAACCATTTCGGCAAGATTTGCACCTTTTCCGCCTAAAAGATTTTTACGCACGTCTTTGGGAACACTCTTCCCTGTTTCAAAGGTATAGACCCATTGCGCCATGCGCGTAATCCTCCGCGGTTACTTATGATATATACACCATAGCGATTCTAATAGTTAATGGCTACGGGTGAATCTTGGTTCCCTTTTGCAGAATACGCAGGGCTGGCATGACACTCGTTGTTAAACCTTTGTTAAGACCCACCCTGTAGAACAACCCCCTAAGCAAAACCAAGAAAAATAAGGTGTGTAATATGATAAAAGAAGAACTCTTTGCCCATGCAAAAGAGGATGTGTTCGGCATTCCGCCGGACTGTCGCAAAGCCCTCATCGGCTACAACATGGCAATCAATTATTTCGAATATTTGGTAGAAGAAGCAGAACCTGTTCTTCAACAAATCGAAGCGCCTCGTCATACATTGAGAATGTATCTTGAAAACGGATTTCGTTTTTCGGATTACGCGGCTTTAAGAAATTTTCCGCCCGAAACAATTCAAGCAATAGAGGATGCGACGAACAATTTCCGCGAACGGTATGAACCCCTTTTGCGCAAACTCAAAGCTGCTTGACCAACATCAAAGATAAATCGTCATCCACTATATAGGACGCATAAGGTCTTACGGTTTCACGGTCACACGTGATGCCGTTGCCGTCAGGCACATAACCCATTTTGACGTATAGAATTTGCGCGGGGCCGTAATCTTTGAACAGCCCCACGGAAATACCTACCTGCACACACTCCTTGGAACGGGCATGGCCTTCGCAAAAACCAATCAATGCGGTGGCTATGCCCTTTCTACGGTGCGTAGGCACGACGTTGAGGTCTTGAATCTCGGGGATGCCGAGCTTCTTATAAAGACTGTAACGCGGTGTGTAGTTTAAAAGACAAAAGGCGCAATAGCGCCCTTCGTCGGCAGCGATAAAAATCGTAACGCCTTCATCAAAGGCATGCTCGAAATAACCTTCGTCCTTTTTACCGATGCGGTCGTAGAGTTTATAGAGCAGCGGAATGTCATCCCGCGTGGCTTCGCGGATATCGATCATAGCCCGAACCGGTTCCAAGCAGAACGCTCTTCGGCAACTTCGACGATCTGCCCCAGATCGAGTTTTGAATCCCCGCCGAGCGGCAAGAGGGAAGAAAGGAAAGATTTTTTCTCGGGTGTGCAATCGACGAATTTGATTTCATCGCCGAATTTTTCCTTCATCACCGTGACAACATGGCCGACATGATCCGCGATTCCATTGTGTACGGCATCGCGCCCTGTCCAGAACGCACCTTCCATCAATTCATTATCATCACCCGAGAGCTTTCCGGCGCGGCGCGATTTAACCCATGTTTTAAAGCTTTCGTGCATGTCGGCCTGAATGGCTTTTAAACGCTGCACATCATCTTCTTTTTCAGGTTTGAACGGGTCTAGGAAGGATTTGTCCTTACCCGAAGTATAAACACGGCGCTGTACGTCATGCTTTTTGATAAATTGGTCCAGCCCGAAACTTGATGAAATCACGCCGATGGAACCGACGATAGACGTGTCCTGCACATAAATTTCATCAGCGGCACAAGCGAGCCAGTATCCGCCCGATGCGGCGATGTCTTCAACGAATGCATAGACGGGAATTTTCTTTTCTTTCGACAGCGCGACAATTTGCTCGGTAATCAGCGAACATTGCGCGGGCGCACCGCCGGGGGAATTGATGATGATGGCCACAGCGCGCAGGCGTTTCACATCGAATGCATCGGGAATGGCCTCACGGAATTTATTCCAGTTCACACCGGCACGACGCATGACGGTTGTGTCGGCAATGATGCCGGCAAAGCGCAAAACCGCTACCTTGTCCGTCGGCTCCAGCCATTCACCCAAAAAAGGGATTTTTTTCAAATATTCGACTGTGCGGTCTTTGCCGTCTGTTTCAGTTGTATCGCTCATGCCGCTAGCTTACTCAATAGCCGCACCCTCGCGCAAGACGGCATCGGCGGCCTTGGTATATTGGCCGTTTTCTTCGTGTAAAATGATGCCTGCATGGAGTTTGGCAGGGGTTTTACGGTCTTTTACGGCGCGGATAATGACACGGTTGGCCGCTTGGCCGGCTTTGGAATGAAGCGGAATAATCTCCACAGCCCCGAAACGTTTGCCAAGGCCTGCGATAATTTTATCGGACATATCGGCGCGGTGGATGATGGTGAGCGATCCGCCTGACTTCAGATTTTTAAATCCCGCATCTATCCAGTCTTTCACCGTAAGCTCTGTATGGCCGAGCGCTGTCGCGCGTTCTTCCGATGCCGCAGGAGTATAGCTCCCCGCTTCCAGATACGGCGGATTGCACATTACATGATCGAACGGGCCCCCCGCATATTGCGTGATATCGGCGCAGATAAATTCTGCCATACCTTCTTTATTGTTGAGCGCGATATTTTGTGTAGCAAGGTCCGCATGGCTTGCTTGAATCTCCACGCCCGTCACAAGGCATTCCACGCGCCACAACAAACAAAACGACGCGCCGCCCACACCCGCGCCCATGTCGAGAACCCGTTGCCCTTTTTTAGCGGGAACCGCGCACGCGAGGAATACGGAATCCAAAGACGTGCGGAAACCGCCCTCGGGCTGCAAAAGCCGCACTTTATGGTCCAGAACGTGAATTTCGACGGATTCTGTCATATAAACCGCTTGCCCCGCGCCTTTCGCTGGTCTAATTCAAGGTTATGACAGCGTTAAACCGCAAAACTGGCGAAAAGACAAGCCAAAGCCCGCTTGATAGACTCCAATCCTTGCTGGAATCCGACATGCAGGCCGTGAACGCCATGATCGTGGACCGTATGGATTCCCCCGTGCCGATGATTCCGCAACTGGCGGGATATCTGATCGCCGCGGGCGGCAAACGCATCCGCCCCCTTATGACCCTCGCCTGCACCGCGATGTATGATGGCGATCGGGTGCGCGCGCACCGCTTGGCGACCGCCGTCGAATTCATTCACACCGCGACATTGCTCCATGATGATGTGGTAGATGATAGTGACGAACGCCGCGGCCAAAAATCAGCCAATGAAGTGTTCGGAAACGAAGCCTCCGTGCTGGTAGGTGATTTCCTGTTTTCCCGCGCGTTTCAATTGATGGTCGAAGACGGCAATCTGCACGTGCTCAAGGTTTTGTCCGACGCCGCCGCAATCATCGCGCAGGGCGAAGTGCTTCAGTTATCCATTCAAGGAAATCTGGATACGACGATGGATCAATATCTGGATGTCATCAAAGGCAAGACTGCCGCGCTCTTCGCCGCCGCCTGCGAAGTTGGTCCGCTTATCTCGCACACCGATGCCAACGCCGCGAAAATCGCGTGCGAATACGGCATGAATTTAGGGATAGCGTTCCAGATTGCCGATGATGTTTTGGATTACACATCCACATCCGCGAAATTGGGCAAGGAAGTCGGCGATGATTTCCGCGAAGGCAAAATGACCGCGCCCGTCATCATGGCGCTGGAAAAATCGAACGCGGACGAACGCGAATTTTG
Source organism: Micavibrio sp. UBA7689 (assembly GCA_002482805.1). Taxonomy (GTDB): domain Bacteria; phylum Pseudomonadota; class Alphaproteobacteria; order Micavibrionales; family Micavibrionaceae; genus Micavibrio_A. Next base: position 57,438 of record DLGR01000021.1, on the reverse strand, counting down.
GAAACGCACCTTTGCGGACAGGGAGCAAACGGATTCAGACCTCGTGCGGGCAACGGCCATTATGAACCGCCACGGCACACTTCAAAAAGGTCTGGAAATGGCCCGCTCTTATGCCCAAAAAGCCCGTGAGGCCCTGGCCGAAGCGCCGGATTCCCCTTTCCGTGCCTGCCTTGATGATCTGGCTCTGTATACGGTCGAACGCGAAAGCTAAGGGGCTGGACGAGAACAGCACTTTATTCTATAAAATTCCCTTCTTTTACATGTGTCGGGGTGTAGCGCAGTCTGGTAGCGCGCGTCGTTCGGGACGACGAGGCCGGAGGTTCGAATCCTCTCACCCCGACCGAACGAAAGCCTTTGCGACTAAGTCGCACGGGCTTTTTCATTTTCTGATCGAGCCAAGCGAAGCTTGAGCGAGAGCCGGATGCGAAAAAGCCTAGAGATCACGAAGTGATCACGGGCTTTNNTTGCAACGCGAGCACGTTCGCGCCCTCTTCGTTCTGGTCGGCGAGCGTCAAATCATCCGCGCCGTCTTTGTGTACATTGATGCTTTCTTCCGTGAATCTTTCGCGGATCTGAATGATGTTCAGATCGTTCGATAACGTCGTGCCGAAATCACGCAATTCTTTTTTCGCAGCCAGAACTCTATCCAGTTCCGCATATACCGCGTTGATGGTGCGGAAGCCGTCTTTGGTGAGGCCGAGACCGCGCAGCGTCGCATCCATACCTTCGGTCACAAGCTTGCTCGTGTGCTTCTCGTTAAAGAAGGTCGTCATTTTTTCGCCCATGAGGAGGTTGACGCCGCGGTAATGCGCATCCTTCGCGATATCGTCCAGTTGGCCCAGAATCGTTGCATAACCTTGCGTGAATTTCGACAGGTCCACGCCTTCCTGCTTCGGACCTTCGCGCAAGATGATGTTGCGGTAAGCGGAATTACCGAACGGAGCGGCGTCATCGTCGGACACGAAATTGATATGGCTGAATGCGCCGGTAAAGAACGTGCCGACGGGGATTTCTATCGTTTCCCAATTGCCGAGGTCTGAATATTCATACGTCGTGAACGGCGCGGCGTACGTAATACCCGATGTCTGCGTGCCGTAAATCCAGAAACGGTTGTTGTCGTTACCGAAGTTCTGGTCGTTGTCGAAACCGATGGTGGACACTTCGTTGATGGCGGTAGAGCGGAATTCAAACGTCATCACCGTGTTCGCCGTGATGTTGTAATTGAAGGCTTTGCGTTTCCACGGGCTGCCGCCGGAGAACTGGACTTCGTTGTTGCCCGTCACCGTAACCGCGCCTCCCGCATCCTGACCCACGACATAGGTTGTGAAATCGCCGGCGCCGTTGAACGTGACCATCGTTTCATTCGGGGCAAGGCCACCCGCAGGCAATCCGCCCGCATTGTATTGCGCGATGATGTCTTCGAGATAGCTTTGCGCCAGATCGAGGTTTTTCAACTGCGCGCGGATGCCGTTATCGGCTTCTTCGATCACGCGGATATTCTGACCTATGCCGTCCAACAATCTGCCCAAATCGCCTGCACGGTTACGTAGTGCTTTTGCAAGGAAGAAGGCGTTCGGATCATCCAGAGCGCTGTTGACTTTGAGGCCGGAATTCAGACGTGCAAAAGCAACGTCAAGTTGCCCTGCCGTTTTTTGCATGCTTAGCAGCCGCGCGCGTGACGCGGCGTCGAGTATGTTTCCTACATAGTCGACCACTGGATTCCTTCCGTGGTTTGAGTTGTACTCAGAGGGAATCCATGCACGGGCCGTGCCAAGTCACTGGAAGGCTTGAGTTTTTGGGATAAGGGCTTTGAATTGATTGAGAATTGCAGACAAAGAAAAAACCCCGCCGAAGCGGGGCTCTTCTTTCCTTGGGGGAAACTTTTTACCGTTTAGGCGGCAACTTTGGTCGCCTCGGTGTTTTTCAGGATTTTCTCGGCGAGCTTCTTCTCATCGTTGTTCGTGGCAGCAACCGCAAGTAGTATGGCGCCCGATTTAACATCGGATTCAAACAGCTTTGCTTCGTGTTCGGGAACGCCCAAACCCACCAGTGCGCCGAGTAAGCCACCCGTCAAACCGCCCACGCCCAAACCTGCGAGCGTTGCGGCCACCGGGCCTACGGCAGCAAGTGCCAAACCACCCGACGGAATGACCGCCGCGGAAATAAGAAGTGCGGCAATAGCGCCGAACACGCCGCCTGCTTCCGCCCCGGTCGCTTCATACTCTTGTGACTTGTCGCCTTGCTTGATGGCAAAAGCGGAACCGCGCGTGGTGTCCGTTACCAGCAAGCTGATATCTTCTTGGAAAAATCCTGCATTGATCAAACGGTCAACGGCATTCTCTGCTGCTTCACGTGTTTTGAACGTGGCTGTTACATGGTTGGTCATTGTTTCGCTCCTTCATGAAAATATTGATTTCATGAACACCAACAAAAAAACGCGCGGGAAAGTTCCTGCGCGTTTTATAAGGCATTTGTCTTAAATCATTACCAGCCGTAGAAACCTTCGGATCCGGCATTCGGATCGGGTCGCCATGCGCCACGGTCCAATGCATCGCGGTAATCACCGGGGTGGCGCGGAACGGCTCCGAAATCGCGGCCATACGACTCACGACCCGGATACAAACGCCCATCGCCTTCGCGCGGCGGCGTGTATTGCGGAGCGGCGGAATAAGCCTGTCCCGTGGAATTATCATAAAAACTCGGTGCGGTCGTAGCCGAGTAATATTGACGGCGACGCGCTTCGGCATCATTCGCGGTAAATACCGTGACCAAGGCGATCATAACCAGAAGTGCTGTTTTCATCTCTCGCGTCCTTTTCCTGTAAACGGGTGTGGAGGGGTTTTAATTCCATTTTTGCCTTGTGTCTATACCCCCATAGGGTATATAATCGATTCTATGGCAATTAAATCCACCGAAAACCCGTCCCACGGCATAGACCTGCCCCGCATCAACCGTATCGCGGGGCAAATCAGCGGCGTGAAAAAGATGATCGAGGAGCAGCGCGCCTGCCCCGACATCCTGACGCAATTGCGCGCCATCCGCTCCGCCGTGAAAGGATTGGAAGCAAATATACTGGAGCGGCATTTGAATCACTGTGTCGCGGAAGGTTTAGGCGCGGACGATCCCGCCCTCGTCGCGCAAAAAATAGACGAACTTAAAGAATTGTTCACGAGGTACCATGACTGATTGCTGTAAACCATCCTATGATCACGACCATGATGGCCACGGCCACAAGGAAGGCCGCGACTGGATGATGATTGTCAGCGCGGTGTTTGTGATCATCCCTTATTTTTTGCTATTTATCGCACCGGACCTCATCAACAGTTTTCAGTGGCTGGAAATTTACACACACTCCATCCATGAATTCGTCAACGCCACATGGTGGGGTGTGGTCATCGGCATTCTTTGTCTGGCAGCACTTTCCCGTATCCCGCGGGAATTTGTGATGTCCGCATTGGGCAATAATAAAGGCGCGGAAGGCATTCTGCGTGCCATCGGCGCAGGAATTTTGCTCGATCTGTGCAACCATGGCGTATTGATGATCGCCACCAAAATTTACCAACGCGGCGCGAGTGTAGGACAGGTCATGGCGTTCCTGATCGCATCACCGTGGAATTCCATCTCCCTAACTTTCATCCTGATCGCGATGATAGGTCTGAAACTCACCCTGTTGTTCATCGTTCTCTCGGCAGTGATCGCGTTTATCACGGGCGTAATATTCGATGCGCTTGTAGGGAGCGGCAAACTTCCCGCAAACCCGAACGCATTCGATATGCCCGAAGGGTTCGATTTCGTACCTGAAGCCAAAAAACAATTGAAGAGCGTGCAATGGAACGCCGATCTGATCAAAAAAATGTTGATCAGCGGGATTAAAGATTCCGGCATGGTTGTACGCTGGCTTTTATTCGGAATCGTTCTTGCCTCTGCCTTGCGCGTGTTTCTCGACCCCGCGACATTTGCGGAATATTTCGGCCCGACTTTGCTCGGCATGGCCGCGACTATATTCTTCGCAACCATTCTTGAGGTTTGCTCCGAAGGCTCTTCGCCCATCGCGGCGGATCTCGCCACCCGCGCCCATGCACCCGGCAACGCGTTCGCTTTTTTGATGACGGGAGTTTCGACGGACTACACGGAAATCATGGTGATGAAGGACGCGACAAAATCATGGAAGATCGCGCTCTTCCTGCCGTTAATCACTTTGCCCCAAATTATCCTGCTGGGAATTTTGCTGAATCTTTAACGCTTCTTGGATTTCTTTTCCGCAGGGCACGGATAATATTCATAAAGTGCAAGCGTGACCGCGGGTGAAGCGACAAAATCACCGTGCTGCGGATTTCTTCCCAAAAATACCCAGACTATGTTTTGCAAACGCTTCATCGAGGCCGTATTGGGAACGCATATATCGATGAGCGGTTGCGTACCCAAGGATCTCATCAGCTTGTGGTAATCGATAACACCCGCGATATAGGCCTGACAGGCAGTGTGACCGCCTTTGACCACTTCCTTGCCCTTGGTGTCGCTGCGGCAAAGCTCATAAAGATAGGCGGCGGAAAAAAGACCAGCCGCGCCTTTTTCGGCAGCATGCACAGGGGCGATTAAAAACGAAAACGCCATAAAAATTATGGCGCTGTAATAAGGTAATCGGCGTATCTTACTTCTTTTTATCATTACCCAGTTTCAACTGCTGCAATATCGCGAACGGTGAATCTTCGAATTTGTCGGGATTGCTGGAATAGACGCGGTCTTCGCGGTTATCGCGATCATCGCGTTTCGGTTTGCCGCCGTCTTTTTTCTTGGCAAATTTTTCGTTGTCTTTCTTACCGTGTGCTTTTTTATCCGGCTTGGAGAAGGATTTTTCTTTTCGTTCGCCTTTTTCGGCGCGTTCAGGGCGCGGCCCCGAAGCCTGGTTTGCCCTGCCGCGCTTCAAACGGAACGTGGCCAGTTCGGGTTTTGTTTTTTCGGCTGCAGGCACCGCTTCCACAGTTGCTTCAGCGAATTCTGCAGGAGCTTCTGCAGCAGGAGTTTCTTCGGACTTTACCTTTTCGGCGGCGGGGTCATGGATGATCTTGTGACCCATGGCTTCCAGAACGGCATAAAGATCGAGAATATTCGAACCCAGCCATTCGGCCATCTTGTGTTCGGCCTTGAATTGCCCGTCTTTCGCACCGTCGTAAACAGCGCAAACTACGCGATCCAACATATCCACGCGGATGGAACGCGGACCATAAACGGGATAACCAATCGAACGATAATAATCCTTGTCGATGGCTTTATCAGCCACCGTGAAAGATACGATGCCTTCCTTCGGCAATTCGGCGGGGAGTTCTTTTCCCTGCCACAACGTAAGTAGCATGCCGCGCAAACGCACGGCAGCGGGTTTATTGAGTTCGGGCAAAAACACAAGCAACGGCCCCATGCGCACTTTACGTGCACGAAGCGCCTTGCGGCCTTCTTCATCAAGCGGGGCGATCAACTCTTCCAGATTTTCACGGGGAACAATACCCAATGACTCCTGCAATTGGAACGCGATACCGCGCGCCTGTGCCGTCAAATCATCGCCGCCCGTCAAACGGAACAACGGCTCCAGTGTAAAATGAATCTGGCGATCAAGCCACTCTTGCAATTTTTCACCGACGGCATTTTTGTCGGCACCGTCGAGCAAATTTGAATCCTGAACATCGGCCAACGGCTTCAAAAGCGTATTGCCTTTTTTGATGCGACCCACGGAGTCTCCGGGAAGCGGGTTTGTCGCATCCGCCTGCCACAAAATCTGACCGTCATCGGCGAGTTTGAATTGCTTGTCTTCGGATTTTAAAATCATGCCTAGTCTGTTTCCTATTTCCGGCCGCAGAGCCTGCCTCGCGGCGGCCATAATGGCTTTGAACTCTTCTCTACCCGAAGTTTCGTCAGGATAAAAGCGGAATCCCGCCAATTGACCCACTCTTTGCCCTTCCACAACCACTTCGCCGTCTTTCTTAATACCGGCCAAAAGCTGGGTCCCCTCTTCCATTGCGCCCAAAAGTACGGTGGAACGCTTATCGACAAAACGTTTGGTTAACGCTTGATGGAGGGCATCGGACAAACGGTCTTCTATTTTTAAAGTTCTCCCACGCCAATGTTCGGGATCCACCACCCAATCCGCGCGATGCGTTACATAGGTCCATGTCCGCACATGGGATATGCGGGTCATCAAGGTATCAACCTCGCCTTCGATAGAATCAAGTTTTTGAATGTGGTCTTCCATCCATTCTTCGGGTAGTGCGCCGACGTCATTCAAAAATCTGTAAATTTCCGCGACAAGATCATTGTGCGTTTCGGTGAGTGTTTTTCTGAAATCCGGAATCTGGCACACATCCCACAAAAGTTTCACGGAATCTTTCCCATGTGCGAGTGCCATAATCTCATCGCGTTCCAGCATGTTGGCCAGCGTCAGGTAATCATCGGACGGGCGGCCCTTTTGCAGCATGGATTTGCCGGACGATCTTTCTAATGACCGGAACAGCGCCAGCGGCGCAGAATAATCAAGATCGGCGTTGCGCCAATAAATATGCTGAAGCGCTTCGAATTGGTGTTTTTCGATGGCATCCACAATATCGGGGTCTAAATCTTTGACATTGCCCGTCACGCCGAAAGTGCCGTCCGTTTTATAACGCCCTGCGCGTCCTGCGATCTGCGCGAGCTCTGATTTTGTCAGCGGCCTTGGTTTCTCCCCGTCATATTTGCGCGTGGCGGCCAGAGCAACATGCTGGATATCCATGTTAAGACCCATACCGATGGCATCGGTCGCGACCATAAAATCCACTTCGCCCGATTGATACATTTCCACCTGCGCGTTGCGAGTACGCGGGGACAGCGCACCGAGCACAACAGCAGTCCCTCCGCGCTGCCTACGGATCATATCGGCTATTGCATAAACGTCATCGATGGAAAACGCGACTACAGCGGTGCGTTTGTTCAGTCGCGTGAGTTTTTTAAAGCCCGTATATTCCAAAACAGACAGACGCGGACGTGTGATGATCTCACAAAACGGCACGAGGTTCGCGATAACATGCTTCATGGTATCCGAACCCATGAACATAGTCGCTTCTGTCCCGCGTGCCCTCAAAAGCCTGTCCGTAAAGATGTGCCCGCGGTCAGGGTCGGCGCATAACTGGATTTCATCGACGCCGATAAATTCGAATTCTTGTTCGATGGGCATGGATTCCACAGTGCACATAAAATACCGCGCATTTGGTGGAATGATCTTTTCCTCGCCCGTCACCAGTGCAACATAGGCTTTACCCACCTTAGCCGCCACGCGGTCATAATTTTCCCGCGCCAACAAACGCAGAGGGAATCCGATACATCCCCTTTGGTAGGAAAGCATTTGCTCTATCGCGTAATAGGTTTTCCCCGTATTGGTCGGCCCCAACACCGCCGTGATCCGGCTATCCCCCTTAACGGCATGATTTGTGACGTTCATATATTTGATGTACTTCAATAATTTGCTTTTTCAAACAGATAAGGCCATAAAGATGGCACATTTTCCGCGTTTATTCGTTAGCAGGTTCTTTAAAAGGATATTTTACATGAAACACATCGCTCTTTTCGCCCTTCTCATGATGCTCTTCGCACCTGCCGCAAAAGCCGCACTGGACACAGATGCGCGCGCTCAAGTCTTGAAAGGCCAGATCGAAGGGTTCCTCGAAAATCAAAAAGCCATGGCCATGAAGAACGGTTGCAAACTCGTGAGCAAAGGTTCCGTCACCATGGAAAAAACGGCTGACTATTACGCCTACACTTTACCGCACCTTACCTACACGGATTCCCGCGGCGTGCGCTCTGAAATCGGCATGATCGCGGTGAACGCTGTGCCGCAAGGCGAATTCGAATGGAAAGTTTCCCTGGCTGTTCCCACGCCGATCAGCTCATTCGGCCCTTCCGGCGCCGAACAATTCAGAACCGATATAGGCACGCAAAGCGCCAGCGGCGTATGGAATGAAAAACTTGGCCACTTCACCTCGCTCTCCGCAAAACTTGCGAATGTTCAGTTGAACGATCTGGAAGACCAGAACACGGCAACCGTAGGCGCGTTGAATTTTGACAGCAATCTGCAGGAACAAGACCCCGAAGCCTACACGGGCTCAGCCATTGCAACGCTGGCCAATATTTCCTTCTTCGATGCCGCAACATCGTACAAAGGCGCAATTCCACAAATCAAACTGACCACCAATCTCGCCGATCGCGCTTCCAAAACGCCGATGACAAAAGAACAAGTGCAAAATCGCCAGCAATCGGCCCAGCCTGATGCGTATAACGTTTTCTCGTTCCTGTTCGGCGCACCCGAACGTGTAACGGGCATCGTGACGGGCCTTGATGGCATGACGGCGGATCTTCAGCAATCGATGCTCACCGCACCACCTGCCAACCGTGCGAAAATGCTTCAAGCGATGCTCGGCATCGGCGCGATCAGCGCCATGGGCAAACCCGTTGCAGGCAATCCCAACAGCAAATCCTATGACATCGTGTTCGGTGCAAACGGCAGCGTTTTGATTAATGGAACAGATTTCGGTTCTTTGATGAGCAACGGCACAGCGCCTGCCGCTGGTGCTACAACAGGTACGATAGCACCCCGTTAAGCCTTTGTAGGCCCGCCTTAGTGGCCCGCAATACCTGACCATCCAATATCAGAAGCCCTTCGCCTTGAAGGGCTTCTACTTTTTTGTGATTAATCAGGTCGGAAATTTTCTTTCCGCCCTCTTCTTCCAGGCGCGAAATGGGAATGCCTTCTTCCAGTCGAAGGCCCATCATCAGACATTCGGTGAAACGGTCCCTCGGCGTGAGTTCTTCGAACGGATGCGCGCCATGTCCCTGCTCCAAAGCCTGTGACAGCCAGATATCGGGGGCGCGGTGTCCGCGGGTCGCCTGTTTTTTATCGTCAACAGTCACTCGCCCGTGCGCGCCGGGCCCAATACCCACGTAATCGGTGTAACGCCAATAGGTCAGATTGTGTTGCGATTCTTTCCCGTCCCGTGCGTGGTTGGAAATCTCATAGGCGCGCATGCCTTCGGCTTCCATTATATCCTGCGTGACTTCGTACAAATCCCCCGCCACTTCCTCGTCGGGAATTTTAAAATCGCCGCGCTCATGCATCATGTAAAACGGCGTCCCTTTTTCAATGGTAAGTTGATAGAGCGACAAATGATCACGGCAAAGTGTAAGCGCCTCACGCAATTCCGCTTCCCATTCCTGCACGGTCTGCCGGGGCCGCGCATAAATCAGGTCAAAGGAATACCGGTCAAACACCTGCGCGGCGGAATCAATCGCACGCATTGCCTGCGGCGCGTCGTGCTTGCGTCCCAAGAACGATAAATCCTGTTCTTTCAGGCTTTGCACGCCGATGGACACACGGTTTATGCCTGCGGATCGGAACGCTTTGAATTTTTCTGTTTCGACCGACGTTGGGTTCGCCTCCAGCGTGATTTCACAATCATTCGATATACGCCAGCTGCGCTGGATTTCGTCGATCACGAGTCCCGCCGTTGCCGGCTCCATCAAAGACGGCGTGCCGCCGCCGAAAAACACGGATGTTACCGTGCGGCCTTGAGTCATATCGGCATAATGTTTGATTTCGCGCTTGTAAGCGTCGCGCCACGCTTGATGGTCTACCGTATCAGCTACATGCGAATTGAAATCGCAGTACGGGCATTTGGAAGCACAGAACGGCCAATGGACGTAAATTCCGAATTGGCCGTTCTGCATAATAATTAGGCCGCTTTGCTTTGACCCGCGAGCGTCGCGTTCAAAGTGATTTCGGCATTGAACAGTTTGGAAACAGGGCAGCCCGCTTTCGCGCCTGCCGTGATTTCATCAAACTGCGCTTGCGTGATGTTGGGAATGCTAGCGGTCAATGTAAGCTCCGATTTCGTGATCGTGAAACCGCCTGCATCTGGCGCAACCGTTACGGCGCAATTGGTCGTCATTTCATCGGCTGTGAATCCTGCTTTATTCAAACCAAACGCCAAGGCCATTGTAAAACAACCCGCGTGCGCTGCGGCCAACAATTCTTCGGGGTTTGTGCCAGGTTCGTTTTCAAAACGCGTGTTGAAGCCGTAGGGTTGGGATTTCAAAACGCCGCTTTGCGTGTCGATCGTACCCTTGCCTTCTTTGCCGGTGCCTTTCCAGACTGCCTTTGCTGTTCTTGCGATACCACTCATGCTTTTTCTCCTTTTAGATAGTTTATGAATTTTTGCGTCGCCCGCGCACGGTGCGAAACGGTTTTCTTTTCCTCGTCGGTCATTTCACCGAAAGTTTTGTCGTACCCGTCTGGTTGAAACAGAGGGTCATATCCGAAACCTTCAACACCCCGTGGTGGCCAAACGAGTTTTCCATCCACACGCCCTTCGAAACTTTCGATGCGCCCGTCGGGGTATGCAAGTACGAGGACAGACGTAAAATAGGCCGATCTATCCTTCGCGTCACCCATTTTTTCATGTACCAGCGCCATGGCTTTGCTGAAATCACGCGGATTTCCTGCCCAATCGGCGGAATAAACGCCAGGCTCACCGCCCAGTGCATTTACAGACATGCCGCTGTCATCCGATAACGCAGGCAGGCCCGAAACACGCATGGCGGCCAGCGCCTTGATTTCCGCATTTTCGATGAATGTAGTTCCCGTTTCTGCAGGTTCAATCAAACGCAACTCCGCCGCATTAGTTACTTCCCGCACGAGGCCCTGCAAGAGCATGTCGAACTCTTTGAGTTTGCCCTTGTTGTGCGAAGCGATCACGAGTTTTTGAATCATATGTCCCCCAGAAATTGTCCGTTGCGATCAGAACGTCCTACGGCAAAACGCCACAATGTCTCGGGAAAGCTTGGCATGGGGCGCGTTGGTATGTCAGCGCCCTTTTGCAAACGGCACAACGTCAAATGCGGTCTATAGGCCGCACCTGTCTTGTTCAAAACTCTAAAGCCCGCTTCATCGAGCAGTTTTTTAACGTCTGCCTGCAATTCCAACATCTCTTTTGTTTTCATCACTTCAAAATCCACCCAGCGGTGTCCTTCATGAATCCCCTCACCCATATGGGTGTCGAACTTGCCGATAAAAACAGGCAGAGACTTTGCAATTTTAAAGTCCGGTAATTTTCCTGCTGCTTCAAACTGGTACACTGTCACATGCGGAAAAACCTTATCGGACAAACAATATCCATCCGCAATATCGGAAAAAAACGCAGCGCATCTTGTTATCCCTTGAGACAATTCCTCCGGTGGTAACAAGACCGCGTTGTAGTACGCCATTATTGCCCCAATGCCGCCTTTTGAATTTCTTTCAATTCGTCGCAGCCTTTGCGCGCGAGATCGAGCAGCGTCAGAAATTGTTCCTGAGAAAAGGGATCCTTTTCCGCCGTTCCTTGAATCTCGACGATGCCGCCTTTGCCTGTGATAACAAAGTTTGCATCGGTGTCTGCCGCGGAATCTTCCACGTAATCCAGATCGAGCACAGCCGTGCCTTCATGAATGCCGCAGGAAATCGCGGCGATGGAATCCGTCAAAGGAATTTTGGGCAGCATGCCGAGTTTTACCAGATGCTTCATGGCCTCGACCATAGCGACATACCCGCCCGTGACGGATGCCGTGCGCGTCCCGCCGTCGGCCTGAATGACATCGCAATCGATTTTGATTTGGCGTTCGCCCAGCCCTTGCAGATCCACAACGGCGCGAAGCGCGCGTCCGACGAGGCGTTGAATTTCCTGCGTGCGTCCCGATTGTTTGCCTTTTGCGGCCTCGCGGTCCATGCGCGAATGCGTGGATCGGGGCAGCATGCCGTATTCCGCCGTTACCCATCCTTTGCCAAGGCCCTTCATCCAGCCGGGAAGTTTTTCTTCCACGGTGGCGGTGCAAAGCACGTGCGTATTGCCGAATTTCACAAGACAGCTTCCTTCGGCGTGTTTGGAATAGCCGGGAATGATTTCTATCTTGCGCAGTTCGTTGGCGGCTCTGCCGGAGGGTCGGGTCATGGTCTGGTTTCTCTCTTCCTTTGTGTACAGGCTATCTATATATTATCGCTTATGAAAACGGTAGTGTCTTATACCACCTTGGATGACCGGGCGAGGGATATTTTCCGCCATATCGTCGAAACCTATATGGCGAACGGCGATCCCGTGGGCTCGCGCACGCTTTCGCGCAATTTCGATCTGTCCCCCGCGACCATCCGAAATGTGATGGCGGATCTGGAACATCTGGGTCTTTTAGAAGCACCGCATATTTCCGCAGGCCGCCTGCCTACCACGCAAGGTCTTCGCTATTTCGTGGACGGGATTTTAGAGATCGGAAGCTTGAGCGCCACCGAACAGGCCGTTCTGGAATCCCAATACACCGAAAGCAATACGATGGAAGGCATGCTCGAACAGGCAAGTCGCATGTTGTCGGGCCTCTCCAGCAGCGCAGGTCTTGTTGTAGCCCCGAAAGCCGACAAAGCCATCCGACATATCGAATTCGTTTCGCTCCAACCCACCCGAGCATTGGTGATTATTGTGCCCGATGACGGCATGGTCGAAAACCGCATCATGGAATTGCCCGCAGGCATAACGCCCGACATTTTGAAACAGGCGAGCAATTTTCTGTCGGAACGCCTCTACGGCAAAACCTTCGGCGAAATGCGCGGTGCGATCACGAACGAAATCAAACAACGCAGAGGCGAACTCGGCGAACTCATGTCCCGCATTGTGGAAGAAGGACTTGCGACGCAAAGCGGAGACGGAACCTTAATCGTGCGCGGCGCTTCCAACCTACTCGACCAGAACTCGATCAACGATCTGGACCGCGTCCGTCTTCTCATGGAACAGCTCGAAGCCAAGGAAACGGTTTCGAAATTACTGGAAGAAGCGGGGCAGGCCGACGGGGTTAAAATCTTCATAGGCTCCGAAAACCCCGTTTTCGGCGGATCGGGCCATTCCCTGATACTTACCCCCTACCGCAACGGCGCGGGCTCTTTCGTGGGCGCTGTGGGCGTGATCGGCCCAACCCGTCTTGATTATGCAAAAATAGTCCCGTCCGTAAATTTTATGGCCGAAATGATATCGCGCAACATCAGGAAACTTTCCGAGGGATGAGAGGCCGAGGGATAATTGCCCTTGGGCTTCTATATATGTATCCTTGAAGGAATCGGAGTTTAAGCCCTTGATCAGAACCCTCATATTCGCCCTGTCCCTTCTCGCTTTTGTTCCTGCCGCATATGCGCAGGAAGAAGGCGCGGAATCCCAATTATATGATCCCACCTTCACAGGATCCGTCCCCGATGCGGTGAAGGAAATTCAGGAACGCCAGCGTGCCAGCATGGCGGACAAAGGATTCATTTATCCCACCGAAGTACAGGTGGATGTTGTGCATTACCCTTACATGGAAGACGACCAGTTCGGAATCCAGATGGCGATCCCCGATATGATCAGCGGATGCTATTCGCTCACCCCGCTCGAATACGAAGCGAAATTCGTTGATCCCCATTTCCTTGATATCAAAGTCAAAAGATACCGCCGTGTAGCGCCCGAAGGTTCCGCCGCCACGCAGAAATGCAGCACGGGCAACCAGATGTCGACCGCGTTGATGGTGCTGAATAAAAAAGATCTGCAATCCCGCGGCACGCAGGAAATCCGATTTTCCTCCCCTGCGGGCGCAGACACGTATCAACTTGTGCTCGACAACGACCACATTGAACTTATTCCCGAAAGCATGGTGGTGTTCAAAGGCGCAAATCTTGGTGGCCCTTTAAAAGACCGTATCCTGCATTCATTCGCCTCCGACAAGATGATCGCGCTGCAAGTGCCTATGGCGCATCCCGGGGAAGACATTTCCGAAGCGGTCGGCAATTTTGCCAGAACCCGTGCGTTGCAACCTTCCGGTAATACAGGCACTGGAAAAGGCGCGGATACGTACTATTTCATCGATGAAAGCGGACGGTTCGCCAAGGAAATCGGCGCGGATGGGTATGCCGAAGTCGGCACCATAACCGTGCAGCGCCCCTCGGATGGCGCCGAAGGCCGCACCACAACGCCGGTAGAGTTAACGGTGTTTGTAACGCGCCCCGGAACCCGTCTTTAAGAGAACAGTTGAAATAATATGAGTAACGAACCCGATCAGAAACCGGAAGAAACGCCGGAAATAAATCCCGAAGCCTTTGCAGATCAAGCGCAAGCCTCAGAAGGCACGGCACCCGTTGATCTGGCGGCCGTGAAAATCGCAGCTCTGGAGGCGGAAGTCGCCGAATGGAAAGAAAAGATGATGCGCGCGCTGGCGGATGCCGAAAACACGCGCCGCCGCTCGGTGAAAGACCGCGAAGATGCTGGTAAGTATGCCGTGACGTCTTTTGCCAAAGACCTTTTGGACTTTTCGGACAACTTCCACCGCGCCCTCGCCGCCATCTCCCCCGAACTGCACAATGATGAACGCATAGCGTCGATCATCACGGGTCTGGAGGCAATGGACGCCAATCTGCTCAAAACATTTGAAAAGCACGGAATCAAGAAAATCGAACCGCTGGATGAAACCTTTAATCCCAACTTCCATGAAGTGATGTTCGAAGCGCCCGTTCCGGGTAAACCCGCGGGCATCGTCATTCAGGTGGTGGAAGCTGGTTATGTGATTGCAGACCGTCTTTTGCGCGCCGCCAAAGTCGGCATATCAAAAGGTGGCCCTCTTAGCGGCGATCATCAGGTTGATAAATCGGCCTGATCCAAACACCTCCTAACCCCGTATAAACTAAGGAAGTCATGAGAAATATGCTTTGAATACAAGGCATTAAATCTATGGTTTCCACTCTGGCATTTGCGGTTTGATGTGCTATATAAACTCATCGCTGCAATGTCGCAGTTTTTGGAAATGGTGGGCTTGTGCTGCACTATCGGGCAAGCCCCGTAAATTTGCCAACAAAGTGAGGTAGTTAATATGGGCAAAGTAATAGGAATTGACTTGGGTACAACGAACTCCTGCGTCTCCGTCATGGACGGTAAGGAATCGCGGGTGATCGAAAACTCCGAAGGCGCGCGTACCACGCCTTCCATGGTGGCCTTTACCAAAGACGGTGAGCGCCATATCGGCCAATCCGCCAAACGTCAGGCCGTGACAAATCCCGAAAACACAATTTACGCGGTAAAACGTTTGATCGGACGTCGCTTCGAAGACGCCGAAGTGCAAAAGATGCTCAAAACCGCGCCATTCAAAATCGTGAAATCCGATTCCGGCGATGCATGGGTGGAAATCGACGGCGAGAAAAAATCGCCTGCGCAAATTTCCGCGATGATTTTGCAAAAAATGAAAGAAACTGCCGAAAGCTTCCTCGGCGAAAAAGTCGATCAGGCGGTTATCACAGTCCCCGCTTACTTCAACGACTCCCAGCGCCAGGCGACCAAAGACGCCGGTAAAATCGCGGGCCTCGAAGTTTTGCGTATCATCAACGAACCAACGGCGGCAGCACTTGCCTATGGCCTGGATAAAAAAGCTACGGGCACGATCGTCGTATACGACCTCGGCGGCGGTACGTTCGACGTTTCCGTCCTCGAAATCGGCGATGGCGTATTCGAAGTGAAATCCACCAACGGGGATACGTTCCTCGGCGGGGAAGATTTTGACGCTCGTATCATCGACTTCTTAGCCGATGAGTTCAAAAAAGAACAGGCGATCGATCTGCGTAGCGACAAACTTGCCCTACAGCGTTTGAAAGAAGCTGCCGAGCGCGCAAAGATCGAACTCTCCTCCTCGCAATCCACCGACGTCAACCTGCCCTTTATCACGGCGGATGCTTCGGGTCCCAAACACCTGAATATTAAACTGACGCGCGCCAAACTGGAATCTCTGGTTGATGACCTCATCAAAAAAACCACGGGTCCTTTGAAAGCGGCCTTGAAGGATGCAGGCTTGAAACCATCCGACATCGATGATGTCGTTATGGTCGGCGGTATGACCCGTATGCCGAAAATCGTCGAAACCGTGAAGGAATTCTTCGGCAAGGAACCTCACAAAGGCGTGAACCCCGATGAAGTCGTTGCCGATGGCGCGGCCATTCAGGGCGGCGTTTTACAAGGCGACGTCAAAGACGTGCTTTTGCTCGACGTTACGCCTCTCTCATTGGGCATCGAAACTCTCGGCGGCGTGTTCACACGTTTGATCGACCGCAACACCACGATCCCGACGAAAAAATCGCAGACCTTCTCTACGGCTGAAGACAACCAGTCGGCGGTTACGATCCGCGTGTTCCAGGGCGAACGCGAAATGGCGGCGGACAATAAGCTGCTCGGCCAGTTCGACCTCGTCGGTATACCTTCCGCCCCGCGCGGCGTGCCGCAAGTCGAAGTCACGTTTGACATCGACGCCAACGGTATTGTCCATGTGACGGCGAAAGACAAAGCGACCGGCAAGGAACAGCAGATCCGTATCCAAGCCTCGGGCGGTTTGTCCGATGCGGATATCGAGAAAATGGTGAAGGATGCCGAAGCGAACGCCGACACGGACAAGAAAAAACGCGAAATGATCGAAGCGAAAAACCAAGCGGAATCCACCATCCACCAAACGGAAAAATCGCTGAAAGACTTGGGCGACCAAGTGGCTACTGCTGACCGCAAAGCTGCGGAAGACGCCATTAGCGAACTCCGCTCCGCGATGGACAAGGAAGACAAAGCCGCCATCGAGGCCAAAACAACCGCTCTTATGGAAGCTAGCATGAAGATCGGCGAGCAGGCCTATCGCAAAGCGCAGGAAGAACAGGCAGGCACGCCTGACAACGCGCAAGCCTCGGAAGCACCCGAAACGGGGGCCGCAGGTAATGATGACGTTATCGACGCGGACTTTACCGAAGTCGATGACAGCAAAAAGCACTAATCTTATAGGATAACTCTGCAGACCCCCGCGAAAGCGGGGGTTTTCGGGTTGTACGGCAAGCAATCAGTACAGTAATATACGAAAGCCATGGCACAGGATTACTACGAAACATTGGGCGTCGATAAAAAAGCGAGCGCGGAGGACATTAAAAAGGCCTACCGCAAGCTCGCCATGAAATATCATCCCGACCAGAACAAGGACGACAAAGCAGCTGAAACCAAATTTAAAGAAATCAGCGAAGCCTACGATATCCTGAAAGACGAACAAAAGCGCGCGGCCTATGACCGTTTCGGCAAAGGCGCATTCGATGGCTCCATGGGCGGCGGCGGTTTCAACCCCGGCGGCATGGGCGCAGGCGCAGGATTTGGCGGCAACTTCTCCGATATTTTCGAAGACATGTTCGGTGACATCATGGGCGGTGCGCGCGGACGCGGCGGTCAGGCCTCCATGCGCGGCGCCGATCTCCAATACACGATGGAAATCACGCTCGAAGAAGCTTTTAAAGGCAAAGAAGCCACCATCAAAATTCCTGTCAACGACACGTGCGACAAATGCGAAGGTTCGGGCGCGGAATCCGGTAAGGGCGCGGAACAATGTCCCACCTGCAACGGTTCGGGCCGTATGCGCGCGCAACAAGGCTTCTTTACCATTGAACGTAGCTGCTCCACCTGCAACGGCGCAGGCACGGTAATCAAAGACCCTTGCAAAAAATGTTCGGGCTCTGGCCGCATCAGAAAAGAAAAAACCCTCAAAGTCCAAATCCCGACGGGTATCGATTCCGGTCGCCGCATACGTTTGGCTGGGGAAGGCGAAGCCGGCATGCGCGGTGCCACATCGGGTGACCTTTATGTCCTTGTTGCCATCAAACCGCACAAATTCTTTCGCCGCGACGGGGCGAATCTATATTGCCGCGTGCCGATACCTATGATGACTGCCACTTTGGGTGGTGATTTGCAGGTGCCGAGCATTGATGGCTCACGCAATTCCGTAAAAATCCCCGCAGGCACGCAAACGGGCCAGCAATTCCGCCTGAAGGGCAAAGGCATGAATGTCATGCGCTCGGATGCATTCGGCGATCTTTATATTGAAATCTTCGTTGAAACACCTGTTAACTTGAACGGCAAACAAAAAGACCTGCTCAAGAAACTGGCGGATGATCTGGGCAGCGACAAAAGCGACCATTCACCAGAATCGTCCAGTTTCATGCAAAAGATGAAAGATATCTGGAGCGACCTTAAAAACTAATGGAAGGAACCTGCCGATGGCGATCTGGTCTAAAAACTACACACTGGAAGACCTGAACAATTTTCGCGGCGTTCACAAAGACAACGTCAACAAGGTCTTGGATATCGTTTTTACCGAAATCGGCGAAGAAACCCTTACGGCCACCATGCCGGTCGACCATCGCACCATTCAACCGTTCGGAATTCTGCACGGCGGCGTCAGCTGCGTGCTCGGTGAAACACTGGGGTCTGTTGCCGCTTGGATGTGCATTGATCCTGACAAACAAAAAGCCGTCGGCCTTGAAATCCACGCGCATCATCTGCGCCCTGTCACCAAAGGCAAAATTACCGGTATCTGCAAATCACTTCATCGCGGCCGCACCATGCATTTGTGGCAGATTGATACCTACAATGATGAAGGCAAAATGAACTGCACTATGCGCATATCTGTGGCAATTAGGAATATTCAGGAATGAAAATAGGCGTTGCAGGTTACACGGGTCGCTTAGGCCAATTGCTGGTCGCGGAATTACAGGCGGACAAATACCCGTCCATCGAATTCGTGGGCGGCTCTTCGCGCACCTCGCGTAAGGAAAGCTTCAACGTATACACTTCTCCCGAAGATTTGTTTCATGTGTCAGATTGCGTGATTGATTTTACGACACCCGAAGCAACGCTGCACAATATCTACACCGCCGCAAAAACCAAAAAGAAACTAATTGTGGGAACAACGGGTTTGGCTGAGGAACATTACAAAGCACTGGCCGAAGCCGCTAAAAAAACCGCGATTATTCAGGCTGCAAACACCAGTGTTGGCGTAAATTTGCTATTGGCTTTGGTGGAAGATGCGGCCAAAAAACTCGACCGTGCATGGGACATCGAAATTTTTGAAGCACACCATAAGAACAAGGTGGATGCACCTTCGGGCACCGCGCTCGCACTAGGCAACGCTGCCAAAGAAGGCCGTGGTCATGGCAATTTTGCGAATTTCCGCACCGGTAAACGCGTCGAAGGAGATATCGGTTTTGCCGTGTCTCGCGGCGGCGATGTTGTAGGCGAACATATGGTGACGTTTTTTGGCGCAGGCGAGCGTTTGGAACTTGGCCACAAAGCCACGGATAGAGCATTGTTCGCACGTGGCGCCATTCAGGCAGCGCAATGGCTACACGGCCAATCTACTGGACTCTATACGATGCGGGATGTTCTCGGCCTCTAACCCCAGAATGATTTTCTTGCGCGCCGAACCCCACATATAATTTTCTACGATCCCGCTTTTTTGAATCACGCGGTGGCACGGTATCAAAAGTGAAATCGGGTTATATCCAACAGCCGTTCCCACAGCACGGCTCGCGGTCGGAGCCTCCAGCGCATCGGCAACATCCTGATAACTCACCGTGGCGCCCGTTGGTATTTTTAGCAAAGCGCGCCAAACCTGAATTTGGAAATTCGTGCCGTGCAGATCAAGTTTCAATTTATGCGCCAAATCGCCCTTTCCTTGCCAAATACGCAAAATTTGATCGGCGGCATGTTGAGTCGCGCTTATATCTTCCATATATTGCGCCTTGGGCCAGTGCCGCTGCATTTCCTTGAAAGGAATGGAACGATCTTCATCGACAACAAAACCGAGCCAGCATACACCGACATCGGTCTTTCCTATCAAAATATCACCGAGCGGCGATGAATGATAACCGCAACTGATTTTCATCCCCTCGCCGCGTCTTTGCACCATGCCGGGTGTTGCGGATTCAACCGTGACGAACAAATCATGCAAACGCCCATTTCCGGACAACCCCGTTTGATAGGCGGCCTCCAATGTCGGGTACCCTTCGAGCAAGAAATCCCGCGCGCGTTTATATTGGAGGTATTGCACCATGCGTTTGGGGCTGATACCCACACGCTCTTTAAACAATTTTTGAAAATGCGTGGGCTCATACCCGAAACGCGCCGCAAGAGCATCGAGGTCTGGCATCGAGCCTGCGGGTTGTGCCGCCAGATAATCAATGGCCGCTGCTATAATATCGTGCTGGAATTCACCCATGGGGATAACTTAGAACTTTATCCCCCTACCCGCCAACCCGTTTCTTGGGATATATAAAGACATGACCAAGGACAAAGTTATTGAATTCTTTAAACGGCTGCAGGCCACTAATCCCGAACCGAAAGGTGAATTGGAATGGACTAACCCGTTCACGCTTTTGGTTGCCGTGGCCTTGTCCGCGCAGGCAACCGATAAATCCGTCAACAAAGCCACGCCCGCTTTGTTCAAAGCCGCCGACACACCGCAAAAAATGGTAAAGCTCGGAGAAGACAAAATTCGCGCCTACATCAAAACCATCGGACTTTTTAATTCAAAGGCCAAGAATGTTGCCGCGCTGTCGCAAATCCTCATCGATAATTACGGCGGCGAAGTGCCTGCGGATAGAGACGAGCTTGTGAAATTACCAGGCGTTGGGCGTAAAACCGCGAACGTGGTTTTGAACATGGCGTTCGGCCAGCCGACCATGGCGGTAGATACTCATATTTTCCGCGTTAGCAACAGAACGGGCCTCGCTCCCGCGTCCGGAGTCGAAAAGGTCGAAGAAAAACTCGAACGCGTTATCCCCGATGAATTCAAAATGCACGCGCATCATTGGTTGATCCTGCACGGACGTTATATCTGTATCGCCCGAAAACCCAAATGCTATGAATGCCCTGTCGTGGATCTATGCGCGTTCAGAGATAAAAATCTCATACCGCCGTAAAAGAAAAAAACCGGACATCGCTGTCCGGTTTTCTTTTGGGAATATGACTCGTTCCGATTACTCGGCGGCAACAGCCTTGCCTTCGAAAGGCAATTCCGCGCCAAAGTCATTAGACTTTCCCTTAACTTTGTTGCTGCGCTGAGCAGAGCCTGCGCTTTTTGCATCCAGAGGAGAGATTTGTCCGTCGAGAGAAGCGCCTGCTTCCATCGCCATTTCTTTGTAAGCGATCGAGCCTTTGATCGAGCCGGAGGCTTTGATCGTCAGGCGGCCGCGTACCGTGAGGTCGCCTTCAAAGCGGCCTGCGATCGTGGCTTCATCGATATCAACCGTACCGAAATAAGCGCCGGCTTCGGTGATTTCGAGAACGCTTGCACCTTTCAGTGCGGCTTCTACAGTTCCTTCTACGACCAGATGATCGCAAGACTCTATTTCACCGGAAAGCGTAATGCCCTGACCGATGTAAAGTTTGCGGCCCGATGCGGGATCGTTTGCGGTGGAAGGCGAAGAGCCGTATGCGGTTGCGCCGGGATAAGCACCGGGGTATGCACCGGGTACGCGTCCTGCCATCGGGTTCTGGCCCGGACGAGAGAACACACCACCGGGAATATCGATGCGGGAAGGTGCGGAGTCTTTGGACTCGGTTTTGTTGTCTTGGTCGGCCATTGTGGGTGTGTCCTTTTCTTCTTGATATAGAGTAGATTCATAAACATAAAACTGGTTTTCGGTCAATGGCTGGCTTTGGTTTGCGGGCGGAGCCTTAACGGTAGTCTGCACTGCTTCGTTTCTCGCATAACGCTCAACGGCCGCTGTCTCTATCACTTTGGTTTGATAGGGAAATGCGCCCTGCTCGGGTTCGGCCTGCGGTGCCTGTTTTTGATCATCGCGCTGGTTCTTAGCTTGGTCGGACCCATTGTTCGTTCTGTGAAACATGATTCTCTCGCTCCGTTTTTTTAGACATCCCGAAAGACATAAAAACATGCCAGCCAGCATGCCCTAACACCTTGGTGATGATTGATAAATTGACGCTAACATGGGGTATTAACCGCTTCAAGACGCTAAACGACTTATAAACAACTTATTCGGAAGCGATTGTTTTAACAGTATAATTAGCATGTGCTGTGATGTGAATAAGTTGTCCGTGTATTGCGGTTATTGCATCGCATGAGCATCGCGATTTTAAGTCGTTGAAATCATTTTATTCGTTGAAGAAAGCGAAGATTTTTTCCGCCTGAGCGCGAGAAATTCCCTCTACCTTCAACAAATCTTCCACGCCTGCTGATTTGATCGCCTTTGCTGAACCGAAATGATGGAGCAACGCCTTTTTACGCGCCGCCCCGATGCCTGCAATCTCGTCGAGCGGGTTCTTGGTGATATCCATAGAGCGGCGCGTGCGGTGCGCCCCGATGGCAAAGCGGTGTGCTTCGTCACGCAGGCGCTGCAGATAATGCAAAACGGGGTCATTGAAGGGTAATTGGAACGGTGCCCGTCCTTCCAAGAAAAACTGTTCGCGTCCCGCATCGCGGTCAGGCCCCTTAGAAATGGAAACAACAGTAAGATCTTCCCACACGCCCATTTCTTTCAACACCTCGCACACCGTGTTGAATTGCCCCAGGCCGCCGTCGATCAAAAGCAGATCCGGCCAGTCTTCGGAATCGCGGCTGATCTCGTCTTTGATGGCGCGGCCGAAACGACGGAGCATCACTTCCCGCATCATGCCGTAATCGTCGGCTTTATCAGCTTCCTTGATGTTGAATTTGCGGTACGCACCTTTGCGAAAACCTTCCAGCCCCGCCACAATCATCGCGCCCACCATATTTGTGCCGGATATATGGGAGTTATCATAGACTTCGATACGTTCGGGCGTTGCATCCATCGCGAATAATTTTGCGACGCCTTCCATCAATTCATTCTCGCCTTTGCGCTCCAGCAAATGTCGCTCCAGCGCTTCTTTGGCATTGCGTTCCACGAAATCAATCAGGCGCTTGCGTTGTCCGCGCGAAGGAACAGAGATATGGATTTTACGGCCTTCTTTCTGCGAAAAAGCCTCTTCCAGCAACGGCAATTCCGACGGACAACAACTGACCATGATTTCGGGGGGCACGGGTTTACCGTCATAAAACTGCGCCATAAAATCGGAAAGAATATCGCCGATTTCGTCTTCCTTATCGTGCTTGGGAAAATAGGCACGGTTGCCGAAATTCTGCCCCGCGCGGAAAAAGAAAATCTGTACGCAGGTTTTGCCTTCGCGCTGATAATGCGCGATGACATCCGCATCCTTCAGACCTTCAATATTGATATCTTGATGGCTTTGAATGGCGGCCAGCGCCCTGATACGGTCGCGGTATTCTGCGGCGCGCTCAAAATCCATGTCCTCGCTCGCCGCTTCCATGAGGTTTTTAAATTCTTTTTGAACATCGCGGCTGTCGCCCGTCAGAAACGCCCGCGCCTGATTGGCATTTATGCCGTAATCTTCCTCGCTGATCTTGCCGACGCAGGGCGCTGTGCATCGTTTGATATGATATTGCAGGCAAGGACGTTTGCGCGCGGCGAAATAGGAATCCGAACAATTGCGCAATTTGAAAACCCGCTGCAGCAGATCGATTGTGTGGTTAACTGCACCAGCCGATGCGAAAGGTCCGTAATATTCGCCCTTCCCGCGCGCCCCACGATGCTTTTGCACTTGCGGGAACGGATGGTCGGAACGAAACAAAATATAAGGAAAGCTCTTATCGTCTTTGAGCAGAATGTTAAAAGGCGGGCGCAGCTTCTTGATCATGTTGGATTCAAGCAGCAAGGCTTCCACTTCCGAATTCGTCGTGATGAATTCCATCGAAACGGTTTCCGCCACCATACGCTTCAATCGGTTGGGCAGTTTCATCACGTGGGAATATGTGACCACACGTTTCTTGAGCGCACGGGCCTTCCCGACATAAAGGACATCGCCCTTTTCGTTCAGCATGCGATACACCCCCGGTTTTTCAGGTAGGGTTTTCGCATAGGTGCGGATAACCTCCGCACCCCTATCGAGAGAAATTACACTCATATACAGATATTTAAGGCAGGAAGGCCGCGGGAGCAACTTGTCTTGGCCGTTTTGATATGCTTATCTTTCGCGGCAGTTCGGCGGGTATGGCGGAATTGGTAGACGCACAGGACTTAAAAGCTGGCTAGGACTTAAGCCTCCCATGGCCTCCGAATCTCATCAGATACGCCCATTTTCTTAGCAGTGTAAGCCATAATACGGCCCCTCATTTAAAAGAGCAAAGCTTCAGCTTCACTTCAGAATCACCCGTCAGGATGTAACAGTCGAACAACACAAAGGCTGTTTCATCATGTTCAATTTGGATTACCAAGAAGACGGACATAGCACCGGAACCCTGTCCCTGACCGAGGGAGCGTGGATGGGCAGGCTCGATGCCAGACCAACGGTTATTTCGATTGCGCCTTCCTTTGCCAAAGACAGCAAGGCCGTGGAAGATTTTATCATCGATACCTATGCCAAAGCCTATAGCGCGAAGATCGGCGTGCATTACCCGATTCTCATGAGCGTCAGGGACGACGCCGGAAATATTCTTGCGGCACTTGGCTTTCGTTATGCCGAAAGCGGTCCGCTTTTTCTCGAACAGTACCTTTCCCATCCGGTTGAAGAAATTCTGGACACGCCGCGCTCCTCCATCACCGAAATCGGCAATCTGGCCTCATCGGGTGGCGGCGCATCTGTGTTTTTATTCGCCGCTTTGTCCGCCTATCTCAACGGCAAAGGCCAAACCCATGCCGTTATCACCGGAACAAGCTTCATAGAAAAACGACTGCGCACTCTGGGACTGAAACCCACACGCCTTGCAGCTGCCAATCCAGATTTACTTTTGCGCAAAGATGAAAATTGGGGGACTTATTACAACACCAATCCTCATGTTCTTGCGGGACAAGTCGAGCGCGGATATGACCGCCTTCAAAAAGTTTTGGGCGCAACCTATACGCAAAACAGCCCACGCCTGCTTTCGCGACTTCATTTTCGGGAAACTTTTTAATGCATTTATTCGCCGCCATAGCAGTACATCCTGCCGATAAAATCGCGTTGAAAGAAACGCAGTATCAAGTTACATACGGCGACTTACCTATGGCTATTTCCATGCGTGCGCGACAATTGGGTGATTACCGCCGCGTAGCCATGATGATGAACAACAGCATAGAATGGGTCTTATGGGACCTTGCGGCCTTGTTCTCTGGTATAGCTCTTGTTCCATTACCTCCCTTCTTTACAAAAGAGCAGCGTGAACACGCTCTGCAATCTTCGGGATGCGAGGCCATTATAACGCCTGAAGGCATTATTCCACTGCCTTATTCTGTTATAGAGATTCCACAAAGCACCGCAAAAATTACCTTTACATCTGGAACAACAGGAACGCCGAAAGGCGTTTGCCTGTCGCAGGACGCGATGGAAAACGTTGCACATAGCATCGTTACTGTTTTGGGCAAGGACATGGCCGGTACACATATGTGCGTTTTGCCGCTAAGTGTCCTGCTTGAAAATGTGGCCGGTGTCTATGCAACGCTCATCGCAGGCGGGACGGTGCATTTACAGCAACTAGAATCATTCGGTGAGAATTACACCAACCTCCATAGTGTGATGCTCGACTCCAAAGCCACCTCTGCCATCCTCGTCCCTGAAATATTGCGGATTTTGATGGCACAGGTGGTGGAGTTGGGCCCCTTGCCCACGCTTAAATACATAGCGGTGGGTGGATCGAAGGTTTCGCCCGATCTGATCAAGGGGGCGCGCATCCTTGGCCTTCCTGTTTTCGAAGGATACGGTCTTTCGGAATGTGCATCGGTAATTTCTCTTAATTCACCGGAACATGATCACATAGGCACGGCAGGAATAATTTTGCCTCACATTACATGCCATATCAAAGACGGCGAGATCATAATTCAGAACACAGGATTTTTAGGATATGTCGGAGAGGAAGCCCCGTCTTTCATAGTAACGGGCGATTTGGGCCATATAGACGCGGAAGGTTTTTTGAACATCACAGGACGGAAGAAAAATATTCTCATAACCTCCTATGGACGCAATGTTTCGCCGGAATGGGTGGAAGCAGAACTTCTGGCGCAACCTGAAATCGCACAAGCGGTGGTGTATGGTGATGCGCAGCCGCACCTAAGCGCTTATATCGTTCCAACATCACAGCACGCAGACATTCCGACCGCACTCGCACGCGTGAACGCCTATCTTCCCGATTATGCGCAAATTAAAGAATTTCAACCAACTCCGCCTTTTTCCCCAAAAGACGGAACATTGACCGGAACCGGCCGCCCGCGCCGCTCCCTTATATTTCAACTTTATCAAAAGGAGAACGCCCATGACATTATATGAACGCTTGAACAAGGAAACAGAATCCGCTCGCCGCGAACTCTACACCGTTCCCCAACTGATGGACGGACTGAGCGGCAACATCAGCCGCGAAACCTATATCGCCTACCTGACCGAGGCCTATCACCATGTCCGCCACACAGTGCGGTTCATGATGGCGATGGGCACACGCATTCCCGAAGATCAGAAATGGCTGCACGATGCGATTTCCGAATATATCGAGGAAGAAAAAGGCCATGAAGAATGGATTCTGAACGATGTTCAGGCTGCGGGCGGTGATAAGGAAAAGGCACGCAAAGCAACGCCTAATCTGGAAACGCAGGTTCTGGTAGCCTATAACTACGATTACATTGCCCGCAAAAACCCCATAGGTTTTCTCGGCATGGTGTTCATGCTGGAAAGTACATCCACCCAGATTGCCAATAACGGTGCGGATTCAATCAAGGCCAAACTGGGTCTGCCTCAAACGGCTTTTACCTATCTTTATTCCCACGGCGCTCTCGACATCGAACATTTGAAATTTTTCGAGCAACTTGTGAACAAAGTAACCGACCCTGACGATCAGGCAGCCATTATAGAAGTAGCGCAAAATGCATTCCGTTTGTTCGCAAACGTTATGCGCGCAATCCCCCATGAAAAGGCTATAAAACATGCAGCTTAAAGGAAAAACGGTTTACATCACGGGTGGAACGGGCGGCATCGGCTCTCCACTCGTGCAAATGTTGCGTGGCGTAGGGGCGGTTGTGACCGCCTATGACATAGAAAAAGAGGGTGATCTGGTTCAGAGCACGGATAAAATCTGCGCGTATTTGCAAGATAATACTCCTGACATCCTCATCAACATGGCCGGATACAATGATTTCAATTTTTGCGAAGACCAGAACTTGAAAGCAATCATTGATCTCAACATGATGGTTCCGGTTCGTCTGTCGCAAGCTGTGTTACGCGGCATGAAGCGGCGCAGATCCGGCCATATCGTCAATATCGGCTCCATGACCGCGCTTATCCCCTTGCCGCATTTAACGGGTTATGTGACGGCCAAGGCAGGACTCAAAGGATTTTCGGACAGTCTGCGGCGTGAACTCGGCGGCACGGACATTGCAGTGACCTATGTTGTTCCGCGTGCGGTGAAAACGGGAATGAATAGCGGTGTGCGCGCAGAAATAAATGAAAGGACAAAAGTAACATATGACGATCCCCGCATTGTCGCAAAAAAAATATTCAAGGCGATAGAAGCCAGAAAAAGAGAAGTACGATTCGGATTTCCCGAACGGATATTTGCCTTCATTAATGCCATATGCCCATCCATCATCGATCAAGGTTTAAAGAAAAACCGCCTCATCGGTGAAGAACTTTTAAAATCAACCCAACCTATGAAGGAGACTTTTCATGAAAAAATATCTGTACCTGCTGTCCGCTCTGCTAGTTAGCGCGGCTATCCCTGCATTTGCCCAAGTGGCAACCACACCTACGGCGGCTCCTGCAGTTGCGACTGTAGCCGATCCTGTTATGGAGCAGATAGCGACGCTTCAACAAATATGGGCGGAAATAAAATACCAGATCCCTTCGGAGGACGCCAAAATAGATGCCATTCATCAACTTGAGGAGCAAGCCGCACAATTTACCGCAGCCAATCCTTCGCGGGCCGAACCAAAAATATGGGAAGCCATCATCTTGTCCACCGATGCAGGGATAGTCAAAGGCATGTCCGCTCTTTCCAAAGTTGAAAAAGCCAAAACCCTTCTTGAAGCTGCAGATGCCATAGACTCGAATTCCTTGGAAGGCTCTGCTCATACATCATTAGGGTCTTTGTATTATCAAGTCCCCGGATGGCCCGTTGGCTTTGGCGATGACAAGAAGGCCGAAGAACATTTGAAAATGGCCTTGCAAATGAACCCCAACGGTATTGATCCCAACTATTTCTACGGCGACTTCCTTCTTCAGGATGACCGCCCGGCAGATGCAAAAACCTATCTTGAACGTGCGCTGGCGGCCCCTGCGCGTCCGGGCCGTGAGTTGGCGGATGCGGGCCGTCATCAGGAAATCAAGGTCGCCCTTGCCAAAGCGGAAGAAAAGCTGAAAGGTGATGGCAAGAAACAATTCAATTAGCCGTTCACGGATATAAATGCGCCTGCTTCTTGTCGAAGATGACCGCCACCTCGGAAAGGCCACGGAGGAAGGACTCAGAGAATCCTTCGCCGTGGACTGGGTGCGTTCGGCGGAGGACGCGCAAAGCGCCATAGCGACCACGCAATATGATTTGGTACTTCTGGATATCAACTTGCCCGGCCAGTCCGGTTTGGAGTTTTTGAAGAATGTTCGAAAAAATAAAAATGCCATTCCCGTTCTACTTCTGACCGCACGTGATGCGGTTTATCATCGCGTTGAGGGTTTAAATGCGGGAGCAGACGATTATCTTGTAAAGCCCTTCGATCTTGACGAGCTATTGGCCAGATGCTCGGCCCTCTTGCGAAGATCGTCAGGACAAGTAGAACCTATCATTAAAATTCATGACATTGCCTTTGAGCCCGCTACGGGAAAACTAGAACAAGCGGGAATAAACATCGTACTTTCGGCGCGTGAACGCGCCATTTTCGATGTGCTGATCCACAATGTTGACCGCCCAGTCAGCAAATCCAAAATAGAAGAGCGTATCTACGATTGGGGGTCAGAAGGTATTGAAAGCAACACCATCGAAGTGCATATCTCCGGCCTGCGCCGTAAACTGGGGCGAGATTTGATCAAGACACTACGCGGGGTCGGGTATATGATTTGCTCATGACCTCACAAAATTACTCAATCAGAAAACGCCTGCTTTTATGGATCAGTATTCCTATCCTGATTGCATCGTTTCTTATCATGATCCTAGCCTTTCTTTTTTCATGGCATGAAATTGAAGAGGTTTATGATTCACAGCTGGTTCATACAGCAAAGACTCTGTTGCAATTAACCGAGCACGAGATCAGCGAAACCCCCGGCGAGCATCTTTTTCTCGGTGAAGAAAATCCCAACCTCAAGCACAATTACGAAAACAAAACGGCCTTTCGTATATGGCGAGGCGATATGCTGGTCCTGCAATCGGTAAAAGCGGCGGAGTTTCCGGCCATAGAAGCCCCATCCGGATTTTCAAACCAAACGATTGATGAAAAACCTTGGCGGTTTTTTGTTTATATAGATGCCCACAATAACCTGCGCATTGAAACATCGGAGCGCTACGCTATCCGCTATGAACTGATCACGCAACTTATGATCAGCCTTGCGATTCCCATGGGGATTCTTATCCCCTCGCTTCTGGCTATTGTCTGGATCGGAGTTCGCAAAAGCCTTAAACCTCTTGTGGCATTGTCACGCGCAGTCGATAAACGCGATTCCGATGATCTAAGTTCTATCAGCAGTATCGATGTACCTGTAGAAGCAACGCCTCTGGTCCATGCACTAAACAGGTTATTCGGACGCATATCCGATAGTTTCCGCAGAGAACGTGAATTCACAGACCATGCGGCCCACGAATTGCGCACGCCGTTGGCTGCGATGAAAACCCAAACACAAGTTTTGATGAAAAAGGCCGGCGCCATGCCGGAGTGCCGCGATGGGTTTGATAATCTCAACGCAACGATTGACCGTTCGACACATCTTCTTGAGCAGCTTCTATCGCTTGCACGCCTGCAAAATGAAACAATTCCCTTATCCGATGTAAACCTATCTGAATGTCTGGAAGATGCTATTGCCGAAATATCGGTGAAAGCAAAGGAAAAGGACCTATCTTTGAATCTGCAAATTGCAGAAAACCTACATATCAAAGGGCATGCAGACTCATTATATATTTTGATCCGTAATCTCTTAGACAATGCTGTAAAATACACGCCTACGAAGGGTGTTATTGGAGTGACTTTGTCCAAAATGGGAATGCTTCAAATCACCGATACCGGCCCCGGCATAACAGATGCCGACAAAGAACGCGTATTCAGCCGTTTTGTCCGCGCAGATAAAACCGGCCAGACAGGAAGTGGACTTGGTCTTTCAATTGCGCAATGGATTGCCGACGCACACGGGGTAGCCATATTCTTGAAAGACAATCGCCCGAACGGACTTATCGTGGAAATGGATTTTAAAACATGATGCGATGGGTCGTCATAGCAGGAGCATTGCTGGGCTTGACTTCCGTGATGATGGGCGCGGCAGGAGACCATTTGCTGTCAGGAAAACTAACGCCGGAGATTGCGCATACATTCGATGTAGCCCTACGTTATCACCAACTCTATGCCATCCTGATTTTTTGTATGGGGCTATACGGCCAGAAAGAAATGCCTGCGAGGCTTTACCGACTCGCGTGTCTATTGTTTGTGACAGGTATCTTAATTTTTAGCGGGAGCCTTTATGCAAGCCTCTGGATCGAACTTGGAGCGCTTTCTTTTGGAACACCTATGGGCGGTATGATGCTGATGGCCGGATGGGTTCTAGCCGCAGCTTCTGTTTTTGTTAGGAAACGACAACACCCATAATATGGCCGATCACCGCGCTGAAACCCATTGCCACAGCGCCCCAGAACATTACACGCACAGCAGGCCTCACTGGTGACGCGCCGCCTGTCTTTGCTGCAAAGGCCCCAAGGGCACCCAGCAAAAGAATACAAAGTCCCGATGAAACAGGGACGAAAGAGGACATCGGAATTATAAAGGCTGCGGCTACCGGAAATACTGCCCCGATGGAAAATGCTACGGCAGAGGCAATGGCGGCCTGAAGCGGACGCGCGGTTGTTATTTCGGATATACCTAGTTCTTCCCGCGCATGTACGCCCAGAGCGTCTTTTTTCATCATTTGCACGGAGACTTCACGCGCAAGAGAACTTTCTACTCCCCGATCAACATAAATCTGGGTTAGTTCATCCAGTTCTGCGTCCGGCGTTTCAATTAGCTCTTTGCCTTCACGGGCAAGATCAGCTTTCTCAAGATCAGCTTGCGAGCTGACCGAAACATATTCTCCCGCTGCCATCGACATAGCACCAGCGACAAGACCCGTAATCCCGGCAATGGCCAGATGGCTTTGTGATGCTTCGGCGGCAGCAATACCCACCATCAGGCTGGACACCGATATGATGCCATCATTCGCACCCAGAACGGCTGCACGCAACCAGCCTGTGCGATGAACAAAGTGGCGCTCGGAATGTTTGTAGATTTGACGCGATCTCATAATTACATGGTATGCGAAGACATCATTGGCCGATAGGTTAAAAGGGATCAGATGCTGAATAGCAACTTGGCGTTATCTGACGAATTCTAGATCAATTAAATAATGGTGCGGGCGGGGGGAGTTGAACCCCCACGAGCAAAGCCCTACGGATTTTCTTACCTCTACGGCTTTCGCCGCTATCACCAATAGGTGATTTTGTGGTCTGGACTATCCCTTCACCCTAGCAAATCGCCTTAGGTGCTACCCGTCTAGTCTCTACACCTTCCCTTTCGGGCTTGGCTCGGGATTACCAGTTAAAAGGCTTCCCCGAATTTGGGCAGTTCTACATCTCGGATTTCCCCGAAAGCACTCAAAAATTTAAGTCCGCTGCGTATACCATTCCGCCACGCCCGCACAAAATGACGTGTAAGCCAACATCCTCTGAAATACCATGAGGTTTGTCAGAAAATTGGTAAATCTTACACATTTTCTTACACATAAATTAAAACATGTCACAATTATTAATTTATTTCAATGTGTTATATATAGATTGAAAGAACTTAAAATCCTGAGGGAGCAATCCCGTGCCGGTTCGATTCCGGCTACCCGCACCATTCTACCCTTATTTAGCATCATAAGAAGGGGCAACATCATTTTTTGGCAAGCCATCCAAAACTTCATTAAGCCTTGTCCATTTGCGTTCATCTACAGTTTTTATCTGACAGCCTTCCAAAAGGAACTGGTTTATATAGCTAACGCTAAGTTTAACATCAGAATGTGTTTGTTCCGATGCGTTAAATATGCGTATTGCACCCAAATTCCCATGTTCGGCTCGTTTCCTGCGAAGATCAGTCAGCATCTCAGGCGTAAGCGGGATCATCTTGGGCGCCTCTTTGTCAGGAAGAGAATCAAGCACGAGATTCAATCTTTCCCAATCCCTTGCGGCAAAACTCTTCAATGTTCCGTCTAAAAGCCTGAGTATTTTATCACGCGTAATATCAAGCTGTGGCAAGCTATGCGCCTGTTCATATGCCTGCACATGTCTGAACAGCACTTGCGGCTCCGGCTTACCTTTAGATGTATATCTCTGTCCGAAAACAGCCATCGCTTCTTTTGTTAAATCAATACGCTGCTGTACTTCCTTATCAGGGAGAGTGGCTATCACATCGGCAAGCCTCTTCCATTGCGCGGAATCTACCGTTGTAAATTTTTGACGCAAAAACCCATTTATATTGGATTTGTTCAGATCTGTATCCGTCAAATCATGCTTTTTCTCATACGCATCGATAGCGTCTTGTAATTCTTTAGGACCCGGATTTCCTTTTTGTTTAAGATCGGCTTTCAACTGTTTAACCATATCAGCCGTCAGATCAATACGTGGGCGGGGCCCCGTGACAGGAAGCGTTGCAAGGAAAGCATTCAATCTTTCCCATTGGCCTTTTTCTATTTTTTTTGCACGATTTCCCATCAAATGATGAAGTATCGACTCTGTAAGCCCGCTCGGCTCCAAGCCTTGCTTTTTTTCGTACTTGCCAAGCGCTTTAAACAAACGCTTCGTGCCTATATTTCCACGCTGCGCAATATCGTCGCTCAAAGAGTTGCAAAGACGGGTTGTCAATGTCACATATTCAGTCGGTGCTTTCACGGGCAGGGAATCAACTGTCTCGGTTATCCTATCCCATTGAATTTTGAGTATGCTTTTAACTTTCTTATCAAGGATCGGGGCGAAAACACCAAGCGTGATACCGGACAGATTTTCCGGGAAGTTTTTTTCTTCATATACTTGAACTGCCTTTATCAAAAGGCCCGGGGTCAAGCCGCCCTTCTTTTTGACTGCAGCCGTAAGCGAATCTACCATTTCACCGGTCACCTTAATGCGTTCACCAACATCAGGCATGGCATCCAATCCCGTCATAATGCGGGCCAGAAGATTTTTACTTATAGTGTTTACAGATCCCTTGGCTATTCTTGTGATGGTGTATGCGTTAACCTCGACATCCAGCAACTTTTGTTCTTTTTCAAGCCTGTTAATTTCATTGCATAGCTGAGCAATCGCGAAGACGCCTTTATTGGCAAGAGAAACCTGAATTTTTTTCGCCATTTCTTCAGTGAGTTCGATTTTTTCAACTACCGCCTTGACCGGCATGCTGTCAACGGCTGCGTTCAATCTTTCCCAGAAAAGCTTGTCTACTGTTTGCAGACCCCCTTCCAAAATAGTTGATATATTTGCCGCGCTAATTCCGGACTCGGGAAGGCCGTGTTCCTCTTCATAGCTTTCAACCTGCATCTGTAGGCGTCTGACACCAAAATCACCACGCTCGAGTATTTTTGCTTCCAGAATTCGCAAATCATCCCTATTGAAAGGAATTCTTTCACCTTCAAGCGTACTTAAACTTTTCTCTACACGGGATTGCCTGATAAGTTCTGAAAACTTTTCCTTCGGCATGCTTTGGAAATATTCAATGGCGTCTTCCATACGGCGCCATCTGTTGAGGTGTATGGTTTTGATACGCTCACCCAGCACATTACCGAGTTGCGAAACATTAAAACCGACAGACGGCAAGCCTTTTTCGGTTTCATACAGTTTAACAAGTCCCGACGTAGAAAATCCGTCGACAAGTTCAAGTTTGGCCTGCATATCCGCAATCATATCGGCAGTAACTTCAATCCGTTCCCCAAAATTTACAACAGGGAGATCGGCAACGACATCATTCAATCTTTGCCATTGCCTGCTTTCAATGGTTTTTGCACTACCCAACCGAAGGCGCGAAATAACATCGACGCGCAAGTCCACACTCTCCAGATCTTTTGCCTTTTCGTACTCTTCCACATACTGCATAAGCTGTATTGCGCCATAGTCACCAACCGCCTCAAGCTTCTGCTTAAAGTTTGTGAGCATAGCAGCCGTCACTTCAATTCGTTCTGCCAAAACAACCGAAGGCATAGAATCAAGCGTGTCATTGAATCTTTGCCATTGGGCGGATGTCAAAGTACTGACATGGCCCTGCAATATACGAGAAACAGTCGGGGGATTCAGTCCGGCAGACGGAAGATTATTTTCTCTTTCATATTTTTCGACTTCGCGGGTAAGCAACACATATCCGTAGCCACCCTTGTCTTTGACCTTGTCCCTGACATTGCCCAACATACGCTTGGAAATGGCTATACGCTCTTCAGGCTCGACCAACGGTAAATTATCTACAACTTCGCAAAGGCGCTGCCATTTTTTAATCTGCATGGATTTAACAGATCCATCCAGTATGTAGCCCGGCTCATAGTAAAATATGCCCGTCGTTCGGAGATTATTTTCTTCTTCATATTTTTCAATCGCCTTGACCAAACGCAAGCCACCAAAACCCCCGCGAGCGGCTATCTTGGCACTCAAATCAGTCCGCATTACCTCGCTGATCTCCATGCGCAATTCCTCTTGCGCTTTGTCAATCATTTTGCTGACCAGCAAGGTATCTTCCAGCGTCGCAAATATCTCGGCACTCACCTCATGCGAAAGCGTTACACCGGATTTTTTCTTCGGCTTTGGATCATTGCGATACGTCACTCTGGTAGGGGCATATACGAACGGACTTTTAAGAATTTCGTATACGGTTCTAGTATTGGCCAAGGCCAGTGTTTCCGATTTTTTATCCTCTACAGGATCCGGATGCCCAATATAGGGAATTGCTTCAAATACGACAGTACCTTGGGATTCTCCGGTTTTCGGATCGACATAATATCTGGTGCTACGCCCCACTTCTTGGATTGTATCAACCAAAGAATTTCCGGGATAGCTCGCAGAAAATTTTATAGGAGGGTGATCAAACCCAGGGCCGATTTTTTTATCGCCCGTGATGATCATGTATTCTCCCGATTTGAAAGCTCCCAAACGATCATCTTGTTCTCTGGGCGTTACGCCTTTCGAATGCAGGGATACCGCAACATTTTTAAATCCTCTTTCTTTCGCCTGCGTGCGCAACAGCGGATGGGAATTCAACATCTCTGCGGTTAAATCCGCATGGCTGGTGTTGGCCGCAAACACGGCACCTATTTTTTCATGCAGAGGTCGGCCACTGATTTCATCCAGCCCATTCGCATATGCCTCAACTATAAGCTTTGACCATTCACGTTGCTTTAATTCGGGCGCCTCGCCTCTAATCAAACGTCTTCCCGATTCCGTGCTTGGAAGAATGCGTGCAAGTGCGAACTGTACGTGTGCATAGTCCGCAAGAAAGCCGCGCTCGATGGCATTGCGCAAGGGCAACCTGTACAAAAGATTTTGGTGAGTAATCTCCATGGTCTTTTGATTGTCGTACTGGGAAGAAGCCGTTAAGCCCAATCTGACGGTGTTACCCAAAATATTTCGGCCGATTTTCTGTCGTCTGTCAGATAAAGAGTAATGGGATTCATCATCAATCTGAAAGTCGATCGCGCCTTTCAAATGCCCTTGCTCCATCAGAGTCGACCATGCATGATAAGTCATGATCGTTATAGGATAATGAATATCTTTTGTGCCATCGCCATAGAGGCCAACAGCGTTTCTCAATTCCGGCGCAGCAGAAATCAGTTCATCGAAAGTCTGTCTCAGGAGAATTGTGGTCGGTTCTACGATAATCGTTTTGAAATCGCCGCCATGGCCCATCTCTCTGGCAATGCCATGTGCATGACGAACAAGAACCGAAAACAAACCGGTTTTGCCGGTGCCAGTCGCCATATCCACATACGCACGGCGTTTATCGATGCGGGCGTGATCCGCAGGCTCCGTCAAAAAGGTGCGATAACTAAGCAACCCCTCTTGTTGGGGAATATTCAGCACGCGACCATGCGAAAGCAACTTGCTTTCCAGCGCATGTTCCGCCGCCCTGCTGATGATATCCAACTGCTCAATCATAAATAAAACCTGACGCTGCCCTCAAAAGTGCGGAACAGTATCATTTTTATTTTCATAATGCAAAGTTTATAGAGGTTTTCCTGTAGGGATTCTGAACTGGTTAAATTTACACATTCTCTTACACATAAAGAATTTAAAGTCATAATTATTAAGTTATTACAGTATATTAGCAATAGACTAAAATAACTCAAAATCCTGAGGGAGCAATCCCGTGCCGGTTCGATTCCGGCTACCCGCACCAATTTTTTAGGTTTTCTTGCCCGTAGATTGAATCGAGAGCGCGTTCGGCTCTCCGCCCAAATCGGCAATCATCTTGATGACCTCGCCTGTGGCTTTATCCAGCACCGGATCGTCCGAGGAACGCAGCACCAATGAAAGCCCCAACAGACCGCCGCGGAAATGCGGATAGCTTCCGATACTCACATTGGGATACTTCGCCTGAATAACGGTCAGCGGCTCAGCCACCGCGCTTTCTTGCAAAGAGCACGCGATGGTATTGGATAGAACGGGTTTGCCGCGCGACAGACGTGTTTTTACATCATCGAACATCGCCTGCATAATACGCGGCACGCCCGCCATCACGAACACGTTTTCCATCTGGAATCCGGGCGCGCCCGAAACAGGGTTTGAAATGAGCGTGGCGCCCTTCGGGATCATCGCCATCTTCTTGCGCGGCGGGGTGACGTTTTCCTCGGAACCGTAATGCGCGACCAGAATCCGGAACGCGACTTCGTCCAGTTCGTATGGAACGCCGAACGCTTTGGCGATGGATTCTGAGGTGATGTCGTCATGGGTGGGGCCTATGCCGCCCGTGGTGAAAACATAATCCACCTTGCCGCGCAGCTCGTTCACCGCGGCCACAATTTCGGCCTCGATATCGGGCACGACCCGCACCTGATGGAGGGCTATGCCCATGGCATTGAGGTTTTCGGCAATCCAAGAGGTATTGGTGTCCTGCGTACGACCCGAGAGTATCTCGTTCCCTACAATTACCAGCGCAACGCTATATATGTCTTTATTGGTAGGCAGGTCCATGATTTCCATACAAAAATTCCTTGTAAGGATATAAAGCTTCGGCCATAACTCTACAAGATCAAAAAGCCAAAAAGACACGGATAAACATATGGGCAAAGCGGCCTACAACCATGAAGGTATAGAACTCCACCCGAAAGACGATTTCGAGGGGATGCGCCGCGCCGGAAAACTGGCGGCGGAAACTCTGGATATGATTACGGAACATGTGGTCCCCGGCGTCACGACCGAAGAACTGGACCGCCTGTGCCATATGTACATCACCAAACACGGCGCCATTCCCGCGCCCCTGAATTATAAGGGCTTCCCGAAATCCATCTGCACCTCAATCGATAAAGTGGTCTGCCACGGCATCCCGACGGAAAAGAAAAAATTGGTCGAAGGCGAAATCATCAATATCGACGTGACTGTTATTTTGAACGGTTGGTACGGCGATACATCCCGCACCTATCTGGTCGGCGATAAAATTTCCGACAAGGCCCGCAAGCTCGTCGATGTCACGTATGAATGCATGATGCGCGGGATAGAGGCGGTGAAACCCGGAAACACGCTGGGCGATGTCGGCCACGCCATTCAATCGCTTGCGGAATCAAATGGCTTCTCCGTGGTGCGTGATTTCTGCGGCCACGGTCTGGGTCGCGAATTCCATCAGGCGCCGAGCGTTGTCCATTACGGCAAACCCGGCAAAGGCGTGCGCCTTGAACCCGGCATGTTCTTCACCATTGAGCCGATGATCAACGAAGGCGTTTGGCAGATCAAAGTGAAAGACGATGGTTGGACTGCGGTAACGGCGGACGGCAAACTATCCGCGCAATTCGAACATTCATTGGCCGTGACGGAAACGGGCTTTGAAATCTTCACCCTGTCGCCCAAGGGCTTTGCAAAACCGCCTTATAAATAGGCCGTGCGCCCTTTTCACAACCGCTCCATGGTGCTAAAACCAACCTATGGATGCAGACAAAAAGCCCATGGAGAAGCCACACTACACAGGACACCGTGACAGGCTTCGTGAACGCTTCCTGACCGCGCCCGATGCAATTCCCGATTACGAACTTCTTGAACTCTTGTTGTTCATGGCCATTCCGCGCCGCGATGTAAAACCCATCGCCAAAACCTTGATCGCGCGCTTTCACAATCTCGCGGGCGTGATGAACGCTTCACGGGCGGATCTGGAAGGCGTCGAAGGAATCTCTGAAAACACCGCCGTCGCCATCAAAACGGTTCAGGCCGCAGGGCTTCGTTTGCTGAAAGCAGACATCGCCGCCCGTCCCGTGCTCAACAACTGGCAACGCCTGCTCGATTATCTGCACGCCTCCATGGCGCATGAAAAGAAAGAACATTTCCGTCTTTTGTTTCTGAACAAGAAAAACGAATTGATCGCGGATGAAGTGCAACAATCAGGCACGGTGGACCACACCCCCGCCTACCCGCGCGAAATCATGAAACGTGCGTTGGAACTCGGCGCGACCGCCATCATTCTTGTCCACAACCACCCGAGCGGCGATAGCGCGCCCTCCCGCGCCGACATCGACATGACCAAACAAATCTGCGCCGCCGCCGCGCCGTTCAACATCATCGTCCACGATCATTTGATTGTGAGCAGCGGCGGCGTCACGAGTTTCAAATCACTGGGATTGATGTGAACAACGCGCTCAGCTTCTAACTCGAACGCAAGAAAATGGAACAGGAATTAAAAATTAAAGAGCTGAAAGAGAAGTTGTATGTGCAATGAAGATTGAGGTTTCTCAACGCTATGGCACCGCCACTCATGTCGCAAGACTTTTATCTCCTCTGGGGTATTATCCTGAGAGAAAAGTAATTTTTTCAAAAGAAAGTGCTTATTTTCCTGATCCAAAAATTTCACTCAGTATTTTTCCCTACATTAAAACAGGCGATGATGAACCTTATAGTGAATTGCAATGGCTGCATCCTCAGGAGATCAAATTATATTCAGCATTAATGCTTGCTGTTGACCCAGATGATGGATCGATAAGTTTTTATCCATATAGTCACACACAAAAATCTCTTGTTATAGATTCCATAGATTTTAAATCTGAAGAATTGCCCGAGTACTTACGCGCATTATTCAAAGAAGATTTTACCACATCAGAAATTTTGAATACCCGTTTTTATCAAGACCTAATTTCACACAGAAACAATAATGCTTTATACGAATTTAGAGATAAAGGAATCGATTACGCATTAGCAGGATCAATTTATAAATCTATAAACATTTCAGATAAGTTATTAATGAGAGGTTTATCCACTTTTATAAAAGCGGGAATGTTAAAATCTCATCATTCTTTTTATGAAGAAGGTATAAATTCACTATTCATATCTATGGAAGCATCTTTAAAATTAGTTTTAAGAACGCTTAAAGAACAAGGTATAGAAAACCCTAAATCAAAAGATGCAATGAAATTTATTCATGATTCTTTTCATGACAACGAAAGAGCTGAAAATTATTTCGAGGAATATTATGAACTTCGCATTATTTCAGTACATCCAGACAGCAGATTGGGGATTTTTGCTTACCCACCCATCCAAGTAGACGATTACTACTTTCTATACTATGGATTGTTAGAGGTTTATAGGTTCCTCATAAATGGCTATATACATCCTAAACATGTAACAAAAAATCTTACAAAAAGAATGATATGACCGACCCATTCCGCCACCGCCTGCCGCAATATATCTCCACCCCGCGCTTTACCATGCGCAGGCTGGACGAACCCGACGCAAAAGATTTGCTTGAGGCGGCGCAGGAAAGCCACGAAGGCCTGTACAAATGGTATGGCGGCGCCCTCACCAAACGCGACCTGACCATCGAAAGAGTCCGCGCCTATGTCCGCAATTGCGAGGAAGATTTCGAACAACGCACCTTCATTCAATACGGTGCGTTCGACAACGAGAACGGAAAATTGATCGGCCTCGGCTCGCTTCACCACATAGATTGGGAAATACCCAAAGGCCGCATCGGTTATTGGACGCGCAAATCAGAACAGAAAAAAGGCTACGCCACCGATATCGCGCATGTCATCGCGCGCATCGCGTTTGAAAAATTGCATTTCGCACGTCTCGAAATCCGCACCGCTACGGGCAACCCCGCAAGTTCCGCCGTGCCGAAAAAACTCGGCTATAAATTTCTTACCGTGTTCGAGAAAAACAAAAAGGGCAATGACGGCGAGCTTTGGGATCTCGAAATCCACGTGCGGTTCGACACCAACGGCCTCCCTCCCATGAAACTCGCCTACGACGACGTTTTGGAATAGCTCACGCCGCCACGCGTAATTCCCGCTTCATGACCTGCTGAACCAAACGCACCGCGCCGTCCACCTCCACCTTGTGGCGGTAATCGGACAGACGTTCCCGCACCTTCTCTTCCGCATCCGCGGCATCGGTGAAGGAATCCAGCAAAAAACTTTCCACCTTGAACCCCACGCGTTCTTCCGTGCGCGGCAATGCAAGAATGGCATCAAGCTCTCCATCCTTGAAGCGCAGCGCCTTTTGCGTAATGTCGTGCACGATTTGTGAACCGCCCACGCGCCGCTTACCGTCCCACAAATGCTCTACGCGTTCATGAAAATCAGCATACGGGATAATGTTTTCGAATTCGTCGCCGAGTTCTTCCTTACATTCGCGATAAAGCTCTTCGTCGCCGTCCATAACGGCATCGGGCGGGCCTTGCAGGAATTTGCCGATCTCGTCGAAACCGCCGGCCATGTTGCTGCGGCCGCCCCCGACGGAAGCGTCAC
Organism: Micavibrio sp. UBA7689; assembly: GCA_002482805.1. Taxonomy (GTDB): domain Bacteria; phylum Pseudomonadota; class Alphaproteobacteria; order Micavibrionales; family Micavibrionaceae; genus Micavibrio_A. The sequence goes on along the minus strand of DLGR01000021.1, from coordinate 16,414 downwards.
AAAACGTGGTGAGAAGATTGAGGGTATTGTCTTTGATTTCGTAACCCAGAACGGCACGGCAAGGCGACGCCTGAGCGAAGGCATATGTGAAGGCCATTTTATATCTCCCTGATGTTTTTTGTTAGTTTTCTTGACTATTGCGACCAGTATACGCCGATTTGCGCGATTTTTCAGCCGCACTGCAAAAACCCTTTGAAATCTGTCGAGGTTAAATGCTAAAAAGCCTAAGAATTCAAAGATGTTAGAGGAATCATGATCCCCCGTTACACCCGCCCCGCCATGGCCGAAATTTTCGAAGCCGACAACCGTTTTAAAATATGGCTTGAAATCGAAACACTGGCCGCCGAAAAAATGGCCGAGATGGGGACCGTGCCGAAATCCGTTCCCAAATCCTTGCGTGAAAAAGGTAAATTCGATATCGCACGCATTGATGAAATCGAAAAAGAAGTAAAACACGACGTCATCGCATTTTTAACATCCGTCGCCGAATATGTCGGCGAAGATTCAAGATATGTCCATCAAGGCATGACATCAAGCGATGTCATCGACACCGCATTCTCTGTGCAACTCACCCAAGCCGCCGATATCTTGCTCAAAGATCTCGACGATGTTTTGGCAGCCCTGAAAAAACGCGCGCTGGAACACAAAGGCACACTCACAATCGGCCGTTCTCACGGCATACACGCCGAACCAACCACGTTCGGGTTCAAACTGGCGGGTCATTACGCCGCATTCAAACGCGCGAAAGAACGTTTGAAAAATGCCCGTGCGGAAATCGCCGTATGTTCCATCTCCGGCGCAGTCGGCACTTACGCCACCGTTTCCCCCGAAATTCAAAAATATGTCGGCTCCAAACTTGGCCTGCGTCCCGAAGATGTTTCCACGCAAGTGATACCGCGTGACCGCCACGCCATGTTCTTCGCCACGCTCGGCGTGATCGCCTCTTCCATTGAAAACCTTGCGATCGAAATCCGCCATTTGCAACGTACCGAAGTGCGCGAAGCGGAAGAATTCTTTTCTCCCGGCCAAAAAGGCTCCTCCGCCATGCCGCACAAGAGAAACCCCATTCTCACCGAAAACCTGACGGGCCTCGCCCGCGTGGTGCGTGCTTCCGTTGTTCCCGCGCTTGAAAACGTCGCGCTGTGGCATGAGCGCGACATTTCGCACTCCTCGGTCGAACGCATCATGGCACCCGATGCCTGCATCGCGCTGGATTTCGCGCTCGCGCGCCTCGCGAACGTCATTGAAAAACTTCTCGTCTATCCGGATACGATGATGGATAACCTCGAAAAAATGGGCGGCCTCGTCTTCTCACAAAAAGTTCTGCTGGCTCTTACCCAAGCCGGTATTGCCCGCGAAGATGCCTACCGCATCGTTCAACGCAACGCGATGCAGGTATGGGAATCGCGCGGCCAGAAAAAGCTCATCGATCTTTTGAAACAAGACGCCGAAGTCATCGCCAAGATCGCGGCAAAAGATCTCGAAAAAATCTTCCAATACGAAGATTATATCGCGGCCGTAGGCGATATAATCGAAGCGGTCGTTGCTTAAACCCTGCAACTAAAAACCATTCTTATTTTCCGCGCGGCGGAGTCGCGCCGTTTTCCGCCAATGACGTTAAAATCTTCATAATTTTGCGAACAACTATTCCCCTCAACCGTTGGAAGCGGTATATATAGCCTCACAATTCCAACCAATGGAGAAAAGCCATGAAAGGCAACCCACAAGTTCTCAAGCGCCTCAATCTCGCACTCAAAGGCGAACTGACGGCCATCAACCAATACTTTCTCCACTCCAGAATGCTGGAAGACTGGGGCGTAACGAAACTCGCGAAACATGAATACAAGGAATCGATAGAAGAAATGCGTCATGCGGATCTTCTGATCAAACGTATCCTTTTGCTCGAAGGTCTTCCGAATTTACAGGAACTCGGCAAGCTATATGTCGGCGAAAAAGTAGAAGAGGTTCTATCGGGTGATTTGAAATTAGAAGAAGAAGGCATTGCCAACTATCGCGCCGGTATCAAGGATTGCGAAGAAGCGAATGATTACGTGACGCGCGATCTATTCATCAAAATCCTGACCGACGAAGAAGGCCATCAGGATTTTCTGCTGACCCAGCTTATGATGATTAAAACGATCGGCATTGAAAAATACATTCAATTGAATTCCGACGCTGCAATGGATCAACACGAAGGCTAACGCTTAGCCCAGTAATCGAACGCCTTCTCTTGAATGGCTTTTATATATTTTGCGGCCTTGGGACCCTCCCAAGGCCCTTTATATTTTGGGTCGTCGCGCTCCGCCCACCATCCCGCACCCGGAATTTTATCGGACGCGCGCACTACGAGCACAGCAAGTTCTGGCTGTTTCTTCTTGGCCGCCCGACGATCGACCTCACCGAGCGCCACGCATAGCGCGCGCATCTTGGGCCGTGAGAATCGCAGGCCGAGACAATCCAGCGTTTCGGCATAGGAAATCGGCTTACCCGCCCGTGCGGTGCCCTGCATAAGAGCTTCCAAGCCCTCTATATCAAAGAGCTTTTGCCAGTAGGGCGCAGGTAACTCGGGCTCTATATACCTTTGATTTTTCATGATTAATTGTCTTTATGCCCCATTTTACGCGCCTTAGCAAAAGGGAAATGAGAATAACTCGCATTTTCTAGTTGCGAATGGTTTTCAGTTTCGCTTAAGGTTGAACAAGCAAGCTGGTTCCAGCTCACTATAGTTAAGGGGTGTCCTGTTAATGTATGTCTGCATGTGCAATCCGTTTACGGACAAAGACGTGAAATGCGCTCTCGCTGATCCCGAGGTCCGCAACACGCCCGCACAAATCTATAAGGCCTGCTCCGGCAAAGGCCCCAACTGCGGTTCCTGCATGTGCATGATCAAGGATATGATCGTGGATCACCAATCTGCTGAAGGCGTGCGCAAGATCAAGGAAGATCTGCCGGAAGTCATCTTCGAAGCCGCAGAATAAGAAGAATTACGAACATGATCGAATGCTCCTGTCAGGTCTTTACGACCACGGATTTCAACAACGTCACCACCAATCATGCCGATGATCTCGTTGCCGCGGGGAGCATCAAAAGAGCCGTCGGCGTTGCCTACAACACCATGCGCAAGAAAAAGGACGAGGAAGCGGAACGTGAAAAAGGCAGTCCCCATCAAAAAGCCTGCACCACGTGCCTGCCCTCGCTAGCCGAACATATTCAGGATGCCGGATTTTATCGGGGCGAAACCTTTCCTCCGCGCCCTTCGCGCGCGCCGGAAACGATTTCCCATAGCTGCCCCTCCACCTGCACCGCGCCTTGCAGGGTTCTCGCCGCAATATAGGCTTATGAACACACCCTCTTGTGTTTCCACCCGCGCTGTGGCACCCCTGTAACCCATTAACCCATCTGAAATGAAGGAATTATCATGCTCAGAAAATTAGCCCTCTTACTCGGGAGTTTTATCCTTATGACCGCTTCTGCATCCGCCGCTGATCTTGATCCGCAAAACACATTATATATAGACCTCAAAGACGGCCGCGTCGTCGTGAAGTTGATGCCCGATATCGCGCCTAACCACGTTGCGCGTATCAAAGAACTCACGAAAAAAGGCTTTTATGATGGCCTGACGTTCCATCGCGTGATCGACGGCTTCATGGCTCAAACGGGTGACCCGACGGGCACAGGCTCGGGCGGTTCCGAACTTCCCGATCTGAAGGCTGAATTCAATGATTACAATTTCGGTCGCGGTGCCATCGGTGCTGCCCGTACGAATGATCCCGACACAGCAAACAGCCAATGGTTCATCTGCTTCGATGACTGCAGCTTCCTGAACAAACAATACACCGTTTGGGGTCAGGTTGTTTCCGGCATGGAATTTGTCGACAAGATCAAACGCGGCGAACCGCCGTCTGATCCTGACAAAATCGTCAAAATGCAACTTGCAGCCGACGCCAAATAATTCAGAAAATCCCCGCTTCGGCGGGGATTTTTTTATGCCATGGATTTGAGCAGCACGATCACGGCGGCGCAGGCAACGATGCCCAAGCCCGATATGATATCCGCCTCTTCTTTACGGCCCGTCATTTTATAAACAACCAGAATAATCACCGTATCCATGAATTTCACCGCAGGCACCAGCGCGGGATTATCGACATAAGCCGTAGCGGCAAAATTCGACGCCACCATCAAGCAGGAAATGCTGCCGATCAATATGCCGCCTTTAATGGCTCTTTTATCAAACAGCACTTCGCGCGGAACGGGTTTTCTGACGATCCACCACAAAAGCCAGCATGTGATCATGAAAAGCGCTTCGGAAAAAACGAATGCGAAAGGGCCTTTTTCTATCGGGGTTTGCTGGGTGATGATTTTCATCAGAATCGGTCCCGCCACCGATGCCGCAATCACAAACCATAGAATGCGTATGGCTTCCCATGATATGGGGCAATTGCGCAGGCGTGTTGCGAAATAAACAGACGCGCAAAGCGTAACCACCAACAATCCGCTCTTGATCGGTTCGGCCAGATATTTTTGCAAAAGCGCGGGATCGAACACAAACCAAAAAAAGAAACTGAGTATGATGGCGATAGGCAACACGCGTGAAACCGTGCCCGCCCCCACTTTGGGTATCGCGTTGAAAAAATACACATCGCTGATGATCCACAAAATCGCGCCGCCGAAGATAACCACATAGAACATGGGATTGTCGGGAAACCCGAAATAAATCGCGAGCGGCAGCGTGAACAAAACACAGCCGACCTTGTTCCAGAAAGCCATGGCGAAACCGCTGATTTTCAGCCGTTCCTGAATAAGCATGAAGATGGCCGAGAAACTGGCGGCTGAAAGGCCGAACACGGCCCAAAGGGGAAATTCCATGGGGTTTGACTCCTGCTCACTATGATTTCAGAATAGGTAAGGTAAATAAAGGGTTTTCAAGACTATGAGCAATTCAGAATGGTGGCGCGGTGCGGTCATCTATCAAATCTATCCCCGCAGCTTTTGCGATTCCAACGGCGATGGCATCGGCGATCTTCCCGGCATCATCTCCAAACTGGATTACGTCGCCTCACTGGGTGTGGACGCTGTGTGGATTTCCCCGTTCTTTGCATCGCCCATGAAAGATTTCGGGTACGACATTTCGGATTACCGCGCGATAGATCCCATTTTCGGCACAATGGATGATTTCAAAAAACTGCTGAAAGAATCCCACGCGCGCGGAATCAAAGTTATCCTCGATCAGGTCTGGTCCCACACATCGGACGAACACGCATGGTTTAAAGAATCCCGCAAAGACAAAACCAATCCCAAAGCCGACTGGTATGTATGGGCGGATGCCAAACAAGACGGCACACCCCCGAACAATTGGCTGTCTATCTTTGGCGGCGGGGCATGGGAATGGGATGCAGGACGTGAACAATATTATCTGCACCACTTCCTCACCTGCCAGCCTGCATTGAATATCTGGAATCGTTCGGTCCGCGAAGAAATCAAAAACACCGCGCGATATTGGCTCGATATGGGGGTGGATGGCTTCAGGCTGGATGTCATCAATTGCGCGCTCTCTCATCCCGAACTTAAGGATAATCCCCTGCGTCCTGCGGACATACCGCCGCCATCCGACATGCAGCCATCCAACCCGATGGCAAAACAGATACGCTCCAACGCCTATTCCTATATGTCGCCGGAAACTTTTAAATGGCTGAATGAACTGCGCGCCGTTGCCGATGAATACAAAGATATCTTCTTGATGGGTGAAATCGGCGGCGATCACGGTGAGCTCCGCGCCGCGCAATACACCCAGGAAAACAACCGCCTTCACAGCGCCTATTCCTTCATCCTCACGGGAAAAACGCTAAACAAGAAAACTGTCGTCGAGGCCGTTAAAATTATCGAACAGCATGTCGGCGACGGTTGGATGACCTACGCGTTCGGGAATCACGACAACACACGCTTTGCATCTAACCACGGACAAACGGAGGACGTGCGCGAGGCCTACGCAAAAATGGGCGCGGCCATGCTGCTGTCTTTTAAAGGTTCCGTCTGCCTGTATCAGGGTGAAGAGCTGGGCCTGCCCGTAGCACAAATCGCCTTCGAGGATATGCAAGACCCATACGACATCAAAATGTATCCCGATTCCATGAACCGCGATGGCGCGCGCACGCCTTTCCCGTGGAATTCCAAAAAACCGCAAGCCGGTTTTTCCGCCGCCTCTAAAACTTGGCTCCCGGTACAATCGTCCCACACCGAGCTCGCCGTCGATACACAGGACAATGACAAAGACTCCGTGCTCAACACTTACCGCACGCTGTTGAAATGGCGCAAAGAACGCGAGATTATGCGCACGGGTGATGTGGAGATTTTAAAATCACCGGAAGGAATCGTCGCATTCGCGCGTAAAAAAGACGGTAAGGAAATCATCTGTATCTTCAACGTGACAAACGCACAAAACGAATTCGAAGGCGTAAGCCTTGACCCGTACGGATATAAATTTATCGAAAAATAATTATGCGGTCGGCTGGGTGTTGGGTTGCATGGCGGCGTATTGCGCGCGTTGCTCGGGCGTGAGGCGTACCTTCTCGAGCAATCCCAATATGCGCGAAACGGCCTTATCCATCTTGGCGACGTCTTGCATCGGGTCTGCCGTTTCAAGGCGTGCCACAAGCTTCTTCTCGTTGAACACGACGATAATATCCGCACCGCGCGTTTTCAAAATACCTGTATAGGCTTCGATGCGCTCTGGTGTCAGATAGGCTTTCACGGCTTCTTCGTTGCGTATAAAAGCGAACAGGCTTTCATCCCAATGCGGAGATTCTATCTTCGTCGGCTTCAGCGTGCCGATAGATTGCAGAAAGGGCAGCATTTCTTTAGTGCCCATGGCCGCGGCATCGATCACAGGTTCGGTAAGTTCTATTTCCAGCGCCGTCATATAGCGGCGCGAACGCATGTCGGCGGATTGGCGCTCGACACTGAAGAAAGAAACTTTGTAATCGTTTATGACACCCGACATTTCGGCAGGCCCCATGAATGTCCCGCGCACAAAGGTAAAATTTTTGGATTTGGCAAATGCTTCCCATGCTTTTTTCTGACGCAAAAGAATAAGCAGCGACCAGCCCGTGGCGCCGAGCAATATTGCCGATAATACGATCCAGAGAAAAATCCACATGCCCGAACGAATGTCCCGAAAATCAATTCAACTCAATATATTATAGTCTACACTGCCCGATATGGCCCTGTCATTTTTTGTTTAAAACCACAGAAAAAACGGAGCCTTTTTAGGGGCTCCGCTCTTCTATGCCGCAAAGGAAGGGGTTCTCTCAATGATAGACCACGCCTTTGCTGCCTCCTGAAGACTCTCCCATGAAATACCGTGACAAAAGGGTCGTAATACCGCCGCTGTTATTGTCTTGCGGGTCGGTCAGGCCGTCATTGGCCATATCCTGCATGTCCGAAGACATGGGTGCTTCTTCTGGATAATCACGAAACATACCGGAAACCAGATTTTCCATCGGCGGGCGGTCGTCGAAGCTCGCCTGTACGGGCATGCTGATTTGCTCGCGGGCGGGTTTGGAGATCCAGCCTGCACTCATCTGGACTCTTTGTTGTGGCTGCGGCTGCTGCGGACGTTGCTGCGGCACCGTATTGGCCGTGTTGTTGATACGCACTTTCGGGCGCATGTCCGAATTAACGGGTTGGCTGGGCGAACCGGTCAATATCCGCTGTTCGACGGACGTAATCGCATCGGCGAGGAACGTATGGGTTTTTTCCGTACGGTCCATACGTTCGCCAAGGCTGTTCATGCCCGACTTTAATTTCATCTGATCTTCATCCAGCTTTTGTGTGCGTTGATCCAATTTATAAATCGCATCCGCGAAAAATCCGCTTTGGCGGCGCACTTGATCGAGCCCTGCTCGAATGCGCTCGAACCCCGCTCCTAATACGACGCTCGTGCCCACAGCCGCTACGGCTGCGAAGACTGCGAACATCAATGATATGACGATATACGTTTCTACGCTTACAGACATGGTTCCCACCTTTTCCTTTTCGGCCCTGTTCAGGCATTAAAACGGTGTCTTTGTTGTTTGAGTTTGCTGGCCGATCGGGGGATTTTTTCAAAATCAGGCGATCCGGTCGAAAGACGATCCGTATATTATTATGTTAAATAACTATACGAAAGATGTCCATGACTATCGTTTCGAAATTGTTTCGAATTGTATTCGTACTGGTAAAGGGAAGTTAACCGGTCCGGCGGAGGCTTATTTCTTGCCGCCTTTTTCCATCTTTTTATCGAAGATGGGGGCCGCATCCTGAATCTGCGTTTCGGCAGGAAGAATGATGGTCTTTTCGGGCATAAGATGTGCGCGGACATATTCCACGCCGGGACCTGCGGTGCGTTCTTCCGTATAAGGCACACGGCCGCGGAATTTCACGGGCTCCCATCCTTCGCCGCAAGCGGCCAAAGAAAAAGCGGACAGGCCGCAAAGGCCCAACAGAATCTGACGAGAAGTTTTCATAATTTTGACCCGTGTGAATGTTTTTATTAAAACAGTTTCAGAAGAACACTGAAAAGAAACAAAGAAACTTGGAGAAGGACTTGGTGATAACTCTGTCGATAACATTAACGATTATGTGGATAAATGTAAAGCCCACCTCAAATTTGCATTACGCGGGCCTGAAATGGCACGATTAGGACAAGTCCACACAGTACCCGAAGGCATATATGACCCCCACCAAATCACGCCTGATATCGCTGCCCTCTTCGCTCAAAAGCACTTACGCGCTCGTCTCGCTACCGGAAAAAGCATGGGCGTGGCTCGATAGGCTGGCCAACGACAAATACCCGTGGGCGGGCTTTCAGGGGCTGGTAGACGCCTCCCGCGCCGACTGCACCAAATCGTTAACGAAGGATCTGCGCCGCAAGGCACAGGAAGGCTACGAGAGCCAAATGGACGCTTTGTACGATCTGGCGAATGACAATCAGCCCAAAGGCGGCTATGGTGACCTTAAGCGAAACCCTTCATTACCCGAGGCGCCGGAATTCATTCTGGAGTTGCCAAGCGTCATCCGTCTGTTCCATTTCATGCCCCATGCCACGTATTTAACCACCGTGTATGAACGCAAGAACATGAGCTATTTGCCTCGCGCATAACATATATGCGAATAACCTTGACCCCCACCCCCAATTATGTGCACTATCCCAACAGTTTGATGACGAACTCTAAAGCAACGACCTTTCTTACGACGATGGCATTACGATCCTTACGTTAGTAAAAAGTCGGTTTGACCGGGGTTACTACAAAAAAGGCACAAGCCGAAATCAGACGATAAAACATGGAACCACACGGTGTGGTGAGATGTTACTTTTTAAATAACTTAAGGAGACTACTACTATGCCTAACGGTACCGTTAAATGGTTTAATGCCCAAAAAGGTTTCGGATTCATTCAGCCTGAAGAAGGCGGCGCAGATGTGTTTGTTCACATTTCCGCTGTTGAAAAATCCGGCATGCGCACCCTCAATGAAGGTCAAAAGGTTTCTTACGAAATCCAGAACGACCCGAAAAAAGGCAAAGCAGCCGCGGTTAATATCCAAGCTGCATAATCCTCATTCGTTAGCGAATTGAGAAAAACGGACGAAGAGCAATCTTCGTCCGTTTTTTTTAGGCTCACTCTTGGGGAATGGAATTATTCTCTAACGATATCAGCCGGAGCTTCCGTAGCCGTCACGCTTTTGGCCTTGACCAGCGGAACACCGAAATCCTCACCTGTTATCTCGCCGTCGACGCTCACCAGCATTCCGCGCTCGAACATAGTATCTGCAGGGGCTTTGAGCTTTACGTCATCGAGGACAATTTTCATTTCCTTGCCGGCGGAATCGATGATGATGAAATTTTCATCCGCTTCTTTCACCGTGCCCGTTATAACGGCGGTGTCATTGGAATTCAGTTGAATGGCGCCTGCGCCTTGGGCGTTTACGTTTACTGTGGTGAAATATCCCACGCAGAACATAACCAGTGCAATGCGGCTTTTCTTCAAGATTCGGTTCATAGCGTCCCTCTTCTTTCTGTTTAATCCTGCATTACCAACCAATGACGGATGGCAAAGTTCCGCCACAAAGGGAACATCGGGGAACATATTATGGGGACAAGCTGTGGATAACAGGAACCCTTATACAAAGGTGAATGTTGGTCCACATATCATATAAGGAGAAATACCATGCCCAAGAATCCGATCGAAAAGCCCCAAACGAAAGAGCCCAACGCCAACAAGAATACCGAACAGGTGAAGAACGAGGCGCTCGATAACCGCAACCACGGCAACACCCGCGAAAAAGGCTAGGCCTTTTTATTCCGGCTTCTTCAGCGCGGCGCCGGGTCGGAACTGGTTTCTCACCCATTCACCCCACGCGGGATAGGCGCGCGCTTCGGTATCGACGGGCGGCGCGGCACCTTGCGCGGCTTTCATCGATTCAAGCTGTTCGTCGCTCGCGCCTTCAAGCTTCTCGATATCTTTTTGGGTTTTCAGATCCTGCGCGGGCAATTCCATCACGGCGAGCGTACCGCCGCTCTTCACAACGGCCTCGTTGATCATCCTGTCGATCGCGACGGGCTCGCTCGGCGTATAAAGATCGAACGACTTTTTCGCGTCCTGCGCCGCCTCACCCTCACAGCCCTCTTTACCCAAAACATTTTCCGTCTTTGCCGCGACCAGTTTTTGAATGTCCTGCAAACGCTTCGCGGCCTCATCCACCGTATCGTTCGGGCGGCGTTCATGCATGAACCAGCCGATGCGGTAGGCCAGCATCTGTATGTTGCCCGACAGATTGGCGAAACGCGGATCGCTTTGTTCCATTGCGGCGAGCGTATCGCCCTGACACACATGGTCGTAAGCCTGCGCCGCGTTGACGGCAGAAAAAGAACTCATCAACATTTTCTCTTCGATGCTGATCGGTTCCTGCGAACAGGCGCCGAGCGCCGCAACGGAAACGAGAACGGAAGAGAGCAATAAAATACGGTGTTTCATCATGTCCTTACTGTAAAATCCTTGAATGGAACGGGCAAGCTGCATTTACGTCACCACATCGAATTCCGCCGTGGTTTTCGGGCCCCATCGATGGTCGGGCGTGCGATAAAGCTTCCCGTCCCTGATCTCGTAATCGGGCGTCTTGCTGTAACCCGCGGTGTGATAACGCGTGCGGTAGAGGAAATTCCCGCGGATGGTATATTCGGCGTCCTTGGAAGCTTCGCTGTGCGGCGTGCGCAAAGCATAGACCAGCCCGTCGATTACCTCGTAAACGATATAGCCCGCCGTGCTGCCCTCATAGGGGGTCGATCGTCTGAAACGCATGGTATTCCGTCCGATCACTGAAAACGCAGTATAGCACGGTTCAAAGATTAATGTTGGTGGACTAAGTCCACATTTTTTTCGCACGCTTTGTGGACCCGCATTAAGCATTCGGCGCCCGCCATGACAGCATCCGCGCCCTGTGCACCCGCCTTTGCGCCGCAAAACGTTTGAGCGCGCGGGCGTGGATGAGGGCCGCAAGCTCCGCCTCCTCCCGCGCCTCTTCGGCTTTGGTCTTGGGCCGCAATATCACCGCGACAGGGCGTTTATAGCGACACAGGATGATCCCGCCCGTATAACCGCCGCGCAGTTCCGCCAGATAGCGCGAAATGTTGGTCTTGAAATCATGGATGGTCGCCTTGCGCGGCGCCCGATCTATCAGTTCGTTTTGCGGATTTTTTTGCGGGTTGTTCAGTTCGTTTTGCATGTTTTCTCCTCTGGCGGGCGAAAACCCGCGCACGGGCCCGCGCGCATGGTTGCTCAAATCATGAATGTAGGGCGACATTAACCGCCCGCCACCCGCGTAATAAAAAACCCGCGAAAATCGCGGGCGCACGGGTGGTGTATATAAAAACATAACATATTTAAAAAGTAGATTGAGCTCCAAATAAGTGCCTATCACAAAAAAACTTAAAAATTACTATTCTTTTTTCCGCGGCACTTCAGTGAGCATAGATGGAGGGCCTTTCAACGCTGCAATCAACTCTTCAGCATTTTTGGGGTCCATAGGATTGAGTTGTCTTAAAAAATCCGAAAATGATAGCCAGAAAAGTTCTCTTTCTTCAACGATCATCTCCGCTAAAATATTGTCAATATTTGCACGCGTTTGTAGTGTTGCCATTCTAGCGTCAAATTTAACGCTATCCGTAGAGAGGTCATATTGAATGGCAGGGACAAATATTTGGCGTCCGACACATTGGGCCGTTATGATAGAATAACTGCGGCCCGCAAGCAGGTTCCAAGCTTTTATAAGTGGATATACAGCATGTCCGCTGGGATTGCTGCCAAAGTCACGTCCTTCATACTTTTCTCCCAGCATCTTTTCTAAAAGAGCCAGTTTTCGGGCGTCGAAATCTCCGCCCCTGGATTTGTGGTCTATTGTATCAACACCAGACCATTTAAACATTATGTTTGCGAATTCGCCTTCCAGCCTATTCGTATAAGCCTTGGAGAAAATTTCTTTTGGACGACGCTGACAAAATTTAATCAGGTCATTCTTCAACGATTCATTTTGGCTGGCTGAGACATGCAAGTCAGGAATGGCTCCATATCCGCGCATAGTCGGCAAGAATAAAGTATCTATATCCAATATGTATTGGCCGACAAAACGCGAATTAATTTTATCGTACAAAGGTAGAAAAGCATGAAAGTTGTAGGTTTTTCCGTTAAACACCATTTGGTCTTTGGTGCGATCAATAAAAGCTTTGGAATCTACTGAAAGCTTTTCCAGCTCATCTGTTTGCGGATAGCCATCATTATTTTTATCCGACCAAAGTGCGAGTAAGGGCCAAACCATTTCATCAGAATTTATAATTCCGTCATTGTTTCCATCTTTAACTGCCAATTCTCCGCCAAAACCGTTTTTAAAATCACCAAAAAGATTTTCTTCCTGCATCAACTCGTTTTTTATTTCAGGAAGCGCAACCAAAAGTGCACCTTCCGACGGCCAGTCAGAAGCATATGCAAAATCATCATTTTCCCATTGGAACGCTGTTTTCATTTTTTTAAACTGCAGAGGCGCGGCGGCATCCCCTTCTCGTGCTACGAGATAGCCGGGCATTGCAGAAGGCGCCGTTTGCGCGAAGGTAGGCGCGATAGAGATCAAAAAAGCAAAAATACAGGAAAAAATTAAGGAAAAGCGCATATGTAACCCCTTTTTTAAAGGGTAACATTACAAAAGTTAAAATAAAACTGCGGTTTATCTCTTCTTACTCACCCGCATACGCTTCCCGCCGCCTTTGATGGGCGCGGAAGAGTTGACGGACCAACCGTTCGCGAGGCGCGGGTTGGTCATCACCCCCGTTAAACCCAGATCCATCGCCTCAAGCTTCCTTATCTGGTCGCGCAGGCGCGCGGCGCTTGCGTTGTTAAAAATCCACAAAACGATATATGCCTTTCAGAAAACCCGCAAACCCAGAAGCCGCACGTGGCAATTTCCTCCAAAGAGCGGACCTGTGGCCCATAGTTTCGCCTCAACAACTAGTTTAGAGGCGTAATGATTACTTGGCCAATTCCTGAGGCAGTAGCGCCAGTTCCACCACCGTTTCCTGGCCCGCCATTGGCCGCCGCGCCTGTCGATCCATTGCTACCCTGCGTAACCGTAACACCGGTAGCGGAAGGATCGGTATAGCCGCCGCCGCCGCCGCCGTTTCTGACGTTGCAAGCTCCGCCGTTGGTCGAAGTGCCGCACGATCCTCCGTCACCACCTGCTCCGCCTGCGCCGCCGTATATCGAGTTCGCTCCGACGTATTCATCTCCGCCGCCGCCGGCGCCACCGTAGTTCGCGCCAGCAGTTCCATTAACCCTCCTGTTTCCGCCTTTGGTGCCGTTGAGAACGGCATATCCTGCACCACTGCCGCCTGCACCACCTGTATCGGCAACAGAGTTACTGCCGCCCGAGCCGACATATACGCTCAAACTATCTCCGGCAGTCACGCTAAAGGTGCCTCTTGCATAACCGCCGCCGCCGCCGCGGGCTTGGAGACCGTTGTCACCGCCGCCGCCGCCGCCGCCGCCGCCGGCAATTAACAGCGTGGAAGAAAGCGTCACGCCGCTTGCCGCGCCGCCGCCGCCGGCACCGCGCGCAGCGCCGGTCGGATCACCACCACCACCCGCGCCGAATGCTTCAATCTGAACCGAACTGCATCCGGTAGGTACTGTGTAAGTAGATGCGCCTGCAGTGTTGTAGGTCGTCGGTGTCGTGTCGCACGAGCCACCGCCGCCGCCACCACCACCACCGGATGAGACGCCAGCTACCAGTTGGGGCGTATTGAATGGGCCGCCGGCTGGATCGTCGTTTCCGAGCGAGCCATCGTCCGCCCTGCCCCAGCAATACATTTCGCCGTTAACGCGCGTGCCGCATGTGTGCTCATCCCCCGCAGAGATGCTAACCCAGTCTGCCCAAAAGTCGACTCCGGGCGTGTCCGTAACTTGTGCAGGCACGCCTGTATCAGTATTGTTTCCGACGCCCAGACGTCCGAGGTCACCTTGACCCCAGCACCACGCCGTACCGTTCGCGCGTATACCGCATGTATGTACGCCACCGGCGCTGATGTTCACCCAATCCGTGTAGCCGCCCGCGACAAGAAAAGGACGCGCCCTGTTGGCGCAGCTAGTATCGCCCAGTTGGCAAGCAGTACCTAAGCCCCAGCAATAAGCCAACCCGTTCGCACGTATTCCGCAGGAATGGTCGATGCTGGTATCGACATAAATCCAGTCGTTGAAGAAAGTGGGGGCAGTTGCCGCGCCGTCCAAATCGTGCACCTGAACGGGTACGTTGCTGACGCTGTTTGTTGAACCGTCCCCGAGGCGTCCGTCTGATGTTGCCCCATTACCCCAACACCAAAGTGTCCCATTAGCTCGCAATCCGCAGTTCACATCATCGCCATCTGCCGATACCATCAACCAATCGGTATAACCGCCGCTCACCAGAACCGGTTTTTCTTCATCAGCAGATGCTCCGTTTCCGAGCTGCCCCGCGCTTCCTTCTCCCCAGCATAAGGCCGTACCGTCTGCACGGACGCCGCATGTGCCGCCGATTTGTATCCAGTCTGAATAGGCGGGTGCGTACGCCAAACCCACGACTGGCACGGGTCTGAATTCATCGGTGCTGTAATCCCCATTACCAAGGTTTCCGGCAAAAGCATCACCCCAACACCACGCGGTGCCGTTGGCGCGCAGACCGCAACTAAAGTTTGCATAGGTAGACGGTGTAATAGAAACCCAATCCTCCCACCCAGTGTCGGAAGCATCACTGTGTACGCCGACAGGTGTGTTCTGTTGGGTGGCATTATCGTTGTTACCAAGAACGCCATTAGAGCCTGGACCCCATGACCAAGCTGTACCATTGGTTCTAAGCCCAAAAGTTGCGCCCCATCCGGCGGATACCGTCTTGTGGAAGGATGGAAGACGCGTCGTTTTCCACATCGCGGTGCCAACAGCACTACCTGATCCGTCAATCTGGCAATAATACGGATGCGGATCGTTGCACCAAGTATCATCCCAATAGCCGCTTGAATGCAAAAATCCGCAATCTTGTCCTGTCCAATCATCGGGACCATCGGAAAGATCCCAGTCATTGTATCGTCCGCCTACTGCAGAGCCGCTCACATCACCGGCCCAGAATTGAGTTCCCACGGCGGGTCCTGCTGTGTAAATCCAAGTACCTTCGGACGTACGGTCATCCAAGCCGAGCCATCCGCTCGCGCCGGTAAAGTTATTTTTAAGCACATCGTTTTCCGCAAGGCTCATAGGAGTTGCCAAATGCGCGCTAGGATCTGCACTCGTACAACCTGCTATCGCGCCGGCGAAGTCGGCCGGCGAAGAGGTTTCCTTGAAATAGCAATTGCCGGAAACAGGGTCGTTGAAAAACTGGTCGCCCAGGCCCGTACAATCCGCACTGCCACTGCCGCCATCTATTTCGCAAAACGCGTTATAGGCCGCGCCGCAAATATTGTCTATCCAGCCGCCGCCGCCGACAAGCGCGTTGCAATCTTCCGCGCCTCCCGTAGGTTCACCCGGATTCCATCCGACATAATTGCCGTTCTGCGCGGTGCCGCCGGACCAAAATGTTTGACCTGTTTTGGGACCGGTCGCGTAAACCCATGTGCCTTCGGTGGCGATGTCGTCTCCGCTGATCCAGCCTTCTACAGCGAATTCACCCCACAGAATATCGTTTTCATCCTGGCTGTCCACGGAAGCCAAATATGCACCTTCTCCCGCGCATGCGGTCTGCGCGTCCGGGTTGTCGTATCCGCCGAGCATTACGAAATAACAATGCCCTGAAACAGGATCGTTATAATGTGCATCGCCCAAACCCGTGCAGTCCGCAGCAGCGCCACTGCCGGCACCGCCGAGATTGACCCA
>DLGR01000035.1:46557-57546 GCA_002482805.1 Micavibrio sp. UBA7689 | reverse complement strand
GCCCGCCTCAACAGCGGGGCGTGTAAATACAAGCCTTTCGACATCACCCGCGCGGAACATTTCAACAGCGGCAGCCACGGCCAGGAAAGTTTTCCCCGTACCTGCTGGGCCTACACCGAACACCATTTCATGTTTGCGCATGGCGTCGATATACGCGCCCTGGTTGGGCGTGCGCGGCTGAACCATTTTCACACTGCTTCCGCCGCCGCCTTTGATGGCGGAGCGTTCATCGAGGAAATTCTCGCGTGCTGAATGCGCGCCGTTGTGAACATTCTGGCGGCGCTCGCCTTGCGCGAAACGGATCGCGGCATCAACATCGGCAATGCCGACTTCCTGTTTTTTCTGCAGGCGGTTCCACATCATTTCCAAAACGGATTCCGCCTGACCCATGGCTTTGGACGCGCCTTTGATCGTGAGCGTGTTTCCACGAGAGGCGATATGCACATCGAGAATGTTTTCCAAATAATGAAGATGCGCGTTGTGTTCGCCGAAAAGCAGGGGAAGAAGGCTGTTGTCGTCAAAGGTCAAAGAGACCCGTCTGTCATTGTCTTTGGTAATGCTGCTCACCCATCTGTTTTGTTATAGCTTCAGAATGGCATAAATTAGTTAACTTTGCCTATAGATGCAAGTTTTTTATATTAAAATCAATAAGATGAGCAGTTTTGCCTAAAAGAAAAGAATGATAACCGTACAGCCCCATAAAACCGCGTTCGTTAACTCGATAAAACCGGGCCTGTCATGAAAAGGCAGGCTTCTTTCCCGAACATCATCGGGCGATCTGTATTTGCTGAGCGCCAGCATCAGCAGCGAGGGGATCATCAGGAAAGGAATAACTATAGAGACAAACGGCAAGGCGATCAGCGTGACGCTCAGAACATGGTTCAACGTGTTCTTTGTGTTGGAAACGCCAAAGCGGGAATAGCGGCGGAAGGTTTCAAAAGTCAGCCCGATCAGAATACCGTAATGTATCGCAACGAAAACGGCCAACAGCCCCAAATTCACGGCCTTATATAAATTGGCCGGTATCAGGCCGGAAAAAATCGTGAAAACCAGCACGAGCACAAAACAGCACAACAAAGCATAAAGGCTAAGATTGGGTTTGGCTGTTTTTACAGGCAGGCCGACTGCATCACTCATATCTACAGCCTAGTATGAATTTCAAGCTGCTTCAACGAGTTCCAGCTTGCCGCGCAAGGCCGTGGCGGATGAGCCTTCGATGGCCACATCCACGATCTGGCCGATCAGGCGTTCATTGCCCATGAAATTCACGGATTGATTATACGGACTGCGGCCTTGAATTTGTCCTGCTTTGTTGGATTTGCGTTCCACCAGAACTGGCATGACCAAACCGACAGAGCGGCGGTTGAAGTCTTCGAATTGTTTTGTCAGTAAAGCCTGGAGCCTTTCTAGGCGTTCGGCTTTGATTTTTTCAGGAATGATGGCGGCCTGAATGGCGGCCGCGGGCGTTCCGGGGCGCGGCGAATATTTGAACGAATACGCGGATTGATATCCGACCTTTTTCACGACTTCCAATGTCTGTTCGAAATCTTCATCCGTTTCACCGGGAAAACCGACAATGAAATCGGATGAGAGTGCAATATCGGGTCTGACCTCGCGAACCTTCATTAAAGTTTCCAGATATGATTCAGCGGTGTGTTTGCGATTCATCGCTTTTAGGATGCGGTTTGAACCGCTTTGAACCGGCAAATGCATGTAGGGCATAAGTTTGGGGATATCCCTGTGGGCAAACAAGAGACTGTCTTCCATATCCTTGGGGTGGGAGGTCGTGTAACGGATCCGATCGATCGTATCGATCTTCGCGATCTCTTCCATCAATCTTGCCAGCCCCCAAGTGGATCCATCTGCCGCTTCGCCGTGATAGGCGTTCACGTTTTGGCCGAGCAACGTAATTTCGCGTGCCCCGGATTCCGCCATTTTGCGTGCTTCGTTCAACACTTGTGCTACGGGTCGCGAATATTCTCCACCACGCGTGTAAGGAACAACGCAAAAGGTGCAGAATTTGTCGCACCCTTCCTGAACCGAAAGAAACGCAGCAGGACCGTGGTTGAGGCTCTCTTCGGGGAGCGTATCGAATTTCGTATCGACGCCAAGATCCGTATTTACAATGCGTTGGCCCGTGGCCTTGATAATCATTTCGGGAAGTTCATGATACGCTTGTGGTCCGAAAACGAGATCCACCGACTTCGCGCGTTCCATGATGTATTCGCCTTCGGCCTGTGCCACACAACCGGCAACGGCGATAAGCGTTTCCTTGCCTTCGGATTTGCGGTCTTCCTTAATGTCACGCAGACGGCCGATTTCGGAGAAGACTTTGTCGGTTGCTTTTTCGCGGATGTGGCAGGTGTTCAAGATAACCATGTCAGCATCTTCGGGCGTTTCCGTAGCGGTATAACCCAGAGGCGATAAAATATCGGCCATCCTGCGGCTGTCATAGACGTTCATCTGACAACCCCAGGTTTTGATAAAGAGCTTCTTAGGCGCGGGCTTTTCCATGGGGCGGATTTAGACCACAAACAACGGTTTTCCGCAAGGTTAACACAACTCAAAAGGATTGACATAACTATAGATATAGTCTTAAAACAGGGCAAAATTAAAGGGTGTTCCAATGACAACAATTACCAGAGTTCAAATTCCGAAATATCCGAACGGCGAGCTTGAGGACGGTTCGCGCTTCGACGACAACTATGATTTTGCAAATGGAGTTTTCAAAGCCTTGAAAGCCGCAGGGACTGAAATAACATTCCCACCATCGCAAAGTAGGACGTATAAATTCGATATGAGTACGGAGCCTGACGCTGTAAGAGGTATTCTAACCAGTCATTTTAACGTTCCCGAAGGTGTTGATCTTAGAGATCGTGCCACTTTAACTGAACAGAGGATTGTGAAACCCGGCAACGATAACATAGGGCACTTGTTCGTTATAATGCCGCCGAGTTAACAGACATGCAGACAACGCGCATTCTCATTCCCGAAACGGTGGAATACAGCCTCTCGCAGGCCGTATCGGAAACCATGTTCAAACGGGCAATCACCAATTTGAAATCAGGCGTCGTAAACGGCATGCGTTTCACGGATTTCCAAGCCAACGACATCATGGTCGATCTGGCGCTTCAATCACTGTTTAACACCAGATCCTCCGCCGCGCCTGTAATCTTTAAGGGCCAGCGCGGCACACTGAACCTGAGCATTGCGTACGAAAAACATGAGCCGCCCAAAGACGGCCTTTCGCATATTTATACGATTACGCCTGTGTAGGCGTTCAAGTTTTTGTTTCCGGCGGCAAATCTGTGGTAAATATAATCACCAATAACCCCTCAAGGATTTAAGGCTTTTATGAAAAAATTTGTTCTGTGTTTTGCTTTGTTGTTGCTTGCCGTTCCGGCGCACGCGCAAACCCGCGTGGAAGTGGGTGTTCCGGGCCTCGAAGGTCGCCAATGTTACACGGCTGAAGAAGCCGAGGCGGAACAGGCCATCAAGATACACAGCGAGCTCATGGTCATAGCTTTGAACTGCCAGCACATGACTCCCAAGGGATGGAAGAATTTTTATCAGCAGTATCAGGAGATTACAGCCCGTAATTCATCCATGATCGCAAATTACGAGAATATCCTCATCACATACTTTGCTTTAGCGGGTAAACCAAACCCTGAACGTGCCTTCCATGACCTGCGCACAAACTTCGCCAATAAAGTTTCGACGGACGCCGCGCAAATGCGTCCCGATATATTCTGCGCCACATTCGCGCCGCGTCTGCCCAAGGTGGACAAGATGTCCGCCGCGGATTTCAAGGGTTGGGCAGCAACACCCACAGGCGGCCAGACACGTCCTCTCTGCCAGTAAAAAGTTAATTCTGCATTTCCCCTGTGGATAACGCGCAAGCCCGTCTTGCGAGTGAAATATGAGCGTGTCTTTATAAGACATTCAAACAGCAACATATTCACTTCATTCGCAAGGAACCCTCTGGCATGTCCGATCCCGTCGCCGTGAAAAAGTCTTCCATCAAGCTCTCTTCCTCGCTCAAAAAGGTCGATGACGCCCGCGAAAAGCTGGAGAAGGTTCAAGAAGAACTTTCCGCCAAAACCGCAAATGACGCGAAAGACGAGGGTAGCGAGATTTCGGTATTTTCGGGCTCTGCCCTTAAAACTTTACGTATCAGTGCACCCGCAGGCGCCGAAGACAAGGACGGCCCGTCTTTTGCCGCGCCCAAGCGTAACGACGCGAACGCATCCGAATTGTTTGAAATGGAATCCGAACCTGTTTTGATGCTCACGCCTTCGAACAAGAAACCTTTCCGCCGCAAGAAATCCTCCGTCGCCCTGCAAGGCGCTGCGATGTTCCTGACCGCGACATGGATCGGTCTGTGCGCATCTTATGTCTTTACGAACGTGGGCTGGCAAACGATGGCGGCGCAACAGCCGCATCTGCTCGGGGGTTTTATCGCGGGCATTCTCGCACCCGTCGCCTTGCTGTGGGTCATTCTCGCGTTCGTCCAGCGCGGTTCCGATATCCATATGTATGCCGAAGCTCTGCGCGGAGAACTGCAATCCATGATCTTCCCGTCGGAAGAGCGCAGCCAAGTAATACACAAAGACATCGAAGAACTGGTCCGCCAAGCCGCCGAACTTTCCACGGCGTCCAAAGCGGTACTTCGTTCCATCCACCGCGCCCGCATGGGTCTGCGTTCCGAAATCCAGGGTATGGCCGGTATTTCGAAAAAAACCGAATTCCACATCGATCGTCTGTCCGAAACGCTTTCCGAGCGTTCCGCAAAATTGTTGTCGCTCACAGAAGAAATCGAACAGCGCACATCCGACATCGACCAGAAAACCCAATCCGGTGCCGAAGCGTGGGACCAAGCCGCGCTCACCGTTCTTGAACGCGCCGCCGAAATGGAAGCCGCGATGGGCAAGGGCGCCGCGAAACTTCTCGAAGCCGCGGACGAAGCCAAAACCAAAACATCGGGCATTTCTTCAAACCTCGAAGAAACCTATGACGGTCTGCGCAAGACAATCGACGAAATCGCCGTCAAACTCGAAAAATTGTCGGGCGACTTCGACACGCACAAGAAAGACCTTTCCGGTGCAACCCAACAAGTATCCGACGAAACCGCACGTCTGGGCGAGGCTTTGCAAGGCCAGATCCGCGATCTGGAATCCATGACCAAACGCACCGTTGAATCCATGACGCGTGCGGGCGATACGATTCAGGAAAACCGTGAAGCGCTCGACAAAGGCGCGAAAGACCTTGCATCCGAAGCCGAAACTATCGCGACGCGTTTGAACAGCGGCGTTACGGTTATCCAAGATGCGGTTGAATTGATTTCTACCAAAACCGAAAGCATGGAAATGCAACTGCAACTTCGTGCCGATAACCTTAAATCCGTAATCGACGGCATGGAATCCAACATCACCGCCATCGATCATGTCGGCACACAAACCGCCAACAAATTATCCGAAGGCATGGCTATTGCCCTGTCGGGTGCGGAATCCATAGGCGGTGCCGTTCGCCGCGGTATTGAATCTTTGAGCCGCGCATCGGAAGAGGCGCAAAAACAGGCCGAAAACCTGATCACCAAAACCAAAGACAATATCGATCAGCTTAATGAGGCCGGAGCGGGCAACATCGAAAACATCCAGACCATCGTGGATATGCTCGAAAAATCCCGCGCGCAAATTCAATCGGCCTCCCTGATGGCCGATGAGCAAGTAAACAAACTTTCGGCATCTGTCGAAGAGCAGGTTGAAAAGATCAATGTGGCACAAGCGACGCTTACCGAGCGTATCGAGAATGTGCGCGAAGCTCTGTCTTCACCTCTGTCGGCAGTAACACGCGCCGTGGCGGACGCCGACATCAAACACGAAGCCATCGCCACGACGCTCACACGCCGCGTAAAGGATTTGACGGACGCTTCCGACAAGGCAACCGAGAACGCAGAGAAAATCCGCGACGTCTTGCGCACGCAGGCACAGGATATTTCTATTCTCGCCGGTCAGATTGCAGGCCACTCACGATCGATCAACGAACATATGGGCAATCAAAAAGACGATCTGTCGAAGAAAGTCACCGAGAGCCTGACGCAAATCGAATCCGTTCGTTCCGCCTTGGAAGAGCAAGCCGGCCGTATCTCGGGGCTCGTGCATACCACACAAACAGATGTGACGCGCTTGAACAGTACGATCGGCGAAAGCTGCACCGTGCTTACGCAGAACACACAAGCCGCCATCGATGACCTCGCCACACTCGAAGAGCGTTTGTCCGACCGCATCACGACTGTGAAGAGCGAAAGCGACAAAGCGAAATTTGCGATGGAAAATGTAGAGCAATCGCTCCTCAAAACCGCGCAAGGCATCGAGCCCGTCTATTTGAAGGCAATCGAACAGGCTATGGCCGCCCAAGACCGTCTGGAAAAACTCCGCGTCGACTTCGACGATTCGACGGACACGAACCTGTCGCGCCTGACCGAAATCGGCACCATCTTCGACGAGCGTCTGAACAAATTGAAGGACGGCGCGGAAGAAGCATCGGTTGTTTTGAAGTCTTCGTCGGATCACCTGCGCGACCGCGTGGACGATATCGAATCCGCCGCTACCAAAGCATCCGAGAAAATGCGCACCATCGAAGCGACATTGGACAATCAAGCGACCGATGTTCACCTCGCGACCGACCAAGCGCTCCTCAAGATCGAGGCCGTGCAAAAGGCGATCAACGAACAGTTCCATGAACTGTCTGTCTCCGTCGGTCAGGCCGTGGCGCAACTCAAAGACGCAGGCGAACAATTCTCGCGCACGGCGGATCAAGCCGAGGAAGTGGCCGAAATCGCCGCACTCAAATTCGACAAAGCCGGCGAACGCGCTTTGTCTGAGGGCAACAAACTGAAAGCCGCAAGCGAAGAAACCGTTACGTCGGGCAAAGAACTCGTTGCTTCCGTACAGCGCGAAGCGGAAAACCTGCTGAAATCTTCCGAAGCTACATTGCTGGAACTGAAGAAAGCCGGGGATTCATTTGCACTGCGCGCCCGCGAAGTGTCAGAGCAAATGAAGAACTCGCTCAACACCACAAAGGAATACGGGACGGAACTTTCCAGCCAAGCAGACTCTGTCGCCGAAGCCGGAAGCAAAGCCGCGGATTCCATCAGCAAAGCCGTCACCATTATGGCGACCAAGTTGGACGATGTGGCCGATTCCGCCGACAAGGTTCTCAAGAAGATCGATATTTCCAAAGAGCGCCTCGAGGAAGAATCCGAACGTCTGGTTATTGTTTCTACGAAAGCTCTCAAGGCATCGGAAGAAGCATCTTCCACCTTCAGCCGTCACTCGACCGCGATGTTCCAAGCGGCACAGGATGCGATGAAGCAGATCGACGCAATCCGTGATTCCGAATGGAAGGCGAAACGCGAAGCGTTCCTGTCTTCCGCGAAGTTTGTGATCGAATCTCTGCACTCATTGTCCGTCGACATCACACGTATGACGGAAGGCGAGATCGGCGAGAAATCCTGGAAGGCATACCAAAAAGGCGACATATGGGCCTTCACGCGCCGCCTTGTCGAAATGGGCGACAAACTCCCGATCGACAGGATCCGCGAGAAATACACGGCCGATTCCGAATTCCGCAACTATGTGGGCCGCTTTACCCGCCAGTTCGAGGAAGTGTACGAACAGGCGCTCGGCAACGACCACGGAGACCTGCTGGCGGCGACGTTCAGCTCTTCCGACGTGGGCAAGCTCTATCAGATGCTGTGCACGGCCACGGGTCGCGAGCCCAAGAAGCCGCGTGAAACAGGCGCCCGCAAAGCCGCCTAAACGACCATTAACAGGTTGATTTGAGACACGCTTTACGGCCATAATACGGGCCGTACGGCGTGTTTCACTTTCAAGGGTTTCTTATCGCAAATGGCCAAGACAAAGTTCTGTGAGGGGATTTCCGATATCTCCGACAGCTACATGGGGTTCATCATCGATCAATGGGGCGTGCTTCATGACGGTGAAGAATTGTTTCCTGGTGTTGAAGACTGCCTGAAAGAACTCAAAGAACGCAAAAAGACCATTCTCATTCTGTCGAACTCCGACGAGCGCGCGGAAACGAACAAGGAAAAACTCAAAAAGATGGGCCTCGGCCCCAGCCTGTATAACGCCATCGTCACACCCGCAGAAGTTTTGTGGGAAGGCTTTGCCACGCGCAAAGACGGCGTGTTCGAAAAGATGGGCAATAAATGCTACATCTTCGGCCGCAGAGGGCAGGAAGAAGTTTACAAGGATTCCGGCATTGAGATCGTCGATGACATCGACAAGGCGGATTTCGTTTTAATCCTCGGTATGGATTATCCGCGCAAGACGCTGATGGATTATGAATCCACGATCCGCAAAGCCATTCAAAAACGCCTCAAAGCTTACTGCCAAAGCCCCGATTCACTATCGACCATCGGGGAAGGTTTGTTGACGGGGCCGTTGCTACTTGCACGCCGTTATGAAGATTCAGGCGGTATCGTGCATTACATGGGTAAGCCGCATAAGCTTATCTTCAATTACTGCATCCAGTATCTGCAAAAGAAAGATATCTATCCCGCGCAGACCGTTATGCTGGGCGACACGATGGCGCATGACGTTATCGGCGCGAACGCCTCGGGGATCGATACATGTTTGTTCAGATCGGGTCTGCACGCCGCGAACTTCGCGCATTGTAAGACGCCCAAGGAGATGAACAACGCTCTGCGTAATTTGATTGCCGTGTACAACAACGTGATGCCGACATATCTGGCGCCTGAACTCCGTTGGGGCAAGGCGCTGCCCGACCGCAAGCACAAAAAGCGCAAACAGCCGTCCTAAAACAAATCCTCTACATCGTCTTCTTGCGCGGGCACGTCCGATGACGGCTGATAGCCCGGCTTGTATGTTTTTGGCAGGAACAAATTAATACCTGCCATAATTTCAGGCATGACGCGTTCGCACGCTTCGGCACCCAGACGGATAAGATCGTCAGCTCTTTCGAATTCCAGCATACCAATATGTCCGATCTGCGGTTTGATATGAACGTCGGGCGGATCACCCGCGAGACGTGAGCGCGTAAGGCGGTCCTGCATAATCCCGAGTGCGGACACCATCACCCCGAACAATGAGGGTGCGGCGGGTTCGCGGTGAAAAAGCTTGTTGGAGATAGGATTCTCCAAGAACGGTTTTTGCTTGTCGGGTGAAACATCCTTGTCATCGAAAATATCAAATCCCGTAACGGTTTGGTACGAGCTTCCGGGTTTGGTCGCCTTACCGATCATGTCGGCGTGCAGATCGACGGCGATCGTCATACGTGCGCCTTGCGCCTGACAGACGGAAATCGGGCAGGGGTTCACGAGTGCACCGTCCACCAGATAACGCCCGCCAAGTTTCACGGGAGGAAAGACGCCAGGAAGTGCGAACGATGCGCGGATATTATCCACTAGATTGCCTTTTTGCAGCCAGACTTCGTGGCCCGTTGCAAGGTCCGCCGCGATGACCGTTAACGGATAGGGCAGATCTTCGATATTCATATCACCGAAATTTTCATGTAGCAGCGCCATAAGTTTGCGGCCGCCGATCAAACCCGCACTGCGCACGCGCAAATCTAAATAAGAAAGAATTTTATAACGGTTGAGAGAGCGTGCCCATTGTTCGAGTTCAGGCATCTTGCCACACAAATAGGCGGCTCCCACGACGGCGCCGATGGAAGTACCCGTGATGGTGGTGGGTTTCACCCCATATTTATCTAGGGTTTTAAGAACGCCGATATGGCAGAAGCCGCGGGCCATACCGCCGCCGAGCGCAAGCCCGATTCCATTGAATTCCCTTGGATTTTCGCCGTTTTTGCCTGTATATTCCATCGCCACGGTCTTGCTAATTTATCTCCTTAAGTTTATCACAGAATTATGAAAGAAAACCTGTCCGCGCGACGCAAAACGAAAACATTCGCTTTGGTGCGGCGCATTCTCAAAGAATATGTTGCACCGCACAGCGGGCGCGTGGCACTTGCCACATTTTTCATGATCGTTTCAGCGGCCCTTACCGCGGGTTTTGCTGTCATGATCGAACCGGTCATCGATGATGTACTGACAGCGGGAAAACTGGACCGCGTTTGGCTTCTTGGCGCAGCGGTATTGGCCATTTTTATTCTGCGCGGCCTTGTAACGTATCAACACACGATTTTGATGAACCGTGTCGGCCAGACCATCGTCGGGAAAATCCAATCCGACATGGTGGGGCATTTTTTAAATCTCGATTTAAGCTTTTTTCATACGAACCCGAGCGGCCAGTTGATATCCCGTGTTGTCAACGACGTGAACGTGATGCGTGCGTCCGTGACGGACGGCATTACGGGCCTCGGCAAAAATCTTTTAACACTCATATTCCTCATCGGCGTGATGTTCTATCAGGACTGGTTCCTGTCTTTGATGATTTTCATCATCTTTCCGATCACGGCCTTGTTCGTGGCATGGATCGGCAGACGCCTGCGCAAAATGTCGGGCCGCATTCAAGACGATCAGGCAAAGCTTTCCGACATGCTCTCACAAATCTTCCAAGGCATTCGCCTCGTGAAAGCCTATGGCATGGAAGAGCATGAGAATGAGCGCACCGGTACAGCCATTCAAAAGGTACGTGAACTGACCATCAAATCCGTGCGCGTCAACAATCTGCTGACGCCCGTCAATGAATCGCTCGTCGGCTTGGTAGTGTTCGCCATTATCGTCTATGGCGGGTACGAAGTGGCTTCGGGCCATGCCACCGCAGGGCAATTGTTGTCTTTTATTACGGCATTCTCGATGTCGTACGAACCTATCAAACGTTTGGCAAAACTGAATTCTTCTTTGCAGATGGGCCTGGGTGCTGCGGACCGTGTGTTCGATATGCTTGACCGCACCCCCGCCATCATCGAAAGTCCGCAGGCGAAAGAAGCTGTGTTTGAACGCCCCGACATTTCTTTCGAAGCGGTCGAATACCAATATGC
>DLGR01000035.1:44542-46542 GCA_002482805.1 Micavibrio sp. UBA7689 | reverse complement strand
ATTTGACGGGCGGAACCGTAACAGCACTCGTCGGACCATCGGGCAGCGGCAAGACCACGATCATGAACATGATTCCGCGTTTCTTCGATGCCACGGCAGGTCGTATCCTGATCGACCACGATGATATCCGCGCGCTCTCCATCGTATCTTTGCGCCAAAACATAGCGCTCGTGTCCCAAGACATCACAATTTTTGATGACACAGTGTGGGGTAATATCGGTTATGGCCGCAAAGGTGCTTATCAGGACGAAATTATCAAGGCGGCGATAGCGGCGGAAGCGGATGATTTTATCCGCCGTTTACCCAACGGATATGACACACGGCTCGGCGAAGACGGTCTCAAGCTTTCCGGTGGTCAGCGCCAGCGTATCGCCATCGCGCGTGCAGTTCTACGGGATGCGCCGATATTGTTGCTCGATGAAGCCACATCAGCCTTGGATAACGAAGCCGAGCGCGCCATTCAAAACACACTGGCGGAGCTGCAAAAAGGCCGTACCACATTGATCATCGCACACAGACTTTCCACGGTACAGAATGCGGACCAGATTTTGGTGCTCGAAGACGGCAAAGTCGTAGAACGCGGACGGCATGAGGATCTTTTGTCCAAAGGCGGGGTTTATTCTCGCATATATGGTGCGGGTTTAAGATGAAGATGATTTTCAAAGTCATTCTTTGCATCATTGCCGTATACGCTTTTACCGCCGCGCTTTTATATTTCACGCAACGAAGCGCGATGTATATACCAACATCCACCAAACCCGACGCAAAAGCGCAAGGCGTTCCTCTTCTGACGGAAATCAACGTGACCACAGAAGATGGTTTGAAGCTCTATGGCTGGCACAAGCCGTCTGTCAATCCGCAAGCGCCGACCATCGTATATTTCCACGGCAACGCCAGCAATGTGGCTGTCACGACTGCGCGTGCTATGCCCTACATGATCAAAGGATACGGATTATTGGCTGTGGAATATCGCGGCTATGCCGGCAATCCTGGTGCCCCGACGGAACAGGGACTGTACAAAGATGGTCGCGCCTTTATCGAATGGCTCAAAACGAAAGGCACGGATACATCCAAAATGATTTTCTACGGCGAATCCATCGGAAGCGGCCCCGCCGTTCAAATGGCCACGGAATACGCGGCGCAGACACTCGTACTTGATTCCGCATTTTCATCCGCCGTGGACGCCGCAGCCTTTCACTATCCTTATTTTCCTGTGAAGTGGCTTTTGAAGGACAGGTATGAGAACATATCCAAGATCGAGAAAATCCAATCCCCGCTTATCATGGTACACGGGGATAGGGATTCCATCATCCCGTATAAATTAGGTAAGAGACTTTTTGAAAAAGCGCCGGAACCCAAAACATTGATCACTGTGGAAGGTGGGTACCACAACAATTTGGACCAGTTCAAGGCGTATGAAAAAATCTTAAGCGCACTTTCGGAATAGGAGCACAACATGAAAACATTTTTTCTAGCGTTTTTCGCATTGTTTCTTTTTGCCTGTGACAACAATACCGTTGTGGCGCAAGGTCAAGATAACGTCCATGACCTGACGATCATTAGCCGTGACGGGAAAGAACATAAATTCAACGTTGAAATTGCCATGACGGCAGCCGAACAAAGAAAAGGGCTTATGGACCGCACGCACATGGATGCGGACAAAGGGATGTTGTTCTACTTTGTGGAAGAGGGTGAGCGCGGCTTCTGGATGAAGAACACCTTGATCCCGCTGGATATGATTTTTATCAAAGCCGACGGTACCATTCACAAGGTGCATGACAGCGCCAAACCGAACGACCTTACCTCTATAAAATCAGAGGGCCCTGTTATAGCGGTTCTGGAATTGAACGGCGGTACAGCCAAGACGCTCGGCATCATGGCTGGCGACAAGGTCATCAACGCATTCTTTGACAACACGGGCACAGAGCCGCCGGCAGAATAAAGGGAAAATGGTCGGGGCGAGAGGATTCGAACCTCCGGCCCTCTGCTCCCAAAGCAGA
>DLGR01000035.1:0-44534 GCA_002482805.1 Micavibrio sp. UBA7689 | reverse complement strand
ACCAGACTGCGCTACGCCCCGACAAGGCATCTCTCATACACAACCCATGTGGAGCGGGCAAGTTTAATCGCAAAACGGGCTGGATTATCCGCCATTTACCTTATAATCTGGCCCCTATGAAAGTGCGCATTTACAGACCTTCCAAAAACACCATGCAATCCGGCCTCGGCAAGACCAAGATCTGGTTCCTTGAATACGAACTGGAAAGCCCCCGCGGACCCGAGCCTTTGATGGGCTGGACGGCCAGCGGCGACACCCTTAATCAGGTCAGATTGACCTTCCCGAGCCAGGAAAAGGCCGTGGAATACGCCACAGAGCGCGGTTGGGCCTATAGCCTCGATACCGCCCATGAGCGCATCATCAAACCCCGCAATTATGTCGATAATTTCAGGTACATTCCGCCCAAGGATAATGCTAGTAAATAGCCGTACGGCCTTTTGTACCCGTAGCTCAACTGGATAGAGCACCTGCCTTCTAAGCAGGGGGTTGCAGGTTCAAGCCCTGCCGGGTACGCCATTTTTTTGCAATGAAAGACGCCGCGTGATTTTCCAGAGCAAAACCCATATGTTTCTAGCGGCCAGTCTTTCCTGCCTTGCCGGTTTTACCGATGCTGTAGGATTCCGAACGTTGGGCGGCTATTTTGTATCCTTCATGAGCGGGAATTCCACCCGTTTGGGTGTAAATTTTTCCGAGTTCGAACTTTCATATGCCAGCTTTATTCCATTAGCGATCAT
This sequence comes from Micavibrio sp. UBA7689, assembly GCA_002482805.1. GTDB lineage: Bacteria > Pseudomonadota > Alphaproteobacteria > Micavibrionales > Micavibrionaceae > Micavibrio_A. The sequence goes on along the minus strand of DLGR01000035.1, from coordinate 43,800 downwards.
CGTTCTTTTTACACTCGGTGTCATGGCAGGCGCGATTATCCGGGGACAAGCGCTACGACGTAAGGAAGCTTTCGTTTTGGGGTTTGTATCGCTGTGCCTGGTAGCCGCCGCTCTTCTGAGTTTGTGGAATATCACCACCGCTTCCATCATATTTATGATCTTGGGCATGGGCGCCTCCAACAATGTTTTTATGAAGGAGGGTGAGGTCAGCATCGGCGTAACCTACATGACAGGGACGCTGGTAAAACTGGGCCAGCGGCTTGCAGGAAGATGGACGGAAAACAGTGCGAAGCCATGGTTTCCGTATTTGGTTTTGTGGTTGGGACTGGTTATCGGCGCCGTGCTGGGCTCGCTTGGCTACTCATTACTCGGGCTGCAATGTCTTTGGGTTGCCGCAATTTGGTCCGCTGGATTGCTGTGCTTTTATCTTCGAAAAACTGATATTTAGATCAATTTTTGCACCGCACCTTGCCCCCGCATTATGTCCATGAGACCATTTTGCGTCGAGTCCCGTTCGCGGACTCAAAATCATTCAAAAGGGGAATATCATGGGTCTACCAAAGAAACTTGTCGCAGAAACGCTAGGTACGGCGTGGCTGATTATAGGCGGGGTTGGCGCCGCCGTGTTTGCAGGCGCTTATCCTGAATTCGGTATCGGCTTCCTCGGCGTATCACTTGCCTTCGGATTGGCAGTCGTCACAGGCGCGTTTGCCTTCGGCCATGTGTCCGGAGCACACTTCAATCCTGCCGTTACTTTGGGTCTGACGGCCGCAGGCCGTTTCGATTGGAAACACGCGGTGCCTTACATTATCGCGCAGGTCGTCGGCGGCTTGATAGGTGCATGGGTCATCTATGAAATATGCACGGGTAAAGCAGGCTTTGATGTCACGAAAGGTTTTGCATCGAACGGTTTCGGCGAACACTCGCCGGGTGGATACAGCATGCATGCCGTGTTCTTGGCCGAAGCGGTTCTGACATTCTTCTTTGTCACGCTTATTCTGCACATTACAGGCAATGATTTATCGGCAGGCCTTGCACCATTGCCGATCGGTTTGACGCTCGCGCTTTTGTGCCTCGTCGCAATTCCGATTTCCAACGGATCGTTCAATCCCGCCCGCAGCACAGCCACGGCATTGTTCCAAGGCGGCTGGCCTGTCGATCAGCTATGGCTGTTCTGGGTTGCTCCGATAGCAGGGGGCATCGCAGCGGGCATATTCGACCGGCTTTGCGTCAAATGCTGTGGCGGCGGTTGCTGCGGCGGTAAATGCCATTAAGCTAATGTAATCNNAAAAGCCCCCGAAAGGGGGCTTTTTTCATGCTGTGGCGTCAGGACAAAAAAGGTCCGGAGAACCGAGGCTCTCCGGACAAACGGCGGTAATAGAGGGTGTGTGCCTATTATTTAGCGCGATTCAGCTTTAATAGCAAGAGAAAACAGCTAAAAAACAAGTCTTCGTTATTTCTTCAGGTAAAACAGAAGTAATCAAGTAACAAAAACCATTGCGGATATATAAGTCTACTTACTCAAATGGAAAAAGCGATTAAAACAGTATAGTTTTATTTGCCTTTACTTATCAAAAAAATGAAACTTTTTATTTAAATACATAAAGTTATGAATATCATAAGTTTATGTGATTTGCATAAAGCGGTCATCAAAATGAATACATGAACAGTTATAGATATACTTAAAAAGACCTGCAGTTATGCGGAAAGCTCAACTGGGGTCTGTGCATCTTGTGCTCCCCATTCGGTCCAAGAGCCATCATAAATTGCGACATCTTGTCGACGCGCTTTGAATGCTGCGAGTGCGATGGTGCATGCAGTAACGCCACTGCCGCAACTTGCTGCGATTTTATCATCGCGTTTGAGGTGGAGGGATTGCAAAACTTCCTCGATATGTTCCGCGCCGACGATGTGACGCGTCTGCGGATCGATTAACGATGCGAAGGGGAGATTTTGTGATTTGGGAATGTGTCCGCCGCGCATACCGGCGCGGGGCTCGGGCGCACTACCATCGAAACGCTGGGCAGGGCGCGCATCCAGAACTTTCGTGGTATTCGTTTCGATGTTTTTAAGCAAATCTTTTTTATTCACGACCAACTCTGGACGAAAACCTGCTTTGAAATCTGTCTGTGCAGGCGCCTCGACTGGGCCGTTCTCTGTGCCATATCCGCCGCTCACCCATGCAAGCATGCCGCCTTCGAGCACATAGACGTTTTCATGACCGAAGGTGCGGAACATCCACCAGGCGCGCGCCGATGCCATATACAAACCGCTCTGATCGTAAATAACAACATGGTCTTTGTTCGAGATACCCATGGCGGAAACGCACGCCGCAAAGTATTCGGGCGAGGGGAGCATATGGGGAAGCGGGGATTCTTGATCCGCCACAACATCTATATCGAAAAACTGCGCGCCTTTGATATGACGTTCCAAAAAAGCATCGAAAGGTTTGCCGGCGCCCGGCATGGCATAGGTCGCGTCCAGTATCTTGATGGATTCTTTGCCGCCGAGCAGATAATACAGGTCTTCGGCGTGGATCAGTCCGTTATCGGTGAGTTTGTCCGTCATGCTGGGCCTCTACGAATTCGCGGAAACTATTCTTACAAACATAGAAGGGGCGGATAAGGTTCGTCAACTCGGGAAGTTTCTGGGCTTCCTGCGTCAATTGAAGCAAATAGGGCTCCCAACCCGTGACGGCGTAAAGGATTTTCTTCGCTTCCTCGAATTCCGCCTGATCGGCAACTTTCTTGCCATAGGCCGCATGAATGAATTTTATACCCGCATTATGCGCCAGAAAGCCGTCCTTAAAATAGCTATCGCCGATATAATACGTGTTCTGGGCATACTCTTTCAAAACATCGTTTTCGAATTTCATACGCACTTCCAAAGCTTCTTGCGCGCTTCTTGCCATGATGCCGTTCGTCTTTGCCTTTAAAGATGAAACATCAATCGATGTGTCGACAATCAAAGTGGCTGGCTCAACCTTTTTCCCGTCGCTCTCGGCGATATCATAGAGGATTTGACCCAGAATAGCTGGATGCGGTTTCTGCAAGGAATTCGGAAATGTGCGCTGTTGCGTATGTTTTAATTTTCTGACTCCTTTGTTATAGGGCCATGAATAAACACCCTCGACAATGCCATCCAGCCCCAGCCATTCCACGGCATCTGCCGCAGCGTTTGCGGTGGCTTCGGTAGCGATAAAAATGCGCGCACCTTCGTCTTTTAACTGGCGTATGGTATCGAGCGTGTCCTTGTACGCGGTCTTCTGTGTCAGTTCGCGACTGACTTGCGCCCGGACGGCGGAAGCGTTCTTTTTATCAAGAAATTTTACACCTTCCACATGGTCCCATACCTCTTCGTGCCAGTCGGAACCAAGATGAGCGTGGGCTTTGGCTACTTCCGCCATATCGACAGGAACGCCAAAAGAATCCAGTGCCGCTTTCATGGCAAACCCGTACTCAATGACTTCGTCATAGAGTGTGTTATGAAGGTCGAAGATAAGTATCTTGCCTTTAAAAGACATGATTAGGATGCTTTTTTCAGAGCGATGTCCGAGAACGCCGCTTCGTTACGGTCCTCGATCACTTTGGCGTGCCCCGCAAAGCCTTCATAATGCGCAAGAGTGGTCACGGGGCCTTTGAGGCTCTGATAACCTTGCGCGGTCATGTAGGAAAGGCTGGTGCGTTTCAAGAACGTCCATACCGATGTGCAGTCATGCGTCAGGGCCTTTTGACCCGTGGGCAAAACGGCATTAATGCCGATGCCGAAATTGCCCATCACGATAGGCGTGGTTTCACCGATAAGGATTTCGCCCGTGTTGGTGAGTTTTGCCAAAACATCGTTCGGTTTCTCCACTTTCATGAGCAAGTGCTCAACCGCATATTCGTTGCAGAAATCAATCGCTTCATCCATAGAATCGCACAGCACTATGCCGCCGTAGCGGGTAAAGCCGGCTTCGCAGAATTCTTTTCTTTGCGGTGGCAGGGAATTGATGATTTCAGGCAGGAATTTCAACACCGCCTCGACCAGTTTGGGTGACGTGGTAACCAAAAGCGATGCGCTGTCGGGGCCGTGTTCGGCTTCGTTGATCATATCAAGCGCAGTGTTCCACGGGTCGGCCGTATGGTCGGCCAGAATGATGGCTTCGCTTGGACCTGCGGGCATGCCGGGATTCATCGTGCCGGCCAGCAAACGTTTGGCGGCTGCTACATAAGGATTGCCGGGGCCGTTGACCTGAACAACTTTGGGAATCGTTTCCGTGCCAAAAGCGAGCGCAGCGATGGCTTGCGCGCCGCCTGCTTTATAAACATCACGCACACCGCAAATATCTGCAGCGACCAGAGAGGCTGCATCAATGCCACCATCGGGCGTGGGAGGCGTGCAGACGGCGATTTTTGGAACGCCCGCAATTTTAGCGGGAGTGCAGAGCATATACATGACAGACGGAAACGCGCCTTTGCCGCGCGGCACGTAAAGGCCGACGGAAGGAATGGGCGTGACTTTCTCGCCTGCGAACAATCCGGGGCGGACTTCTTCCATCCATTGTTTTTCGACCCGGTCCATTTGTTGCTGGTGGTGGATGCGCACGTTTTCGGCGCAGACCTTGATGGCGTCTATGACTTTGGCATCAACTTGTTTATAGGCATTGGCAAAATCTTCTTCGGTGGCTTTCAGGCCACCTTTAATTTCAGATTTATCAAACTGCTTGGCGTATTTGATCAGCGCGGCATCCCCGTTTTTACGCACGTCTTCGATGATGGGGGCGACTACATCGCCTACATCACTGATATCCGCTTCGGCGCGTCGCAGGATTTTTTCTTTTTCCTGAGCGGTAAGATCTTTTAATTTCCAGCTGTTTATCTTCATTTCAAAAACTTTCTTAAGTCCGTAAAAAATTCGCTCATAACATCCGGCTTGTCCCCGGCCGAAGCCAGCATAATGGCTATCGAAAGACCGACCAAGGATGTTTTGGGGGTATGGCAATTCTGACTGGAGCCCGCATTGGCGCGCAGATTCATGACCAGCGTGGGGCAACAGAACAGGGCGGCGCGCACATATTCTTCCCAATCCTCGGGCAACTGCCCTTTAGATTTGATATCTTTCAAGACAGGCTTCCAGAAATTCTCCAGCTTAGACCGTAGAAACTCGGTACGAAGAGGCGGCAATTCCCAGTTATGTTCAATGATAATCTTTCCGTCCTCGATTTTACACGATGCTTCGAGCGCATTATCGCCATCTTTGGAATCATACAGCCAATCGGGGTGCGCGAAGATATTGTGGAAGAGGGTTTTTACTTCCGCAAGCATCACAGGAATATTCTCGCCCGCAAAGGCAGGATCAAACCATGATATATGCGTACCGTTGTTATCCTTATTCAGCCACGCATTACCGTTGTGCGCGTCGCCGTGCGCGGTGCAGGCGGCATATTCGGCATAGTGATCGGGCGCGAGGATTTTACGGGCTTTGGTAAAAGATTCTTCCAGCGTAACAGGATAAGCACGGCCGTTGATGACCCACGAGAGATTGCCCAAAGATTCATAGGTAATCTTTACGTCATTCGGGAATTCAAAATCCTGCCCGACATAGAAATTCTTGTAACGTCCGCCGGCGCTGACGGAGCCATCTTCGGCAACATCCACCAAACGCCAGTAAAACAATTGCAGGATGCTTTCTTTTTCAAGATCGCGCGCCTTTGCGACCTTATAAGTTTCCAAAGCTTTCCCCGCACAGATACAGTCCAGTTCTTCCTGCGCCTTTACAACGGCGCTGATATCACCACCCATATCAAGACGGCGGCAGACATCGGCCAGCCTTTCGCTTTCTTTGAAAGGATAAATCAAAACCTGCTCGCCGACGGCGCGCGAAATATAAAGAGGTTGTTCGACGGGATAACCCGCATTCGACAAAAGCTCGGCACGGTAGTATTCCTGAACCGTGGATTCGCTTTCTTCCATGTGAAATTTGAAGAACAGCTTGCGGTTATCGGAATCGAAAACCCCGTTGACGGAATTGAGGCTAAGGGTGTCTTTGCGGACCTTGAGGTTTTGAACAGGAAGATCGAATTTCCCCGCTATGAAAGCGCTCAAATTCTGTTCCGCTTCTTCAATGTCGCCCTTCTTGAAGGCCGATAGAGATGTCTCCAAAGGTCTAGCCGTTTTCATGGCGCGGATATTGTCATATGGGTTTGGAAAGGAACAGATAAAAATGGCTCCTTGGGCAGGGATCGAACCTGCGACCAATTGATTAACAGTCAACTGCTCTACCGCTGAGCTACCAAGGAATGCGGAGTAAACTACTAATGATTTTTGCCCCTAGCGTCAACCCATAACTGGGTGCCAAACAGCCCTTAGAAAACAGGGATTTACCGCAGGTGGTAAGCCGTTGTGCGGGCTTCTCTAGACAGCTCGGTGGCACGTATAAAGTTCTCGTTCGCCGCGGAAGCAACGCGGGTGAAGGTAACCGATGCCATACGTGCCTTTTGCGCCGAGGCCATGGTGAAAAACAGGGCGAGGGTGTTTGCCGCGTCATCATTGCCCGTAATAGCGCCTTTTTCCAGCCAGCGTATGACTTTTGCATTGTCCATACGCACATGCGCGGCGGCGCCATCGGGAAGGGTGGCCAGAGAGCGTTCAAAGGCGCGGATTTCTATGAAAGCGGGCGCGAAGGGCCTCATGCTGGAATGAATGTCAGAGACGGGTTCTTTGCCCTCTTTAAGCTTGCCGTTGTTCACGACAACCCAACCGGTTCCGCCTAGATTGCGCTCTTTATTCAAGGCGCCATCGCACCAAACACTAAAAGAATTACTCATTATACCCTCTTCGACTTAAGGAGGGCAGGCTAGCAATCTGACTCATTTATGTCAATATGACTTTTGATAACCCGTATTTGGCCGTAAAAACATACCCTTCATAGTCTCGTGACGCGCAAGGATCTTCTCGATGCTGCCATCGTTAATCAATTGCATGGTCGCGAGATCAAGGCTGTTTTTTAGGCGGTTCTCGCCTTTTTTGACCCAGATCGGATTGCCGAAAACCTGCAAAGGATAGGGAGACTCAACCGCCTTAACTTTCCCGGGATTGGTCTTCATGACTTTTGCCAGCGTGGTGTAATCGGTGAACGCTACATCGGCTTTTGATGTGATGACATCCATCAGCATCTGAATTCCGTCCGTACCCTGCGGATTGGATATCAAAGTCGCTTTCGAAAAAGATGTGGCCGCGATGGCCGAGGAAGATTCCCCGTCAATGACCGAAACTTTTATTTCCGGTTTATTAATGCCGTCCAGATTGTTGTCGAAACGTTTGTCATCCGCACGGGCAAAAGCCGTTACATACTGATAACTGACAGGCGTAATCATATCAACGAACTTGCCGCGGATGGGGTTTGTCCAAGCGCCGGAACAATGCGCATCGATCTTACCTGCGTTCAACGCTTGAGGGATTTCACCGAAAGGCACTTCGCCTACCCATTCGACTTTTATTTCCATCGTGCGTGCAAGCTCGTTTAAATAATCGTAAAAAACACCCGACAGTTTTTTTGTGTTGGGATCGACATCTATCAAGCCCGGCCAAGGAGCGTAACCGCATTTCAACGTGCCGCTCGCGATTACGCGGTCATACCCATCGGGAGTTTGGGCTTGGGATGAAGGGTAAAGAAAAGGCAAAGGGAAAAAAGCGATAAAACAATAAAACGGGCCATGAGGCTCTCCTACAATTGGATAGGCCGAGTTTATATTATTTTTGGAATTTAGCCATGCGTGCTCTATAGACATAAAATTGGAGGCACGAGCGGGAGTCGAACCCGCCTACGAGGATTTGCAGTCCTCTACATGACCGCTCTGACATCGCGCCATCCAAGGCACACTGTTAGAGGAGCATGCGCCTTTCTGTCAATGCGAAAAAGGCCAGTATTTAGGGTGAATAGCAGGGTTTGGCCACTGGTAAGACGGGAGCTTTTGCGGTAAAAATCACCCCTAACGAAGCCCTTTTGCGAGAACACCCGCCAGATGCCCCAATTCTTATCCGCCCGCACCAATATGGTCGATAGCCAGATCCACCCCATGGGCGTGGTCAGCGAACCAATATTGAATGCCTTTCGCACCGTCCAGCGGGAAAAATTCATTCCCGAAGACAAGAAAGCGATCGCCTATAACGATGAAGACCTGCCGATAGGAAATGGCCGTTATCTGATGGAACCTGTCACGCACGCGCGTCTGGTTCAAGCCGCATTGCCCACACCCAAAGACGTCGTGCTCGATGTAGCTTGCGGTGCGGGATATTCTTCCGCAATCTTTGCGAAACTTGTATCGCATGTCGTGGCGTCCGACCCCGATGCGAAACTTCTGGCCCATGCTGAAAAGCAATGGGCGGAAAACAAGCTTGGCAACATCGTGCCCCATCAAGGCGCGTTCGAAGACGGCAATCAGACCATGGCGCCGTATTCTTTAATATTCATCAATGGCGCTGTCTCTGCCGTGTCGCAGCAATTGTTCGACCAACTTGCACCCGAAGGGCGCTTGCTCGCCGTAATCCGCAAAGGCGGTGACAAGATGGGCAGGGCGGTATTGTTCGTGAAATCCGCGCAGGGCACGATCAGTGAACGCGTTCTGTTTGATGCGGGTATTCCCTGGCTTCCCGGCCAAGAGCCCCGCAATGGTTTTGTGTTTTAAGGCTTTAAGTCTGTTTCTTCATAATAGATGAGGAAAAGTTCCCGTGGGGGAATGGACAACCCCCAATTCCTAATAGAAACTGATTCTCTGTTATATAACTTCTAATTCAAAGTTCTTTATGGCCGCCGATAAGACACCAGAGCAGGAACCATCCATCGAGGAAATCCTAGCCTCCATTCGCCAGATCATATCTGACGATGAGGAAAAGGATGACGCACCCGCGCCTGCGCCCGAACCCGTCAAGGCTGCGCCGCCCCCACCTCCGCCTCCGCCGCCTCCGCCGCCACCCGCGCCGAAGGAAGATGTGCTGGTACTCGACGATCCGATTCCCGAAGAAATCGAAATAGACCTTCAGGAGACGGCGCCGCCGCCACCCCCACCAAGGGAGGAAAGACCCATTATGAGCAAAGCCGACGACATTCTCACGGACGCAGCCCGCAGATCCACAATTTCCAGCATGGCCAAACTGGCCGGCGGCATGCCGATCAACAAGCACCGCGAACACGGGGATATCACGCTCGAAGACATCGTGCGCGAAATGCTCCACCCAATGCTTAAGGACTGGCTGTCCGAAAGCCTGCCTCCGATGGTCGAGCGTATGGTCCAAAAAGAGCTGGAAAAGCTTGCCCGCCGCGCACAGGACGTCTAAATTACCCCCTCAATTCCAGAGGGACGTATGCTAGAAAAAACCTTTAATTCCGCCGAACTTGAAACCCGCCATTACGAAGAGTGGGAAAAATCCGGCGCGTTCGCCGCACATCCCGAAAAGAACAACGAGCGTTTCGCCGTTATGATGCCGCCGCCCAACGTGACGGGCAGCCTCCACATGGGCCACGCGCTCAACATGACGCTTCAGGATATTCTGACACGTTATAACCGCATGAAGGGCAAGGACACGCTATGGATGCCCGGAACGGATCACGCGGGTATCGCCACGCAGATGGTCGTCGAAAGACAATTGGACGGCGAGGGGCTGAAACGCCGCGATATGGGCCGCGCGAAATTCTTGGAACGCGTTTGGAAATGGAAGGGTGAATCGGGAAGCATGATCACCTCCCAGCTCCGCCGCCTCGGTGCGACGCCGGACTGGAGCCGCGAAAGCTTTACGATGGACGACAATCTGTCCAAGTCCGTGGTCGAAGTTTTCGTTCGCTTGTACGAAGACGGGTTGCTGTACCGCGACAAACGCCTTGTTAACTGGGACCCCAAATTCCAAACCGCGGTTTCAGACATCGAAGTTGAACATAAAGAAATCAAAGGCAAGTTTTACCATTTCATCTATCCCGCCGAAGACGGCAGTTTTGAAATCCACATCGCGACCACACGCCCGGAAACGATTCTGGCCGACGGCGCGGTTGCTGTTAATCCGGATGACGAACGCTACACCCATTTGATTGGCAAAAACGTTGTCGTGCCTGTTATCAATCGTATCATTCCGATCATCGCGGATGATTACGTCGACAAGGAATTCGGGTCAGGTGCCGTTAAAATTACGGCTGCGCATGATTTCAACGATTTTGAAGTTTATAAACGCCATAAAGACAAAGTGGATATTCCCCTTATCAACCTGTTTACACCCGACGGGAAGATGAACGAAAACACGCCGCCTGAATATCAGGGGCTTGACCGTTTCAAGGCGCGCGAAAAAGTCGTCGCGGATTTTGACGAGCTTGGCTATCTCGTGAAAGTCGTCGATCACACGCACCCTGTACCCTATGGAGATCGTTCGGGTGTTGTTATCGAGCCCTATCTTACGGATCAATGGTATGTGGACGCCAAGAAGATGGCGCAGCCTGTTTCCAAAGCCATTAAGGACGGCAAGACGGAAATGATCCCGAAAAACTGGGAAAAGATCACGCATGACTGGATCGAAAACCTACAGCCGTGGTGCGTTTCGCGCCAGTTGTGGTGGGGCCACCAGATTCCCGCTTGGTATGATGAAGACGGCAAGTTCTACGTCGCGCGTAATGAAGAAGATGCTATCAAACAATCCGGCGGCAAAAAACTGCGCCGCGATGAAGATGTTTTGGATACATGGTTCTCTTCTGCGCTCTGGCCGTTCTCCACGTTGGGCTGGCCGAATAAAACACCGGAACTCGATAAATATTATCCCGGTACTGTTCTCGTTACGGGTTTCGACATTATTTTCTTCTGGGTCGTCCGCATGATGATGATGGGCATTCACTTCATGGGCGAAGTGCCGTTCAAGAAAGTTTATTTACACGCGCTGGTGCTGGATTCTAAAGGACAGAAAATGTCCAAATCCAAAGGCAATGTCATTGATCCGCTAACTCTCATCGACAAATACGGCGCAGACGCACTGCGTTTCACCATGTCGGCATCGGCCGCGCAGGGCCGTGACATCCGCATGTCCGAAGAACGCGTGGAAGGTTACCGCAACTTCTCGACCAAAATCTGGAACGCGGCGAAATTCTGCGAAATGAACGATTGCATGCCCAAAGAAGGCTTCGATCCTTCCAAGGTCAAAAATACTCTGAACAAATGGATTATCGGTGAAGTCGTGAATACCACGACAGCGATAGAGAAGTCGCTGGAAGCGTATAAATTTAACGAGGCCTCAAACGCAATCTATCAGTTTACGTGGGGCACGTTCTGCGATTGGTATCTGGAATTCACCAAACCGTTGCTGACCGAAGGCGACCAAGCGCTCAAAGACGAAATCAAAGGCACGACGGGTTGGGTTCTGGAACAAATCCTCAAACTCCTCAATCCGTTCATGCCGTACATCACGGAAGAATTGTTCGCGCAGATCGCCAAACGCGGTAAAGACGAAAGATTGCTTACCGCCGAATGGCCCGAATATTCGGCGTCGTTCGTACAAAAAGATGCGATGGATGAAATCGGCTGGATGCAGAATTTCATCAGCCAAATCCGTTCCGTGCGTTCGGACATGAATGTACCTGCTGCAGCCAAAATCGCCTTGATCGTCCAGGATGCCAATGCCGCCACCAAGGCACGCATTGCTATTTATGAGCCGATTCTCAAACAGATGGCGCGCCTGTCATCCATCGAGCATCTTTCGGGCAAGGCTCCGGGCCGTTCGATCAAGACAATTGTCGGCGAAGCCACGCTTATCCTGCCGATTGCCGATCTCATTGATCTGGACAAGGAACGCGAACGCCTGCAAAAACAAATTACAAAACTTCAAGACGACATCAGAAAGACGGACGAAAAACTGGGCAACCAGCAATTTGTTGCGAACGCGCCTGCCGAAATCCTCGAAGAATTCCGCAACCGTAAAACGGAATTCCAGCAGATGATCGACAAACTCTCCACGGCCCTCAGTCAACTCGAAGCCGCATAAGAATAAAAAAAAACCGCTCGAAAGAGCGGTTTTTAATTGGATCGAAAAGAAGCTTACTTCTTGGCTTCTGCTTCTTTCGCGGCTTCGTCCTCGCGGCCGGCGGAACCGGACAGGAAGGAACCGAAACGGTTTTCGAATTTCTTCAGCTGTTGCTTTTCAACAACCTTCGTCGTGCCGCCTTGCCATGCAGGGTGGGACAAAGGATCAACGTCGAGGCGCATTTTATCGCCGGCTTTGCCCATGCAGGAACGGGTTTTGAACTCAGTACCATCCGTTTGGATGATGATGATTTCATGGTAATCGGGGTGCGTGTCAGCTCTCATTGGAAGCTCCTTTAATAAATTCGAGCCTGTTTCTAGGGGATTTAACGCCCAAATGCAAGGGAAAAGCCGAATTTGCCTTATCCCATATGACACGCTAGAGTTTGAGTATGTTTTCAAGGCGTTGCATAGCGATCTTCATAATTTTGGGGGCGGTTTTCGGGGGTTTCCGGAAGGCCGAAGCAACCCAGAGCGTATGCAGTCAAGAACTCCAACGCGGCACGGCAAGCTGGTATGGCCCCGGATTCGAAGGAAAACTGACCAAAAACGAGGAAGTTTACGACCCGGAAGGCTACACCGCCGCTCACCGCAAGCTGCCTTTTGGCACTATGCTTAAGGTCGTGAACAACAAGAACAATCGCGTGGCCTATGTACGCGTGAACGACAGGGGGGCCTTTAAGGCCCATGTCATAGACCTGAGCAAGGGCGCGGCCAAGCAACTTGGCATGATCCATGACGGCGTCGCGCCTGTAACAATCTACAAGTGCGGCAAATAATCTATTTGCCATAAAGTATGTTTTACGCTAGTGATGCCGCATGTTTCCAAAAAAGACCGCATGTGCAGCCTTGGCCTTTTTAACGGCAGCCGGATGTTCCGAACCGCCGCGCGACGCTTTCGGCAACAATTTGAACTGCAAGAAAAACGGCGAATTAACCCAAACCGAAACCGCCACATGGTATGGGAACGGTTTTCACGGGCGCAACACCGCCAGCGGCGAAACTTTCGATACGTCTTTACCTACAGCCGCGCACAACACCTTGCCGTTCGGTACCGAAGTGATGGTCGTAAATATGAACAACAATCAGGCGGTGCGTGTCGTGGTTAATGATCGCGGGAAATTCCGCCGCAACGTCATAGACCTGAGCCATGATGCCATGGACGCAATCGGTGGCGTTGAAGCGGGGCGCGTACCTGTTCAGGTTTTTAAATGCGATCGCAGGGAAATGCGCCCGCCGACCTTCGAATAATCAATCGTTGAAATTATCGTTGGCAGGAGCGGGGATGTTTGTCTCGTTTGCCTTACCTACACAAGGGTTGCGTTTCCCGTTCAAAGGATAGGCAGTGATGATGGTGTTTTTGTTGCCGCTGACCACAACGCGCACTTTAACGCCATCAACCGTATCGTTAGCAACGTAGTAACCGTTGTCGCCGCGCTTCCAATCCAGATTGTCATTGGACGCGATCTTTTCAACGGTGGAAAGGATTTTTGCGTCATTCCATTCTTTGGGGAATTCGCTTTTGCAGGGCTTTCCGACACCATATTTGTGTCCGCCGCCGCCACGCGTGCCATAAAGGATATGCTTTTCCGCCTGTTCAGTAAGAACGGTGGAAACCTGATCCTTGAATATCCCTGTAGCAAAATCGCGGAAATTTTCAGAACCGATTAACGACGATACAGCCGCAATTATAATGATGAGCAATAATCCGCGACGAATACCGAACATGAATTACCCTAGATACTCTTCTACCCGCAAAGACGTTCCTTCCACGGCCGTAACGCGTACCTTTATGCCCGTCGAAAGGTCTTTGGAAGAAAGTATTTTCCAGCGCGTATCATCGACATGCAATTCGCCCACACCGTTAATGATATCTTTGGTCAAAGTGAAGTGGCGGCCCACATATTGCTCACCGCGGCGGTTCATAGAGGAAATGGGTTTCGTCGCAGGATGTTTCTTTCTGTAGAAATGCCATCCAAAAGCCAGCACGAGCGATAGCACCGCCCAAAGCAATATCTGGTGCGACCATGCGAGTTCGGAAATCAGATAAGCAATGATCCCGACCACAAGTCCCGCAATGCCGGGCCAGAGGAAGATCGCGCTCGGCACGAACACTTCGAGGATGATGAAAATAGAGCCAAGGAGGAGCCAGTGCCAGTATTCAAGATGTGCTAAAAATTCCATGGTCTATGCCTTTTTCTTGTTCGTGATGTCCTGCACAAGATCGGTAATCCCCGCGATGGAGCCCATGACGCCAGTAGTCTCGAGCGGCATAAAGATGGTTTTCTGGTTCGGGGATTTCGCGAATTCCTTCAAAGATTCAATGTATTTTTGCGCGACGAAGTAATTGATCGCCTGAACATTGCCGTGAGAAATGGCATCGGACACCATTTGCGTGGCGCGGGCTTCAGCTTCCGCTGAACGTTCACGGGCTTCAGCGTCGCGGAAAGCCGCCTCTTTACGGCCTTCTGCTTCCAGCATCGTACCTTGCTTTTCGCCTTCAGCGCGCAGGATGGCTGCTTCACGAGCACCTTGTGCTTCCAGAACCGTCGCACGTTTATCGCGTTCCGCTTTCATCTGGCGCGCCATGGAATCCACGAGGTCGCGGGGTGGGGCGATATCCTTGATCTCGATACGCGTGACTTTAATACCCCAAGGTGCCGTCGCGTCATCGACGATGGCGAGAAGGCGGGAGTTGATATGGTCGCGTTCGGAAAGCAGTTCGTCCAACGTCATCGAGCCCATAACCGTACGAAGGTTCGTCATGGTCAGGTTCAAGATGGCGTTTTCAAGACCGCGCACTTCATAAGCGGCTTTGGCGGCATCGAGAATTTGATAGAACACGACCCCGTCCACTTTCACGAGCGCGTTATCTTTGGTGATGACTTCCTGGGACGGAACATCAAGAACCGTTTCCATCATGGACACTTTAGCCCCGACGGAATCAACGATAGGTACAATGAGGTTCAAACCTGGGGTAAGCGTCTTCGTGTAACGGCCGAAACGTTCGACCGTGTACTCCATACCTTGCGGTACTTGTTTGACACCTTTGATTATGATGACGACCGCCAAAACGGCGATGACGATGACAAAAGCTTCCATGACGATCTCCTAAAGTAAATTCGTGGAGATTGTATCCCAGATAGACTATGCCGCCAAGGACTTACCAGCCGATCTTAAGTCCGCAAAAGCTTCGTTCAGGCGTGCAATCATGCCTTTTTCGCCTTCGCGCAACCAAACGCGGGGGTCATATTGCTTTTTGTACGGCTTGCCGTCTTCGGGGTCGATCTGGTACGCGAACGCACGTTCGTTGTTCCAGATATATTTGCCGATGGATTCCGCAAACGCAAATTGTGTGTCGGTGTCGATGTTCATTTTGAAAACGCCGTATTTCAGGGATTCCGCAATCTTGTCTTTTTCCGAACCCGAACCGCCGTGGAAGACGAGGTCGAGCGGGTTTTTTCCGAGGCCTTTGGATTTTGCGACGAGTTCTTGCGAATTCTTCAGTATGTCAGGACGCAGTTTGACGTTACCGGGCGAATAAACGCCGTGAACGTTGCCGAACGATGCCGCCGTGGAAAAGTGGCCGATAGGGGCCAACGTTTCATAGGCAAGCAAAACGTCTTCGGGTTGCGTGTAAAGTTTCGCGTTGTCGATTTCATCGGAGCCCACGCCGTCTTCTTCACCACCCGTCACACCGAGTTCGATCTCGATAGACATGCCGAGCGGAACCATGCGCTTCAGCACGCGCGCGCAGGTTTCAAGGTTTTCATGGATCGGCTCTTCGGACAAATCAATCATGTGCGAGGAGAACAACGGACGGCCATGTTGTTTGAAATACTCAACGCCGTAATCCAGCATCGCATCGACCCACGGAACCAGTTTCTTGTTTGCGTGATCGGTAGAAAGAATAACGGCCACGCCGTATTCCTGCGCGAGAAGGTGAACGTGCTGGGCAGCCGAGATTGCGCCCAATACTTTCGCCTTGAAAGGATCAGCCATGCCTTTGCCCGCGAAGAATTCCGCACCGCCGTTGGAAAGCTGGATAATCACATCCGACTTGTTTTTGGCGGCGGCTTCCAGAACGGCGTTCACAGAATTGGTGCCGATAACGTTCACGGCAGGAAGGGCGTATTCGCCTTCCTTACAAGCGCGTAGAAGCGTTTGGTAATTATCGCCCCAGACAACGCCGGGCTTCAGTGAGGACATGGTGTTTTCCTTTTTGATGGGTTGCATTACGCGGCCTTGCTTTGGGCAGCGTAACCCACGGAGTGCATTTTAGCGGCTGTGTCCAGCATGCGGTTGGAAAAGCCCCATTCATTGTCGTACCACGTCATGATACGCACCAGTTTGCCCTCGACGACTTTCGTGCCTTCGTAGGAAAAGATGGAAGAATGGGCATTGTGATTGAAGTCAGAGGATACGAGCGGGTCATTGTACGCATCCAGAATGTTTTTCATGTCGCCGAGCGCCTTTTTGATCGCACCGTTGACTTCTTCCACGGTCGTTTCGCGGGAAGCGACGAATTTCAGATCAACAACAGAAACGTTCGGCGTGGGAACGCGCAGAGATACACCATCCAGTTTGCCTTTCAATTCTGGCAACACTTTGCCGACAGCCTTGGCAGCGCCCGTAGAGGTCGGGATGATGTTCAAGGCCGCCGCGCGGGCGCGGTGCAAATCTTTGTGGAACGTGTCGACCGTATTCTGGTCACCCGTGTAGGAGTGGATGGTCGTCATGAAACCGCTTTCGATGCCGATCGCTTCGTGCAGGACTTTGGCAACTGGTGCAAGGCAGTTCGTCGTGCAGGATGCGTTGGAAACCACCGTGTGCTCGGGTTTCAGTTTGTCGGAATTGACACCGTAAACAACCGTGAGATCTTCTTCTTCGGCGGGAGCGGAAATCAAAACCTTCTTCGCGCCGGCAGTGATGTGCATCATCGCTTTTTCTTTTTTCGTGAAAATGCCCGTGCATTCCAGAACGATGTCGATATTCAGATCGCCCCAGGGCAGTTTGGTCGGATCTTTTTCCTGCGTTACAATTACGGGCTTGCCGTTGATGACGAGCGTCTTGTCGTCTTTGACTTCGACGGGGAACGGGAAAGGGCCGTGAACGGAGTCATATTTGAGGAGGATTCTGTTGCCTTCGAGCGTGGCGAGATCATTGATAGCAACCAATTCGACGTCTTTGCGCCCCGATTCATACAGTGCGCGCGCCACAAGGCGGCCGATACGTCCGAAACCGTTGATTGCTACTCTTACTGCTGCCATTGGATTATTCCCTCTATAAAGTGCTGTTTCTGGCCCTGTTTTTAAACTTCGGCAGGTCCTAATGCAACATCTTTAGCCTCTTATAGCATTGTTTGACATATTGTTGCTTTTGACGTATAAAAAACGTCTCAAAAAAAGAAAAGCAAGGTGTGTCTATGAAGAGTCCTATGGTGGATGGTCCTTTCGCGAGTGCGGCTCAAAATTCCGCATCCGTTGGTGATAAAGATGTGCTGGCCGCAATTCGCGCCGCCGATCATTCTGAGATATTCCAAAGAGATATTTTGACTGTTGTGCAACTGCTTAACAAACATGTTGGACCCAAAAACCATTTGCTCGATGCTTTGGTGGCAACAGTTAAGGTGGAAGCCGAAGAGGGGATTTCCCAGCAAACCAAAGATGCACGCGAGTATCACAACATGGAAATTCGCCGTCTCGTAACACAGCATGCCGAGCCGGGTTTCGATTTTGACAATTTCGGATATCAAATTTTTCTAGCAACCTGCAAAGAAACACGGGTTGCACATATTATGTGGGCACAGGAGACTGTGCAGGAACGCTGGGCCGAAGAGGCATCTGAGCGGGAAGAAGCGCAAAGACAAGCTTTAATTATGGAACAGCAAGCTATACCCGCCGACAGGCGCGCCTTAAGAATCTAGACAACGAAAACCCCGCAATCCGAAGACGCGGGGCTTTCTTTGGAACAACGTTCAAATCCCTGTTACAAGATTATCTGCGTCATTCACATCATACCTACGCTTGGCGCGGGAAAATGTTCCTTGTATAAGAAAAAATATTTCAGATTGACAGATTATTATGAATTGTTACTTTATAACAGTTCAACCAAGAGGGACATCATGTTAAAAAAACACCTGCTTTTTGCAACGACCTCCGCTGCAATTATATTTTTTGCCTTTCCTGCCAACGCAACCAAAAACGTTACCAGCCCGTATGTTTCGGAAGGTGAATCCGAAATCGAATGGAAGGGCGGATATGAAATAGATGATGATGACGAAGCTTGGGAAATGGAAACATCCTATGCATATGGTGTTACATCCTTCTGGGAAACGAAAATCGGCGTATCCGGTGAAGACGCAGGCGATGATGAAGATGCGGAATTTTCTGCACTTACATGGGAAAACAAATTCCAGCTTGCACCCAAAGGCGCCCTTTGGGTCGATCCCGGCTTGAAACTGGAATATGAACGCAGTCTCCAAGGAGGTCCCGATGAGATCAAAGCCAAATTCATTCTGGCCAAGCAGATCGATAAGCTCAAAAACACAGCAAACTTCAATGTTTCACGCGAAGTCGGCGATGACTCGGAAGATGATCTGCAATACGGGCTTTCTTACAAGCTGGCATATGAAGTTAGTGAAGATTTCGACGTCGGCGCGGAATGGTATTCCGATTTTGGTGACTTCGAAGACGATTTTGACGATCAGGGTCACCAATTCGGGCCGGTCATTTACGGTGATGCATTCGGAAGCCTTGGGTACGAAGCTGGCATATTGGCTGGAGTATCCGAAAGCGCGCCCGATGCTCTCGTAAAAGTGATCATCGGTTACGAGTTCTAGAAAAATGAAACCCCCGCTTCGTGAGAAGCAGGGGTTCCGTTTGGAACAACTTTCAAATTCTCGTGAGAGAACTATCTGCGTCGTTCACAAAATAACAATGCACGAAACAATCCATTTGTTCCAGCATTTTTTGAAAATTCTTACGCACACTTTCATACAAAAGTTATACACAAACTTATACCTCGTGTAGCTGTGTATGAAGTGATTGATTTTCTTTTCTAACTGTAAAGAAAATGACATTGCACGCTGTGAAACACATCATAGCGATAAAAAGAATAGGGTCTTTAGCAATAACCGCTCCGATGAAACCCGATACACTGGAACAAGCATAAAGTATTGCGATGATCTGCATCGTGTGAAGCCCAAAAAGCGTTTTCTTTTGTGGCCAGAGCCAGCCTATGCAGGCGGCAGGCGTTGTAAAACTTCCCAAAGCGATCAAACCTGGATTGTTGGAATAAACTCCGGCAAGAAAATATAAAGCTCCGCCGACAATCCATACAGCAAAGCCGAAATCGAGAGGATAACGCCAAGGGAAAAAAGGTTTTAAGAGCAAGCTTGTATGAAGTTTTTCCGCCGTATGCACAACCTTATCCGACTTAGCACCCTTACCCCATAAGAAGACTGCACCGTGACCGAATACACCCAATATGCCGCCCATCAGCAACATTATACCCGCTGTCGTACTGGTATCTGGTGAGAAAAGACTGACGCCACCTGCCAGTCCAAGGAAAATATCACCTGAAACCGCAAAAAACGATCCCAACTTCAAACGGTTTTCACTCAGCAGTTTTTTCATTTAGCCGCTTCGACCACGGCTTCGGCGGTAATGCCAAAATGTTTGTAAAGCGTGCCGGCGGGTGCGGAATCACCGAATGATTTCATGCCGATGAATTTGCCGTCACGTCCAATGAGCGCATCCCATCCTTGGCGGATAGCAGCCTCCACCGCTATCTTGATGGACGCATCGCCACAAAGGCTGTCTTGATATTTACGATCTTGTGCAAGGAACAAATCCATGCAGGGAACAGACACAACACGCGCCGTGTCGCCGATTTTCTCGGCGGCAGCCAACGCGATTTCCACTTCAGAACCCGAAGCGAAGATTGTCACTTTCGGCGCACCTTTTGAATCTTTCAGAATGTAAGCGCCCTTAGCGGATTTGTTTACTGCATCCGCTTCGCGCACGGTCGGCAAACCTTGGCGTGTCAAAGACAGAACGGCGGGTGCATCTTGATGCTTCAAAGCGAGTTCCCAACATTCGGCTGTCTCGATGCCATCGCAAGGACGATAAACGAAACAGTTTGGGATGGCGCGGAGCGCCGCGAGATGTTCGACAGGCTGGTGCGTTGGGCCGTCTTCGCCAAGTCCAATAGAGTCATGCGTCATGACGTGGATGACGCGTTGCTTCATAAGCGCAGCCAAACGAATGGCGGGGCGGGCATAGTCCGCGAATTGCAGGAAGGTACCTGCGTAAGGAATAACACCGCCATGCAGACACATGCCGTTCATAACCGCGGCCATTCCGTGTTCACGCACGCCGTAATTGATGTAGTTGCCGTTATAATCGGATTTGGTGATGACCTTGGAGGCCTTCACCTTCGTGTTGTTCGAGCCTGTCAAGTCGGCAGAACCGCCGATGAGTTGCGGGAAGGCAGGGACGAGCTTTTCCAAACATTCACCGGAGGTCTGACGCGTGGCCAGTTTCGGTTTCTTTTCCGCAAAATCTTTTTTGAGTTCTTCGGTAACTTTTGCCAGCGTTTTTGAAACATCGGGATTAAGTTGTGTTTCAAATTCGGCTTTTTTAGCAGAAGCATTCAAACGTTTTTCCCATTCGGCTTTGTCTTTAGCGCCTTTGGCACCGACTTCGCGCCATTGATCCAGAATTTCTTTGGGCATATCGAACGGCAAATGCATCCATTCCAAAACTTCGCGCGAGGCTTTGATTTCATCATCACCGAGCGGCGAGCCGTGGGAAGAAGATTTACCCGACTTGTTCGGAGAACCGTAACCGATGACAGTTTTGCAACAAATGATGGAGGGCGTATCCGTTTTTTGCGCTTTGGCAATAGCGGCTTCGATTTCATCGGGATTGTGACCATCGACTTTTTGAACATCCCATCCGTAAGATTTGAAACGCGCGGGAACATCTTCGGTAAAGGAAAGGTCCGTGGAACCGTCGATCGTGATGCCGTTGTCATCATAAAGAACGATCAGCTTACCGAGCTTCAAATGGCCCGCGATAGCGCAAGCCTCATGTGAAATGCCTTCCATCAGATCGCCGTCGGAAGCGATAACCCATGTTGTATGGTCAACGAGATCTTTGCCGTATTTGGATTGCAGAATGGATTCGGCGAGGGCAAAGCCAACTGCCGTGGAAATACCTTGGCCGAGCGGACCAGTTGTCGTTTCCACACCGCAAGAAACATCTACTTCTGGGTGACCCGGCGTTTTGGAATGGAGCTGGCGGAAGTTTTGGATCTCTTCGAGCGTGATTTTCTCGTAACCTGTCAGGTAGTTCAGTGCGTAAAGCAACATCGAACCATGGCCTGCGGAAAGGATGAAACGGTCGCGATCAGGCCATGCGGGATTTTTGGGGTCGAATTTCAGGAATTTCGTGTAGAGCACGGTCGCGACGTCCGCCATACCCATCGGCATACCGGGGTGACCCGAATTGGCCTTTTGCACCGCATCCATCGCGAGGGCGCGAATGGCGTTTGCCATGTGCTTGAGAGAATGGGATTGTTCGGGCTTACGGGCGGCCTGTGTCATACGCGGAAAATTCCTTGGTTTGGTGTGGTTTTGCGTACAATGCCGCGCCATGGCCCGTGGGTCAACATATGGTGTGCAAAAATATGGGAAAACCTTGACTGCATGCTTGACCGTAGGCCCGCGAACGTCATAAATGGAATCATCTTTCGAACATAAATGTCTATTTGCCAACGCAAAAAGGGGATTACGCCGTGAGCGCCGCCATAAAAACCTCGCTGAACAAGCTCAACAACGCTGTCCACAAGCTGGAACAAGCCATCGAGACCAAAAAAACGGCCCCGAAAAAAGGCGTGCCTACGGGCGATTTGTTCGGTGCCATGACATCCGGCCCGCAAAATCAGACCATCAATCCCAACAATGTCCGCATGCTGGCGACCCGCCTCGACAATGCGATCAATCAGGTTGAACAGATCCTGAAAGAAGGGCGTGCGTAACATGGCCGAAATAAGCATCACCATCAACGGACGCAATTACGGCATCGCCTGCGATGACGGTCAGGAAAAACGCGTTCACGAACTGGCCCGTTACGTTGACTTCCGCCTGAAGGAAATCGCCCGTGCGGGTGCTGCCTCCAACGAATCCCACTTGCTCGTTCTGACCTCCATCATTCTGGCCGACGAAATTGCCGACATGAAGGCCAGCGGCGCGGTAGTACCCCAACAAGGCAAAGTCGGCGTGCGCATGACTGACGAAGAGGAAGAGGCGATCGTTTCCGCCATCGACCTTCTGGCGGCCCGTATTGACCAGATTGCCGGAAACCTGCAAAAACTATAACAATTTCAAGCTCTTCCTAGGGGCTAAAGCCGATCCCGACCCTCAAAAGTCGGGATCTTTTTTATTTGACGGGAACGCCCACAGCCCCATATGAGTATGCTACAATAAGTTAGCTGCGGTACTCGTGAATCCAACTTAATTCCAGAGGCCGATAATAGTTCGCATTAGGGACCTGACGCTGGCCGGATCTTGGTCCGGTTATTTTGGGGCCCACCTGTTTTACAGGGCCACATGTGAATTCCGTTTTGGACACGGTACTCGCGGCGCTTTATTTTTTCCTGTAGATTTCTCCGATGACTGACAAAGCACAACTCCGCGACCACGCATTGCTTCACCTTGAACGCATGCAATCCGGCGTGGAAGATCCTGAAAACACGGTTGATCTTTTTTACAATAACGTACCTTTAAAAGAAGGTCAGGTTGTCGCACTCTACTGGCCGATCGGCAAGGAACTGGATTCTCGTTATCTACTGGATGATCTCATTAAGCGCGGCCACACCATTGCTCTGCCTGTCGCCTCCAAAAGCAACCGCGTCATGAAATTCGCGAAATGGAACGGGAAGGGCGATCTGGTCAAAGGCGATTTCGGCATCTTCGTTCCCCCTAAAATTGAACCCGTAGATCCCGATATAGTTCTGGTGCCGTTTCTAGCGTTTGATCGGCGTGGGAACAGGCTGGGCCGGGGGGCCGGGCATTATGATGCCACGCTCGAAGCCCTTCGCCAAAAACGCAAAATACTGGCCATCGGGCTTGGCTACGCCTCGCAGGCTGTGCTATTTAATCTACCTGCAGAACCGCACGACCAACGGCTCGACATGGTGATTACGCCCGACGGCGTCCATGATTTTAGGTCTTAGAAAGCTACTTTACTAAACATGAAACTTTTATTCGTTGGCGACGTGATGGGCCGTTCGGGCCGCGACGCGGTAACCAAGCATCTCCCCAAACTCAAAAGAGATTTGAAAATAGACGTGGCCGTCGTCAATGCCGACAACGCCGCGCATGGATTGGGCGTAACGGAATCCAACTGCAAAGAATTATACGCCGCCGGTGCGGATTGCATCACCACCGGAAACCATGTGTGGGACCAACGCGAAATCATTCCCTATATCGGCCGCGATCCGAAATTGATCCGCGCAATCAATTTTCCCAAAGGCACTACAGGCAACAGCAGTTACGTTTTCACCACGCCTGCTGGCGAGAGTATTTTGATAGTTCACGCACTCTGCCGTTTGTTCATGGAAAATCTCGATTGCCCTTTTACGGGGCTGGATGAAGTCTTGAAAGAACATAAGCTTGGCAAAAATATTGATGCTATCTTCGTCGATCTACACGGCGAAGCAACGTCTGAGAAAAACGCCTATGCCCATTATTTTGACGGTCGCGTCAGCGCGGTGGTGGGCACGCACACCCATATGCCGACCGCCGATTGCCAGATTTACAACGCCGGCACAGGATATCAATCCGATGCAGGCATGACGGGCGATTACGATAGCGTTATCGGTGTCAGAAAAGACATTTCAATTCATAGATTTGTAAAAAAAACCCCGACCGAACGTATGGTGCCTGCCGACGGGGAAGCCACGTTCTGCGGCACGTTCATTGAAATCAACGCCAAAGGCCTGTGTAGCCGTATAGAGCCTGTGATCGTCGGCCCACGCTTGCATAATACAATACCTGCGGTATAAAAGGCGTCATGGCAGGCCATTCCAAATTTAAGAACATCCAGCACCGCAAGGGCGCACAGGATGCCAAGAAAGCGAAGATCTTCACCAAGATCGGGCGTGAGATTATCGTCGCCACAAAATTGAGCGGGGGCGATCCGTCCTCCAATCCACGCCTTCGCGCCGCCATCATGGCGGGCCGCGCGGAAAACATGCCCAACGACCGTATCAAACGCGCCATCGATACGGGACTTGGCGCAGGCAATACCGACAATTACAAAAACATCCGTTACGAAGGTTATGGGCCATCAGGCGTGGCGATTATTGTTGAAGCCCTGACCGACAATGTCACGCGCACCGTGGGCGATGTACGCTCATACTTCACTAAATGCGGCGGCACGCTAGGCGAAACCAATTCGGTATCCTTTATGTTCGAACATGTCGGCGAAATTATTTACCCCGCATCCAAAGCATCACCTGATGAAATGTTCGAAGCCGCCCTTGAGGTAGGTGCAGACAATGTAGAAAGCGGTGAGGCGCACGAAATTACCTGCGCCGTGAACAGCTTCGCCTCCGTCCGTGATGGACTGATCGCCAAATACGGTGAGCCTGAAAAATCGGGCTTTGTATGGAAGCCGACAGTTTCCGCGCCGGTGGACGAAGAAACCGCCAAGAGCATCATCAAACTCATCGACCTGTTGGAAGACAATGACGATGTGCAGACCGTCTTCACGAATTTCGAAGTCAGTGACGATATTATGGAACGTCTGATGGCATAAACCGTGTTTTTGCGGTTTGTCTGTTCTCTTCCTGTTCTCATAATGTTATTCTGATTCTATGAGAATTCTAGGCATAGATCCGGGTTTACAGAAAACAGGTTGGGGTATTATTGAGGCGGTGGACAATCGTCTCTCGTACCTCGCATGCGGCACCATCAAAACCGATCCAGACACATCCATGGGTGAACGCCTTGCCGCTATCGATTTCGGCATGCAGGAAGTGATCAAAATCTGGCATCCCGAAGAAGCCGCCATCGAGGAAACCTTCGTCAATTCCAATGCGGCATCAGCCCTTAAATTACAATGCGCGAGGGGCGTTGCTATGGTGGTGCCCGCGCGGCATGGTTTACCCGTGCATGAATATCCTGCAAATCTCGTCAAAAAATCTGTCGTCGGAAACGGCCACGCCACCAAAGATCAGGTCGAAATGATGGTGCGCACATTAATTCCATCCGTCGGACGCGCCTTGGGGGCGGATGAAGCGGATGCGATAGCCATCGCTATCTGCCACGCCCATCACGCTACTTCACGAAACCGTTTCGGCGGAATCATGGCGGGGGCGTCACGATGATCGGCAAACTTTCGGGCATCATTGATAATTTCGGAAGCGATCACATTCTGCTGGATGTAGGCGGCGTGGGCTATCTGGTGCATTGTTCGCCGCGCACGCTTCAGACTGCAGGGCAAAAAGGTGATCCATGCTCTCTGCTCATTGATACACATGTGCGCGAAGACGCCATCAATCTTTACGGCTTTAAAGACGCTATGGAACAACAATGGTTTCGTTTATTGACCTCCGTGCAGGGTGTGGGCGCGCGCGTCGGCATGGCCATTTTAGGAACGGTCCCGATCGAACGATTGGGATTTGCCATTATATCGGGCGACAAAGCCGCAATACAGGCAACAGACGGCGTCGGCCCCAAACTCGCCGTGCGTATCGTCACGGAATTGAAAGACAAGGCGGGCAAGATCGATCTGCAAATCTCTGTGCCCAAAACATCGGGCAAAGCGGAAACACCTGCAGGGATCGATAACGATGCAGTCTCTGCGCTGGTCAATCTCGGCTACGCCAAATCCGATGCCTTCGCAGCCGTGCTCGCTGCAAAACAAAAATCGGATAACGACAATCTCTCCGAAATTATACGCGTTGCGTTGAAGGAATTGTCCGCATGAACAACCCAAGCCTGAAAGCTGCTCTGGAAGAAGGCGAGAAGTTTGAAGAAAATCCGCTCCGCCCTGACAGGCTCGGTGAATTCATCGGCCAGAAGGGCGTGCGCGAGAATTTAAAAGTTTTTATCGATGCGTCTAAAAAGCGCGGCGATTGTATGGACCATGTTTTGCTGTTTGGGCCGCCGGGGCTTGGTAAAACCACACTGGCGGCCATCATTGCCAAGGAACTCGGCGTAGGTTTTCGCGCCACATCGGGCCCAGTGATCGCGCGCGCAGGTGATCTCGCCGCCATTCTTACCAACCTCCAACCCAACGATGTTTTGTTTATCGATGAAATTCATCGTTTAAATCCCGCGGTCGAAGAAATTCTTTACCCCGCCATGGAAGACCGCAAACTCGATCTGATTATCGGCGAGGGTCCTTCGGCGCGTTCGGTACAAATCGATCTCGCACCGTTCACCTTGATCGGCGCTACGACCAGAAGCGGCATGATCTCTAATCCTCTGCGCGACCGTTTCGGCATTCCGCTGAGGCTCGATTTTTACAACCACGACGAACTCACCAAAATCGTTTCACGCTCCGCGCGCATTCTTGGCATGGATCTCAGCGAAGACGGCGCACTGGAAATCGCCCGACGTTCGCGTGGCACACCCAGAATTGCAGGCCGTCTTACCCGCCGCGTGCGCGATTTTGCCGCCGTAGACGGTAGCAGGACGATCAATGCCAAACAGGCCGACGCCGCTCTCACCAAGCTCGACGTGGACCACTCAGGATTGGACGGTATGGACCGCCGCTATCTTAATTGCATCATTGAAAACTACGCGGGCGGGCCTGTGGGTATTGAAACTATCGCCGCCGTGCTGTCCGAACAACGAGATGTGGTGGAAGACGTGATCGAGCCGTATCTGATGCAGCAGGGTTTCGTTCAGCGTACGCCGCGTGGCCGCGTTGTCTCTGTCAAAGGCTATGAATATTTTGGATTAAAACCCAAAAAGCCGCTTACCGACGAGATGTTTGAAGAAGAAAACTAAATCTTCGTAATCAGGGTGTCTTCCACCACAAGATATTCAAGCCCGCTGTTAAGCAGAACATGGATAGCATCCATAGCGCCCATTACTATGGGTAAGCCATGCAGGTTAAAGGATGTGTTGAGACTAACACCTTTGCCGCTCAACGATTTGAATTTCTTGAGCACAGCCCAGAATCCGGGACTGCCTTCCTTATCAATCGTTTGCGCGCGTGCCGTCAGATCATAGGCATGTACACCGGCAATAAAGTCCGTCCGTTTTTCGGTGGTGTCGAAGCTGTGCATCATGAACGGCGATATGCGCGGCGGCATGGATTTCGGGATATTAATATATTGTGCCGCATCTTCCAGCAAAACGGCAGGCGCGAACGGCATCCAGAAATCGCGCTTTTTGACGATTTTGTTGATGAAAGGAATGATTTCCTGACGTGAGGGGTCCGCCATCAGCGAACGGTTCCCCAGTGCACGCGCGCCAAATTCCATTGGACCCGAGCAGCGGGCGACAACTTTGCCTTCGTGCATCATTTGCGCAATTTGATCTTCGGGAGCAGCCAGCTTTTCGAATTTAAGTTCCTTGCCTTCGTATTTTTGCTTTGCCTGTTCCAGATCAAATCCGGCATGCGGACCAAGACAGAAAGTTTTCAGGCGGATATTTTGTGCGGCCTTGGGCTCACGCAATGCATATTCATACCAAACCGCGCCGAAGGGGAGAGTTTCATCGCCGCAAGATGGCATGACATCAAAGAAAGCGATGTCCGGATCTTCGGAGATAATCTTGTTCGCTTTGACGTTCATAAAAACGCCGCCCGCTACCACCACATTTTTAATGCCTGTTACGGCAACGGCGGCTTTCACCCATTTACACACTAGTTCTTCAGTAAAAAACTGTGTTCCGCCTGCGAGATTGTCAAAACGGATTCGTTTGAAATCCTTGGGAAGACGATTGTAAAGGAAGGATGTTTTTTCCCGTGTCTTGTGTTTGAAGACGAGCTGGTTTTGAGGATCTAGCCCCAGATATCCGCGCAGTTTTTCCATCACCTGCGCGCAATATTCGGGTTTGGCATAGGCCGCAAGGCCCATCAGCTTATATTCATGCTCGTGCGGTTTCATGCCCATGAAATGGGTCATAGCGGAATAGATGTTGCCTATAGAATTACCGCTTTTTGATGTGGCTATGTGCGTAAAATCATTTCCACGAGCCGTGTAGATATGGGCGCAATCGCCGTCTCCACCGCCATCAAGTGTAAGCACAAGATGCGGTTCTTGCGCGTTTTTGCGCACGCCGTAATAAGCACTTGCCGCATGTAACAAATGGTGATGATAGCGCTTTATTTCTACGCCGCCAAAACCCGCTTCCTGCAAATATACTTCGGGAGCCTTGCGCAGCGGCTCTTGCGGCTTACCGGGTTGCTTAAGCTTGCGTTGAATGCGGGTTAACAAACTAGGATTCAGGGGCGCATCGGCGCGGACATCGGCGCCGATGATAAGCTCATCGCGTGTGCGTGTGGGGCTTTTGAGATTGGAGAGGCAGACCGCATCAATATCCGACGGCTTCAAAGACAGGTAGCCCAAGGTGAATTTCAAAGCCTGCTCGGGAAAGCCGGAATATTCCTTGATCTTGTTAAGGCGTTCTTCCTGAAGGGCGAAGATGATCTCGCCGTCTTTCAACACCACGACAGAGGCGTTGAAACCTTCATTTATGCCCATCAGAATCATATTCTCAGTCCCCTAAATGCCCGTCGTATGTACCAAGTGGGCCCAGCAAATCAAAGGGGAAAAGATGCGGTATTTAACAGAAAAAATTAAATTAATGATGTAAGGCCCGCAAGAAGCTGTCATAAAAGGACATTATGAAGAAACACAGCTGCGAATACAGGGTTTATTACGAAGACACCGATGCTGGCGGGATTATGTATCACGGCCGCTATATCAATTGGTGCGAGCGGGCGCGCGGGGAGTACATACGCGATTTGGGTCTGAACTTCACGGATCTGTACGAAAAGGACGGCCTGATGTTCGTCGTGCGTCACCTCGAAGTGGACTATTTCAAGCCCGCCAAACTTGACCAGCTCCTGCGTATCGAAAGCTCCCTAAAAGAAATGAAAAATAGCTCGTTTATTATGAATCAGTCTATTTTTTGCCAAGATTCTATGCTTTTCTCCATGACGGTTACCATTGTCGGCGTCGACAGCGTCGGAAAGCCGGTGAGAATGCCGGAACATATCAGAAATATTATTCTTAAAGATCAGGAGTAAGACCACATGAACGGTACAGCAGCCCCGGCGCCCGCAGTAGACAGTATAGCCGCAGGCCAAAATTTTGACGGGGATCTCAGCGTTATCGCCCTGTTCATGCACGCCGATATCATCGTCAAAGCGGTGGCAGTCATCCTCGTGTTTGCATCCGTATGGTGCTGGGCCATCGTCTTCGAAAAGAAAGCAACCATCGGCAAACTGAACCGCCGCGCCGCTAAATTCGAAGACGCGTTCTGGTCAGGCGAACCGCTGGACAAACTCTATCAACGCATCAAAAAATCCCCGCACGATCCCATGCTCAAAGTTTTCTCCGCAGGTATGGAAGAATGGCAAAATACAGTATCCGGCGGCGTTCCTGACCGCGACAACTTGCAGGCCTCGCTGCGTCAACGCGTGGAACGCGCCATGTCTGTGGCCATCGTGCGCGAAATGGCACGCCTTGAACGCGGCATGACGTTCCTCGCCACCGTCGGCTCCACCGCGCCGTTTATCGGTCTGTTCGGAACAGTGTGGGGGATCATGAATTCGTTCAATTCCATCGCGCATTCCAACAATACATCGCTCGCAGTTGTCGCGCCCGGTATTTCCGAAGCGTTGTTCGTGACCGCGCTCGGCCTTGTCGCCGCCATCCCCGCTGTTATCGCGTATAACGGATTCAGCAGCAAACTGCAGCGCTACGCAGGACGTCTCGATGCATTCTTGAACGAATTCTCCGCCATTCTTTCGCGCCACCTTGAATCGCAAGATTCGAACGGCAGCCGCTCCAGCAAGAAGGTTGCATAATCATGGGTATGTCCACAGGCGGCGGCGGATACAATAAGGGCAGGGGGCAAAATTATCGCCCCATGGCGGAAATCAACGTCACGCCGATGGTCGATGTTATGCTCGTGCTCCTCATCATTTTCATGGTGGCCGCGCCGCTTTTGACACAAGGCGTTCCGATCGATCTGCCTGACTCGAAAGCAAAAGCCATCAGTGATGAAGACAACAAACCGCTCGAAGTTTCCATTTCCAAAGACGGTCGCATTTTCGTAGGCGAAACCGAAGTGGATGAAGACCGCATCGTGACCATCCTGACCTCCATGACCGAAAACAACCCGGACCGGCGCATTTATATCCGCGGGGATAAGGGTATAGATTACGGAAAAGTTATGTCGGTTCTGGGCACGATCAACGGCGCGGGCTTTAACAAAGTCGCCCTGATCTCCGAAGCCGCTCCTTAAATTGGCCATAAATCCTGAGTAGAAGATTCCGCCATGGTGGCTGCCGCTATTAAAAACCAATGGGAAGAAGTGCCGGAAGGCATGAAGACACCGCTGATCATATCGGCGGTATTCCACATTGCGTTGGTTATCGTCGCCATCACAGGCCTTCCGTATTTTGTGAACAAACCTGATTTGACCGAAAGCACAGCTATTCCGATCGAAATTCTGCCTATTGCGGAAATGACCACCACCAATAAACCCAAAATCGAAGCCGCGCCTGCGCCAGAACCCGAAGAAAAGGTAAAGCCGCTGGAGAAGAAACCAGCCCCGCCGAAGGTTGAGGCTGTAGAGCCGCCCAAAGAAATCACACCGCCCAAACCGAAAACGGAAGCCAAACCGAAACCCAAACCTGTGGTTCCGCCGCCACCGACAGAAAAACTTGAAAAGCCAGAAGAGAAGCCCAAGGAAATTGAAAAACCCGTGGAAGACACGTCACAGGATTTCAACGCGCTCTTGAAAAACCTTCAGGACAGCTCACCCGAAGTCGCCGAAGACCTACCTGCTGTAAAAGATGCCGCATCGCCGGCGCCATCGCCTGTGGCGCCTTTTTCTGAAACATTGACCATGAGCGAGATGGACGCCCTGCGCCGCCAGCTTTCGAATTGCTGGTCGATTCAGGCAGGCGCCCGCTATGCCGAAGAACTGGTGGTCGAGGTCCGCTTGATAGTTACCCCCGATCGCCGCGTCCAAAGTGCAACCGTGGTTGACCAATGGCGTTATGGGCAGGATAGTTACTTCCGTGCTGCGGCTGATTCTGCCATACGCGCCGTGAACTCGCCGCAATGCGAAATATTGCAGCTGAACCCCGATAAGTATGATCAGTGGAAAGACCTGATCGTGGAATTCGACCCGAAAGACATGCTTTAAAAAGGAAGTTTTTGATGATTAAATTTTATTCCGCATTGGTGATGGTGGTTTGCCTTCTGGCATCCGTGCCTGCGCAGGCCCAGCTTCGCGTCGAAGTCAACAAAGGCAAAATCGAACCCGTTCCGATCGCGATTTCTCCGTTCTATCCCGAACGCCCCGAATTCGCACAATTCGCCAAAGATATTCCCGATATCATTACGAACAATCTGCGCGGTTCAGGTCTGTTTAAGCCTGTCAGCCCCGGCGCATTCATACAAGACCCTGCATCCATACAAAAAGACGGACCGCGTTTCGCCGAATGGCGCGCGATCAATGCGCAAGCTCTGGTCAGCGGCTCTGTAACCAAAGCCCCAGATGGACGTACGCGTGTGGAATTCCGTTTGTGGGATGTATTCTCCCAAAAACAAATCTCCGGCATGGCCTATATGACCACTCCGCAGAACTGGCGCCGCATTGCGCACATCATTTCCGATGAAGTGTACAAGCGCATCACGGGTGAAGACGGCTATTTCGATTCCCGCATCGTTTACATTTCTGAAACAGGCGCGGCCACCAGCCGTATCAAACGCCTTGCTATTATGGATCAGGATGGCGCAGGCCACCGCTATCTGACGGAAGAGGGAACGCTCGTTCTAACGCCGCGCTTCTCGCCAACGGCGCAGGAAATCACTTACATGTCGTACAAAGGCGGCAAACCCCGCGTCTATCTGTACAACATCGATTCAGGCCGTCAGGAAGTGTTGGGTGATTTCCCCGGCATGACCTTCGCCCCTCGCTTTTCACCGGATGGTAACAAGGTCGTGATGTCCATGGCACAATCCGGCAATACCGATATTTTTGAAATGGATCTGCGTTCGCGTAAATCCCGCAAATTGACGGATGCAGGCGGCATCGATACGGCTCCTTGCTATTCACCTGACGGGCGCAACATCGTGTTTGAATCCGACCGCGGCGGCACACAGCAGCTCTACGTTATGGATGCATCGGGCGGTAACGCACGCCGCATTACCTTCGGCGATGGCCGCTACGCCAACCCCGTCTGGTCGCCCCGCGGTGATTTGATTGCCTTCATCAAAATGAACGGCGGACAATTCTATCTCGGCGTTATCCGCCCCGACGGTTCGGGCGAACGTTTAATCACCTCCGCCTACCACGTGGAAGGCCCGTCATGGTCCCCGAACGGTCGCGTTCTGACATACTTCAAACAGAACGGCAACTCGTCCAAGATCTACACGATCGACATCACGGGTTATAACGAGCGTAATCTGCCGACGCCACGCGACGGTTCCGACCCCGCTTGGTCGCCGCTCAATCAATAAAGAAAAACCCCGCTTCGGCGGGGTTTTTTATCGGATGTCTTTGAAAGCTTCGACGACCTGATGATAGGTTGCCACTTTGAACGGCACGATCAGTTTGGGCACATCTTCCAAAGCGACCCATTGATACCGCCCGAATTCTGGACGTTCGTCTGCATCTAGCTTGATATCGGATTCATTTCCCGTGAAACGCAACGCGACCCATGTCTGTTCCTGACCGCCGTATTTTTTGCCCCATGGCAACCGCGCCAGCACTTCGGGAGGAATATCGTAGCGGAAAGTTTTGTCGTGAATGCGGATGATCTCCGCCTTATCCGTCCCGATTTCTTCTTTAAGTTCACGCATGGCGGCAACTTTGATGTCTTCTCCTTCATCGATCCCGCCTTGCGGCATTTGCCATGCCTCACCGCCATCAAGGCGTTCTCCGACGAATACTTTGCCGTCTTTGTTGAAAATACACAAACCCACACAGGGACGGTAAGGAAGGGCGCTCATCACTGCGCCATCGCCGAGAGCGGCGCTACTTGAATGCCCTTGTCAGACGCGGCGGCAACCCATTCGGCCACTTTTTTCACGGCCACGGGATAGGGACGGACGAAAGCGATAGCCTTGCCGTTTTTGGAGGCCTGTAATTCAAGTTCTTGCAATTTGCGGTCTATCGCGGCAGGGCGCAAATCTTCGTCAATCCAGAAGTTGTTCTGCACGTACGGATAGCCGAATTCCATCGCCATCGCCAAACCATAAGCCGGCACATCGGGATTGCTTTCGGCAAAGCCAAGTCCGCGGCCGAACACTTGCTTCATGACGGGGCCGACATCAAGGTCTTCCTTCGTAAAGATATGATCTTTTTGGGAAACAAGCCCCACATAACCTACGGCCACGCCCATCACGTTGAACAGACGTTTCTGGTTTTCAGCAATAGAAGTGTTCATCAAAATGGATTCAGGACCGGTATCGTCCGATCCGAATTCTTGCGTTTGCATGGGAAGAGACAGCCAGAATTCATGTCCGTACGCGCGCGCCGCCGATGCCCATTTGGCAGGCTCGGCAGAATAGGAATTCAGTACAAGGCTTATTTCAGGCGGCAGATTGTCCAAGATAGATTGCGAGAATGTATCCGAAATCCCGTAATCAACGATAACGATAGAGACCATGGGACGACCGGCAAATACCTCAAAAGGTCTTTTGTATGCCGCGAAAGGCGAAAGCTCATCTTCGAAACGCGACATCGGCAAATACTTGCCTTCGAAATTTTCCGTTAGGCCTTCAATAGGAGCAGCTACCAGCGCATTGATGTTCTTGGTCCCGTTCAGTCCATCTTGCACGGGCGAGGGGCCGGTTTGAGCGGCAGGCGTCAAAGCGGTTTCGGCAGGCAGATCGATAGTCGTGGATTTTGAGGGGATCAGCTCTTGTAGCTTGTGAGCAGTGTCATCAGCGCGGTAATACATCCAGCCGAACATAAGACCGAAAACAATCGCGCCACAAACCAGCCCTTCAAGAAGCGATTTTTTGTAGTTCGACGAACCTTCAAAACGGGAACGCCATCCGGCCAGTTTGCTTTGTACGTTTGCAACCACTGCCTAACGCCCCTCTGCGATCCCTAATTGGTTTTCAGGCGGCCTTCATACATCGAAACGCCGCGGATAAGGTCGATAGCGCGGGAAAGCTGGTAATCCTGCTTTTCGGCATCTTCCTTGTTGTCGATCTTTTTGGCCTCGTCGCCTTTTTTGTTTTCCGGCGGCGGCTCCGTAATTACTTTTTTGACTTCGGGCGCCGGTGCGGTTTTATCCTCATTCGGGTTTTTCAGTGCGCCGCGCAAATCAGATTCGTGAATGTCTTCACTGCCACCGATTTTCTCAATCTTGGCCTGTTCGACCACGATATCGGGATCAATACCCTTGGCCTGAATGGAACGACCGGACGGCGTAAAGTAACGGGCTGTAGTCAAACGCATCGCACCGTTGCCGGGAAGGGGAATGACGGTTTGAACGGAACCTTTACCGAAAGATTTGGTGCCGAGCAGAATGCCGCGGCGATGATCTTGCAGAGCTCCTGCCACAATCTCAGATGCCGAAGCCGAGCCGCCGTTGATCAGAACGATGATCGGAAGGCCGGATATAACATCGCCCGGTGTCGCATTGTCGCGTTTGGTATCTTCTTCCGAACGGCCTCGCGTGGAAACGATTTCACCTTTGTCGAGAAAGAGATCCGACAATCCGATAGCCTGATCCAGCAACCCGCCGGGGTTATTGCGCAGATCGAGAATGATGCCGATGAGTTTGTCTTGCCCGACTTGCTTCTTGATGTCGGCAATCGCCGCCTCAACACCATCCACCGTGTTCTGGTTGAACGTGGTAACGCGTACGTAACCAACAGTACCTTGTTCAATATGGTGACGAACGGATTTGATGCGGATGACATCGCGTTTTAAATCGAAATTGAGGGCCTCATCCATTCCTTCGCGGCGAACGGTGATTTTGACGTTCGTGCCGACCTTGCCACGCATTTTATCGACGGCGTCATTGAGCGTGGTGCCCATGATGGATTCATCGTTGATGTGGGTGATGAAATCACCGGCCATAATACCCGCCTTGAATGCAGGCGTATCATCGATAGGGGACACGACTTTCACAAAGCCGTTCTCCATCGTGACTTCGATACCCAGACCGCCGAATTCGCCTTTGGTCTGCACTTGCATGTCGGCGAAATCTTTTTCGGTGAGGTAATTGGAATGCGGATCTAGATTGGTCAGCATCCCGTTAAGGGCATGTTCGATCAATTGTTTGTCGGTAACAGGGTCGACATAATTCGCGCGCACCCGCTCGAACACTTCGCCGAACAAATTGAGCTGTTTGTAGGTATCGTTAGCGTCTGCATCCAGCACTGTTTTTTCGGTGGCTGTCCGCTCTTCTTCCTGCGCCATAGCGGGGGGGATAGCCAGAAAAGCAATTAGGGCCACACCAAACATAAAACGGGAGACAGAGAGCATAGAAAATTCCTTTAAATTACAGGCCGGCAAATTTCCGCGCAGGGTTTACAGGCTCGCCACTCAGGCGGAGTTCGTAGTAGAGGGTCGGCATTCCCCCGTCTGACGCTGTTTTTGCCAGAATACCGACAGGTTCTCCTGCTGCAACGGATTGCCCGACCACTGTATCAATTCTGGCCAAACCTGCAATAAGGCTGTGGTAATCTTTTTGATGTTCCACAATGATTATCTCCCCGTAATTCTTGAAATATCCGGCATAGCGAACGACCCCGCCCATGGGTGAAACGACGAGCGAACCTGAACGACCCTGAATAGTCAGCCCTTGGCTTTCGGCACCGATGGCATCCGTATCCTTATAGCCGACCAGAATGGTGCCCGAGATCGGGAGTTGCGCCGAGCCTGCCTTTGGCATAGGCGTGGCGCGTGCGGGTGCGGCACGACCTGCTTCACCTGCTACTTGCTGGGTACGGTCGTTTTCGTAAGTCTCCAACTTACCTACCAGGTCTTTAAGGTTATCTGACCGCGCCGATATTTCCCGTAATGCAACTTCCTGTTCTTTAATGTCGGAACGCGTTTTCGCATAAAGATTTTTGCGCTCTTTCACCAAAGAGGCGGCAGTCTTTTGCTTTTCAGCAAGTTCGGCGGATGCACGCTTGGCTTCTGTCTGGTCTTCTTGCAGTTCGGCAATGATCGTATCCAGACGCTTGAGGTCTTTCTTGAGGCTCTCGGCGCGTTTGTAGATATCGGGCAGAATGGATTGCAGGAGCATCGCGCTCTGTGCCGTTTCCAAAGGTGCGCCGGGACGGGCTATAACCGCTTCGGGGGGCGTGCGTTCCAGGCGCTCAAGCGCCAGAACAAGATCTCCGATAGAATTACGGTCTTTTTTTAAACGTGTCTCAATAGATTTTTGTTCGATCTTGTTCCGAAGGATGCGTTTTTCAAGTTTAATCAACTCTTCTTCGTTCTTTGTGATTTTCTTCGCTACGTCGACGAGCGTCTTTTGCGTATCGCCGAGTTCCGATTCCAGTTTTTTGGATTTTTGTTCCAGTTCGGTTTTGCGAGCTTCGGTATTCTTTTTGTCTTTTTCGATTTGAACGGAAGGATGATCGGCAGGGACGGGCGCGTCTTGCGCAGAAACGGGCAAAGCAAGAAACAACAATGCGAGCAGAAAATATTTCATTTTAATCCCTGTGATACGGATGACCCGCTGTGATTTGTTGCGCGCGGTAAATCTGTTCCATCAGCATGACACGCGCCAGCATATGCGGCCATGTCTGCGATCCTAAAGACAACAACATCGTGGCCTTTTTGCGGATCTCATCCGAGAGACCGTCTGCGCCTCCGATGACGAACTGGATATGATTGAAAGCGGTTTGCCAGCTTTCGATCTTCGCGGCGAATTCGCGCGAAGGCAGGGACTTGCCGCGCTCGTCCATAACAATCAGTGCGCAACCTTGTTTGATTTTTTCGGAGATTTTTAAAAGTTCGTCGGCATGGTTTTTGCCTTCGAGTTCAATGAGTGTGAATTTCCAAGTCAGGCGTTTTTTATAGTCGTCGAACACGTCCGCAAGGGGATCGTTTTTAAGTTTACCAACTACGATAAGATCAATGGAGGCCATCCTATATGGATGCCCGAAAAGTGAGGGAAAAGATAGTCCCGCTAAGGCTTAAGCGCTCTTAAATCCGCCGGTTTTTGAAGTGGAAGAAGGCACGGCAACGCTCCACATTTTTTCAATGTTGTAGAATTCGCGCACTTCAGGGCGGAAGAGGTGGACTATAATATCACCAGCATCGAACACCACCCAGTTGGCCTGATTCAAACCTTCGAGACGGAGGTTTTTGTACCCGTCGGCGCTGAGTTTGTCGCGGAGTTTTTCCGCCATGCGTGTGATTTGTCTGGAGGAGGTACCCGAAGCGACAACTATGTAGTCTGCGAGAGCGGTCTGGCCGCCTAGGTCGATCACTTCGATGTCTTGTGCTTTATCATCATCCAGGGAGGAAACGATAAGGTCTTTCAATTTGTCCACGTCAAATGGACCGTTGCTTTCATTTTTTGGAATGTGCAGTACTCCTTTCATGGGATTGATATAGGGTAATAGCGTATGACCCGCAAGGCGGGCGGTCGGAAAAACCAAGCTGTCCGGAAGGGTCAAATGTCTGAAAAGCAAAAGCTATTCTCATCTACCCTTATTATACGCCCGATTCCGCACAATCTCAATTACAGAGGTTAACGCGCCGCCGCAACACTAGCTTATCTTGTTGTTTTTTAATGATTTTCTTATCTGTGTCGAAGAAATGTCGACCATCTCTTCCCCGTGAAGCCAAAGTAAATTTGGGTGTTTTATCTGTTTCAGAGGACAATCATCCACCACTTCGACCGCGCCAGGGCGATCAATGAAGGTGAAGGGGATAAGGTCGAGAAGGTCTTTCCAGCGGTCCCATTTGTGGAAGATCAGGGCGTTATCCATACCGCAGATGAACATGAATTCCGTTTGCGGAAAATTCTGTTTTAAACCTTTCACCGTTTCATAGGTGTAGGTGGTGCCGAGATCACGCTCCAGATGCGTTGCAACCATTTCGGGATGCCCGTCTATAATATTTGCCGCCGAAGCAAAACGATCCGCATAAGGGGCCATATCGTCCTTATCCTTAAGCGGATTTTGCGGAGTCACCAACCACCACACGGCATCAAGCCCATAATAATCGAGGGCGAGCATTGCAATATGTTTGTGCCCTTTATGCGCGGGATTGAAAGAACCGCCAAGCAAGCCGATCTTTTTCCCCACCCAAGCAGTACTGTCATTTAAAGTGGGGATTTTCATGCACGCACCTGACCGTTGCCGCGCACGATATATTTGAAGGTCGTGAGCTGTCGCACACCCACTGGGCCGCGAGCGTGCAATTTGCCCGTGCCTATGCCGATCTCCGCCCCAAACCCGAATTCACCGCCATCCGCAAATTGCGTGGAAGCATTGTGCATGACAATCGCGCTATCAACATTTTTCAGGAAATAATCTGAAGCGGTTTTGTCCTCCGTTAAAATGGATTCCGTGTGGTGCGATCCGTATTGATTAATATGCTTTACGGCTTCTTCCACGCCGCCCACATATTTCACGCTGATCTTTTTATCCAGATATTCGGTGGACCAGTCTTCTTCCGTGGCAGGCTTTACGCTTTGTTCCAAAGACTGCGCAGTTTTATCACCGACAACCTCAACGCCTTCATCCAGAAGCATGGAAAGAATGCTTTTCGCCGTACCTTGATCGAGCTTTTCATCAAACAGTAAAGATTCAGCCGCTCCGCAAATGCCCGTACTGCGCAATTTGGCATTCTTAATGACAGATAGCGCAAGATCGGGCTTTGCACTCGTATGCACGTAGATGTGACAGTTGCCGTCCAGGTGCGCGAACACGGGCACTTTGGATTCACTCATCACGCGACCTGTCAGGCTCTTTCCGCCGCGTGGAATTATAACGTCGATCACACCGACGGCATTCAGCATATCGCCGACGAGTGCACGATCCTGATCGGACACCATGCAAACACATCCTTCGGGCAACCCGTTTTTCTTAAGCGCTTCGCGCACGAGATTAAACAACGCTGTAGATGAATGTTTGGAATCCGATCCCGCGCGAAGTATAACCGCGTTACGCGATTTCAGGCACAAGGCCGCCGCATCTATGGTCACATTCGGGCGAGCTTCATAGATCATGCCCAAAACGCCGATGGGAACGGAGATTTTCTGCATCACCAGATGGTTGGGCCGCGCCCATTCTTCGAGTACGATATCGCAAGGGTCATCAAGCGCACGGATATCTGCCACACTGTCGACCATCGAGTTAATACGAGCTTCGTTGAGAGTCAGACGGTCTATATTCTGAGTAGCCGCTTCAACGTCTTTATTGTTCGCGGCGAGAATATCCGCGGATTTTTCAACCAAAAGACCTTCGAGTGTTTTCAGCGTGTCATTAATTTTGGAAGCAGGCACTGTGCCCAGAACAGACGCGGCAAGACGGGCCTGCTGGCCCAGATCTACAATCATGCCGGAAATATTACCCATGGCTCAGTCTCTCTTGTCCGTGGGCATTATAAGGAAAATAGGGGGTTATGTCCCGAATTAGTTGAGGTATTTCGCGACCGAGTTGATGGCTTGATCAAGCAGCTTCGTGCTCGCTTTTTCATCAAGCGTCTTTTGGACTATTTCACGCGTGGCTTTTACGGCCAGATCGGCTGCGTGGTTTTGAATATCCGCAATCGCCTTTTCTTCAATACGCTTCAAACGCTCTGTGAGCTGCGCTTCGCGCCGCGCCATGGTTTCAGTGAGATCGGCCTCCGCTTGCGCCTGTACGGCTTTGGCAGAAGCTTTCGCTTGGTCGATAATCTGCGCGGCGGCCTTTTCGGCATCGCGTTGCTTGGTTTGGAATTCTGCCAGCAATTCCTGCGCTTCTTTTTTGAGACGCTCGGCGGTTTCGATTTCCGAACGGATTTCGACGATTTTCTTGTCCAACGCAGCAGTAACGCCCTTTGCACCGAATTTCACGGCCAAAGCTACGAAGATTACAAAGGAAATACCGACCCAGACGGTGGTGTTATGTTGAAGAATTTCCATCATCGGTTAGGCGGCCTTTTTTTTAGCGGCGATGGACTCAACAATCGCCTTGGCATTTTGCATGTCGGTGGAAACACCGGTAATTTTTTGGGCGGCATCCGAAGCCACTTCGGCAGCTATGTGATGCATGTCGCCCATAACTTTGGATTTGGCGCCTTCGACACGTTCTTCGGCGGATTTCATCTCGCCGTCTGCCTTGCTGCGGAAAACATCCAACTGGTCGGATGCCTTCTTTTTGGCAGAAGCTTCTACTTCCTGCACAGCGGCAATGGCTTTCGCACGAGCCTGTTCCAGCGTCTTTTCATAGGACGCCTGAATGGCCTGTGCCTGATCCTTCAAAGCCTGCGCTTCATCGAGGTTACCCTTGATGAAACCCTCACGGCCATGAACGACAGAACCGATGGACGGCAGGATTTTGAAAGAGAAGGTCGTATAGAGAACGACAAACATGACAGCCAGCCAAAAAATCTGGCTGGCGTATGTTTCGACTTTCAATTGCGGCAAACCGCCGCTTTCGCCATGCGCCGCATCACCCTCATGACCTGCTTCTGCCGCATGTTCGGCATCAACGGCGGGCACGGTCACTTCTTCGGCGGGTGCTGTCGCATCCGCTGCGGAATAGGCCTGGACCGGCGTAAACGCCAACGTCAGAAACAATGCCAGAAGGGGTATGGAGCGCATGCTTGCCTTCAATCTTAGAGACCGAACAGGATCAGCAGCGAGATACCGAGGCAGAAAATCGCGAGAGCTTCAGTAACAGCAAAGCCGAAGATCAGTGTTCCGAACAAGGAACCTTGGATCGAAGGGTTGCGGGAAACAGCGCCGTTGAACGATCCGAAGATCAGGCCAAGACCGATACCAACGCCCAGAATGGGGAGCAGGGCCACAGCTGCGGCGATGATTTTGATTGTTTCGATATCCATTTTATTCCTCTTAGTTTGGTTTGGTTAGTTGGTTTAATTTTAGTGGGCCAGTTCAACCGTATCCCGCAAATAAATGCAGGTCAGAAGTGCGAACACATACGCTTGGACAAGACACACAAACACTTCAAAGCCGATCAGCAGTACGTTGAACAGCATCGGGCCGATGGAGCCAAGCATGCCTGCAACACCTGCGCCTATCATCATCACGGAGAATCCGGCGATAACTTTTACCATCAAGTGTCCTGCGAGCATGTTGATGAACAAGCGCAAGGAGAGCGTGACAGGGCGGCTTAAAAACGAAATGATCTCGATCGGGATGATGAGCGGGGCCAGAATAACCGGCACCCCGGGCGGGAAGAACAATTGCAAAAAGTGCAAACCGTGCTTCACGAAACCCATGATGGTCACGAGTACGAAAATAACGAGTGCAAGAATGCCGGTAACGGCAATGTGCGATGTGAACGTGAATGCGCCGGGGATCATGCCAAGAATGTTGCCGAGCATAACGATCATGAACATCGTGAAAACGAACGGGAAATAACCCATGCCTTTTTCACCGATATTGTCGCGAACCATCGAATAAATGAATTTGTACAAACCTTCGGCCATCAGCTGTCCGCGGGACGGCACCATCGATTTATTGCGCATCGCGACCGTCAGAGAAACTGTCGCAAGAATAACTGCGACGGTCATCCAAAGGGCGGAATTGGTGAAGGAAAGATCTACACCGCCGACGTGGAAGGGCACGATGGGGGTGATTTCAAACTGGTGAATAGGGCTCGCCACGCTTTAAATTCGCTCTCTTTTTCGGTCTCTGCGGATCGTTTAATTTTGCGAGGGTTTTCTAGCGGCTTTTTCTTCGGATTGCAAGTTGTTAGCACCGATAGCCGTGCCCAAGTTGCGGGTTAATTTGTAGACATTGTAGAACGCGGCAACGATACCTAAAATCACGAAGATAATCAGCAGTGTAGGGGATGTTTTGAAATAGGCGTCCAGCGCCCATCCCATAAGGCCGGAACCTAGCAAGACACCTAACATTTCCATAAATGCGCGCATGCCCATGTTCATTTCCTTGGAATATCCGGTTGGCATGACAGGATTCTGTGCGTTTTGTGCATCCTGTGCCTTTTTCAAAGCGGCGTCTAATTCATCAAGCTTGGACATTTTTAGCCTTCCTGCGGAGAACAAAACCTGACGCCAACCATATAAGGGTTACAACAATAACGCCGACATATCCGTCCACGGCGTAATGCCAGCCGAGAATGACGGAACCTATCATGATAGCTAACGTAAAGACGGTCATAAGAATTCCCAGCCAGCGTTTGAATTGAAACGCATACAGCGCCATGAGCCACGCGATACCCACATGCTGACTCGGCATCGCGGACGTGCCGTTCAAATCGGGATGAATGGCATCGTTGGCGGTTCCATACAAAGCCATGCCTGCGTCATAAGCAAATGCCGGCTTGCCGTCATTCACCACCTGCATCCACGCGAGCAATTCGGCGTAGGGATTTACAATATCAGGATTTATCAGATGATAAAAAATAGGGCCGGCGGAATAAAAACCGATCGCCATGGCGGAACCCGCCACCATCCAGCACAAAACAAACGACCATATGAATTGCTTCCGGCGTATTTCGTTACCATCGTAGAAAAAGCAATAGGTATTGGCGAAATACATGATCAGAAACCACGCGATATATACGCGCTCCAACCATATTTCGAGATTGTGGGTTTGCACGAAAGGCAGAAGATATTGATGCGGATATTTTCCGCCATGCAGCCACAAATCGATCCCCGCCCAATATGAATCCCAATTCGTAGGCGAGATAACAGGGAACAAGGATTTCAGATAGCAAAAGAACAGCAGGTAAAAAGAAATGATAAGGACGGTGACCGCGCCGTCTTTGGCCAACTTTGTATGAAAGAAATCACCGAGATGCTTTTCGGTGCTCGCCCAGACAAAGCCTAAGAATTTAAAAGGATTAAAAGTGTTCGGACGGTCATGAATCAGGGCCTTCACAAAATAAACACCGAGCAAAATCTGGAAATACACGATGCTGAAGAACAGCGCCGATATGCCGAGGAGCAAAAGACGCGCCCAGCTTACATCGCACATCAGGCAAACGCCCAGCACGACAACCGCATAAGCGACCGTCACATAAAAAAGATTGCGGTGGTTATGAAAGGACTGACCAAGAGACAAGCGAAAAAGACCCCCGTTAAAGACGGGAATAGTTTACTCGGCAGCTTCGAGGAAGTCCATCTGCTGGTTCAGGTCCACGGACACCAGTTGGGACACGCCGCGCTCGGCCATCGTCACGCCGTAGAGACGGTCCATACGGGCCATCGTCAAACGATGGTGGGTGATAATAAGGAAACGCGTTTGGCCACGCTGGATAATGTCATCCAGCAGGTTGCACACACGGTCAACGTTCGCATCGTCCAAAGGTGCGTCGATCTCGTCAAGCACGCAAATGGGCGACGGGTTCGTTAAGAACATAGCGAAGATCAATGCGAT
>DLGR01000014.1:14594-14777 GCA_002482805.1 Micavibrio sp. UBA7689 | reverse complement strand
CGAGCAGAGACGAAAGTCGGTCATAGTGATCCGGTGATTCCATATGGAAGGGTCATCGCTCAACGGATAAAAGGTACTCTAGGGATAACAGGCTGATAGCGCCCAAGCGTCCACAGCGACGGCGCTGTTTGGCACCTCGATGTCGACTCATCTCATCCTGGGGCTGGAGAAGGTCCCAAGGGT
>DLGR01000014.1:0-14465 GCA_002482805.1 Micavibrio sp. UBA7689 | reverse complement strand
GCAGGGTAGCTATGTGCGGACGGGATAACTGCTGAAAGCATCTAAGCAGGAAGCCTCCTTCAAAACTAGGACTCCCTATCAGAGCCGTTATAGACCATGACGTTGATAGGACAGATGTGGAAGTGCCGTAAGGTATGAAGCTAACTGTTACTAATTGCTCGATCGGCTTGAATTTAAATCATTCTCAGTTTAACTGGGTTTGACTACGCGCGCAGTGTTAAGCCTGCTAAGCATTCAAGTTCGACACTAGTTTTATGAACTACAGATGTTCGTTTGTTTTTGCTTTTTCCTTCGTGTGGATTGAGATGACTTGGTGTTTTTAGCAAGTGTGCAACACCCCATCCCATTCCGAACTGGACCGTGAAAAACCTTAGCGCCGATGGTACTTCGACTTAAGTCGTGGGAGAGTAGGTCAATGCCAAGTCTTCCCAATCCATACGAAAGAATGAAACGCTTCATAACCTCTTCACCATGTACAAGTTACAAACGACCCGTCGCAAGGCGGGTTTTTTGTTGGGATTTTGGCGGGAACCGATGGCTTTTTCAGGCGTTTGTGAGGCACACACAAAGGAGAAAGACCATGAATCTTGAAGAACTTGCCATGAACGACGCGAACTCCAACAAAAACATGATGGATGACCCGAATTGGACGGCGCAAGAGCGCCAGCAATATCAGGCGGCATACACGTTCGCGAAAAACAAACAAAACAACCAATAACGATTTTCGAATTTTTAAAAACGGTCCCGTACAGGGGCCGTTTCTATTACACGTTTTCACCGTAGCCGTTACCGAAAAAACGGAGCAGGCAAAAGCCGTTGCCGAACGGATCGGACATCACCGCGATGTCGCCCCACGGA
The DNA here is from genome assembly GCA_002482805.1 of Micavibrio sp. UBA7689. Classification (GTDB taxonomy): domain Bacteria; phylum Pseudomonadota; class Alphaproteobacteria; order Micavibrionales; family Micavibrionaceae; genus Micavibrio_A. Next base: position 13,607 of record DLGR01000014.1, on the reverse strand, counting down.
TGGTTTTCGATTTGCGTGTCCTGATTTGCTCATGCCGCCAATGCGCTTTCGATGGATGTTTGCAGATCCTCCACCACGAAATCCATATGTACCGGAGTCCAGTGGCGGTTGTAGTCCCGCAAACAGATGGGTTCGCGCGTGGCAACGGTCGCTTCGCCTTCCGCCAAAAGATAAATCCGCATGGCCGCGCCATCATGAATCATTTCCGCCACGGTGCCGTCGAACAAAATGCGCGTGTGGCGCAGGCCGAGGGCTTTCGTGTAGAAATCGATGCCTTTTTGCAGTTCCGGCACGTCTATATTGATGAGAAGGGATGTGGGCATATGTGGCCAACGGCCCTGTTTTGTTAAGGTTCCTCCAGTTATCCACAATTGAGCGGCGGCGCAGCATGCATGGTTGTTGCGGGAGACTGTGCAACTGAGCAAGATTATTCTCTGTAAAAACAAAGCTATTATTTGTGAATTTATTAAGAGGGGTTCTGTGGGTTACGAGGGGAAAATCAACGGCGGATTCGGTGAAAACGCGGACATGCCACATGTGCGGTTCATGGAAATCACGCGCGATACGCCGGATCATGTTGCGGGCCAGTTGGTCGGGCATGACCGCGTGCATATGCACGGCGCACGCACATTGGAAGAATTGCGCTCCTGCCGTCTGGGCGGACCGAATTTCGACCGCACCTGTTTCGCCATGGTTCAAGAAGGCGATATCGTGCAAGCCGCGATTTACGTTCACAAAAGCTACGCCCGTTTGAACAGCGACCGCGACCTTCACGGCAATGTCCGCCGCATTCTGGAGGGCGACACACACGAGCGCAGGGAAAAACCGACCGCGCTGACCTTTTATTCCATTTCGAACATCACCGACACGCCCGGCGCGGGGCAAAGGCTCGTGCTCAACCTGCATGACCATTTGACGCGCGAATATGGCGGCGTGCGCATGACCACTCTTTCCCCGCTGCGTTCCTTTGACAAAAATATGAGCGGACAGGGCCGTACCGATTTCGCCGTTTTATCCGATGCGGAAAAGCGCCGCACGGTTATCGAACATCTGCTCAGCGGTTCGGACGGTGTGCAGCAATTCCATATGGGTAACGGCGCCCGTATCGGCGATGTAAAGTTGATGGCCGGCGACAGGTCCGACGAAGGCGGAAACGTTCAGCCGCATGCGGCCATGGTCAACTATGTGTATGAAAACGATCCATCCGTTTTACGCGCCAACGCCGAAAAATTCCGCGCGGTGAAACAGACATGGCGCAACAAGGAGATGGATCCGGCGGAGCGTTTCGCCGTCACATCCGAAATCATATTCCCGATGCTGTCATCCTCCTTGTTGAGAGATGCGCAGATAGAGCGGAACATTGCACGGTCCCGCGAGGTGCAAAACGCACCCGCCGAGATAGAATTGCGGGTCTGAAACCCGTTTTAATACAATGTGTTAAAAGTAATATGTTGTCCGCCCCCGTTATGCGGTGGCATAGTCCCGCGCGTGTATGATTAAGGCGGGTGTGCATGAATGCAGCGCAATTAAAAAATGTATTTTTCGATGCGGCGATGGCGCTGGCCGTGGCGCGCAGGCTCGCGCATGCCGACCATGACCCCGTTGCGTCGGCCGCCGTCGAGGAAATGTTTGACCGCGTTCGCCCGGACAGCATGGACCGTTTTTTACGAACCATCCTGAGCCTGGACATATCACGCGCTACGGCCGCCAAGTCCGCGGGCGAAGCGTTGGAGCGCGCCGAAGAGATGGACGATTTCGATGCTATTTTTGCCAAGGACAGCGGGCAGCTGACCGTCGTCGAACTGGACGAAGAGGACCGCGCGGTTATATTGAAGGAAGCGCGCGGTATATTGAAAGAACTGCATTCCGCATTGAAATTGTAACGCGCCTGATTTCTTGCCTGTATCAGGAAACGCCGCTGTTTCGCGAGCAACGCGACCCATTCCCGAAATTGTGCGGAGCGCAGCCCGTGTTTGTAAGCGTTTTGACTGCTGCGGATTTTACCTTGCGCGGTTTTGGGCCCCGTGGATTTGGCCCATGGTTTCCAGCGCATGATGGCGGCGGAATGTTTTGCGCGGCGTTCGGCGCTCCACCCGTTTTTATTGTCATTCCGAGCAGGGCGAGGAATCTCCTGAGATCCTTCGGTCGCGATTGCTTCCTCAGGATGACAAAGGAGATCAGGAGAAAAATCCAATAGTTCGTTCGTCATGATTTTGGTTGGCCATTGCCATTTTTATTATGCTTTTCCAAGGCGTTGATAAATTGCAGGGTCTGGCGGCATTGTTGTTGCGCCTTGAAGGCGAGGGCATAATCCATGACATCGGAATAATAGGCCGTGTTGGAAACAAAACGGCGGAAAGCGAGGTCGAGCAGGTGGGCCTGTTCCGCCAGAATATCGGCGGTGTTCTCGCCCCGGCAGGGCATAACGCTTTGGTTTATAAGGGATTTGAGGATTTGTTGTTGGTCGCGGTGGGCCGCTTTTTTGTCTTCATCTGTCATCATTTATTATAGGCATAAATTCCTATGATGTCAAGAAAAGTTTTATCTTTAGGAGAGTATAGCTAAACCATGTGTATTTTTTTAGGCGAAGTTTTCGATTTAGTTCTAAACGAAAATAGGGATCTCCAAATTTTTCTCTAATAATTATTTTATCATCATACAATTTTTTATAGTTAGTATAGGCATGCCTTATATAAAAGATTGGCTCGTATTCTATAAAATCTTTGAAATCAAAATTAACGATATTTGTGAATGGTAAGTGCAATATCATTACGCAATTTTGTACTTCTTTAAAGTTTTTTATCGTTAGGCCTTTTTTATTAACAAAGAAAATTCCTTTATCATCTACATAAACACTGAACGATAAAAACCATACGTGCTCTTGAAAATTTATTCCTGTACTATCAATCCAGCCTGAGGGCAAAACGTTCTTGCCATTGTCATTAATTAGCAGGTGAAACTTATACGCATCATCATCAATTTTGTTGGGATAGTTTTTCCAATATATAAATCGTACCGCTATATCTCTGCCGCCATTTTTAAATTTTTCATGCACATATTTTTCTAATTTCTTTCCCAATTCTTCTCTGATCTCTAAGTTGCTTTTAATTTGTTTTGATTTATCAACAAAACGCTTTTCCCAAAGAAATTGTATGAATTTGTAGAAACCAAAAAGTAGTGCGATATCTTTGATAAGATTCAACCATTCTTCGTATTGAACATACGTTTCTATAATATTTTGCATTATTTTTATCTCGCACATGTAAAAACAGACCCCGTGATGTACGCGCCCGCATCGAGGCGTAAATCCACGTCGTCGCACGATAGTATTTTTAAACCCGCGCCTGCGGCGCAGCGTTCGATATAGGATTTCGCGTGGGCATAGCGATGATCGTCTCCCAGAATCCAGTCCTTATGCCCGTCGCCGATTTTCTGGGTGGAGAAACCATAGATTCCGCCATCTTTCATATGCGCGGCGACGGATTTGAACAATTCATCGAGCACGCCGATATAGACGAACACATCGGCGGCGAGGACCAGATCGAATTTTTCATCGGTGCCCGCAAGATATGATTCGATGGTCGCCGCGTGCAGTTCGGCGTAGATGTTTTTGGCCTTCGCATGTTCGACCATAGCGGGGGCGATATCGACGCCGACCATGCGGGACGCGCTCCCCTTAAACTGTAACGCGCCCAGACCTGTGCCGCAGCCCAGATCCAGCAAGTTTTCAAACGGCGCGGGATGCACGGACCTGATTTTTTCCGCGATGATTTCGGGCGTGTGATAGGCGAGATTTTCGACGAGGCATTTTTCAAACCGCGGGGCGTATTGATCGAACAGCGACCTGACATAGCCTTCGGGCAAGGTATCCGGCGCGTCATGTGCGCCGAGCAATGTGAGTTTGATGGTGGCGCCCATTTTATCATCGGGGTCTAATGCCAGATATTCGCGCAGGGCCTCAACCGCCTTTTCTTTTTTGCCCGAAAGGCGCAGCGCATCGCCCAGATGGAAATAAAGCGGCGGCCATTCCGGCACCATTTCTATCGCCTGACGGAGCAGATCCGCGGCGGCGGTGAAATCTCCGCCTTCGGCCAGCTGCAGCGCCATTTGATAGCGCCGGTCGGCCAGCATATCGCCCGATCCTCCTCCGAAATAGTGCTCCATGGGGGCATTTTAGGCCGTTTTTTTGTGGCGGGATAGGGTGAAATCCCGTAATGATGCGGCGTTGGAAATTAAGGAGTTTTGCATGTTTCTCGATAAAATCGCCATTGGCTCGAACGTTCCCGAAGAAGTGAATGTGTTCATCGAAAACCCGATGGGCGGCGCGCCGGTGAAATACGAACTGGACAAGGAATCCGGCGTGATGTTCGTTGACCGATTCCTGCACACCCCGATGTATTATCCCGGCAATTACGGATTCATTCCCCACACGCTGTCCGAAGACGGCGACCCCGTGGATGTTATCGTCATCAGCGTCACGCCCGTGATGGCCGGCGCAATCATGCGCACGCGCCCCGTCGGCGTTTTGTTGATGGAAGACGACAAGGGTATCGACGAGAAAATCATCGGCGTGCCTGTGGCCGCCCTGCACCCCTATCACGACAATATCGAAGACCTCGAAGACATCCGCCCTATCCGCCGCGACCAGATAGAGCATTTCTTCAAACACTATAAAGACCTTGAAAAAGGCAAGTGGGTGAAGCTCAAAGGCTGGGGCGATGCGGCGCAGGCCAAGAAACTCATCCTCGAAGGCATAGAGCGCGCGAAGAAAAATTCGAAAGCCGCCTAAGCGTCAAATCTCGGGAGCCGAGCGGATTTATCCGCCATCACGGCTTTCGCGTGTTCTGTGAAAAAGCTTCCGTTTTCCCACGCCGTGCGTTCCTTATTGATGGAACTGTTCGGAAATTTTTTCTCATGGGCGAAGCGGACATCGAGGCGGACATCCTGCATTCCCGGAATTTGCGTGGAAACGGGAACGCTCAAAAAATAATCTTCCAATCCTGGTAGTTGCTGGCCTGTGGGGAACAGGGCGCGCGCTTTTTCAGGGCTTAAATCGGTTTTGATATCGATCTGCACGACGCTGTGGTCTTGCAGCCCGTCATGGGCCAGTTCGAATTTGGTATGGGCGCCTTCATGCCCGAACGCATTCTGCACCAGAAACAGCCAGAGATTTTTTGCGGGGTCGTATCCGTCCACGCCGTTCGGATATTCATAGAGATTGTTGTGATGCGAGAGCGCTCCGGTCGCTTTTTTCCACGCGGATGCCGGAAGGCTGCGCGGGACATTGATGCCGATATGATCGATGCGCACGACATGGCGCGCGAGTGCGTCTGCGGCGTCCTTGATCGGCATGGCTTGCGGATCGGGCAGGGGCGCATCCTTTAAAAAATGATCGAGTGTGAAAGGCGGGGAATCTATCGTGCGTATGGCCAGCTCCGCTTTGTTCAACGCTTTGTCCCACATATCGCACAGCACGCTGATTTCAAAACGGCGCGTGCTTAGTTTGGAATCGTTGGCGGCGTTCGCGTTCAGTTGCGGGCCGGCGGCGGCGTTTTCAAAGCATTCCGGCGGGAACAGGCGCGTCAACGCCATGAAATCCTTGCGGCTTTCCTTCGTGTGGCTGGGCAGACGTAAAAAAATATGCATGGGCCGTTTTATAGGGATTTTATTGTATTATGTCAATGCTTTACAGAGGGGTCCGTAATTAAGCCAATCTTTGACTTTTAAACGTTGCAAACCAAATACCTAGAGCCTATAAACACGAACCGATTTACTAGTTTCCTTGCCGCGGGATGGAGCAGCCCGGTAGCTCGTCAGGCTCATAACCTGAAGGTCAGAGGTTCAAATCCTCTTCCCGCAACCAAGGAAATATACCGCGTTTGCCTTTATGGGCGGTTAGCTCAGCGGTAGAGCACTTGCTCGACACGCAAGGGGTCACAGGTTCAATCCCTGTACCGCCCACCATTTCCCCACATTAACCATCGGAACTTGTATGCCGCCCATTCGTTTTCAATGAATGAGCGGAAAATCACAATCGATTACGGATTCGGAATTCAACATGTGGCGGGCGGTGTTTGCGTTCGCCTTTGTCGATAACAATCTATCGTTGGAAGAACAGGAGCTTTTAAAAAGCTATCTGAGCCAAGTGCCTTTTTCGACGGCGCAGCTGGTGGTTCTGCGCGAGGACATGCAAAATCCCAAAGATGTCGTGCCGTTATACCGCAAGATCACGAACCCCGAAGACAAGAAGCGTTTTTGTGTTCTGGCCCGCGCGATCGTTTGGTGCGAGGGCGATATCACGGGGCAGGAGCGCGAGATTTTAAAACGCGTTTCGTGCATGGGCGAAAAGGCGGAAGAGGAAATATTGCATTCCACCCGCAACCACGAACATGTCGACCATTTTTACCAGCAATACGCCAAATCGGGCGTTATGGGACTGTTCAAACAACCGCCTTTGGTTCAGTTGAGCGCATAATTACGGGTTGAGCGATCCGTGCGGCTATGAGAGAATCACAGCATGTTGAAAAAATGCCAATCACATCTTGATCACGCGCATGAAAATTACTTCCAGCATCTGGCGTGGGCGGCGTGGTTCGGCCTTCGTGTAATGGCCACGGGCATTGCGTGTGTGTTGCATGCCATATGCCCCGCCATATTCCAGTGCACGACCAGCACGAACCTGAACAAACTGCACGCGGAAATGCAGGCGCGCATGCAAAAAACCGGCATCCACCATCATCATGGATAAGACGCGTATCGCAATCATCGGCGGTGGGGCTTCGGCCACGCTATTGCTTGCTCATCTTGCGCGTATTCCAAAATCAAAAAATCTTTCGATCGATGTGTATGATCGCGCGGCACGTTTCGGGCGCGGCATAGCCTATTCCACCACGCAGGATTGTCATTTGCTCAATGTGCGGGCGGCGAATATGAGCGCGTATCACGAGGAAAAGGATGATTTCGCCGCGTGGGCGGCGGCGCGAGGGTTTGCGGCGGAAGATTTCGTGCCGCGTAAATTGTTCGGCGATTATCTTTTGGAAAAACTGCACGACGCGCAAGGCAAGATGGATATCCATCTTATCAAGGAAGATGTGAAGGAAGCGCGCAAGTCGGGCGATCAATACGAGATTAACGGCAAGCGATATGACCATGCCGTTCTGGCGAGCGGCAATGTGCGTGCACTCCATCTGAAAAAAGAAAATGCGGATGATTGTCATGATTGCCCGTGGGGGCTTGATTACGCGGCTTTAAAGGGCGCGGGACATATCGCATTGGTGGGTAGCGGATTGTCCGCGGTGGATGCGGCGATCGGTCTGCGCGAACATGGATATAATGGCAGGGTAACGATTATTTCCACCCATGCGTTGTTGCCCCGTCCGCACACAGCACCTGCAAGTTACGAGCCATTCCTGACAATCCGCGAGGATGAGCATTTATCCCCGTCCCAAATGATGCGCAGGATACGGAGCGAAATCGATACGGCGGCGGAGCAGGGCGTGCCGTGGCAGGCGGTGATAGACGCGATGCGCGGGCATACGAATATCATCTGGGAAAGCTGGTCCGCTTTTGAGCGCGCTTCATTTTTAAAGCATGTCGTTACGTTCTGGAACGTGCACCGCCACAGGATGGCGCCCGAAATAGCGGCGAAGTTGCAAACCATGAATGTGGAATTCGTGAAGGCGCGCGCGGAAAAGATCGAATGCGGCAAAGTGGTTTTGAAAGGCGGTAAAACCATCGCCGCAGATGCCATCGTCAATTGTTTGGGCTATCGATACGATGAACCCGACAGGAATTTTGAAGTGAGCGCGAAGATAGGCCCCGCATGCTTCGGCGATATGTTCGAAACTACGGCCATCCCCGAAATCAGGATGCAGGCGCATCAATTGGCGCAGGAAATTTCAGCGTAATTATTGTGGGGTTGGAGCAGGCTTCGGCGCTGTGCCTATGGCAACGGGTCCATCTTTGCAAACGAATTTCAAGTTATTCGTGTTCGGGATTTTTCCTACAACCGTGCATTCTCTTGTCTCTGCGTTAAGAACGGTGTCGTTGGTTTCCTGAATGATTGATTTTGGGACCAGGATTTTGTTCGCAACAGCGCGTTCTGAGACAGTTCCATTAGCCATGGAGGCGGCCGCCATTTTCATGGGGCAATCATCCACAACATCTGTGTTGTCTATGCTTAAAAGAAACGGAATTGAAACAATCTGCCTTTCAGAGCATTGCGCCGCCGGTGCGGCCATGGTTTGACAACCACCAAGGGCAGCCGGCAGCGCGCATGCCAAAAAAATATTTCGCAGAAATTTCAAGCTTAACTACCTTTGGTGAGGCCCATACCGCAAACGCGGGCTTTTTGTATAGCCAGACCATTGTTAAGTTCCCAAGCATCGTAATAAGCGTTTGCTTTCGGCGTTCCTTCTTTTCCGCCTGCGCTTCTCCAAGCTTCAGTGGCGACTTGGTAGGCGCGTTCTGCAACTTTGTGCTCGTTTGTAAGAGCTTCGCATGTTTTCGGCGCTGCCAAAGGTGCGGGTGGGGGTGGAGGAGGGAGTTGTGCAGGTGACAGGGCCACTACGGGTGCCGGTGCTACTTCAGCTTTTGCAGGGCAGGGTAATGCTCTATCATCGGCCAGCATGACAGAATCGGCAGTCGCATAACAATCTGATTCTGCGTGGCTTCTCACGCCTGCAATGCCGTCCTTAAATTCAGGTCTGACATTGCCCATGGTGCGAAGGGCAACGCCTCTTTCTGACGGGGTTACACCCTTACCAAAGACATCTCTTGCTTCGGTCATGATCTGGCAAGGTTCCTGAATTTTACTACCAGCGGCACCGCCGCCCAATTGAATCCCTGCAATGAAAACAGAGTTAACTTCCTGACAACCTTCGGGATCAATATCCACGCCGTAAGGACGTGCAGCTTCTTTATTGTTGTAATAGAGAGAGCCACCGTTCGCTTGCTGCTGCTGCTGTTGGCGCTGACGTTGCTCTGCGGTCAGATTGTTATCGTTGTAGTTATAATTTTCGTTATTGCTGTCCACACTTGGAGGTGTCGGTGGTGGTGGTGGCGGCGGTGGAGGTGGAGGCGGTGAAGGAGGTTGCACGCATCCGGTTTTACAACCGCTTTTGTTTTGATCGGGCGATGCGTCCGCAGTGTTGTGTTCAGCGGCGGCGCTGGCGACAACTGTAAGAAATGCGGCGCTTGCCAATGTTCTAATAATTTTGGACATTAGTTACTCCTTGGTAGGTTTACAGGTTAAGACCCCACGTCTTTCCCGTTGTGAAAAATCACTTGCTATAACGATGGGGTAGGTATACACCCTTGACGTAATCAAGCAACATTTTTCTGGCAAATAGATACGATTTATGGTCCGTAATACTGCCCGCAAACGCTTTTTCTGGGAGCGCGATGAGGAGGAAGATGATGTCTTCTTCCCAAGCAGACCGCGGTTTACAGCCTCTTCTGTCATCCACGCGGAACATAGATGGAAGCCCCGTGAGCAAAAGTCGGAACCATGGGTTATTCCTGGATTCGTTTCCATAATTAGAAAGCCTAGCCAGTCTCTTTTCGATGGCGTTTCGGCCATGGCCATCAGTTGGGGTGTCAAAACCGTTACCACTGGCGTGCTCGCACTTGCGTTCGGTCCAGCAGCTGCACCGATTGCCGGTGTGGTCGCGGGTGTTACCGCCGTCGGTATCAAAACTTTCTTCAAGCAATGGAACGAATGCAACCAAGCCGTAAAAGATGGAAACATGACGCGCAAGGAATGGCGTACGCAGAATTCATCCAAGAACAAATCCGAATATGTGCGTGCGATGAGCATGGCGGTGGTCGGCGGTCTTGTGGGTGCGGCGCCGTTTCTGGACGATCTGTTTGGTGATTTGTTCAATGGTGTGTCCGCGCCGGCGTTACCGATAGAGCCTGTCACAGATATTCCTGCTGATGTGGGTATGCCTGCAGTGGAAATGCCGATTGCAGCGACCCCCACGCCCGAAGCAGTGCCTGCGCTTTCGGATCCTTCTGCGAAACCGGGTGTGGTTTTGGAAACACCCACAATTCCCCAAGCACCTGCATTCGAAATTCCCGAAAGCCCGCAGGCACAAAAAGATCTCGCAATTTCTTTGTTGTATGGCCCTAACGCCGACCCCGAACGCGCCGTGCAATTGCTTAACAGTGCCGCGGACGCAGGGAATATCCAAGCAAAGGTGGATTTGGAATATTTAAGATTTCATGAGCTTGCTGGGGTTGAAGGTACGCGCGCCCAAGCCATCGAAGCAATGCGCGCCCTTGCACAAGACGATGTCCGCGCTGCGGACCTTTTGGAGCAATGGGCGCCTGAAGTTGTTGCTCCTGCTATCGCGGTGGAAGACGTTTCCTATGCCAGCGATAATATTCTTGAAACGGCCTTGCCGAGTGTAGATACAACTATCTTCGAACTGCCCGAAGAATTTGTTGTTGCTGAAGATCTGACAGGCACGCCTTTTTCGATGTCGTTTTCAATCAACGCACAAACGGGCGTTCTGGAAGGCACCATTTACGACGCCGCGGACAAAATCCCTGTAAAAACGGTTTTCGAAACTCTGGTTGCCGATTTCAATTAAATAATTTCGTCTTCCGGATCGCGATGCACGGGCTTGCGCTCGCAGGGTGCGATTTCATCGCCGTGTAATTTCACAGGGTCTTTTCTTCCCGTCAGTTTCACTTCCATCATGCGGAGCATGACGTAGAACATGGGCGTGAAGATCAGGCCGAAGAACGTAACGCCGAGCATCCCCGAAAACACCGAAACACCGATGGCATGACGCATTTCCGCACCGGCGCCCGTCGAGAAGACCAAGGGCAACACGCCCATGATGAACGCGAAGGAGGTCATGAGGATCGGGCGCAGACGCAAGAAGCAGGCTTCGCGCGCGGCTTCGACGATGCCTTTGCCTTGGTGTTCGAGTTCCCTTGCGAATTCCACGATCAGAATCGCGTTCTTACACGCGAGTCCCGCGAGCACGAAGAGCGATATCTGCGTAAAGATGTTGTTATCGCCCCCCGAAAGCCAGACGCCGAAAATGGCGGATAAAATAGACATCGGGACAATCATAATGACGGCGAGCGGCATGGTTAGCGATTCATACTGCGCGGCCAGAACGAGGAAGACGAGCAGGATACATAGCGGGAAGATGTAGATGGTCGTGTTGCCCGCCAAGATTTGCTGGTACGTCAGATCGGTCCATTCGAAATCCATACCTTGGGGCAGGGTTTCTTTCAAAACTTTCGAAATAGCAGCCTGCGCTTCGCCCGAGGAGTAACCGGGAGCGGCGTCGCCGTTCAAATCCGCGGTGCGGAAAGCGTTGTAGCGCATGGCAGTCGCGGGGCCGAAAGTTTCGGTGACGGTGACGACAGAGCCGAGCGGCACCATTTCGCCGTTGCGGTTTCTCACGCGCAAGTTGGAAATATCATCGGGCGTGGCGCGGAAATCCTTGTCCGATTGCGCGACGACCTGATAGGTGCGGCCGAACTGGTTGAAGTCATTGATATACATCGAACCCAGATAGACCTGCATGGTGGAAAACACATCGGAGACATCGATGCCGAGCTGCTGCGCTTTCGTTCTGTCCACATCCACGAATAATTGCGGCGTGTCGATGGTGTAGCTCGTAAACATGCCTGGAGCGATGGCGGGTTCTTGTGCGGCGCGGGCGATGACGGCCTTTACGGCATTATCAAGCGCTTCATAACCTAAATCGGCTCTGTCTTCGATCTGCAGTTTGAAACCGCCGATCGTGCCCATGCCATCCACGGGTGGCGGCGGGAAGACGAGAGCCAGACCCTGATCAATTCCCCATAACTGGTTCTGGATCGAACCTGCGATAGCCGTGCCCGATAAGTCTTTTGATTTGCGTTCCTCGAAATCGGTAAGCGGTCCGAAGGCGATACCCGCGGATGAGCTGCTCGTGAAACCGTTGATGGACAGACCGGGGAAGGAGACGACGGAATCAATGCCCGGCTGGTTTTTCATGATGTCGCCCATCTTCGTGATGACTTCGCGCGTGCGTTCGAGCGTCGCGCCCTGCGGCAATTGCGTGAAGGCGATGACATAGCCTTTGTCCTGTGCGGGGACGAAGCCTGCGGGGACGAGTTTGAAGACAAACGCCGTGCAGATGAGGAGCAGTGCATAGACCGTCATCATCAAGATTTTGTGACGGACCACGCCGCCGACGCCGCGTTCATAACGGCGTGCGCTCTTCTTAAAGACTTTGTTGAAGCCGCGGAAGAACCAGCCGAAGGTGGCATCCATAAAGCGCGTCAATGCATCTTTCGGCGCATCATGCCCGCGCAAAAGAAGCGCCGACATGGCGGGAGACAGCGTGAGAGAGTTGATGGTGGAAATCACGGTCGCGATGGCAATCGTGGTTGCGAATTGCTGGTAGAACTGGCCCGTCAAACCCGACACGAACGCGATCGGCACGAACACGGAGGTAAGCACAAGCATGGTTGCGATGATCGGACCCGTCACTTCCTTCATCGCCTGAATGGTGGCGTCACGCGGAGAAAGACCGTTTTCAATGTTCCGTTCGACGTTTTCGACGACGACGATGGCGTCATCGACCACGATACCGATGGCGAGGATCAAACCGAACAGCGAGAGAACATTGATGGAGAAGCCGAACAGATACAGGAACGTGAAGGTACCGATGATGGAAACAGGTACGGCCAGAAGCGGAATGATGGAGGCGCGCCAAGTCTGCAAAAACACAATCACGACCAGAACGACGAGAAGAACGGCCTCAAGCAATGTATGGATAACAGCGTCGATGGAATCCGATACGAATTTTGTCGGGTCGTAGACGATGCCGTAATCGACGCCTTCGGGGAAGGTTTTCTTCAGTTCTTCCATCGTGGCGCGAACGCTTTGTGAAATTTGGAGCGCATTGGAACCGGGGGCGGCGAAAATACCTATACCGGCGGCTTCCTTATTATCGAGCAACGATTCCATGGCGTATTGTTGGGCCGCGAGTTCGACTTTCGCCACATCCGCAAGGCGCGTGACCACGCCGTTTTCATCGCGTTTGATGATGATGTCTTCAAATTCCTGCGCCGAGGATAAACGCCCCTTGGCGTTGATCGGCATTTGCAGCGTCGCGCCTTCGGTATAAGGAGGGCCCCCGATGGTGCCGGTCGATACCTGAATATTCTGGCTGCGGATGGCGGCTATGACATCCATGGCGTTAAGGCCGCGTTCCGCAATGCGGTCGGGGTTCAGCCATATGCGCATGGCGTAATCGCCCGCACCGAATACCTGCACCTGACCCACGCCCTGCACGCGCGTCAGGCGGTCTTTAACATTGAGCGTGGCGTAGTTGCTTAAATATAAGGAGTCATAGGAATTGTTGGGCGAGAGAATGTGCACCACCATGGTGATGCTGGACGATGATTTCACCGTCGACACGCCGATCTGGCGCACGATGTCGGGCAGGCGCGGCTCGGCCTGAGACACGCGGTTTTGCACGAGCTGTTGCGCGAGGTCGGGGTCGGTTCCGATTTTGAATGTCACGGAAAGCTGTAAATTTCCGTCCGTCGTGGCAAGCGAGGACATATAGAGCATGCCTTCGACGCCGTTG
>DLGR01000042.1 GCA_002482805.1 Micavibrio sp. UBA7689 | reverse complement strand
CCTCGGCATCAAGCTCGAAAACGTAACGCTGGAAATGCTCGGCAAAGCCAAGAAAGTCCAGATTACGAAAGACAACACGACGATCGTTGACGGCGCAGGCCAGAAAGCCGATATCGAAGCCCGTTGCGGCCAGATCAAGGCGCAGATCGAAGACACGTCTTCCGATTACGACCGTGAAAAACTGCAGGAGCGTCTTGCCAAACTTGCGGGCGGCGTTGCCGTTCTGCGCGTCGGTGGTGCGACGGAAGTCGAAGTGAAAGAACGCAAAGACCGCGTTGACGATGCGATGCATGCTACGCGCGCAGCCGTTGAAGAAGGCATCGTTGCCGGCGGCGGTTCCGCGTTGTTGTTCGCATCCAAAGTCCTTGAGAAATTCAAGGGTGATAACGATGACCAACAGTTCGGTATCGAAATTATCCGCAAGGCTTGTCAGGCTCCCGTTCGTCAGATCGCGGAAAATGCAGGCAAGGAAGGTTCGATCGTGGTCGGCAAACTGACCGAAGATTCGAATGTTTCGGGCGGTTACGATGCGCAGAACGACAATTACTGCGACATGCTCAAAGCCGGTATCATCGACCCAGTAAAGGTTGTTCGTACCGCGCTTCAGGATGCTGCTTCTGTTGCGGGTCTTCTGCTGACGACCGAAGCCACCATCACGGATGCTCCCGATGACTCCAAAGGCGGAAACGCCGGTGGCGGCATGGGCGGCGGCGGAATGGGCGGCATGGGTGGTATGGACTTCTAATCCACCCTCGCTTTACGAAATAAAAAAGGCCGGATCATTTCCGGCCTTTTTCTTGCCCATCACAATGCGTTGCCTCATAATGGGCCATGGCCCGAACTCCGAACACCAATCCATCCAACCAGAACCGCGCACCAAAAGCCGCGCGGGTGCCGATGTCCAAAGAATCCAAATTCATCGGCTATCTCGTTCTGGGTTTTGGCGTGCTCGCTATCATCACGGTTTTGATACTGGCTTTCGGCGGAGATGATGCCAATACCCGTAAAACCTCGAAAACCACGAAAAAAGAAACCCCCGTGCGGGAAGCGGTGAAGCTGGCGCCCGAATTGTTGCCGGCTGCGCCCACGCCCGCGCCGGTGGTAAAAAAGGTAGAACCGTCCAAGCCGGAATTGCTGTTCAAACGCAATCCCGATTTCGATGCCGCGAAAATGAACGGCGAATGGCAGGCCTTCATCGGCGAGTACACAGCCGTTTTGCAGGTAGACAAGAACGTGTATCAGGTGATTTTAGCGAGCGAGAACGAGCAGGTGGCCAGAATATATTCTTCCGGCACGTTTAAGGTAATGGAAGACATGGTCATGCTGACGCCGCAAAAGAACTGGCCCGAACCAACCACCGATTCTAAAGATATAAAATACCGCAAATTGACGACCGCCGCTTTTCCCGTGGTCGCGTATTTCGATGACGGCGAGATGATCTGGCAAAATCCGCCGCGATCGGAAAAGCGTGTGTTGGCACCGCGCAAATCGCCGCTGCTCTTGTCACAGGATCAGGAAGCCATTCTCTGGAAGAGATTGAAATAAAATGCCCGAACTTCCCGAAGTCGAAACCGTGCGTCTGGGCCTTGAGCCATTCATGACGGGCAAGACGGTGCGTAAAATCACCACACACCGTGAAGGTTTACGCGTTCCGTTTCCCGAAGGACTTGCGAGATTGCAGGGCCGAAAAATCGACAAACTCACGCGCCGCGCCAAATATCTGCTCGTGCATCTGGGTTCCGATATTCTGATCATTCATCTGGGTATGTCGGGACGCATTACGGCCATGGCAAATTTGAAAAACCACAAACGCGCGAAACATGATCATTTTATCCTTGATCTGGAAGGGGATGGCGGCATCGTGTTCAACGATCCGCGCCGTTTCGGACTCGTATTGATGGTCGCGGAAAAGGATATGGCACACCACGAAGCCTTTAAATCTCTGGGGCCCGAACCTCTTTCAAAGGAATTTACCGGCAAGATTTTGCATGCCCGGTTAAAGGGCAAGAAAGTGCCGATCAAAATCGCATTGCTGGATCAGCGTGTGGTGGCGGGTATCGGCAATATTTATGATTGCGAGGCCTTGTTCGGGGCTGGGATAGCACCGCAAAGACTAGCCGGCGATCTGTCGGCCAAGGAATGCGACGTCTTGGTAAAATGCATCAAGGATGTTCTGGCCAAGGCCATCAAAGCGGGCGGCAGCAGTTTGAAGGATTACCGGAAAGCCGACGGGGAACTGGGCTATTTTCAATATGGGTTCAAGGTGTATGATCGGGAAGGGGAGATTTGTCCCCGTTGTGCGGCCGAGATTAAAAAGGCCCCTTTGATACAGCGTATTACACAAGGCGGCCGCTCTACATTTTTCTGCGTCCGCTGTCAGAAATAACAGAAAATCCATATTCGGGGTCGGACCATAATTAATTTTAAAAACAGATTTGGTAAAGCGGCAGAAAAAGGAAACGCATTGTTTCTGATCCTGATTGCCGTCGCCTTGTTTGCCGCCCTTTCCTATGTAGTACTTTACAGCACACGCAGCGGCGGCGGTTCCGTGGAAGACGAGAAGGCTCAACTGGAAGTCGCTAACTTGGAAAATTATGTTACGGCCGTTCAAACGGCCTTACTCCGCCTCAAATTCGCCCGCAATGTCGAGACGGGCAGCATCTATCTCGATAATAATGTCTACACCAGAAACGATGGATCTCCGCTGCCGCCGCCTTCCGGCAACACCGATATGACATTGAATTTGTTCCATCCGGAAGGGGGCGGCGTGCCTGCGCGTACTTTCCCCGATGCTATAACGGACTGTCCTTCCTGTCCTACGGGATATGTTAAACCTGGCCACATGCTGATCTCGTGGATACGCCCGCAATGGCTGGGCGATCCTGTTCAAAACGATGTTGCGATCACATTCTTTGGTGTAACGGAAAGAATTTGTAGGCTTATCAATGAGCGAAACGGCATATCGGGCATCCCCAGCGTCGCCTACAGTTTCACATCCAGAATTATCGCGTTGAACTTTGACGGTTCTCCGTATGGCGCGACGTCGAGTTCCAACGTGCTGGGTGATCTGACCAACGGATCGAGCGGTATCGAAGGTCATACAGCATGGTGCGCGCTGGATACAGATTTTCCCCGTTACGTTTTTACCAGCGTTATCGAACAATATTGAGAACTTGTTATAACAAGGCCGCAGTGATAAAAAAATTCATGCTTAGAAATTTTCTGGTTATAGCCTTGGTTTTGCTGGCCGCTGTTCCGGCGTTTGCCGCGGAAACTGCCAAAACACCACTCTTCTTCGAGGCGCTTTACGACGTGCCCGTCATGCCGGGGCTGGAGGAATTAAAGGATCAGGCCATGCTGTTCGATAAACCCGATGGCCGTATTGCCTCGGTCATGGCGGCCTCCAAAAACCTGAACGCTACGGAAATAGCCCGTTTCTACGCTGAATCTCTCCCCCAACTTGGCTGGAAGAAAACGGCGGAAAATCAGTATGTTCGGGGGTCCGATGCCCTGAAAATGGAGCTTTCGAAAAAGCCCCCTTTGACGGTGGTCCATTTTACCCTTTCCCCCGTCAATCGTTAAGGTTTTAGGGCGTTAATCTTTAACTTGACAGTTTAGCCCCTAGGCGCGTAAAACAGCCCATCCTGTGGATAAATGATGTATCCCGCCGCCCCGAAAACGGGCGTGAAAACAAGAATTTGAACGATTTAGAGATAGAGAAAAAAGACCATGGCAAATCACGCTTCTGCAAAGAAAAGAATTCGCACCAACGCGCGCAAGAATGAAATCAACACCGCGCGCACGAGCCGCATCCGCACCTTCCTAAAAAGAGTTGANNGATCGCCGGCGGCGATGCCAAAGCAGCCGAAGAAGCCTTCAAAGCAGTTCAGCCCGAGCTGGCACGCGGCGTAGCGAAAAACATCGTTCAAAAGAACACAGCATCGCGCAAAATTTCGCGTCTGTCCGCACGCATTAAAGCGCTTAAGAACTAATTCCTGACATAGCCATCAGGCTATGTCCCACAATACTTTCTCATTACATTGAAATATGAATTGGTTGGCCGCAAGAAACTATCTCTTGCGGCTAAAAACCATTAGCGCACTCTGTCAATGGTTAAATTATTTCTTTTTTTCATGTTCCCCATTTTTTCCGCTTGTGGACTAAAAAAAATAGTTTTAGGGTCTGTGAATAAGCAATCAAAAAAACCCTGTGAACAACATAGGGATCTAGCTGAAGCGGTAGTGGTGTAGAACACATTGTACCGGTTTCCGGCAGTATCAGAGGACCTAATCACTACCCCCGCATAGGGACAAGAGTTGGAGTTAAAAAGGGGTTTTTAAAACCGTCGCTATACTTCCGTATAGGAGACAGTGTTTCGGGGACCAAACCTTAATATTTATCGCCGATTTGAATAGATCTCACTGTAAAACACCAGTTTTACAGAAGGCATTTTTGTGTCTTCGATCTATCACACCGGCTCGGTTTGAACATTAGTTACCAATTTTGTGGAGATAATAAAAATATGTCTGAATTCTCGGGTCAATCAACCAACGTAAAGCCTTTCAAAACGGAATCCTTCGCGCCCACACCTGAAGTGCTGGCTGCGTGGACGGCCGTCTATAAGGAATTGCGTGATGAGTTTGGTGAAGCCGTTTACCGCAGCTGGCTGAAGCCTCTCACGCTGCAAGCTTACTATCACGGCACGCTCGAAGTGTCCGTCCCAACCCGTTTTATGCGTGACTGGATTCAAACGCATTATTCCAAACGTATTCTGGAGATGGCCTCCACCAAATATGACGACATCAAACGCCTCGAGGTTGTAGTCGTGCAAAGCGCGCAGCAAGCTTCCGATGCAGCTGAAGACGAAAAGAAAGCCAAAGGCAACGACAACGGCACCAAAACCGTTACGATGGAAGACCCCTTTGATCTCGCTTCCCCGCTTGATGCACGTTACTCGTTCGATTCTTTTGTCGTGGGCAAACCCAATGCACTCGCACACGCCGCCGCGCGCCGCGTTGTCGAAAGCGCCTCCGTTCCTTTCAACCCGCTGTTTATATATGGAGGTGTTGGCCTCGGCAAAACGCACCTGATGCACGCCATCGCCTGGGCTCTGAAAGAACAGCACCCCAACAAGCGCGTGATGTATTTATCAGCCGAAAAATTCATGTACCAGTTCGTGCGCGCTATCCGCTCCAACGACACGATGGCGTTCAAGGAATTCTTCCGCTCTGTCGATGTTCTGATGATCGATGACATTCAGTTCATTTCCGGCAAGGAATCCACACAAGAAGAATTCTTCCACACGTTCAACGCGTTGGTCGATCAAAACAAACAAATCATTATATCCGCCGACAAGGCGCCAAGCGATCTGACGGGTATTGATGAACGCCTGCGTTCTCGCCTCGCATGGGGTTTGGTGGCAGACATTCAACCTTCTACGTACGAACTGCGCCTTGGCATTTTGCAAGCGAAACGCAAGCAATTGAATGCGAATGTTCCCGAACCCGTTTTGGAATTCCTCGCGCTCAAAGTCACCAGCAACATCCGCGAACTCGAAGGCGCCCTGAACCGTATCGTCGCGCATTCCGATGTCGCCAAACAAGCGATCACACTGGAAAGCACGCAAGAAGTTCTGCAAGACCTTCTGCGCAGCCATGACCGCCGCATTACGATCGACGAGATCCAGCGCAAAGTGGCGGAACACTACAATATCCGTCTGGCGGATATGCACTCCGCACGCCGTTCGCGCAATGTTGCACGTCCGCGTCAGGTGGCCATGTTCCTTGCGAAGCAACTGACCGCACGTTCGTTGCCGGAAATCGGCCGCAAGTTCGGTGGACGCGACCATACGACCGTTATGCATGCCGTGCGTAAAGTCGAAGAGTTGGTTGTCGAGGATGTATCGTTCGCGCAGGACGTAGAAGTCATCAAGCGCGCGCTTACGGGTTGATGCCGTAAAGTTTTCCTAGGTGGGAGGGTTAAAAAGGGCTGTGAAAACAGCCCTTTTTTTATCTTAGGTGATTATGAATGGTTGAGTTTGAAGCACAGGGGTGATTTCCATGCGCGGGGGCGGGTTCAAAATCTGATTCAGGAAGGAATGGTTTTCCACTATGCCCAGATCATCCAGCAAACAAGCAAATCCCAGATAGAATTTCCATGCTGGCACTTGTTTAAGATCGCGTTCTATACGCGCAATATCATTAGCATCACGTGAAAACTGCAACACCCATTCACGAATATGTGTGTGCATGGCTTCGGGGTGATATCCAAGTAGAACCGCCTTGCCGCTAGCACCGACAGGTACGCTGATGCCCATGGTTATAAATTGATCGGTTGCAGGGGTCTTGAGTGTCACCAGTCTTTGTGCGTTGTGGGTGGAATGCGATAAATCGAAATGAGGTCCGCCCCAGTAAAGCGCGGGGAAATCGATGTCGTATATTTCGTGATGGAACATCGTGACTTGTGCAGAATTGCTCAAGCCCGTGTAAAGCGCAGGCGCTATAGGCAACGAGCCACGCGCTACGCCATTAAAAAATCCGAACCCGTCGCTGGTTTTGTGGATGTTCTGCCCCAAAAAATCAATCTGGGATGCACCGGCATAAGCGCCCTTACAGATGCCGAGATAAGCTTTGGAAGAGGCGAAATCACGAATGGCTTCGCGGCCATACAAAGTGAGCTTTTCTTTAAGCAACGTAAATTCACCGCCGCCAAAAACCAGAAGGCTGCCGTCTTTCTGCCACGGCGCATTCGGTGTGTTTAGATCCTGTTGACCCAATGTTTTAATGGGGATTCCGTGCTGATGCAGTGCCATGGAAAACATGAACTGCAAAATTTTGGCGTTCGTCTGTGACGCGCCGTAGCCGCTATAGATATAAACCGTCATTATTTTTGCACACCCAAAAGGAAATTTTTCCAATCGAAAGAAGGAGCGTAACGGAGTTTGTCCGCCAGTTCCAAAGCTATTTGTTTTTCGGAATCATCATCGGAGAGGTAATTTTCCAAATTCTTGGCAGTTACTTCAAAATGTACACCGCTCAATATTGCAACGCCTTTTCCAACTTTCCGGCGCACTATGGCCGGCTGGTTTAAGGCATCATATCGCGCCATGATCTCGGCATTTGTTTTAAAACAAGGCCCGCCCGAATAGAAAACCGGAATATTATTAACGGACGTGACTGTGGCACAAGAAATACTATCGTCAAAAGGTGGGGCGAGATCCAAAATGGTGCCTATGGCACAGCCATCAACAAATCCCAATTCGCGTGTTTCGCAAATCTCATCTTCACGGCCTTTGTGAAATTCTATGGCAGATGTACCGTAATAAGCGCCGCCGCATATGCCCAGATACGTGCCGCCGTTTTCGACAAACGCGCGGATGTTTTTATTGCCTGCACCATTCAGTTTTCGACAATAGGGCAGATCGGCACCGCCCGGCATAACGAACACATCTGCTTTTTCCAAGACATATCCTTCGATCAGGGCATTTGCATTGGCCAGTCGCGGCTGCTCCTCTCTGAAAAATTCCAGAAGGCAGGAGAAAGTGAAAGGATCCACCCCTTCGTCTTGATATATGACAATATTTTGCGCCATGGCAGGGCGACCATAAGGGATAGGAAATCTTGTGTCCAGAGAGGGGTAAAAATGGCCTGTAGAACATGGCTGAAACCCCTTGAAAACCGCTTGGCAGGGCCGTTCGCCGTGCTATAGTCGAATCACTCACACAACCACGATATGTAATTGCTGAACGTCCCTTGGGAAGGTATTTTTTATGAAGATCACGATTGACCGCGCCGCGCTGATGAGAGCCCTGAACCACGTTCAGAGCGCCGTAGAACGCAGAACGACTATTCCGATCCTTTCCAACGTGCTCATGAAGGCCGAAGACGGCGTGTTGAACCTCGCCACTACGGATATGGATCTGGAGATTAACGAAGCCGTTGCCGCCAATGTCGACAAAGCCGGATCGACCACAGCACCTGCATCGACGCTGTTCGACATCGTAAAAAAACTTCCTGAAGATGCCGCTGTTGTTCTGGAACTCGATCCTTCGGGCAACCAGATGACGGTCAAAGCCGGTCGCTCCAACTTCCGCCTTGCCTGTTTACCTGTTGCGGACTTCCCTGAAATCGGCCAAGGCAAACTGCCTGCGACTTTCTCCATTCCCGCAAATGAATTACGCAACCTGATCGACCGTACGAAATTCGCGATGTCGACGGAAGAAACACGTTACTACCTGAACGGCATTTATTTGCACGCCGCAGACAATGACGGCGTGGATGTTTTGCGCGCTGTCGCAACCGACGGCCACCGCCTCGCACGTTTTGAAATGCCGCTGCCCGAAGGCGCAGCCGGTATGCCCGGAATTATCATCCCCCGCAAAACGGTGGGTGAGTTGCGCAAGCTGGTCGAAGAAGCAGGCGATTCCATTCAAGTATCGCTCTCCGAGACCAAAATCCGCTTCACGTTCGACCACATTGTTCTTACGAGCAAGCTGATCGATGGCACGTTCCCTGATTACCAGCGCGTTATCCCGAAAGGCAACGACAAGATCGTGGAGGTAAACCCCAAAGCATTCTCCCGCGCTATTGACCGCGTATCGACGATCTCCGACGGTAAATCCCGCGCCGTGAAAATCTCGCTGAACGGGAAGACGATGACCCTCTCTGCAAATTCGCCCGAAGCAGGCTCTGCTACGGAAGATCTGGAGATTAACGGTAATGACAACATGGAAATCGGTTTTAATGCCCGTTATCTGCTCGACATCACCCAGCAGATCGAAGGTGATGGTTGCCGTCTCACGCTGGCAGATTCCGCTTCCCCGACCATCATTCAGGATGCCGGCGATGCTTCCGCGCTCTATGTTCTGATGCCGCTGCGGGTCTAAAATGGCCCATCCTTCTTGGAAGGACCTGCTTACATCCTGTTTTAAAAGTACGGAATTCATGGCGCTTGCCACAAGCGGCGTGAAAGGTCTTTGGGTCAATCCCGTTTATTTCGCTTGGGATGACCATTTCAACTTATATTTCATTTCGCAATTCGATTGCGTGCACATGGATAATATCGGATCCGACGCAGGCGTGACTTGTACGATATTCCCTACGGATCGACCGGCAGGCGAGCATGTTTTCGGCGCGTATGTGAAGGGTACGGCGAAAATCCTCAAATCAGAGGAGGATATAAAACACGCCGCGGCCGTTTATTACGGACGTGCAGGGAAAGATGCTGCTTCTTACCGGAACGATTCATCGTGGCATTTAGTTAAGATAGAGATCAGTGGCCTGTGGTATTTTGATACGCGCTATTTCGATGAAAAACGCATAGAAGTGCCGCAAGAGATTTGGCGTAAATAATATGTCCTTTGTTCAAACATTACAGCTCCGCAATTTCCGCAGCTATGAAACCGTGCGGATGGAAGATGTGCATTCGGGGCTGATCGTGCTTTGCGGGCCCAACGGCGCCGGCAAAACAAATGTGCTGGAGGCTGTATCTTTGTTGACTCCGGGGCGGGGGCTTCGTTCTGCCGCCAACGAGGAAATTCAAAAGAAAGACGCAAATCAAGCTTGGGCCATCGCATCGAACGTGGAAACGGGCGGCGCGAATGTGCAGATCGGCACGGGGCTCGATGTTTCCGCCAACAAACGTGCCGTACGTATTAACGGTGTTCCTGCAAAAACCCAGATGGCTTTGTCTGACTATATGTCATGCATTTGGCTCACCCCGCAAATGGATAGATTGTTTTTGGATACAGCGGGCGGACGCAGACGCTTTTTCGACAAGCTGATATTCGCTTTTGATAGCGGCCATGCAGGACGTGTGACGCGCTACGAGAATGCCATGGCGCAAAGATCGAAACTGCTGCGCGAAGAAAAGAACGATGATGTCTGGCTTAAATCACTGGAATCGCAGATGGCGGAAACAGGCGTGGCGATTGCGGCCGCAAGGCTGGATTTTGTGGTCCGGCTACAGCGTGCCTGTGATATGGCCCCGCAAAACGAGGAAAATTTCTTTCCCAAAGCCTATTTGGCACTGTCGGGAACCGTTGAGGAATTACTGGCACGCACACCCGCGCTGGAGGTGGAGGAGATGTTCGCCTATCAGCTTCGTCAGTCCCGCGCCAAAGACGCTGAAACGGGCGGTGCGGCGACAGGGCCGCACAAGGGTGATTTACTCGTGCGTTTTGCTGCCAAAGACATGCCTGCGGACCAATGTTCCACGGGCGAGCAAAAAGCGCTTTTGATCGGTATTATCCTTGCCCACGCGCGTCTGATGCGTTCTGAGCGTGGAATGCCGCCTGTGTTGCTTTTGGACGAAGTTGCGGCGCATCTGGATGAGGATCGCCGCGCCGCTTTGTTCGATTTATTGCAGGATTTGGGCGGGCAGGTATGGATGACAGGCACCGATGAATCCCTCTTTTCCGCCGCCCGAAAAAGAGCCCAATTTTGGGGTGTAAATCGGGGCGAAATTACCAAGAAATAACAGGGAGTTATCCACGGAAAAATCGCCCCTGAAAATGGCGGTTTTTTGCTGTTTTTTGGTGGTGTGCGTGCTATAAAAATCACTCTGATTCAAGGGTACAAAAAACATGAGTGAAGCGGCCAAAAAGATGGATTCCACCAACACAGAAAATGCCGAATACGGCGCAGAATCGATCCGCGTTTTAAAAGGATTGGATGCTGTACGTAAGCGTCCAGGTATGTATATCGGCGATACGGATGATGGTTCTGGTCTGCATCACATGGTGTACGAAGTCGTCGACAACGCAATCGACGAAAGCCTCGCTGGCCATTGTGACCGCGTCGATGTCATGATCAATCTCGATGGTTCGGTAACCGTAAAAGATAATGGCCGCGGCATTCCCGTCGACATTCACAAAGAAGAAGGCGTATCCGCCGCGCAGGTCATCATGACCCAGTTGCACGCGGGCGGTAAGTTCGACCAGAATTCCTACAAAGTATCGGGAGGTCTGCACGGTGTCGGTGTTTCCGTCGTCAATGCGCTCTCCGAAAAGCTTTTCCTGCGCATCCGCCGTCAAGGCAAGATCTGGGAAATGACGTTCCGCCACGGCGACGCCGAAGCGGATTTGAAGCCTGTAGGCGATATGGAGCCCGGAAGCCGCAACGGAACGGAAGTGACGTTCCTGCCTTCCACCGAAACCTTCACCCATGTGGAATTTGATTTTGATACGCTGGAAGACCGCTTGCGTGAACTCGCGTTCCTGAATTCGGGCGTGAATATTTACCTCACCGATATGCGCGGTGAAGAGCCACGCGTCAGCCATTTCAATTATGCGGGCGGTATTCAAAGCTTCGTCGAATATCTTGACCGCAACAAAAAAGCGCTGATCAAACAGCCAGTTTCCTCCATCTATGAAGAAAACGGCATTTCGGTGGAATGCTCGCTGGAATGGACGGATGCTTATCACGAGACCATGTTGTGCTTTACCAACAACATCCCGCAGCGCGATGGCGGAACGCACCTGCAGGGTTTCAGAAACTCGCTGACCCGTGTTTTGAACAATTACGCCGAAGAAAAAGGTCTTCTCAAAAAAGAAAAGATCAAGCTGTCGGGCGAAGATATGCGTGAAGGCTTGACCTGCGTTCTGTCCGTGAAAGTGCCGGATCCGAAATTCTCGTCGCAGACGAAAGACAAACTGGTGTCTTCCGAAGTGCGTCCTGTGGTGGAATCCGCGATCAACGATAAGCTCGGCACATGGTTTGAAGAAAACCCCGCCGAAGCCAAAATCATCGTCGGCAAAATCATCGAAGCGGGTTTGGCTCGTGAAGCCGCGCGTAAAGCACGTGAATTGACGCGCCGTAAAGGTGTGATGGATATATCGAACCTTCCCGGCAAATTGGCAGATTGCCAGAGCAAGCACCCGGAAGATTCCGAAATCTTCATCGTTGAGGGAGATTCCGCAGGTGGTTCCGCCAAACAGGCGCGCGACCGTAAAAACCAAGCCATTTTGCCCTTGCGTGGTAAAATCCTGAATACGGAACGCGCGCGTTTCGACAAGATGCTGGGTTCCGAACAGGTAGGCACGCTCATCACGGCGTTGGGCACGGGAATTGGCTCCGATGAGTTTAACATCGATAAAATCCGCTATCACAAAATCGTGATCATGACCGATGCCGACGTCGACGGTGCGCACATCAGAACGCTGCTTTTGACGTTCTTCTTCCGTTACATGCCGGCTGTCATTGAAAAGGGATATCTCTATATCGCCCAGCCGCCGCTCTACAAAGTCAAACGCGGCAATTCCGGCGAGATGTATTTGAAAGACGATGCGGCGATGGAAGATTACCTTATCACCGCCGCGCTTGGTGACATTAAGCTCGTCGAACATAATGGCGTGGTACGTGCGGGTAATGACATTCTCGATGTTTTGAACAAATCCCGCGCCATCCGCAACGGAATTGCCAGCTTAACGCAAAAAACAGGCAACCGGGACGCGGTGGAACAGGCCGCCATTGCCGGTGCTTTCGATGAAAAGATGTTCAACGATCCTGCCTATGCCGGAAAAGTGGCTGCAAAACTCGCGGATCGTTTGAATGCCCTGGCCTTTAAAAACGAAAAAACGTGGAAGGCGGAATTTACGCCTGTCGGTGGTATCGTGCTCGAGCGCATGGTGCGCGGCGTACAGGACCGCACCCGTATTTCGGCAGAACAGATGAAATCAGCCGATGCGCGTAAAATCCACACGCTGGCCGACTGGATGGCTGAAAACTTTGAAGGTCCCGCCCGTTTGATGGTCGGCGAAAAAGAAGCCGCCAAAGTTAACGGTCCTTATGGATTATTCGATTCCGTGCTCGAAGTGGGACGCAAGGGGCTGACCATGCAGCGTTACAAAGGTTTGGGCGAAATGAACCCCGAACAGCTTTGGGAAACGACGCTTGATCCTAGCGCGCGTATATTCCTGCAAGTGACGGTCAAAGATGCAGAGAAAGCATCCGAGCTGTTCACCACGCTTATGGGCGATGTCGTTGAACCGCGTCGCGATTTCATTCAGGAAAATGCGCTCCGCGCACAGCTTGACGCTTAAGGTTTATGGGCTCTCTCGCACAAAAATTGTCCGGCATTGTCGGTTCGGCTTTTGAATCCCAGGGATTGGATAAATCTTTTGGCACGGTGAGAGTTGCCGATCGTCCCGATCTTGCGCAATTCCAATGCAACGGCGCCATGGCGGCCAGCAAAGCCGCCAAGAAAAATCCGCGCGAGGTTGCAGGCGCGATTGTCGAAGAGCTGCAAAAAAACCCGGTCTTTTCGAAAGTGGAAATCGCAGGACCAGGATTTATCAATATCAATGTCACGGATGATTATCTTTCAGCATATTTAAAAGAAACCGGCGCCGACAAACGCGCGGGCGTTTCCGATCTTGGTCACAATGAAACCGTCGTTCTTGATTATGGCGGTCCCAATATCGCCAAAGCCATGCATGTCGGGCATTTGCGTTCCGCCATCATCGGGGATTCCATCCGCCGCATCATGAAATTCGTCGGCTATAAGACGCTCGGTGATGTGCATATGGGTGATTGGGGCACGCATATGGGCATGTTGATCGATGATTATATTACGCGCGGCGAAGAGAAGATCGTTCTCGACACGAATTTGAATAGCCAATCCTCTATCGACGCGCTCATGGAAGATATGGCTGAACGCTATCCGCGAGCATCGGGCGCGGCTAAGGAAAATCCCGATCTGATGGCGCGTGCGCATGCCGCCACGGTGAAATTACAGAACAAAGAACAGCCGCATTACGGTTTATGGGAGAAAATACGCGACGTTTCCATCAAGGGCATGGAAAGAAATTACGCCGCGCTCAATGTTTTCTTCGATTTGTGGAAGGGTGAAGCCGATGTACATGATTACATTGCACCGATGGTCGAAGACCTGCAAAAGAAAAAAGTTGCTATAGAGAGTGATGGGGCGCAAGTCGTTCCGGTTGCCGAAGAATCCGATAAAAAAGAATACCCACCATTGATTTTGTACAAACGTGACGGTGCCGTGATGTACGGCACCACCGATATGGCCACCATCGTCGAGCGTGTGAAGCTCTATAATCCCAATAAAATTGTTTATGTGGTGGATCAGCGCCAAGGATTGCATTTCGAGCAATTGTTCCGTGCCGCGCGCAAAGGCGGTCTGGTAAAAGCGGCGGTTGAATTGACCCATGCGGGGTTCGGCACGATGAATGGACCTGACGGCAAACCGTTCAAAACCCGCGCAGGCGGCGTTATGCGCCTGGATGATTTGATTTCTATGGCTGAAGAAAAGGCCAAGTCCCGCATGGATGAAGCACATCTGGCCGAAGACATGCCCGCTGCCGAAAAGGCCGATGTTGCCCATAAAGTTGCCATCGCTGCCATCAAATTTGCGGATTTACAGAATTCACGCGTGGCGGATTACGTGTTTGACCTCGACAAACTCACGAGTTTTGAAGGTAAGACAGGGCCTTATCTGCTCTATCAAGCCGTGCGGATCAAATCGCTGCTGCGCAAGGCAGGATACGATATAACCAAATCATCGCCTTTGATGCTGGCCGATGTGGATCGCCCGCTTGCGTTATTACTTACCGAATTGCCGGATTCCATCGAAGGTGCGGTGAAGAATTATTTCCCGCACCATTTGTGTGATTACGCCTATCGTCTGGCGCAAGCGTTCAGTTCTTTCTACGGCAACTGCCATATCTTGTCGGAAGAAAACAAAGCCTTGCGCGATAGCCGTTTGTCGCTCTGCGCGCAGACCTACCGCCAGTTGGAGCTTACATTCGGTCTGCTCGGCATCGACATTCCGGAGCGGATGTAATTATTTATAAAGATTCTTGCTGAAGGTTATCGAGCGGCGTCCCGGTTTTTGCGGACGGACCGTGCGACCCACCATGCTTTCCACAGAATCCAGGAAATTGTCATTCCCGCGCGGGCGGCCCGTTTGCAGGTGGCGTTCGATGGCTTTGGGATCTTGTTCTTCCGGCCATTCCTTCAAGAAACCAGACCAATCTGGCACAAAGTGCAAAAGCGGTTTGTTTTTATCGAGAAGTTTGTCTTCGCGGCCTTTGACATGCGCTCTGGCGCTGCTCCACAGATAGCTTTCGGGATTGGGCGCGATACCCATCATTACCGGCATGGTTTCAATATAGCGCGCGGCGTTCAGCAAATGGTTTTCATCCATAGGGTAGGAAAAGAAACGGTCCTGAAACAAATGGCCGCGCCATGAATTGCGTTCATTGATACGGCGTGTGTAGCGGCGGTGTGCCTCACCCAACGCGCGGGCTAGGGCGTTTTCGCGGCTCGGCACGGCAATCAATTGTACTTGTCCTGCAATAAGGCAGTAAGACCAGATGGAAACACCTTTGTCGGCGCATTCTTCGGCAAGAAATTCTATATACGCTTCATAATCCGATTTTTCAAAGAAAACGGATTCGCCGCGATTGCCGCGCTGGGTAACGTGATGGGGTGTGTCGCGAAGGACGATTCGTGCTTGTCTGGCCATGACGAAATGCTACGGGAATAGCCTTAAAATCGCAAGGATTTTATGGTGTCCCTAAATTATCTTTCCAGTAGCACTTTCATAAATACCTGCTCATGCGCTGCAGTTGTGCCAGCATGTTTGACGCAGAAGGTCGTTTTGCCGGTGATGTAACCGCCCGGATCAACAACTAGGCCTACGCCTGGAAAGGTACCGTGAAATAAGGCCGTTGTATTGGTTGTTTCGGGTACATCTCCTGATGGGGTGACAACTCCGGCCAACCGGTTAATTTCCTGACAAAGGGTGTAATTTATGTAGGGAACAAAATAGACCAATTCTTCACTTGCCGGGTCACCTAAGCCTGGAATTCTCATGCGCATAAGCCTTTGAGCGCCACGCGCAGTATTGCCTGCTCCAATCCCTGCCCAAGCAACCGTATATGTATCGGGAATTAGGTCGGGCGTCAGGTTAGCACCTGCGGATTTAAACAGATCACACTCACCTGATACTGGGGCGTTTGGGTTGTGACCATCTCCCTGTTGAATTACTCCGCCGTGTGTTGCAAAAATGGAATTTGCGAAACTTATCTGCATTTCTGAACATCCGCGTTGACGAAGTCTGTCTACGCCCTTTTCTAAGGCATTACCTTTGGCAATAAGTTCCTGCGCCCCAAGCTTTGCTTGCCCTGCAGTAAGATTGCCCTGTCCAGTCTTCGCGCCGCGCATGAATGTAAAGGCCAGCGCGGCGAAAAGCGCGATGGCGATAAGGATAAACACAACCGCATTGCCGCGCTGCGCGTTTTTGTTCATGGGTTATTCTTTCGGCGTTTTGAAAAGGGCGGATGCCGCGTTGGAGCCTGCTTCTTCGAGAATTTTTTCGGCATTTGCATCAAGCAAAACTTTTTGAGATGCGGGTATGGTGGTATCCGGAGCAGGCGTTTCCGTCGCGGCCAGATCTTTCCATGAAACCTTGTTGTCTTCCTTGACGGGTTCGGACGTCATAGGCGGGTCTTTTTTGAAGAATCCCATCGGACCTGCTGGTGCAGCAGGGGCCGCAGGTGCAGCTGGGGCGGCGGGCGTGCCCAAAGGCTGTGTCGCTGTGAGGACGGGGGCACTGGGCGCGGAAGTATCCGTTGTGTCGCCTGACAAAGCCTTGGCTGCTTCGTCGGGATATTGGCGTGCATGGAGTTCCGCCAGCGCGGAGATACCGTATACAACTGTGTCTTCTGCTTTCTTCTCACCGACGCGGTAACCTTCGCGCAGTGCGTCAATAGGCATGGGCGTGTTGGCTTTGACATCGGCTTTCATGGCTGTCCATGTCTTGCTGACCATGAAATCGCGGAGCTTGGTAATTTGCGCACGGTGCTTGATCACGTTTTCATCAGCAGGGGGCAGGGACAGGAAGCGGCCGACGCGCATCGCCTTGGCGTGGCCAGGGTTGGAATAGAACATCTGTACGTCGATAACGATACCTTCGAAAATAAGAACGGCTTCCCCTTCGCGGAGTTTTTTCAAATCTCCGTAATCGGCGCGGTCTTGCGCGGTCATGCTCGCGCCTTGGTTATCGTGGAACGATCCGGTCGATACGCCGCCATGCAACTGGAAGCCTGTCGTTTGCAGAACGAGCGCCTTACCGGCTTGACGTTCGAAATAGTCTTTCGTGTCGGTAGGATCGGAAAGTTTACCGAAAATCTTGATGTTACAGTTACCGGTGATGGAGCGGGATTCTTCCTTCACGCGTTTTTGCAGGGCTGGTAAATCCTGCGCCGAGAAGACAAGAGAGAAGCCGAGCGATCTGGCCTGCGCCGCCATAACCGCCATACCGTCGGACACGTAGTAACCGACTTCGTCAAAGATGGTCATAAACGGTGTTGCCGAATGCGTCGGTTTGTTTTCGATGACGGTGGAGCTTTCGCCCTCGACCGTGGCGCCGAGCGTAGAACCCATCATCCCCTTGATGGTTGCCGCAACGATTTTACCCAGGTTGGCCGTTTCGTCGGATGATTTTTCAAGGGCGGGAATAAGAACGATCAGAATGCGGCGGTTCAAAACGATGTCCACCATGTTCACGTCCGCAGCCTGCGTATCGAAGATGTAGCCGTAATCATCGCCCAACGATTGCAAGGAGCGTGTGAACTGCATGGTCAGATAACCGTGCTGCTGACGCACCGTCGTCGTGTCGATCATCGGCTGGTCAGGCCCCATAGGCTTTTCCTTGCCGTTGTCATCGAACGCGGCATCCACGAAACCGGGAAGTGTGTTCAGATAACCCACGATACTGTCGCGGAATTTTTGCGGCAACGCATCGTCGCGGGAAAGTTTGATAACGTTATTGAGCTGCAGATAATCGCGGATCGAGGAAACGGATAAAGGTGTATCCTGATTATCGCGTTTCCATGTTAGTGCGGGCATAAGGGACGAGATCAATGATACGGCACGCTCTTTCCACATGGCGTTATCGCCTTCCGCTTGCGGCATCAGCGATACGAGCATGTTGGTAAGATACGACGCCGAACCTGATGAGAACGGGTTCATGGTGTTCGAAGGCGCGCGTGTGTCAGAGTTACCCGTCATGTAGTTCAGAACGAACAGATCGTCATCGCGCCCAAAGCGGCGCACGAGCGAGGAAAGCGATGACCATAAATCCGTATCGGCTTTACCATCGATGTAAACGAAGCCGGATCCCCATGTCAGGGCGTTGGTAACGATGGATTTCAATCCTTCGGTTTTACCTGCACCGGTCGTTCCGAGATAAAGAATGTGCGTTCTTGCGTCGGAGTTCGAGAACCAGACTTCTTCGCCGCTGTTATTGGGTCCGCGCGTGTTGCCGAGATACAAGATACCTTCGGGTTTGCCGTTGCGGCCCGCATTCAGGTTGTTCTGGTCCTTGAATTTAGAATCCATGGGCAATTTGAAGGGCAGTACGCGTTTGCGTTTTCTCAGCCACCAGAAATACAAAAGATCGGCTACGAGAATAAGATCAGCGTAGGTGCGGCTTTCCGGCATGAAATAGAAAGGCAGGATCGACATGAAGAAGCAGACGAAAGAGTGCGACGGCTTTTTGAGCCAGTCGGCCAAACGCACATACATCGGGCGGACGTCCCGAAGGTGCGAATAATAGCCAAACCGTTTCTCATTAATTGCCATGGGGGGTTAGAATCCTCTCAGCAATTCGTCGGCGGATTGCGGTGTACCGGCTTCTTTGTCGGTTTGCACGCCTGCCGCGTTGCCTTGCGACCCTGTTGTGGGCGTCAGGCTGCCCAAATAGGCGAACAGAATGATCACCACAAACAATCCGCCCAAAGCCAGAAGCCATTTATAGCCAGAGCCGCCGGACTTGCCGAAGGCGGGGCTGCTCGGAACTTCCTGTGCTGCAATTGCAACAGGCGCAGCCGACATATTGCCGTGCGCGCCTTGCAATGCATGTGATACACGCATTAAAGCTTGTACAGCCAATTCTCTGTTTGCGAAGGGGGCGATGTCATGAACGTCACCTTTGGGTGTTTTCAAAAACAACATATGCTGGCCGCTTTCGCCCTGGCTGCGGACTTCCAGTGCGGAGGCTTTGATGCTGCCAAGCTCCATGCGCCATACAACCGGGTTGACGGCATCAGGCATGGAAATGATCAGGTTCCCGTCCACGACTTTCGCGGAAGATTCGTATGTGTTTGCGGGTTTTTTCCAAACGTTGTTCATGGTCTTCCTTAATTTTTCTTTCTAGGCTTTTTTCAATTTCTTGATACCGCGTTTTTTCGAATTGCTGTAGTCGAGTTGTGGAATGGCACGTGCTTTGTCGGAAAGCATGTATTCAGCGATAGATTTTACCGCGTCGATAACTTTGGGGCGTGGGATGGGGCGCTGTGCCAGTTTTTCCGCCTTGTAATGCGCTGTCGCGCCGAGCGCTTCGGTGTGCAGGGATTGACGTCCTATATTGTTGAGCGGATACCACAATGCGCGGTCGTGGGCGCGCAACCAAACGAATTGTGCTGGCGCCAGAACGCCGCCCTCTTCACGTGCGGTGGCGAGTGCGCGCATTATCGCGGTCGTTTCCCATGCATGTTCGTTGCATTTTTTAAGCGTGCTGGCTGAAAGGGCTGAATTGTTCAAAACGGCGCGTGCTTCA
Organism: Micavibrio sp. UBA7689; assembly: GCA_002482805.1. Classification (GTDB taxonomy): domain Bacteria; phylum Pseudomonadota; class Alphaproteobacteria; order Micavibrionales; family Micavibrionaceae; genus Micavibrio_A. The sequence continues at coordinate 8,403 of DLGR01000042.1, read as the reverse complement.
CGGAGCAATTTGCGATCACGGCTTAGTTTCAATCCGCCTTTTCCATCCCAGCATCTTGCGAGGCGGCCCATCATCTGGTCGGAATCGGCACGCTTGCGGGCGGCTTTCAGGCAGAACGCTGCAAGCATAACCTGTTTGTAGGGCGCAAGATTTTTCGCGCCTCTCCAACGGGGGCCAAGCTGTGCGCCGAATGCTTTTGTTGCTGCCTCTTCGTTGATCTTTTTGTTCACACTTTGAATTTGGTTATAGGCCAGCCATTCTTCGGGGCTCAACGCTTCCGCAAAACCGGGCAGGTCTGCGGGAACGGGTGCGCCCGGCGCGCGGGGAGGCAATGTGTTGGGATTGAATTCGATAAAGGGCGCAATGATCGGGAATATGTTCGACTGTTTTTTGATCAATGTATCGATGTTGAATTTTTTTCTGTGTTCGGAACCCGGGCCATTGAACAATGCCCACAAACCCATCAGCAACGCCATAATGCTGAGCGGGATGAGCAGCGGCTGCAACGCAACGGTGGTAAGCGCGCTTAAAAATTCCGGTGACAATCTGTCCGCATCGATTTCGCCCGCCATCTTCATCAGTGATGCGTGGTTTACGGCCTGACCGTCCCACATGACTTCGTAATCATCGGAGAGGAACAATTGCGCGATCTGCATTTCGATATAACGCAGCCAGCGAATGCCGTTCTGAATTTCGGTTTTGTTGTGGTACCAGATGAGCGCGCCCAATGCCGCGAAAACGCACAGCAGGATACCCCAGCCCATGGCCATATCGTATGTCTGTGATTTTTTGTCGGACATGGTTTCCTAAATACCTTTAGAACGGGAAGGGGTGGATGATTTGGTATCCGTTTATAATTTAACAGGAATCGCTGAATTTTTACAAAAGATAAGGGGGCAAAAAAAAGCTTGTGGGGGGGATAAATTTTGTTAAACATGCCCGCACGCCAAATAGGGTTTTATCAGGGGCAAAATCAGCCCCGTAACCCTTAAATGGTTAACTATTATGGAATATGGTTAACTTTTGCGCCCAAAAGGGCCGGATTAGCTCAGGGGTAGAGCAGCGGTTTTGTAAACCGAAGGTCGGGGGTTCAAATCCCTCATCCGGCACCATTTACATAAACATTGTATTTATGATCTTTTTAAGATAATCTTCCCAAAATTTATTGGAGAGACTGATGATCGCCGAAACTTTCCCAAGACCTGTGCCTATTTTGAACATGCTTTTTAACGATAAAACCGTTGATGGGCTTTACGTGGCTACAGAGGCAGATCCTTTACAGAAGCTAAAGGAATTCCAGAGAACCTTTGAATGGGCATCTTCGGATCCTAAAATTGAAAATGCATATAAGAATGACCGCGGCGATGTGCTCTTCAGACTTTGGCCCCACAACGAATATTACATCCTGCCCAAAGGAGAGAACGCCGCTTACGAGTTTCACGATGCGGGATATGGCGGAAGTACAAAAGAATTCGAAGCATCTTTTCTCCATGAATTCGATAGCAATAGAAAATTCAGGTTGAAGGTGAACGAGAATACGGGCGAGATTTCCATTGTAAGAGGTTTAAAACAGCCTGCGGGTGGAATTTCGCAGCAAGACGTTGCCACGCTTAAAGTTCTCACAGATGAAGAAAAGTCGGCGCTTCTTAAAAACATCGTTGAAAAAGAAATATCCTTTATAGCGCCTCCTGATATTCGCGCTATTGAACTGGCGGCAAAATCAGCCGACGGTACGTATTTTGTCGTCAGTTGTAACAGGCAAAACTATCAATATGAATCTCTAAGGGTTTTTAAAGGTCCTGCCTTGGATAAACTTGAAGAGTTGGAAGTTACCAATGTTAACCGTCTGAGAGATGGGGGTACTACATGGTATGAATGCAAAGAAGGAACTATCTTTTCGCCTACATCCTTTCATCCTGAAAGAAAGGTGCAATGGTGTTCGTCTGCTGAAGGTTCAAGGACTGAGATTTTAGAAAAACTTGACGCTAAAGACATATCACAAAAGGTTGTTGATCTTCGCCTAGTAGGTGCGGCCAAGTGGAGCGGAGACGAAGCAAAGCCAACCGGCATGGCGTAAATGAGCAAGCTTTAAATCAACTCGGTTAAGGCTTCCTGCTCATCCGAGAGCATGCGGATTTGCGCCGGAATAACAGGCGTGAGTTTCGGTCTTACGGGCGTGGTCATGAACGGCAAAAAATTATTCTCAATGGCATCAATGTCGGACAGATATTTTTCCACCGCCGGGTAGGCATCGCGCAGTTCTTTTTCGCTTAAATCACCATACTGAATGCGCGTCATCTGCAGATAACACTCGCGGACAAAGGATTTGCTGATGCTGCCTTCCAGCACGTTGATATTTTCGTGCATGATTTCATCTTCGAAGCGGATAATCATGTGGTCGTAGGCCTGAATTTCCTGATCGTTTTCGGAGGAAGGACGCACATATTCCAGTTTTTCTCCACTCTTTTTATACATATCATCGATGACGATGAAACCCTTGCGGCGCCAGAAATTAATGCGTCTGTGCGCCATTTCCATGGCTTCTTCCATTTCATCTTCGGGGTAGCCGGATGTGTGGAGTCGCGCGGGATCTTCGATATCCAAAATTGTGTGCGTGATGTTGTATTTTTGTTTCATGTATTTTGAAATGCGGCGCGTCATCATGGAGCCGATACCGAAGTTTCTGTATTCACGAAGCACACCGGTCCACGGAATATACATAGCGCCGCCGCCATTGTGCGCTTGTGCCAGCTCTACGCCGACAGGTTTGCCTTTAATGTCGCGCATCAAGAAAAAATCTTCGCCGTTCGCGAGGCGTTTCAAAAGTTCGTGCGGCGGTTCGCGGTCATTCACGTCGGGAAACACTTCGACAAAAACGGGTTCCCATTCATGGATTAGGGATTCGGCGGATGATACGCGCTCCAACGTGAAATACGGCGCCAACTCCATAGTGGTGCCGCTTGTTTCATCGCCGAGGAGCAAGCCGTCCGTATCCGTCACAATAAACCCTATCTACTTGAGTTTATTTGAGAATATATGGAAATGGTTTATGAGCCGTTAATACAACGGCCTTCGGATATCTTTGAGACTGTTGGATTTTTATACTTTTTTATCGAAGAGGCGGCCGAGTTCTTCGGACATTTCCTTGGCGGCCTGCAGGACGGATATGTTCGCTTTATAGGCGATTTCACCGATTTTCAGATTCACGGCTTCCGTGGTCAGATCAACATCCGAAGGGCTTCCGTCTTCTTGGGGCGTTGTGACATTGGCGATGCGCTCTGCGGCCGAATCTACCTTTTTGGTAGCGGAAGTAAGACCGGATAAAGCGTTGGATATGGCACCAATCATCTTTATAGGATACCATGAATCCGTTAAAAGTTATTTGAAACGTCACCCATCCGAAGAGCCGCCCATGAAAAATATTAACTTATTGGTACTGCTAGGTATTTTGGCTTTTGTGTTTGCCGCACCTGCGCATGCGGAACCCAAAGTCTGGCGTTTTGGCTGGTGGCCGGGCCATTGGGAATGGGTGGGTTATAAGAAATTCCACCCCTATCTTGAAAACGGCAAGCACACGCAAAACCAGCAATGGGCCGCCGAGGACTGGTATGTGCAGGACTGGCTTTCGCAAAACCAAGACGGTTTTAAATTGATCGACGGATTTTTCCGCGCCGATATTTTACGCAAGCAAACTTCCGAAGACGATGTGCCGGTGTTGGTGGTAGGTCCGCAATTCTATCGGCTGGGCGGATTTGACAAACGCCGTGTCGTGACAACGCTTGATGCCGTATACGGCATCACAGAAAGCGGCGAACACCCCGTGATACTTTTGAAAGACTGGCATACAAAACGCGAGATCGGTTATTTCACGCGCGAAGGTCTGCAAATCGAGTAATTAGAGCGGGTCTGCTTCCTGCACGACCGCCTGATTTCTTTTCGCCAATCTGTTTTCCCGCCACACGATAAATATGTTGGACGCGATAACCACCGCAGCGCCTGTCAGAATCGTTTGCGTAGGGAATTCATCCCAGAAATACCATCCGAACAACGTCGCCCAGATTATGCCGGAATAATTGAACACGGTAACAATTGCAGCGGGTGCGTATTTATAAGCGTTGGAGATAAGAACCTGTGCCACAACGCCTGTGATGCCAAGGCCGATGATATAAGGCACTTCATTCCAAGTGGGTTGGACATAGACGAGCGGCATGGGAATGAGCGCCACGAACGTGCCGATGAAAACGAAATAGAACGTCACCGTTTCGGGGCTTTCGGTTTTGCCCAGAGAGCGCAGGATGATTTGCAAGGTCGCATGCATACAGGCCGCTGCTAAAGCTACCCCCGCACCCGCCATGTTTATCTGTCCGTCGGGCTGCAGCATGATCAGCACACCCATGAAACCGACCAGAACGGCGCCCCATCTTTGTGCGCCTACTTTTTCACCTAGAAAGAAAAACCCGAGTGCGGGAATGAGAAGGGATGACGTGAAAAGAAACGCTGTCGCATCGGCCATCGGCATCATGGCGAAAGCGCCGAAGGTTAGGGCCAGGCTGATGGTTCCCAAAACGGAACGCACGACGATGGTGCGTGGGCTGGTTTTGATGGTCATTATTTCGCGTTTGCCCATCACAAAAATCAGGAACAAAAACGGCCAGATGGCAATGATGTTCCTATAGAACGCGATTTCGATGACGCTGTGGTTTACGGCAAGTTTTTTGGCAAAAACATTCATGACCGCGAACAGGAAAAACGCTGCCACGGCGCAGCCCATCCCCAGTAAGGGGTTGTCTTTATGGACGTTTTCGGCGGCGGGAGGGGTCATTTGATAGAATAGTCCTTTTTAACGGTTCGATGATATAATAGGGGTATGAATGGTGTCTCGGATAAAATGTCCATCACGCAGACCATCACCCGCCTGAAAGTTTCCAAGACGGCGGATGCTCCCGCATCAGCTTTTACGGGTGCGGAGCAAAGATTGATGGATCTGCTCGACATCAAATCCGAAACCCAAACCAAACTTTCCCAATCGCGCAAGGCAAACGCTTATCTCCAGTTTTTCGGGGCGGCTCTGCGTTGGATCAACGGAGGGAAGGGTTTTTCGGTTTCGCCCGTATATACTGCGAGCGTCGAAACCAAGACTACCAAGGTCGATACAAAAATTTAACCTTCCATTAATTATGGAACCTGACGAACGTGCAATCGTTGGTTATTATTATGCCCGTAAGAGGAGATTCTAAAATGAAGACACAACAATTTATGACGATCGCAGCGGCAGGCCTTATAGCGCTTACGTCCGTAGCGCTGGCAAGTGAGCCCGTGACGACAACGACGACCGAAACCACGCCTGCCGGTAATGCTGCAGTAACGACAACCACCATCATACCTGCGCCCGGTCAGGCAGCCACCGCCACAACATCAACAACTGCACCTGTTATTGTTGACCCCACGCCGCCGCGCGATGCGATTACAGGTGAGCCTGTGGCAACAACGGAAGCCGCAGAGGAAAAGAAGGATGAGGAAGAATCCTTGCGCGACAAAGTCCGCGACAAGATGAAGAACAAAGCAGATTAAATAAAAAACCCCGCCGAGAGCGGGGTTTTTGTTTGTCCTAGTTTCTGGCTTTGTCGACCAGCTTGTTCTTGCCGATCCAAGGCATCATGGCGCGGAGTTTCGCGCCGACTTCCTCGATCGGGTGTTTGGATTGCTCTTCGCGGATCTGGACGAGGCGTGTGAGGCCTTCCTTGTTGCCGCCCATGAAGGACTGCACGAATTTGCCCGACTGAATGTCTTCCAGAATACGTTTCATTTCTTTTTTCGTTTCGGCCGTGATAACGCGCGGTCCCGATACGTAATCACCGAATTCGGCAGTGTTGGAGATGGAGTAACGCATGTTGTTGAGGCCGCCTTCATACATCAGGTCGACGATCAGTTTCAATTCATGCATGCATTCGAAATACGCCATTTCGGGCGGGTATCCTGCTTCTACCAATGTTTCATAGCCAGCCTTGACCAGTTCGGAAACGCCGCCGCACAGAACGGCCTGTTCGCCGAACAAATCGGTTTCGCATTCATCCTTGAACGTCGTTTCGATGATACCCGAACGACCGCCGCCGACACCGCAGGCGTAGGACAACGCGATGTCTTTGGCTTTGCCCGAAGCATCCTGATAAACCGCGACGAGACAGGGAACACCGCCGCCTTTTTGGTATTCGCCGCGCACGGTGTGGCCGGGGCCTTTGGGCGCGACCATAAACACATCAAGATCTTTGCGGGGTTTGATCAACTGGAAGTGAATGTTGAGGCCGTGCGCGAACGCAAGAGCTGCGCCTTGCTTCATATTGGGTTCGAGGTCAGCGTAGTAAATGTCTTTTTGCAATTCGTCAGGCGTGACCAGCATGATGACATCCGCCCATTGCGCAGCGTCCGCGGGGGACATTGTTTCAAATCCAGCGTCTTTGGCTTTTTTGTTGGTGTTGGATTCGGGACGCAAAGCAATGCGCACATCCTTTGCGCCGCTGTCGCGCAGGTTTTGCGCGTGGGCGTGACCTTGGCTGCCATAGCCGAGAATGACAACCTTTTTGCCTTTGATCAGGTCAGTATCGCAATCAGCATCGTAGTAAACATTCAAATTGCCGAATTGGGTCGGTGCGGCTTTTGCGGCCGCGCTTGTGTTAGCCATTATGTCCTCTTTTTTTTGCTTTGGTTTTCTAAAATCTTATTTGCTGCCGGGCTTAGTTACTTCCCATGGCGGCATCTACTTTTTCATTCAGCTTCATGAACGAATTCATGTCGCCTTCAATGTTGCCGTCTTTTTTACCGATCAGCTGGTTGTTGTAAACCACTTGCTCGAGCATTGCGGCGTGGCTGCTCTTGAACATACCCCATTGTTGGGAGAACAGGCAGGAGCCTTGGAGTTCGCTTTCTGCAAAATCATCGTTTTCTACATAGGTAACTTTAACGCGGCGGTAAACGCTGCCCATCGTTTTTTCATCTTCGGCCGTGGTGGTTTTGACTTCCTTGATCGTGCGGGGTTCGATCATAGCGGCGATGGCGGCTTTACAGCCTGTAAACATTTTTTCATCGGCCTGTTCTTGGGTGACGCAGGCGCTCAAACCCAAAACGGAAACGGATGCCAGAGCCAGAGTAAGTTTTTTCATGATGAATATCCCCTTTGTAATGTCTAAAAAAATCTAAATTGCTTTTGCGCCGCGTGACATGGCTGCAACGCCTGTGCGCGAGACGTCTATCATACCAAGCCCGCGCATCAGGTCAATGAAGGCATTGAGTTTTTCGCTTGATCCAGTGACTTCGAAAACGAAGGATTCATGGGTAGAATCGACCACGCGGGCGCGAAAGATATCTGCGGTGCGCAATGCTTCTATACGTTTCTCGCCTATGCCTGTGGCTTTGATGAGGGCGAGTTCGCGTTCCACATGTTCGCCTTCTAATGTAAGATCGGTGACGCGGTGAACGGGGACCAGGCGGTCCAGCTGGTTTTTGATTTGCTCGATAACCAGCGGCGTACCGGAAGCGATGATCGTGATGCGGGATAAATTGTTGGCGTGATCGGTTTCGGCAACCGTCAGGCTTTCGATGTTGTAGCCGCGGCCGGAAAACAATCCTACTACGCGCGCGAGAACGCCGGATTCGTTGTCGACCAGAACGGACAATGTGTGTTTTTCGATATTGGCGTGTACGGGGCCGCTACCGTAAACGCTTTTACTGCTCTCTGTTTTTTTCTTTACCATGGGGTAAAGTTGTAAAGCTTTGAGGCTCTAAAGTCCAGCGTTTAAAGGGTTATTCGACGCTTGCCAGCATCGGATCAGGCTTGCGCAAAGGCACCAGCGCATGGGTGGCACCTTCCAACAATCCTATTTCCTGAAATTTCGTCTGGACATTTATATCGTCCATATTCTCATAGGCCATGCAAACCATCAGGGTCACGGCAGAGAATACCACCAGCATCAAAATAAAGTTTAGCCTGTAATTCATAACTACTCTCCTGTTCATCCTCGCCCCTTAACAGGACAACAAAGGACGGGCCGGAGAGTTCCTCGGTATAACCTTATTTATACCAGTTTTTTGTCATACTGGCTGGGGTCCGCCGACAGGATCATTTCGTTGTGGGCTTTGCCCGACGGGATCATGGGGAAGCAGTTTTCCTTCTGGTCCACGCAAACATCGACAATCGTAACCTTATCGGTTTTCAGCATCTGGGCGATAACATCATCCAGTTCCGCAGGTGTCGTGGCACGCAAACCGATACCACCATAGGCTTCGGCAAGTTTGACGAAATCGGGCAGGGATTCGGTATAGCTTTGCGAATAACGCTCGCCGTGCAGGAGTTCCTGCCACTGGCGGACCATGCCCATCCACTCGTTGTTGAGGATGAACACCTTCACC
>DLGR01000020.1 GCA_002482805.1 Micavibrio sp. UBA7689 | reverse complement strand
CGTGCGCGGATGCGACCGCATCGTGCCCGTCGATATTTATGTTCCGGGATGCCCGCCGACGGCAGAGGCTCTCGTCTACGGTCTTTTGCAACTACAGAAAAAAATTCAGCGCGAAGATACGCGCATAGCGAGATAGCATGAGCGCCGAAACCATAGAATATTTGCAGGGCAAAATCGGCACGCATCTGACGGGTGCGGAAATGCAAAAAGACGAATTGTGTTTGAGCGTTAAACGCGAGAGCATTATTGCTGTGCTGCGTTTCCTGCGCGATGACGCTCAGTGCAATTACAAACAACTTGTCGATATATGCGGCGCGGATTATCCGCAACGCCCCGAGCGTTTCGATATCGTCTACAATCTTCTTTCGCTGACGAACAACAACCGTATCCGTTTGAAAGTGACGACGGATGAAAACACGCCCGTGGATTCCGCGACCGCCGTGTTCAGTTCCGCCGGTTGGTTCGAACGCGAAGTGTGGGATTTTTACGGCGTGTATTTCAACAACCATCCCGATTTGCGCCGCATCCTCACCGACTATGGTTTCGAGGGGCATCCATTGCGGAAGGATTTCCCGCTGACTGGGTATGTGGAGCTTCGATACGATGAACAGCTCCGCCGCGTGGTGTACGAGCCAGTGAAACTCACGCAAGATTTCCGCCGTTTCGATTTTCTCTCCCCTTGGGAAGGTATGACGGATATTCAATTGCCGGGCGATGAGAAGGCGAGCATTCCATTGGGATGGACACCGACCGAGAAAAAGGTGGTGACGAAATGAGCAAGACAGTAGCCGCCGCCAATCAGATCGACGTGAAAAACGAAACACATATCAAGCCCTATACGATGAACTTCGGCCCGCAACACCCTGCGGCACACGGTGTTTTGCGTTTGGTTCTAGAGATGGAAGGCGAGGTTGTCGAGCGTGCCGATCCCCATATTGGATTGCTCCACCGCGGCACCGAAAAACTGATCGAATACAAAACCTATACGCAGGCGACGCCGTATTTCGACCGCCTTGATTACGTCGCGCCCATGAACCAAGAGCACACGTTCGCATTGGCCGTCGAAAAACTGCTCGGCATCACGGTGCCGGAGCGTGGCCAATACATTCGCGTGTTGTTTGCGGAACTGACACGTATTTTGAACCACATTCTGAACATCACAACGTTTGCATTGGATGTCGGCGCGATTACACCCGCACTGTGGGGATTCGAAGAGCGCGAAAAGGGCATGGAATTTTATGACCGCGTGTGCGGCGCCCGCTTGCACGCCAATTATTTCCGCCCCGGCGGCGTGGCGATGGATATGCCCGCAGGACTTGCGCAGGATATGATGGAATGGACAGAGCAATTCCCCGCGTTCCTCAAAGACCTCGACACGCTTTTGACCGACAACCGCATTTTCAAGCAGCGTACTGTCGATATCGGCGTAGCTTCGCCTGAACAAGCACTCGATTGGGGTTTTTCGGGGCCGATGCTCCGCGGTTCAGGCATTGCGTGGGATCTGCGCAAATCCCAGCCCTACGACGTTTACGCGAAAATGGATTTCGACATTCCTGTCGGTAAAACGGGCGATTGTTACGCGCGCTATCTCGTCCGTATGGCGGAGATGAAAGAATCTTTGAAGATCATGCAGCAATGTTTGCGCAATCTGCCCGATGGCCCTGTGCGTTCTAATGATTACAAGATCTCACCGCCGCCGCGCGCCGAGATGAAAAATTCGATGGAAGCGTTGATCCACCACTTCAAATTATACACGGAAGGTTATCACGTGCCTGCTGGCGAAACTTACACCGCGACTGAAGCGCCGAAAGGTGAGTTCGGTGTATATCTGGTGTCCGACGGCACGAACAAGCCTTACCGCTGCCACATCAAGGCGCCGGGTTTTGCGCATTTGCAGGCGCTTGATTTTATGAGCCGCGGCCACATGCTCGCCGACGTTGTTTCCAACATCGGTTCGATGGATATTGTTTTCGGGGAAATTGACCGATGAAGAAAAAATTTGAATTGGATGCAGATTATCAGCCAAAGACTTTCGCCTTTAAAAGCGAAGCGGTTGTGAACGAGATTATCAATCGTTATCCAAAGGGTCGTTCGCAATCTGCCATGATGCCTTTGCTGGATCTGGCACAGCGTCAAGTCGGGGAAGAGGGTGCCAAAGCATCACCCCCTTACGGTGGATGGATTCCAAGGGCGGCAATGGATGAAATTGCGCGTATTCTGGACCTTGCGCCGATGCGCGTTTACGAAGTCGCCACGTTCTATTCGATGTACAACCTTGCGCCTGTCGGTAAATATCTTTTGCAGATGTGCACGACGACTCCGTGCTGGCTGTGCGGTTCCGCGGATATCGTAAAGGTTACCGAGAAAAATCTCGGCATCCATGTCGGTGAAAGCACGAAAGACGGTTTGTTCACCTTGATGGAAGTGGAATGTCTGGGCGCGTGCGCCAATGCACCTATGATTCAGGTAAACGATGATTTTTACGAAGACCTGACACCCGAAACCATGACGGGCCTGCTCGACAACCTCAAAAAAGGCGTCGTTCCAAAGGCCGGCCCGCAAAACGGACGCAACAAGGCCGAAGCCGTGGGCGGTTCTACCACGTTGAAGAAGGTTGGCTAAGATGTTGCTCGAAGACAAAGACAGAATTTTTACAAATTTGTATGGGCATGGTGATGCGGGCCTGAAAGGTGCGCAGGCGCGCGGCGATTGGGACAATACCAAAGACATTTTGGCCAAGGGGCGTGACTGGATCATCGATGAGATGAAAAAATCCGGTCTGCGAGGCCGAGGCGGTGCAGGATTCCCGACCGGTATGAAATGGTCATTCATGCCCAAAGAATTGAAAGACAAACCGCATTACCTCGTGGTCAACGCCGATGAATCCGAACCCGGAACGTGCAAAGACCGCGAGATTATGCGCCATGACCCACACAAATTGATAGAAGGATGTTTGATCGCGGGTTTCGCGATGCAAGCACACCACGCATTTATTTATATACGCGGCGAATTTTATGACGAAGGTTCCGAAGTCGTCAAAGCCATCGAAGAGGCGCGCGCGGCAGGATTGCTCGGCAAAAATGCGGCGGGTTCGGGATGGGATTTCGATGTCACCCTTCACCGCGGTGCCGGCGCTTATATCTGCGGAGAAGAAACCGCCTTGCTGGAATCGCTTGAAGGTAAAAAAGGCCAACCGCGCAACAAGCCGCCGTTCCCTGCTGGTGCGGGTTTGTATTCGGCTCCGACGACAATCAATAATGTTGAATCGATTGCCGTTGTTCCGACCATTCTTCGCCGCGGCGGCGCATGGTTTGCGGGACTGGGCAAAGACGAGAAGAATACCGGCACGAAATTATTCTGCCTGCTTGGGCATATTGGTACACCTTGCGTGGTCGAAGAAGAGATGGGTATTTCGCTTCGCGATTTGATCGACCAGCATGGCGGCGGTGTGCGCGGCGGTTGGGACAATCTCCTCGCTGTCATTCCAGGCGGTGCATCTTGCCCCGTCATTCCGAAATCCGTGTGCGACACCGTGCTGATGGATTTTGATTCACTTCGTGCGGTTCAATCGGGCCTAGGCACGGCGGGCGTTATCGTCATGGATAAATCCACGGATATCGTTTACGCCATTTGCCGACTTGCGCAGTTCTACATGCATGAATCATGCGGACAATGTACCCCATGCCGCGAAGGCACCGGTTGGATGTGGCGTGTGATGACGCGCATGGTCAAGGGGCAGGCGACGATCGAAGAGATCGATATGCTATACGATGTGACCAAGGAAATCGAAGGCCATACGATTTGCGCACTCGGTGATGCCGCCGCATGGCCTATTCAAGGATTGATCCGCCATTTCCGTCCCGAAATGGAGCGCCGTATTCTGGATTACCGCAAAATCGCGAAAGCCGCTTAATGGCTGGCCACGATGATGACGAGGACGAAGATGTCGTTGTGCGCGATTCCAATGGTGCGGAATTAAAAAGCGGAGATTCCGTTCATGTCATCAAGGATTTGCCCGTAAAGGGTTCATCGATCGTGATTAAGCGCGGTACTATGATCAAAAACATCCGTCTCACGAACAATCCCGAACAGATTGAATGCAATGCCGACAAGGTCAAAGGCCTTGTACTTAAAACCTGTTTTCTAAAAAAAGTTTAAGCGGTTTTACGGGCATTGGCCGCGCCGAAATATTGCGCGGCGTTTTCAAACAATTGTAAACCATCAGCGCGTTCGGGAAGCGTTTTGCCTTCGCGACGGGCTCTGTCTTTCAACACGGCATAATCATCACGTTGCCATGTGAACATGCCGCGCTCGGGGTGAGGCATCAATGTGAGAATGCGGCCCGTGGGGTCGGTGACGCCTGCGATGTCGTCTGTGGAGCCGTTCGGGCTGTAGGGGAATTCGCCTTTGGCGGGCGAGCCGTCGGGCTTCACAAAGCGCAGTGCGATCTGTTTCATGTCCTGCAGTGTTTTCAATGTTTCGTCTGCCATCATGAAGCGACCTTCGCCGTGCGCGACGGGGATGTGGAATTTTTTGATGCCAGCGAGCCACGGGGAATTCGTTTCCTGCACGGCGACATCGACCCAACGGCATTGATAGCGGGCGGTGAGGTTGTGCGTTACCGCGACAAAACGTTCGCCGTATTTTTTGTCGATGGCGGGGGCGAGGCCGAGATTGGCCACAATCTGGCAGCCATTACAAATGCCGATGGTCAGCGTGTCGCGTTCTATAAATTTCTTAAGAGAATCCCAGAGGGTAAGGCGCATTTTCTGGGCAAAAGCATTTCCCGAACCCGTATCGTCGCCGTAAGAAAAGCCGCCGGGGACGCAAAGCACCTGAACATCGTCCAGTTCCTTGGGGTTTTCGGCGAGGTCGTTGATATGGCGAATTTGGGATTTGAAACCTGCTTGCTCGAACGCGAAAGAGGTTTCCTCTTCCGAATTGATGCCGTACCCCGTCAATACCAATGATTTTATAGCCATGTTAAAAATCCTTCAGCGGGGATTTGTACGCGGTTTCCAGATCGGCAATCTTTACTTCGAAGGAATTAATCTTCAACGCGGGTTTTTCAACCACGGTTCCGATTTTGTTGGCCATATCGCCGAAAAGCTTTTCAAAAGCGTTGATATCGTTCGGCGCAACGGTCACAACCACACGACCTGTGGATTCCGAGAACAGGAACGTGTCTAGACGCAGGTCGGTTTCAATTTTGATATCCATGCCCAAACCCGATGCGATGCATTTCTTTGCCAGTGTAACGCCAGTGCCGCCAAGCGTGACGGGTAGGGCAGAGGCAATAAGGTTTTGTTTGTTTACCTTCGTGATCGTTTCATAGATGCCGAGATTTATTTCCGCGTCTGTTTCAGGGACGTTGTTTCCTAGTTTGCCGTTCATCCAGTAATATTCGGATGCGCCAAGTTCGTCCTTCGTTTCGCCTATGATGTAAACGGAATCGCCCACGGCTTTGGGGTCTATAGATACGGATTGAGATACGTTTTCGACCACGCCGATGCCGGAAACCAGTAATGTCGGCGGAATGGAGATTTTCACGGGGTTATCAGAGCCGTCATAGCCCTTGAAATCGTTGAACATGGAATCTTTGCCCGATATGAAAGGCGTTTTGTAGACAACCGACATATTAAAGATGGCTTCGCAGGCGCGCTTTAACTGGCCGAGGCGTTCGGGTTCTTCGGAAGAGCACCAGCAGAAATTGTCGAGGATCGCCAGATGTTCGATAGGGCATCCCGCAGCCACAGCATTGCGGACTGCGATGTCTAGTGCGGCTGTAGCCATATGATAGGTGTCGATATCGGAATAGCGCGGGGCCAAACCTTGGGAGAGCACCACGCCGCGCGGATTGTTCAGCACGGGACGCGAAACGGTAGCTTCGGCGAAGACGCGGCCTTTGCCTTGCAACGGGCCGAGAACAGAAGAGCCTTGAACATTGTGATCGTATTGGGTCGCCACGAATTCTTTCGAACAGATGTTCAGACGCGAGAGCATGTTTTTTAGCGTCTGCGCATAATCTGAGGGCTCTGCAATCGTCGGTTCTTTTTCGCCACCGCGTGTGAAGGTGGTTTTGAGCGGCGTTTCTGGCAGGCCGTCATGAAGGAATTCCATGTCGATTTCCATGACCGTGTCGCCGTGCCAGGTAACGTGGCATTTACCGCTGTCCGTGAATGTGCCGATTACCCAGCTTTCGGAGCCGCGTTTGGCGAGGAGCGATTGCAGTTTTTCGATGTTTTTGGGCGGCACTGCGAGCGTCATGCGTTCCTGTGATTCCGAAATCCAGATTTCCCAAGGCTGCATGCCCGGATATTTGAGTGGCACTTTATCGAGTTCGACATGAAAGCCGTTCGTGTCGCCGCCCATTTCGCCAACGGAAGAGGACAAGCCGCCCGCGCCGTTGTCAGTGATGGCGTTATACAAACCAAGATCGCGGATGTCTTTGACGATGGCGTCGGAGAATTTCTTTTGCGTGATCGGATCGCCGATCTGTACCGCCGTCGCGGGTGAGCCTTCGTCCAATGCAACGGAAGAGAATGTTGCTCCATGGATACCGTCTCGCCCGACCTTTCCGCCGACCATGACGATGAGGTCGCCCACTTGCGCTTTTTTCTCGTGGCCTTTGTGTTCGCCGATCTGGCGCGGGATCAGTCCAACAGTTCCGGCGAAGACCAGCGGCTTACCCGCGTATCGATCATCGAAATATAAAAAGCCTTGTGGTGTCGGGATGCCTGAACAATTGCCACCATGGTTCACGCCGGCAATAACGCCCTTCATGATGGTAGCGGGGGAAAGAGCTTTGTTGACCTTGCCTTTGCCGCGGTAAAATTCCGGGTTGGAATGCGGATCGGCGAGACAGAAGCCGTAGCGGTTCAACACAGGTTTTGCGCCGCGTCCGAAGCCGACGCAATCGCGGTTTACTCCGACGATACCTGTGATCGCGCCGCCGAACGGATCAAGCGCAGACGGTGAGTTGTGCGTTTCAACTTTATCGGTGATAAGCCAGTCTTTGTCGAACACGATGCCGCCCGAATTGTCTTTGAATACGGAGACGCAAATATCGTCTTTGCCGCGCGCGTTGCGAATTTCCTGCGTGGCGCGTTTTATATAGTGCTTGTAAAGACCATCTTTCACTTCGTCGATCGGCGAAGCAAATATGGTGTGTTTGCAGTGCTCGGACCATGTCTGCGCCAGCGTTTCAATTTCGATGTCTTTGGCGCGGCGGCCGAGTTTTTTGAAATAATTTTGTACGGCCTGCATATACAAAAGAGACATGCCCAGCGGACCGCGGCGGGTGCCGTCTGCGTTTTCGATTCCGTCCTTGCCGATTTTGGCAAGATCTTCATCGGAAATGTTCAAATCAACATCGTCGACCGCTATGCCTTTGTTGTCCAGTTTGACTTTTGGTACGACCGCGTCCATGCCGCCGTCTTTTTTGTACGTATCGGCGTTCTTGATGGCGGCGCGTTGGATGAGGGGATTGTACAAGCCCGAAGAAAGTTTTTTGACGTCGTCTTCGCTTAAAGCGCCCTTCAGGAAGATGACTTGCGAGGAATAAACGGGCTGGTTGTCGTTCAGCGTGAGTTTCGCGAGTTCTGAAACCGTGTGGCCGATATTGTCTGTAACGCCCGGCAGAAACCCGATTTCCACGGCCCAATCGAAGTCACCTTCTTCGCCTCTGCTAAGAAGTTTTTGGGTGACGGGGTTAACGAATGATTTTGAAAGGGCCTGCAGATCGGCCTGTTTTTTGATGTCGTCTTCGACCGTGTAGGTATCCACTATTCTGACGGAAACTTTTTTGCCTTGGCGGGCAAAATTCTGTTCCAGAACCTTGGCTCTACCATCTTCTGAAACAGTGATAACTTCGATACGTTGAGACATAGGCTCTTTTACCTATGCGGGACGGGAAATTCCAGTAAAAAACGGCGGGATTTAGCCTATTTCCACGGCTCCATGGCCGCATAGAGCATGATGCCTGTCGCAATCGCCAGATTGAGGGAATCCGCCCGCCCGTTCATAGGCAATTTTACCGTCTGGTGGACGGCTGATTGGAGTTTTTCGGTGATGCCCGCTTGCTCGTTCCCCATAACCAGAATGAGGGGTTTTTTGTATTCGGCTTCGCGGAAGTCCACGGTTTTGTCATTCAGCGCGGTGGCGATGACCGACCCCGGCCAAGTGACCGTGAGGTCGAGAAACTCTTCCCGGGAGCAGGGGATGACAGGAATTGAGAAAACAGAACCCATAGTGGCGCGGATGGATTCCACCGAAAACGGATCACAGCATTGACCGATAAGAATAACACCGCTTGCGCCTACGCCATCAATGGTGCGGATGATGGTGCCAAGATTACCCGGGTCGCGGACTTCTTCGAGTGCCACCCAGCATTTGGAGTTCGCGGGTTTGATGTCAGACAATTTCCCGAATTTTTGTTTGAACACGCCCATGACCATTTGGGGGTTTTCTTTGCGCGAGAGTTTTTCCAGCACCGCTTCGCCGACTTTCAGGCACAGCCCGCCGCGGGCGGAGGTTTCATCGATGGCGCGTTGGAGTTCATCGCCGACATCGGCTTCGTCGGAATAGATCAGTTGTTCGGGCACAACGCCGCATTCGAGACCCTCGATGACGGAGCGCAGACCTTCGGCCACAAACAGCCCCGTTTCCTTACGGAATTTGCGGATGAACAAAGAAGTGATGAGCTTCACTTTTGGGTTTGAAGGGGATGTGATGTGTTCTATGCGGGCCATATTATTTATACCGTTCGTTAATTTCCCTGATCTGCGTTCTAATGGTTTCGCGATCTTCATTTTTTAGGGGAGTGCCGAAGCTTATTTCCCAAAGCAGATTTCTTAGCAGGCTTAATTCGCTCTGCATGCGCCCAATTTCTTTCATAATTATGGAGAAAAAGTAGCCGCTTATTATAAAAAAACTTACGATAAGTTTTGAAAAATCTGATGCATCAAAAATCCAAAGTGCAAGCCCCACTATCGCTACAATTATAGCAAAAACTAAAAATTCTTTGTCATTGCGAGTCATTTTTTTAGCCCTATTTCTCTCGGGAAATGTAAATTTGAGGGGTGTTTTCTTCCTCATCACTATAAGTGAGTTTTAATCCCTGCGGTTCGGAACAAAATTTTACAAATGATTTTTTCGAGGCGAGTTGAATGTTCGTCGGGATAGTGTTTACCGTGAGGTAGGGTTTTTTCTGATAATATTCATGGGTGATGTTTCCATTTTCGGAAAAAATCAGGATCAGGCCGTAATCACTATCCGGCACGTTACCCCGCATGTCTTTTTTGGATATGTGTTCTTGATACGTAATGTAGGCAATTGAGTCATAAGAGCCCGATATTTTAAAAAGGCACATTTGGTCCCAAGGGAAACTGGTGACTTCGGTTAACAAAACGCTTTTTTCGCCACTGTTGAAAATGGCTTCCAGTTTTTGAAACAAAGCCACGCTCTCGTTCGGCGCGCCGCAGGATGATAATCCCAATAGCAGAGCGAAAAGGGCCAATGATTTTTTCATTATGCGCTCCATCGTGAAAACATGGACGTTGCCAGGGGACGGTTTTTGGTTTGATCGGATAAAAGCAATTCGCCGTGATCCATTTTGCCTTTTCTATCGCCTAGCGCATCTTTCATCATATGAAAGAGCGAGAGAGATGAGAGGCGCAAGGCATAGGCCGTCAAAATCATGAACTTCGCGTCGGGGGTCAAAAGCGCGGCGCAGGATTCCAGCAACGGGCCAACATCGGTTTCAAATCTCCAGACTTCACCTTCGGGACCGCGGCCATACCGAGGGGGGTCAAGCAGAATGCCGTCATATAAATTACCGCGGCGTCCTTCGCGGGCGACGAATTTGGTGACGTCATCGCAAATCCAGCGGATTTTCGATTCACCTAGGCCCGAGGCGTCCTGATTTTCCTTGGCCCATTGGATCGCCTTTTTCGACGCATCGACATGGGTCACTTCGGCGCCGCACTTGGCGGCTATCAAAGAAGCCGCGCCTGTATAAGCAAACAGATTCAAAATCTTCAAAGGTTTTGTTGAAGTTTTTATTTCATTCGAAAACCATTGCCAGTGCGGCCTTTGCTCCGGAAAAAGACCCATGTGGCGGTAGCTCATAAGGCGGCACATCATGGAAACGCCTTCGACCTTCACGGGCCAAACTTCGGGGAGTTTGCCTTTTTGGGACCAACTGCCTTTTTCGTCTTCCTCTTTCTCGGAAGCGTTTGTAAACGACGCATCGGCTTTTGACCATTCGGATTCAGGCAGTAATTTTTTCCATAATGCTTGAGGTTCGGGGCGATCAACGCGAATGGTACCGAAACGCTCCAGTTTCCGGCCCGCACCGCTGTCCAAAAGGGCGTAATCGGCCCAGCCGTTTTCCGCGATTATATTCGGGGTAAAATCCTTCATACGCACCATATAAACCCTTTGAAGCAGTTTGTAAAAAGGGTATATAAACCTCAGACTTTTCCAGCGACTCTTATAAGTATCATTCATGCCGAAACTCAAGATTAACGATCAGGACATCGAAGTTGCCCCCGGGACCAGCATCCTTCAGGCGGCAGAGCAGCTAGGCATTGAAATTCCAAGGTTTTGTTATCACGACAAGCTGAGCGTTCCGGCGAACTGCCGCATGTGCCTTGTCGAAATCGAAGGCGCGCCCAAACCTGTGGCATCCTGCGCCATGGCTTGCGGTGACAATATGATTGTCCGCACCGGTTCCGAGAAGGTCAAAAAAGGCCGTAAGGGCGTGATGGAGATGCTTCTCATCAACCACCCTTTGGATTGTCCGATTTGCGACCAAGGCGGGGAGTGTGATTTGCAGGACCAAGCGGTTGCTTACGGGTTCGACCGTTCGCGTTACGAAGAAAACAAACGCGCGGTGAAAGACAAATATCTCGGCCCCCTTATCAAGACATCCATGAACCGTTGCATCAACTGCACGCGTTGCGTCCGCTTCGGCGACGAGATCGCAGGCGTCGAAGATCTGGGTCAATTGAACCGCGGCGAAGATGCGGAAATCAGCACGTTTATCGGCAAAGCCATTTCATCGGAAATGTCGGGCAACCTCGTGGACGTTTGCCCCGTGGGTGCGCTTACATCCAAACCGTACGCGTTCAAGGCGCGTCCGTGGGAATTGCGCAAAACCGAAACGATCGACGTGCATGACGCGGTCGGCTGTAACATCCGTGTAGATGCG
>DLGR01000027.1:33821-33992 GCA_002482805.1 Micavibrio sp. UBA7689 | reverse complement strand
GTAAGATCATCGCGTTCACGGAAAATAGTGCCGAGTTCCGTTTCAAGACCTTCGGCTTCTTCTTCGGCTTGTAAATTGACGGGGCCTATCTGGTCGCGCTCGCGCGTGAATTTCTCTTTTTGGGATTTCAGAGGCTCAAGCGCAGGCAGGTTTTCATCATCCGAAATATCC
>DLGR01000027.1:23668-33806 GCA_002482805.1 Micavibrio sp. UBA7689 | reverse complement strand
CGGATTCTTTCAGCTCGTTCGGGCCTTGACTGAACTGTTCGGTTATTGAAGTTACAAGATGCTCTAACGTTTCCTGACCGCTTTGTACAAGGGCTTGCGCGTGGGCTCTCGCTTCACGGGCTTCGCCCAGAATAGCTTCCGCTTCTTTCAAAGCGCGGGTGGTAATCGCGAGTTCGGACTCAACTTCGGACAAATTGTCGGAAGCAGAACCGCGGGCCTTTTCCAACTCGGATACTTTCGACATCAACTCTTCACGGTTGTCATCGATCGTCTGTGGGCGGTTTTCGAGTTCTTCCACGCGTTCGGTGAGCGTCGTTTCACGTTGCTCCAACTCCTTCGCACGCTCGCGCGAACGGATGGAACGGTTGGTGTGGTGGTTGCGCTCGTCGGCAATCGCGTGCATACGCGCCATGCGGCGACCTTGTTCCTGCTGGATCTGGTCGAGGTTTCGCACGGCATGGTTCAAACCATCGCGAGCTTCGATCAAGGTGGCACGGAGTGCTTCCACTTCCTGCGCGTGCGAGGCCATGGTTTCTTCGTTATAAGTAGACAACTCTTCTTTAAGCGTCACAATGCTTTCGCGGTAGCCGACAATGTCTTCTTCCGTGCGCTTCAAGGATTCTTCGAATTTCGCGATTTCGGCAAAAACGCCTGAACGTTGTTCCGTCAAACGGTTCAAGCGGGATTGCTTGCCGTTGAGGTCTTGTTCTTTGGTGCGGAGTTCCGTGCGAACGGAATCAACCGTGGCGACGAGAGCCTTAAGGGTTTCATCAGACGCATTGGTTTTGTCGGCGGATTCGCGATATTGCCAATCCGCGTCCGGCAATTCACGGGTGAGTTCTTCCAGACGGTTCTTTTGCTGCAATTGAATCGCATGGCGGTCCGAAGCGGACGCTTTGATGTGCAACCCATCCCAACGCCAGTAAGCGCCATCCAGAGATACGATGGACTGACCGGGCTTGAGTTGGGCCGCGACCTTGTCACCGTCTTCTTGCGTATCAACAACGCCGATAAAGCCGATGGCGCGCTGCAGGTATTTCGGCGCTTGAACATGCGGCTCCAGCCTGCGCGCACCTGCGGGTAGGGCCGGCGTATCGATATTTTGTTCCGCATAGTCTAGGAAAACGCTAGGCGCTTCCTTGTCTTTTGAAGCCATGAGCGTGTCGCCCAGAGCACGGGACAATGCCTTTTCAAAACCCTTATCGGGCTTGATGTCATCGAGAACAGGTTTGAACAGGCTTTGCGTATCCGCATTCAATATGCGCTCCAGAGCCTTGATCTCGGATTCAATCTCGGATTTTTTGCGCTCTGAATCCTGACGCACGGCACGGGCGTCTTCCAAAGCCTTACGGGCATTCGCGATTTCATTTTCAGAAGTTTCAAACTTCGTACGCAGTTCCGTCGTTTCGCCCTCGAGGGATACGATGCCCGATTTCAAATCTTCCAGTTCGGAATCGTTTTCGAACTGCGCCTTCGCACGGATCAAATCTTCCTGCAGTTTTTCTTTGCGCTCTTCGGCAACGGACATGCGCGATTGGTCGGCATTGATCTGTTGTTCGATGCGTTGGCGCGCGGCTTTTGTATCGGCCGTCTTTTGCATGAAGGTTTCGTAATTGGCTTCCAGCTTCAGAACTTTTTGTTCCAACTCGGCTTTGATGGCTTTCTTCTGCTCCAGATCGCTTTCTTCGTTGCGGCGGGATTCGGACAGAATGCGCTCTTCTTCTTCCAGCTTCTCAAGAACACCGGAGCTTTCACCCAGCAATTCGGCCTCATGGGCGCGGTCGGCTTTGGTTTGCTCGAGTTGCTGACGCGCTTCTTCCAGTTGGTCATGGAGTTCGCGGTCCGCATCTTCCAGACGTTGCAATTCCATTTTGTGAGCTTGTAGAGCGGCCGCAGCGGCGGCTTCGGCTTTACGAAGGGCCGGCAAGTTTTCAGATTGCGTGTTTTGCGTCTTGGTCAATTGAACAACCGTCGCCATATGCGTGGCGACATGGCTTTCGGCTTCACCGAATGTTTTGCGGGCGGCCTCAACGCGGTTTACCTGCATACGCCATTCCAGATAGGCAATGGTGGTTTCGAGTTCGCGAATTTGTTGCGACAGATTTTTGTATTTCTGGGCCTGACGCGTTTGTTTTTTCAGCGCGTTAAAACGGCCTTCCATGCTACCAACAAGGTCCTGCAAACGTTGGAGGTTTTGGTCGGCGGCGCGAAGGCGGAGTTCCGCTTCATGACGGCGGACATAAAGACCCGATACGCCTGCGGACTCTTCCAGAACGACGCGGCGTTCCTGCGGCTTGGCGTTAATCATCGCCGTAACACGTCCTTGGGACACCAGGGCAGGCGAGTTAGCGCCTGTCACCGTATCGGCGAACAGCATCTGCACATCGCGTGCGCGGCAGGTCTTGCCGTTGATTTTATACAAAGAACCATGGTCGCGTTCGATACGGCGCGTAACTTCGATTTCATCGGAATCGTTGTAAGCGGCAGGTGCCGTGCGCATGACATTGTTAAGAAGCAAAGATACTTCGGCAAAATTTCTTTTCGGGCGATCGGCGGTGCCTGCGAAGATAACGTCTTCCATCCCGCCTGTGCCGCCGCGCATACGTTTGGCGGAATTTTCACCCATAACCCAGCGCAAGGCTTCGACCGTGTTCGATTTGCCGCATCCGTTCGGACCGACAATCCCCGTAAGGCCTTTGCCGATGTCGAATTCGGTTTTGTCCACGAAGGACTTGAAACCGGTCATACGTATTTTTTCGAACTGGATCATCTTACTCTTCTAAACCCGAAATTCTTTTCTTCTTATTCGACTGCGGGGGCTTCGCCCACGGCGTCATTCGTTATTTTGCGGAAAACACGCTCGAACTCGGCGAGGTCTTTCGCACCACCGATAGTTTCCGCACCATCGTTGATAATAAAGGTCGGTGTTGACGCCACTTTCCATTTGTCCTGCGCCTGTTGCATCGCATCAGCGACTTTCAGTTTCAGATCGCCTTGAGAATGACACGCTTCGAACGTCGCATCGCTCATACCCGCTAGCTTGGCATTCTGGGCCAGTGCTTTCATGTAATTGATATCACCCGCCCAGTGCTCCTGCGTTTTAAACAGCAGGGAGACGAAGCTTTCGTACTTATCGGCAGGCAAACAACGCGCGGTCAGCGTGGCTTTGAGTGCAGGATCGTTCAGCGGAAATTCGCGGAATTCGAAAAACACTTTGCCTGTGTCGATATATTTGGCTTTCAATTCAGGATACACATCATTGTGGAAATGCGCACAGTGCGAGCAGGTCAACGAAGCGTATTCGACAATTTTGATCGGTGCATTCGCATCGCCGATCGTGCGCGGCGCAGTGAAGGCCGCCAGATCGATTTTCACTTTTTCGCCAGGTACAGCTTCTTCGGCAGGGGCCGCATCGGTCGTTTCTTCCACCATCGGCTCTTCGATCGTAGTGGGAACTGCATCGCCATGGGAATCCGTTGCAACGGGTGGCGGCGTTTGGGTAGTTGCATCTTCTTGAACAACTTCCGATGTGTCAGGCAGGGCGTCCTGCGGCTTTTTGCTCATACCGAAATATGCGCCCGCGAGAACGATGAGGAGGATGACAACAGCGCCAAGTGCCATTGCTTTTTTGGAATTGGAATCGGTCATAAATTCTTCCTCGGCCACAAGGCCAAACTTGTCATAAACATGACGGGTTAGACTTAAACATAATCAAATCGGAAATCCAGTCTAAAGTGCGGGTTTTCGCGGGTTTTTGTCAATGAAACCGATAGTGGGCGAACCCCTTATCCACACAAGAAATGACGGAAAACAAAGCTTTACGGCGTTTTATTCTTGTGCGGGACCATAAAGATATATGTCAATTCGGTCGCCAGGCTTGGAATTATCGCTCTGCAGGCCCTCTGCAAGCACATCGATTCGGCTGGCCGACACACCGCGCGTGATGAGGGCGGTTCGCAAAGATAGCGCCCGGTTGAGGGCAATGCGGCGATCGCTGCTCATGCCCGTTCCGTACGGCGTTGCATAGGCGCGGATCTGCACACGCCAATCTTCTTTCCCATCGGCGTTCAATTCTTGCGCGACACCTGCAGAAATCGGGTCGAGATCGGCGGGTACCAATCCGATTTGTCCCGGCGTAAACGCGATGGATTTTTTCAAGATGCCTTGCTCGGCCGGTTCAAACGAAGCGGGCGTAACATTGGGAAGCGGTGCCACGGGTGTCAGCGTATCTTCCGTTTTCTTTTGTTCGACTTCTGTTTTGTGACGTTCGTAAATCGTAGGCTCAGATGGCGCCGGCGCTTTATCAAACGTAACATCTTTGCTTACGTCACCCGCAGGCAGCGCAGGCATGGTTGCAGGACCTTTGATCGCGCTTTCTTTCGGATCGCGCTGAACGGGCGGTGCTACAGGCACAGGCGCTTCCATGGGAACTGGTGGAGGTGGTGCGACTGCTTTTGCCGAAGGCTCCGGCGCTTGTGCAGATGGTGTTTTTACAGCCGCAGGCGGTGTAACAGGTTTCGGTTGGGGCGCTGCTACAATGGGCTTTTCAACTTTAGGCGCTACGGGTTTAATGCCTTTCGGTTGCTCAATGATCGGCTGCATGAATTTCGGTTGCACGGGCGCGGTTGGTACAACCACGGTCTTGGGTGCTACAGGGGCAGCTGGCACAACGGGCGCGACGGGAGGAGCTGATGAGGGACGCGGCGACGTGCGTGTGGAATCGGGATCGACCGAAACACGCGGCGTGACCACAACGCGATTGGCAGGTTGTGACGTTGAGTCTATCGGGGCGGAAGAACGTGTGGAGGACATCGGCTGCACGATATTTCCGTCTTTCGCAGGAGGGCGAACCATCGGCGGGGTCATGTCTTCGAACATCGGAGGAGGCGCGTAATTAGTATCCTGCGCGAACGCGGCAGGCGAAACGATCAACGTCACGACAAGAATGGAAAAGCTAAGCGGCTTTGAGAATTTTTCGTAAATCATTGTGCACCTGCGGGTTACCGGCCACGAGATTAGCACTATGTACGGGATTGTCATCATTTTCGATGGAGGTGACAACACCACCCGCTTCTTTGACCAGAAGTGCGCCTGCAGCAGCATCCCATGATTTCAGGTTGCGTTCCCAATACCCGTCCAAACGGCCCGCGGCGACATAGGCCAGATCGAGCGCGGCGGATGCGTAACGGCGCACCATCGTTACATTGGCGACAGCTTCGACTTCTTTAAAGAAGCGCGCGCGGTTTTCTGGTGTTCCATAAGGCTGGCCGTAATTGACCATGCAGCCCTCAAGATCTTTACGCCCGGAAACACGCATACGCTTGTGACGGATGAACGCACCCATGCCTTTTTCAGCCGTAAACAATTCGTCTTTCGTGCAGTCATATACCAGACCAGCGATTACAACGCCTTTTTGTTCTAACGCTATAGAGATAGACCAATGCGGAATACCGTGCATAAAGTTATGTGTGCCGTCGAGCGGATCAATGATCCAGACATTCTCGGAATCATCACCCTTCACTTCGCCGCTTTCTTCCATCATGAAAGAATAGGAAGGGCGTGCCTTACGAAGCTCTTCGTAAATAATTTTCTCGGAACGCTTGTCCGCAGCCGTTACGAAATCCGCAGGTCCTTTGCGCGAAATCTGAAGGTTTTCGACCTCGTTAAAATCACGCAATAGGGATTTGCCCGCCTTTTCGGCAGCGCGGATCATCATGGTCATGATCGGTGAATAGGCGGGCATAGAGTATTAGTCCTTCGCGCGTTCGGAATAGGAATCGTCTTCCGTTTTAACGATAATGCGCGTTCCTACACCGATAAACGGCGGAACAAGAACCTTTACGCCACCGGTAACGATGGCGGGCTTGTAGGAAGAAGAGGCGGTCTGACCTTTAACAACTGGCTCGGCTTCTTCCACAGTAACGGTTACGGTGTCCGGAATCTCGACACCGAGTGGATCGCCCTCAAAGCTTTCGATGGTCACTTCCATACCGTCCTGCAACCATTTGGCTTTATCGCCGATAACATCCTTTTTCACTTCGATCTGCTCGAAGCTTTCCTTGTCCATAAAGGTGTAAGTGTCAGCGCCGTCGTTATAAAGGTAAGTAAATTCGGCTTGCTCGAGGCGCACGCGCTCCAGCGTTTCTTGTGTGCGGTAGCGCACGTTGTCTTTTGTGCCCGAACGGATCTCGCGCATTTCGAGCTGAATGACGGATGCGCCTTTACCGGGCTGCATAATATCGTGGCTGACGATGAGCCAGAGCTTGCCATCGCCATCGCGATCCAGAACATGCCCTTTTCTTAAAGTGATAGCTTGAACTTTCATTTTTTCGTTTCCTGCAAGATAGATTGGCCTAAACGGGAAAGCGTTTCCCGTATATCGGGATCGTCCACCGTTTCAAGTATCTGGGATAAATGATTTTTTTGGTCTTCGGTCAAGGTTTTTGTGCGTTTTTGAGGCTTTGTCTTAACCTGCGCCTCATGATGTATGAGTTTGATATCCGTTATCCAGCGGTCACCAAATATCTGGTTAATCCTTTGAAGGATCACGTCTTTTTGATAAACCAGAACAGCGCAATCCGCAGAAGATGCGGCTATATCGAGCGTCGCTGTCGCTTTTTCTTTGGGATTTTTGGCTTTTCGGTAATGGATTTTGGCAGGATGGGCACGCTCGGAAAAATCGGGGCCGACGATTTCCTTCCAGTTAGTGACAATACGCCCCAGCGCGATATATTTGCGCTCGAACACTTTCCCCAAAAGGCCGGGAACGGATCGGGAGACGGGCTTCATAACCATGGCGGGCATCATGACGGGCAATGACATAAATGTCGAGGATTTCAGGCAGGCCATTCTGAAATGGTACGACAAGGCGCGTCGTCCTTTGCCGTGGCGCGCACCCAAAGGAAAATTTCCAGAACCTTATCATGTGTGGCTTTCGGAAATCATGGCGCAACAGACGACAATTCCTGCCGTCATTCCATATTTCCTGAAATTTCTGAACAAATGGCCGACGGTTCACGATCTCGCATCCGCGACAGCCGATGACGTCATGCAAAACTGGGCAGGGCTTGGTTATTATGCCCGCGCGCGCAACTTGCACAAATGCGCAAAAGTGATTTCCGAAGAAATGAAAGGCAAGTTTCCACAAACCCAAGTTGAATTGGAAGAGCTTCCGGGCGTAGGAAATTATACAGCCAACGCCATCGCCGCGCTGGCCTTCGGCAAACCCGCAAATGTTGTCGATGCAAACGTCGAACGCGTGATGGCACGTATTTTTGCCGTGACCGAACCTTTGCCTGATTCAAAACCGGAATTAAAAAAACTGGCAGGCACCATTGCGCTAGACGAAACGAAGAGAGCAGGAGATTACGCGCAATCCGTTATGGAACTCGGCGCACTCGTCTGCACACCGACATCACCCAAATGCGGCGTATGTCCCGTCAGTCAATATTGCAAGGCGCGGGAACTGGGTATCCAGAACGCATTACCGGTTCGCAAGGAAAAGGGCATAAAACCCCAAAAGCACGGCTACATATATTGGATAACCGGCCCCAAGGGCGAAGTACTGTTCGAACGGCGCGGTGAGAAGGGCATGCTCGGCGGTACAATCGGCATTCCCACATCCGATTGGGTAGAACGGTCCCTGCCCAAAAAACATTTACCTCTGGCCAAATCAGGAAAAGGGGGGAAGGTTCTGGTAAAGCACAGTTTTACGCATTTCGACCTGGAGCTCCACGGTTTTGCCGTAATTCTGAAAGATACTAAAACGATAAAAGAGGAACGTTATTTCTGGGTACCTCATAAGGAAGCCACCAATTTGGGAATACCGACCCTTTTTAAGAAGGCGCTGAAACAATTCATCGAATAGGATTTGTCCATATGGGCATAAAATCATATACTTATAAGATGAATATTGATTCATTTTACCGTCTGCTTTTTTCAGTTTTTATTCTTTTGGTCATTTTCACTCCTGTTGGCGCAGCCAGAGCGCAGGATGGATCTATTCCCGTGAGCGCAAGTTCGCCGATGCCGCCGCCGGCCGCAACGACCGAAGAAACAAAACAATCACTTCCTCCGACAGAGGAGGAAGTCACCATTTTGCGTGACGATTACGCAGGCAAATACAACACATCCACTTTGGTAAATTTATCCAAGGCCTATTGGCGTCTGGGCGCGTTTGACACCGAAGACAACATTGCGGTCAGTAACTTCCTGAAAATCAACGATTGTAAAATCTACACTGAATATATCAACGACGATATGGAGTGGCAGGAAATCATGGGTGCGATGAAACAGCACCTCGATCAAAACAAGAGCAGATTCCCGACCAACTTCCAATTCGTGCTGGAAATGCGCCTCGGCCGTTACGATCCGGAACTCGGCGGCTTCCCCATCGTCGAAAAAACCCATTTCAAGGATGCCAAACGCATCCTCGTAAGCAGCGTCGAAGCCAACAAAGCAGTATGTTTCGATACAAAACCGTTCCCCGAATATCCGCGCAACCTCATCATTCTTACAGACAATCCGTTCACGCTCGAGTTCCTGAAACTCGATGAACACGTGGCGCAAGCTTATATCCTTCGAAAAAAATCAGAGTTCAGCAGTTTGAGCGAAGCCGCACGTATGAAACAGTATGAACGCGATGCCTATCTGCGCCTGCGCGTAACATTTACGCAATACAACGGCAACCTGCGTGGCGAAGGCGGCGAAAACCTTGCCATCGTTTACGGTACAATCGACGGATACGAAGTGTTCGAAGATACGGGTCAAAAACGTTTGATGGCGAGCGTTGATCTGAAAAAGCAAAGGGAAGCGGAAGCCGCCGCGGCGGAAGCAGATCAAATGTCCGTACCGGCAGACGAAGCCGTTAGCGAGACTTCACCCTGACAATTTCCACGCCCGGGACCGCAAAGGCATAGATATCCAGTTTTTCCGCGCGTACCGTGATCTTCTTGACGCGTTTTTCTGCAAGACAATCCCGCGCGATATTTTCCGCAAGTGTTTCCAGCAAGTTGATATGCGGTCCTTGTGTGTTTTTTAAAACATGCTGGACAATCATGTCATAGGAAACGGTTTCCTGAAGGTCGTCGTGGACAGAGCGGGGTATGCATATCTCCGCCGTCACGGTGAAGCTGACGCGCTGTTTGCGGCCATGTTCTTCGGCATAAACGCCGATATCGGTTTCCACCACCATATCGCGAACGAATATGTGGCTTGTTTCTTCTTTACGTTTGTTACAGCAAAATGACATTATTGGATCGTAGCCGATCCTGCACCGGATTCAATCTGCGCGCGCAGTTCGCGGCGCATATCGTCGATCGGCACATTCTTACCGTTACGCTTAACATGCCAGTAGGTCCAACCGTTACAGGAGGGCGCGTTCTGCAATAAAGCGCCGACTTTATGAATGGAGCCGCGGTGATTACCCGTAATAATATTCCCGTCCGCATGCACCTTGGCCGAGAGCTTACCTTTGGCATCCGTAAGCTCGGCGCCGGGTTTGAGGAAACCATGTTCCAGCAGCCAACCGAAGGGAATGCGCATTTCCTCGCGTTTGTTCGCAAGTGTAATGGTGTCCTCTGCGCTTGCTTCGGCGGCGCTGATCCTTTTTATCGCGTAGGTAATGTATTCCTTCTCGCGCTCGATACCTATCCATTGGCGACCCAGCTTCTTCGCCACAGCGCCGGTGGTGCCCGTGCCGAAGAACGGATCGAGGATCACGTCGCCGGGATTCGAGGCCGAAAGCAGCACGCGGGCGAGCAGCGCCTCCGGCTTCTGCGTCGGGTGCGCCTTGACGCCGTCCACCTTCAGCCGCTCGCCGCCGGTGCAGATCGGGAACAGCCAGTCNNGAAGAACGGGTCGAGCACGACATCACCGGGTTTTGTGGAAGAAAGAATTACGCGTTGTAATAGGGCTTCGGGCTTTTGCGTGGGGTGAAGTTTTTCACCGGCGTCGTTTTTCAGGCGTTCGCCACCCGTGCACAAGGGGATAAACCAGTCGGACCGCATTTGCAGGTCTTCGTTCATCGCCTTCATGGAATCGTAATTAAAACGGTATTTGGAATCCTTGCTTTTTGCCGCCCAGATCATGGTCTCATGCGCGTTCGTGAAACGCTTGCCTTTGAAATTCGGCATCGGGT
>DLGR01000027.1:16556-23590 GCA_002482805.1 Micavibrio sp. UBA7689 | reverse complement strand
GTTGTGATAGGAACCGATCACCCAGATGCAGCCGTCATCGGTCAATGTTTCGCGCGCGGCGGAAAGCCATTCACGCGTGAAGTCGTCATAGACTTTCAAGGAATCGAATTTATCCCAATCGTCATCGCACGCATCGACTTTGGAATTGTTCGGGCGCGTGAGTTCGCCGCCAAGTTGAAGATTATAGGGGGGATCGGCGAAAATCATGTCCACACTCTTCTTCGGGAGGCTCTTTAGCTTCTCGACGCAGTCGCCTTGAAGAATGGTATTGAGTGGGGATTTAGATGGCATGAAATAGCTTCCGTTTGTGGATTAAAACAGAACGAATCATGATTCATTGGAGACTCGCCGTCAAGGCATAAATAGAAAAAATTCTTTAGAGTCAGAACGTTACAAGAACATCTTCATATAACTGAGTCTGATCAATTATTTAGGGAGCTTTTGCCCAACAGAAACGTTGGATGTTTACCATTTAACTTTCAAAAAAGGAGATTCCATATGACATCCGCAATACCCCAAGGATATACATCCGTGACACCATGTTTGATTTTGAAAGACTGTGAAAAGGCGATCGAAACCTACAAAAAAGGACTAAGCGCCAAAGAGCTGAGCAAGATGATGTGCCCCGTAACCGGAAAAGTGATGCACGCTGAACTGCAAATCGGCAATGCACGCATCATGGTGCAGGATGAATTTCCGGGCCAGAAATCCACCACGTCCAGCATCTTCGTTTACAATGAAGATTGCGACGCGGCGATGAAAAAAGCCAAGGACGCGGGCTTGAAAGAAATCATGCCCACCGAAGATATGTTTTGGGGTGACCGTATGGGTTGCGTCACCGACAGCAACGGGAATCAATGGACGCTCGCCACACACATTGAAGACAAATCACAGGAAGAGATTGAAAAGGCCGCCAAGGAATGGGCGGAAAAGATGGCCAAAGGCCAAAAAGCGGCTTAGGCGGCTTCGGACTTACATGGGGCAAAGGATTTGCGGTGGTGCGGCGTTATGCCGTGCGCCGCAATTCCGTTCATATGCGTTTCAGTCCCGTATCCTGCATTGGTGTCCCAGCCGTAATGGGGGAATTCTTCATGCAGCGTTTGCATCATCCTGTCCCGCGTGACTTTAGCAAGGATAGAGGCCGCCGCTATCGACAATGACTGGGAATCCCCCTTGATCACCGTGTGGGTTTTACAGGGCAGGGAAGGTGCAAATTTTCCATCGATAAGCGCCAATGACACAGCAATCTTTTCATGCAAGCCGTGGTAGGCGCGTTTCATAGCGATCAATGTGGCATGATGAATATTCAGCGTATCGATCTCATCTGCAGATGCCTCTGCGATGTGATAGATGCATTGATCTTTGATAATTTCGAAAAGATATTCGCGTTTTTGCGGCGTAAGTTTTTTGGAATCGTTTACCGAAGACCACACAGGATGCTTGAGCTTTTCCGCAGGAATAAACGCGCAGGCAGTCACCACTGGCCCCGCCAATGGCCCACGCCCGACTTCGTCTATGCCGCACACGGGCACACCGAACGCAGCATCGAAGGCGGATAAATCAGCCTTTAAGACTTTTCGTGACGATTTCAAAGACATCAGGAGATAGTTTTTCTGTACCAGCAATTTCCTGCAAGACATCTTTCATTTTAGCCTGACGATCCTGTGTATAACGCTTCCATTCGCGCAAAGGCGTTAACATTCTCGCTGCGATCTGCGGGTTAATGCCGTTTAATGTGATAACCGCGTCTTTCAGCAATGCATAGCCAGAGCCATCCGCCGCATGGAAAGAAACGGGGTTGTTCATAGCAAAGGCGCCGTAAAGCGAGCGCGCACGGTTCGGGTTCTTCAAATTAAAGTCTGCATGTTTTTCCAGCTTTTTAACGTTGCTGATTGTATTGTCGTTTACACCCATTGCCTGCAACGAGAACCATTTGTCGATGACGAGCGGATAGGCTTTAAATTTATTGTAGAACTCGGCAAAGGCCTGCTCTTTCAAATCACCTTCATGATCTGTCAGAACGCCGAGCGCCGCCACACGGTCTGTCATATTGCTTGCATTTTTATATTGTTCGAAGGCGAGGGCAGGGTCATCCAGATATCCGAGAGCACAGTTTTTAAGCGCACGCTTTGCCATGGCTTCGGGCGAAATGCTGTAAACTCCGCTTTCCATGTTTGCCTTATAAAGCGTCAGTAGTTTTTCATGACAGCGTTTGGCAAATTCGCCTTTGATACTTTCACGTGCCTTGTAAATAGCGCTTGGGTCCACTTCGTTCCGTGTTTGCGCGATAATTGCCACATCGGGAAGAGCCAGCGCCTTCGCCAGAAGGGCTTTGTCTTCTTTGCCCTGAATAGCCAGATCCAGAATGCTTTCCATGGAATCCAGCAAACCTTCATCCAGCTTGCCAGTATCCATCAACTGATTGATGACGCGCAAAGCATAGGTTTGACCGGCTTCCCAACGGTTGAACCCGTCGGAATCATGCACCATAAGGAATTTCAGATCATCGTCCGATAAATTGGTCGTAAGTTTCACGGGCGCGGAAAAATTGCGCAAAATCGAAGGCACGGGGCGCGAGCCGATATCCTTAAACGTAAAGCTCTGCTCTTTATCCTTAAGGTGGAGAACTTGCGTTTCGATCAAATCATCGCCATTAGGACCGATCAAACCAACAGAAACGGGAATATGCATAGGCTTTTTATCAGGCTGACCTGGCGTCGGTGGTACAATTTGCTTCAACGTCAAAGTATATGTCTTCGCTGTTTCATTATACTCACCCTTGGCTTCCACTTCGGGCGTACCGGCCTGCGAGTACCAGAGTTTGAACTGTGACAAATCCATGCCGGAAGCATCTTCCATGCATTTTGCCCAGTCTTCCGTCGTCACGGCTTGACCGTCAAAGCGTTTGAAATATAAATCCGTCGCCTTGCGGTAAGTTTTGGGAGTGAGGAGCGTATGGAACATGCGGATCACTTCCGCGCCTTTTTCATACACGGTCATCGTGTAGAAATTGTTGATCTCGATATAATTGTCAGGGCGGATAGGGTGCGCGAGCGGTCCTGCATCTTCAGGGAACTGCATACGGCGCAAATGCTGCACATCGTCAATGCGTTGCAGTCCACGCGAATTCATATCCGCCGAAAATTCTTGATCGCGGAACACGGTCAGGCCTTCTTTCAACGATAATTGAAACCAGTCGCGGCACGTAACGCGGTTTCCGGTCCAGTTGTGGAAATATTCGTGGGCGATAACACTTTCGACACGAATAAAATCGCCGTCCGTGGCAGTTTCGGGGTGGGCGAGGACGAGCGCTGTGTTGAACACGTTGAGCGAAGTGTTTTCCATCGCTCCCATGTTGAAATCAGACACAGCCACGATGTTGAAGATATTGTATTGATATTCGCGGCCATATACATCCTCGTCCCATTTCATGGATTTGATGAGAGATGTCATGGCGTGGGCGCATTGGCCTTGATCGCCGTCCCGCACATAGATATACAAATCAACCTTGTTACCCGACATGGTTTTGAACGTGTCATGCACATTCACCAAATCGCCTGCAACTAGAGCGAAGAGGTAGCAAGGCTTGGGTGTAGGATCGTCCCACACGGTGAAATGGCGGTCATTATCCAGTGTACCTTTTTCTTTCAAATTGCCGTTGGAGAGCAAAACAGGGCAGGCTTTCGCATCCGCCTCGACGCGCACGGTAAATGTCGTCATCACATCGGGGCGGTCTTGGTAATAGGTGATCGTGCGGAAACCTTCAGCCTCGCACTGCGTGCAATAGGTACCATTGGAACAATAAAGCCCCTCAAGGCGCGTGTTCTTTTCCGGCTCGATCTCGGTGACAATCTCGAGCGTGAATTTGTCTTTGCCGGGATTGAGCGACATGCCGTTGTCATGCGCGTTGAAATCGACTTCCGCGCCATCCATTTTAATGGAAACAAGTTTCAGATGCTCACCGTTCAGAAACAGCGCGTCTTCTTTGCCGTTCTTTTTGTACCGCGTTTTCGCATGCACAACCGTGCGGCCATCGAATATCTCGAACCGCAAATCGATATGCTCCACTAGATAGGGCGGCGGCGTGTAATCTTTGAGGAAAATGGTTTTGGGCAGATCGGTGCGCATGCGAGAATCCTTTTCGTAGACAAGAAGAATAGGGCTTTCCGGCTACCCGTTCAAGACAAGGTCATCACGGTGAATCAACTCGTCGCCGTCCGAATAGCCCAGGATTTCCGCGATTTCTGCACTTTTGCGACCCGCAATCCTGCGTGTACTGTCAGCATCATAGGTGGAAAGGCCCAGCCCCATGCTGCCGCCGTCGATATTGGCGATTTTCACGGCGTCCCCGCGATCGAATTCGCCTTCAACTTTTTTAATACCGGCAGGGAGGAGACTTTTACCCTCAAAAAGGGCCTTGCATGCGCCGTCATCGAGATAAATCGTGCCTTTTGGTTTCACATGCGCGGCAATCCATTTCTTGCGCGCGTTGCGGGGTTGCTCGGATGCCAAGAACACCGTGAGTTGGGCTGAACCGTCACAAACATGTTTTAAGGAATGGAACTCCGTGCCTTTGGCAATCATCATATGCACACCTGACTCGGTCGCGATGCGTGCAGCTTCAATCTTGCTCTTCATTCCGCCGGTAGAAACACCCGCCAGTGCATCGCCTGCCATAGCTGTATGCTCTTCGGCCAGTTTTTCAACGAGCGGAATGTGCTTTGCGGATACGTCGATGCGTGGGTCTGCGGTGTAAAGCCCGTCCGTGGTAGAAAGTTGGATCAACAAATCCGCGCCGATCATCTGCGCCACGCGGGCGGCAAGGCGGTCATTGTCCCCGAAACGGATTTCGGCAGTGCTCACCGTATCATTCTCGTTCACAACGGGAATGATACCTTTTTCCAGCAACGCATGAATGGTGGCACGGGCATTCAAATGCGAACGGCGATTTTCTGTATCCGCAGGGGTCAGAAGAATTTGTGCAACGTTAACGTCGTACGCCGCAAAAGCATTTATGTAGGATTGCATCAGAGCGATTTGTCCAACAGCCGCAGCGCCTTGTTTCAATTCCAGAGGGACGGATGAGGAAGGTGTTGAATGGTTGAGTCCCATGACATTACGCCCCATGGCAATCGCACCCGATGTCACAACAAGAATCGATTTTCCTGATTTTTTAAGTGAAACGATGTCTTCCGCGAGAGCGGCAAGCCACTCTTTGTTCAAACCCTTTTGCGCATCCACCAAAAGGGCGGAGCCGATTTTGACGATGATGGTTTTCGATTGCGCAATCAGGGTTTGGACTTTCATTCGTCGTATTCTTCCTTGACTACATCCACTTCCGCACTTTTGCGCGTTTTCTGGATAATGTTGTTGATGGCGAACAATACCTGTTCAACGCCTTCTTTGGAAACACCCGAAAGAAGCAGGGGTTTGATTTTGGTTTTCTTGTGGAATTCTTTTGCCACGTCTTCGGAAAGCTCTACGCCCAAAGCATCGGCTTTATTCAGCGCGACGATCTCGGGCTTATCTTCCAGCCCGTTGCCGTATTNNNNCTTCAACTCGTTACGAATAATCTTGTACGCGTTCCATGGCTCGTCCTGCGTAATATCGATCAAATGCAACAACACCGCCGTACGTTCAACGTGACCGAGGAAACGATCGCCCAAACCATGGCCTTCATGCGCTCCTTCGATCAGTCCCGGAATGTCCGCGAGCACGAATTCTTTGTCACCCGCACGAACAACTCCAAGGTTGGGGTGAAGAGTAGTAAAGGGGTAATCCGCAATTTTGGGTTTCGCCGCCGTGCAGGAAGCCAGAAAGGTGGATTTGCCTGCATTCGGCATACCGACGAGGCCCGCATCGGCGATCAGTTTCAAACGCAGCCAGATGCCGCGTTCCACACCTTTCCAACCGGGCGTTTTTTTACGCGGCGCTTGGTTGGTGGAAGATTTGTAGTGCGCATTGCCGAACCCGCCGTCGCCGCCTTTAAGAAAGACGATATGCATATCCGCTCTGTCCATGTCGAGTAGAACGGTTTGCTGGTCTTCGTCGAGAATTTCCGTGCCGACAGGAACGCGCAGGACAATGTCTTTACCGTCCGCGCCAAAACGCATCTCGCCCGCGCCGTTATCGCCGTTTTGTGCGCGGAAGTGCTGGGCGTAACGAAAATCGATCAGCGTGTTGAGTTCCTTGACCGTCGTGATAATGACATCGCCGCCGCGTCCGCCGTTCCCGCCATCAGGTCCGCCATGTTCAATGAACTTCTCGCGACGGAAGGAAATACATCCCGGTCCGCCGTCGCCGCTCTTCACATAGATTTTTGCCTGATCGAGAAACTTCATTTTATCTTCTTTTCAAAAAAATCAGCCCGCTAGGCGGGCTGTTCTTTGTTCTTTAATTCCGGTTTGATTACTCGGCAGCCTGCGGCTGAGCGTCATTGGCCGGAACGATGTTCACAACCGGTTTGCCGCCTTGGCCTTTGGTAAAGAGGACGCGACCGTCAACCAGAGCGAAGATCGTGTGATCGGTGCCCATAGCGGCATTTTTGCCCGTGTTGTATTTCGTGCCGCGCTGACGAACAATGATGTTGCCTGCGAGGACGACTTCGCCGCCGTAACGCTTGACGCCGAGGCGGCGACCAGCTGAATCACGTCCGTTTCTAGAGCTACCGCCCGCTTTTTTATGTGCCATTGTCCAATCCTCTTATAATTCTTTGTTATTCTTAATTAGGCCGCTTTAATGTCCGTAATTTCCAGCACTGTCTTGTTCTGACGGTGACCGGCGGTACGGCGATAGTTCTGGCGGCGTTTTTTCTTGAATACCACAACCTTGTCATTGCGGATATGGGAAACAACTTTTGCGGAGACTTTTGCACCGGAAATGTCCTTGCCCAGAGCCAGTTTCGAGCCATCGGTGGAGAAGGCCACGATGTCCATTTCGATGGACGCGCCTTCTTTGCCTTCGACCAATTCGACTTCGATACGGTCATTTTTGGCCACTTTGTATTGTTTTCCGCCGGTGCGCACTACTGCAAA
>DLGR01000027.1:0-16525 GCA_002482805.1 Micavibrio sp. UBA7689 | reverse complement strand
ACATGTTGTATTCCTGAATTTTTGTTAATTATTTCAATCGCTTAGGATTCATTCCTGAAGCACTCATTTTCGGGAGTCCGCGCAATATACAGGAAGCTATTAAGGAGTCAAGAAAATCCCCCGAAGCTGGGGAACCCTTAAGAACCAGTGCTTGCTATAGGGGATTCAGACCGTTTATAAACTGTGACGTATATTCAAAAACTTAAGCCATTAGCGGACAGGCCCGATGAGAGATTTTTCCCCCAAAAATATGACCCTAGACGGGGCGTCGCTATTTGTGACCGGAGCAACGGGTTCTTTCGGCCAAGCCTTTGTAAAAAGGGTGCTCGATTCGTATAAGCCGCGCCGTCTGGTGATCTATTCCCGCGACGAACTGAAACAATACGAAATGCAGCAGCGTTTTTCTGCCCACAAAAACTACAATTGCCTGCGTTTTATGATCGGCGATGTACGTGACCGCGACCGCATGACCATGGCCATGCGTGAAACAGATATTGTGGTCCACGCCGCCGCCTTGAAACAGGTGCCTGCCGCAGAATACAACCCGATGGAATGTGTGCGCACCAACATCGACGGCGCCGAAAACATCGTCCGCTCCGCGCTCGACAACCACGTCAAAAAAGTTATCGCGCTCTCCACGGACAAGGCAGCCAACCCGATCAATCTGTACGGCGCCACCAAATTGGCCTCCGACAAAATTTTCGTGGCCGCCAACAACACGTCCGGCTCGATTGGCACGCGTTTTTCCGTCGTACGCTACGGCAACGTGGTTGGCTCGCGCGGTTCCGTTGTGCCGCTGTTCATGAAATTGAAACGCGAAAACGCCAAAGCCATTCCGATCACAGATCCGCGCATGACACGTTTTTGGATCACCATTACCCAAGGCGTGGATTTCGTTCTTTCTAGTCTTGAAATGATGCAGGGCGGAGAAATATTCGTGCCCCGCATTCCCAGCATGAAAATGGTGGAATTCGCCGAAGCATTGGCCCCCGGTATTCCGGTTGAAAATATCGGCATCCGCCCCGGTGAAAAACTGCACGAAGTGATGATCACCGAAGATGATTCCCGCAAAACTTACATGCTCGAAGATCGTTTCGCTATTTTGCCGTCCTTCGCTTTCTGGGAAGGCGAACACAAAATGCCCAAGGGCGCGAAAATGGTGGAAGAAGGCTTCCGTTACGCAAGCGACACGAACGCCGAATGGCTCGATCACAAAGGCCTGTTCGAAATGCTCCGCGCGTCGGGATATGATCTATGAGCGCATCGCCGCCCAATGGGTTTTTACCTTACGGCCGTCAATGCATAGACGATGACGACATCAAGGCTGTATCGGAATCCTTACGCGGTGACTATCTGACGACAGGGCCGAAGGTCGCCGAACTCGAAGAAATTCTCTGCCAAAAAACAGACGCTAAACACTCCGTAATTTTGAACAACGGCACGACAGCCCTGCATCTGGCCTGCCTCGCTGCAGGCTTGAAAGAAGGCGACGTTGCAATCGTACCGACAGTTACGTTTCTGGCCACCGCCAACGGGGCGCGTTATTGCGGCGCGGATGTTGTGTTTGCAGATGTGGACCCTGATACAGGCCTTATGACGGCAGAGACCTTGCAGGCCGCGCTGAAAGAAGCCAACGGCAAAGCCAAGGCCGTTCTGCCTGTACATTTGGCAGGGCAATGCGTAGACCTTGAATCGGTCAAGGAAATCGCGGATCGCAACAATCTGAAAATCATCACGGACACGTGCCACGCGCTGGGTTCCGAATATTCCGTTAATGGCAAATGGCAAATGGCAGGCTCCTGCGCCATAGAAGATTTGGCAACTTTTTCCTTCCACCCCGTTAAAACCATCGCGATGGGAGAAGGCGGAGCTATCACAACCAACGATAACGAAGTCGCCACCCGTTTGAAACGTTTACGTCATCACGGGATGCAGGCGCGTCCCGATATCGCACCTTGGGTCTATGAAATGCCGGAACTGGGTTACAACTACCGCGAGCCCGATATTCTCTGTGCACTCGGTATTTCGCAAATGAAAAAGCTGGATAAGTTTCTGGAACGCCGCGCGGAGCTTGTCGCGCTCTACAACAAACATATTGCCAAACTTGCCCCGCATGCCTTACCTCCGAAAATAATCTCCAAAGGCAAAGTCGGTTGGCATCTTTACGCGGCCCGCATCAATTTCGACGCACTTGGAACCACACGCAAAGCCGTGATGGACAAATTAAAGGAACGCGGCATCGGCACGCAGGTTCATTACATCCCTGTTCATACCCAGCAATATTATACCGGGTTGTATGGCAAAAAAGTTTTGGAAGGCGCCAAAACCTATTACGAGCGCACGCTTTCGCTCCCGCTGTTTCCGACCATGAAAGACGAAGACGTTTTATATGTCGTCGAACAACTGGAAGAATGCCTGAAAGCGTAAATCATGATTGTTTATGATTCACAGCCAAAAGAATTTTTGAGGCTTCTGGCAGATACACGCACAGAAGGCCTTCCCAATCCCGTGCAATTTGAATTGGAATCCCGCTATCGCCGCCACGAACATGGGGAAACATTCAAAGACCTGTCATTCTTCATAGGCCACACCTGTGTTCTCTATCACAAATACAATAACACGACATCGGGCTTTAACGGCAGCGGTGCCGAAATTCATGGCAAGGATGATGTGATCGACAATCTTTGCGGACTAGCGCTAAACCACGGCCTCGCAGAGGTAAAAGTCGCTCTCATAGATGGCACCGCTCTCCAAAAGGCGCAATCAAAGCAAAAATTCCGGGGCCTAATAGATCTTACGCGGACCGAGGCCGAGTTGCACGCAGGCGTGCGGAAAAGCTTTAAATCACTTATCAATAATGGCCGAGCCGAAATGACCTTTAAGGCCATCACCAAAGACAACGCAGATGAAAAAGCTTTTCGTGAGTTCGAAGCGTTTCATCTGCATGTTGCGGGTAGAAAGACACGCTCCGCCGAAACTTGGAACGTACAATTGGAAATGATCGAGGCAGGCGAGGCGGAATTGCTCATGGGTTATCTCGAGCCGCATGGGCTTGTATCTTCCGCATTGTTCACCGATTACGGCCAGACGACAAGTTACGCGGTTGCCGTCTATAATCGTGACTTGTTCGATAAACCTCTGGCACATGCCAATGTTTATAAAGGCATGTTGCGCGCCAAAAGCAGGGGCCAGAAAAATTTCAATCTTGGCGTCATGCCCGTCGAAGGCGAAGCGACCGAAAAGGAGATGAATATCGGTAAATTCAAGAAGGGGTTTGTGCCTTCCTTGACACCCTTCTATGAATGGACTATCCCAATTTATGACAACCAGAGGAACAAGGCATGACGCACTTTGATGTATATGGCCGTATGGCGGATGCAGGCGTTCTCGAAGTTCATCAGAACGGCCGCCACCTTGCGCAGCAAGAAGGCGAAAAATTTGTCCCCGCAGACGTCATGCAAAAACTTTGCATTAACAAGGATGATGTCTTTCTCGATATCGGATGCGGCATGGGGCTCAATCTTTTTCCGATTGCCAATATCGTCAAACAAGCTGTTTGCTGCGATCACCAAAACGTTATCACCAAGCTGAAAAACGAAAAAAAGCTGCCCGCGAATGTAAAGACGATAAGCGGCAATTTCACCGAACTGGATTTTGGCACGCAAAAATTCACGAAAATTCTGGCCTACAGCGTTGTTCCCGCGCTACCCACCACCGAAATAGTTTATGCATTCGTCGACAAAGCCTTGAATATTCTATCGCCCAATGGCCGCGTTTTGCTGGGCGATATTGCCAACACGGACAAAAAGAAACGCTTTATAAATTCGAAGCGCGGTAAAGAATTCCAAAAAGAATGGGAGAAACTATGTGCATCCTTGAGTGCGAACGATGAAGTCGCCGCTTTCCGCACCGAAAAAGACACGGCCGTCGTCATGGATGATGAATAT
Organism: Micavibrio sp. UBA7689; assembly: GCA_002482805.1. Classification (GTDB taxonomy): domain Bacteria; phylum Pseudomonadota; class Alphaproteobacteria; order Micavibrionales; family Micavibrionaceae; genus Micavibrio_A. The sequence goes on along the minus strand of DLGR01000027.1, from coordinate 12,578 downwards.
GTGCTGAACCTGATCAAACATATACGTTCCAGCGGCTTTCATGCCTATATTGTTGATCAGCCGCAAAATCTTCCCTTCGGTAACACGCGCGAAGACATTCTCATAGTTGGCCCTGAATATAAAAGAGAAGATTGATGAGCGCTTCCGCTGAAAGCAAAACCTATGTGATTGCAGGCGGTGGGCTGGCCGGCTTGTTCGCAGCAAGGGTTCTAAGAACGTTGGGCGCCAATAAAATCTATATCATTGAAAAAGCCCCACGCGTCGGCGGGCTACTGCAAAGCGTAAATGTGAGCAACCCACTCGGAAACGGTGAAGACTTCTCCTTCGACTACGGCACACATTTTGTGCTCACACAAAAGGATAGCAAAATTAATGGTATTATCGAGCAAGACATAGACCAGCAAAAATATACCCAGTTCGATAACAGCTTGCAGGAAGGCCATTATTACAACGGTGCACTGTATGATGCCAGCGGCTGCCTTGACGTCCGTAATCTTGAAAAACAAAAAACCGAAACTATTTTTAAAGAAATCGAAAAGCTCGTAGACGAAAAGACAACCGCCGCAAGCAATGCAAAGGGGCTACATGATGTATGCGTTAAACGGTATGGCGAAACCGCAACAGCCCAAATATTAAAAGACATTTACAAAAAACTCACGGGCATGCCCATGCAAGACCTTTCCTTGTCTATGGAAGACAAACTCTTTTCTTCCCGTCTGATTTTGACAGATCGGGAAAAAGCCATTGCTCTCAAGAAAAATCCTGCATGGGATTGGCGCATTGCCTTTGCGGATTGCAATGACAGCAAATCCAACATAACAAAATTCTACCCCAAAAAAGGCGGTATTGGCGTATGGCTTGATACGATGGCCAAAAACCTAAAGGAAGAGGGGGTGGAAATCATAACGGAAAGAAGCATAACGGCGCTGGATAGCGGCGATGGCAAATCCAAGCCCTGTGTCACGCTTTCCGACGGAAAAAAAATCTCCTGCGATATGCTGATCTGGTGTCTTCCCGCCATCCTTCTCGCATTGATGACGAAAACAACGGTTCCTTCCTCCAAGCCTGAGATGCGCTCGGTTTCAGTGATGCATTTTATCACGGATCAAAAGCCCGTATCGCGCCCTTACTGGATCACGAATCTTGATCAGAATTTCCTATCCTACAGAACAACCCTGTACGATAATTTTTCCCCGTCTTTGTCCTCATTCTACAGGGGCACAGTGGAAATTCTGGGCAAAGAGCCGATTGTGGACACCGAAGAATCCAAACAAAAAATATTCAACGAATTAAAGACAACGAACATCATTCCGACGGAATCGAAAATGCTCTGGTGCAATATAGCGCATAAGGCGGGCGGCTTTCCGATCCTCAAACCCGGGGCGAGCGAAACATACGATGATCAAATGAATATACTGGAAAAGGCATTTCCTTATGTATACTTTGCCGGAAACAGATCAGGTGGCGGTCACGGCCAGATACCTATCATGGGCAACGTCCATGAAACGCTGGTCAAGGCAGTTGCAGGATGATGGTCCGGAAGAGCGAAAAAGAGATGTTCGATATTTCCTATGATGTTCACGACATGGAAATAAACGAACACGGCGTCGCCAATTTCTTTTGGCCAAGCTCCTATGCATCCCGCAACCGCTTCTTTGTTTCTTTGGTCAACTCCTACACGGACAAAATCCACGAAAACGCGGATCAGGAGCCTTCCTACAAAATACTCTCAAAACAGTTCGTAGCGGAATCAATGACCATCTTTTGGGCGGAAGCTCTGCGCGAAGGCGCAATGAAGGCTAATAGAAATATTTTCCTCCCCGAACGTCTTCGTATCTGGAATGCGGCCTTTACTAAAACCGGATATCCCGAGCCGGGATTTTTAAAAAATTTAAGAAATGAAAAAGCAAAAAAATCAGGCTTTAGACAAAGACTGAACATCTCTTTTGCCATGAAAGCTTTTCAACTTCTGAAGATGAAGGGGGGGCGCGTTACGGTCAACAACATGCTTGTGACCCGTGTAACCCCCGCCGCGCTAAAAACATCCATCATCGCCTCGCAAAGGATACCGCTTCTATCGCGTCACGCCTCTTGCGCCGACAAAGATGTGATATTTTGCCGCACGGAACGTTGGTTTTCCCCGATATCCGAAGAAGACATTCAAAAGGAGAAAAGAAACGCCAACATAAAATTTGAATCTGCCATCATGGATGAAGTAAAAAGATTATTTACTGCAGAGAACGTACCAATGCCAAAAATGGCATCAGAACATCTTTCCCGCGTTCTCAGTGATGGATCGGCTATGGTCCGCATCCATCAAAACCGTTTAAAATCACCCGATATAGAAGTTCCGCAGAATTTATGGACAGGAACGGCAGGCTACATCTGGGATACGATGCTTCGCCATGAAGTCAAAAATCGCAGCGGCTTTGTAGCAGGGCATGATCACGGTGCGGGGCAGGGACATGTTGACAATGTGATGACAGGTTTTACAGAGCTTTGGTCCTGCGATGAATATTTCACTTTTAACGAAGGACAGGCTGCAGAATTAAAAGCGCATGCTCCAAACTGGCCTAAGCTGGATGGCAAAATTCCGGCTATTCGTGGCGTTCCCGACACAGGCAACTCAAGACCGCAACTAAAAATCTACCCTCGCTTTGCAACCCCCAATTTCAAAGTCAAAAATATAGCCTTCATGGCAACAATATTTGATGGCGATCGCGGACGCATGGGCCCTTGCTCGCCGGATATCGTGCATGTAGATTGGCAAGCGCGTCTTATAACGGCCTTAAAATCTTGGGGTTATAACGTTATCATCAAAATCCACCCCGAAAGCGCCATTTTGCCGCCGGATTATTTTACAAACGAACTCGGCGCACGCGTGGAAACAAGAAAAGTCGAAGATGTACTGGAAGATTTTGATCTTCTGCTTTTCGATTCCTTATACACGACGGCAATATCAGCCAGCCTGCAAACCAATATTCCCATGCACCTGATAGATTTTTACAACCATCCTTGGACGGTTAAAGGTCGCACGCTTTTCTCCAAGAGATGCCCGATCACCGATGGCCGGTTCGATGAAGACAACAGAAAGCAAATAGATTGGTCCGCCCTGCGCCAAGATTTGGAAACCGCGCCTTCAAAGAATTCAAACCACGAATTTTTCCATCATTATTATGCATGATCACCGCGCCAGATTGGGGTTGGGCACCGTCCAGTTCGGTCTGGACTACGGAATTTCCAATGCAGGTGGTAAGACTCCGCAAAACGAAGTCCGCGCTATCCTTGATGAATGCGGCAAACAAGGCGTCACGCTGCTCGATACCGCTCGCGGTTACGGTCAGAGCGAAGAGGTTTTGGGCAAAGCTGGGGTTAGCGGTCTATCCGTCGTCACCAAAATCCTGCCCATTAAAAAAGCGACGATAGAGCAAGAAGATCGTCAGGCCATAAAAGACGGCTTCGAGACATCCTTGCATTTGCTGGGGCAGACAAAAATTTACGGCGCGCTCGTGCATTGGGTTGACGATATTTTTGTCGGCGGCGGGGCAGGCATCATGGAAGACCTGCTTATGTTCAAAAAATCAGGTAAAGTCTCTAAAATTGGCCTATCCGTCTATGAAGAATCCCAAATTCAGCGCGCACTTACCCTGTACGAATTCGACCTTATCCAAATTCCCGCCAACATTTTTGATCAAAGGCTTATCAAAAGCGGCATATTCAAGGAATTGAAAAAGCGCGGCGTTGAAATCCACGTGCGCTCTGCCTTCCTGCAGGGAATCGTGTTCATGAAACCACAAGATTTGCCGGCCCACCTCGCAGGCCTCAAAAAATCTTTGGATGATTTCATTTCCATTTGCGCCGATCTGAAAATTTCGCCCACATCGGGAGCACTGGCCTTTCTGATGGCTCAGTCCGAAATAGACCGCGTAATTTGCGGCGTCAACACGGCAAACCAGCTTACGGAACTGTGTGAAATGGCCGCGAATCTGCCCGTTTTACCTAAGGATTGCTTTGACAAAATCGCTGTATCTGCGGCACATTTGATCAATCCCTCCGAATGGGGAAAGAAGGAATGATATGAAACCGCTGCCCGCCGACCGCATTAAAAACACCCGCTACAGCAAATCCGAAGATATGCTGGCAAGGGCGGAGCGCAGTATTCCACTCGGCGCTCAAACGTTCAGCAAATCCCGTACGCAATATCCAGTTGGTGCTTCACCGTTTTTCATCACACATGCAGAAGGCTCCCGCGTTTGGGACGTAGACGGCAACGAATATGTTGACCTGAACAACGCGCTCGCTGCCATTACGCTCGGATACAACGATCCCGATGTTACGAAGGCCGTAAAAGAACAATTGGAGAAAGGGACTATTTTTTCGCTCTCCAACGAACTCGAAATAGAAGTCGCCGAAAAAATGATCGAAATGATTCCGTGTGCGGAAAAAGTACGTTTTGGCAAAAACGGATCGGATGCCACGGCGGGTGCCATACGCATAGCGCGCGCCTTTACGGGCCGCGATCATGTTTTATCTTGCGGTTATCATGGCTGGCAGGACTGGTATATCGGCGCAACCACGCGCAACAAGGGCGTGCCGCAAGCAACACGCGATTTGACGCATTTGTTCCCCTATAATGATATCGACGCCGCCAAAAAACTGTTCGATCAGTATAAAGATCAGGTGGCGGCCATCATCATGGAACCGATGAACGTATCAGAACCCGCCAAAGGCTATCATGAAGAACTTAAAGCGCTTTGCCACAAAAACGGGGCACTTTTTATCTTTGATGAAACAGTCACGGGCTTTCGTCTCGCCAATGGCGGGGCGCAGGAATATTTCGGCGTTACGCCGGACCTTGCGACTTTCGGCAAAGGCATGGCAAACGGCTATCCCATTTCCGCCATCACGGGCCGCGACGATATCATGCATGAAATGGAAGAGATTTTCTTTTCCTTCACCTATGGCGGGGAATTGCTCTCCCTTGCCGCCGCCAAAGCTGTGCTGAACAAATTGCAAAAGCAACCTGTTTTGAAGAAGATAGCCAACACCGGCATAGCTTTGAAAGAAGGCGTGACTAAACTCATCCATGAAAACGGGCTTTCGGATACTTTGTCTGTTTCCGGCCATCCGGGTTGGCATTTCCTGGTCGTAAAAGATCACCCGAACGCCGACAACTTCAAAATCAAAACCTATTTCATGCAGGAAATGTTGAAACAGGGCGTGCTTACTTTGGGTGCGCATAGCATTACCTATGCCCATACTGCCGAAGATATGCAGATATGCCTTGCTGCCTACAAACAATTCCTTGAAAATCTCGCCGTAAACCTGAGGGCAAACACAATCGATGCCGCGTTGACCTGTGAGCCTCTGCGTCCGCTCTTTAAAATCCGATAGGCGCTTTAATGGGCGAAAAAATCTACATACGGTGTCAGGCATCCCAGAAAAGGGGGTTCGCCCATCTGCGCCGCTGCCTGATAATCGGGCACGCCACGAAAGAACAGGGCGCTGTTCCCGTGTTTATCCAGGCCGAACAGGACAAACAGGCTATAGATTTCATCAAGCGCGAAGGTTTCGAAACCGCTTCGTTGCCACAAAGTACACTTGCCAATGAAGCTGCTTTTTATCCCGCAGGCATAAAAAACATCCTGCTCGATCTTGTCCATGCGGAAACATTGAAAGATCCGCTTACCCTTACCAATTTGCTGCATGATTTGATCGATAGGAACATCCGCATCGCCTTTATTGACGCGATTTTTCAAGAAGCGTTCAGACCTCCATCCATGCCGCATGTGGAATGCATTGTCGCGCCTTATGTCGGTGCGGAAGAAGATGTTTCAACGAAATGCAATTCTTTTTTGGGCGGCGCACAATACGCAATTCTGGGGCCGCAATACAAAAATTTGCCCACACGTCAAATCGTGCCAAAGGCAAAAAATATTCTGATCGCCTTTGGCGGAGCAGACCCCCAAGGCCTTACAGCCAAGGTGTTGGAATATTTGCCGGCCGATGTATCTGTGCGCGCCATCATAGGCCCGTATTTCTCAGAAGAACACAAGGCAGCCATTCGAAAAGTAAAAACCGCGCAAACCACGTTTGTTGAAGATGAAATGGATTTGCTCAGTCATTATCTCTGGGCGGATATCTGCATCACGGGTTCGGGGACAAGCCGTTATGAATGTGCCGCAACAGGACTGCCTGTCATTTTCACGAGCCTTTATGATTATCACGAACAGGTGAGCCGGATTTATGCGGAAAAAGGACTAGGTGTATATGTTGGTCGCTATGAAACACTCACCGCCACCGATTGGCAAAATGCCGTTAAGTCGTTGATGGAAAACCATGAACTCCGCGCAGACCTATCGGCCCAAAGCAATAAAAACATTGACAGTCAAGGCACCGACAGGATAGTAAGTCATTTAATTAAAACGGTTTTTTAGGCTCGGAGCCTTTATGACGAACAGCTTTGTTATCGACGGTAGAGAGATCAGTCCGTCCCATCCTCCTTATATTATCGCGGAATTGTCAGGCAATCATAACGGCAGTTTAGAGCGTGCCATCGCATTGATGGAAGCCGCCGCAAAAACCGGCGTAGATGCCGTAAAGTTGCAAACCTACACGGCGGATTCTTTGACGATCGACACAAACCGCGATGAATTCACCTTAAAGACCGGCACATGGGCAGGGCGCAACTTGTATCAGCTGTATCAGGAAGCGCACACACCGTGGGACTGGTTTCCCGCACTTTTCAAAAAAGGCAAGGAACTCGGCGTAACGGTGTTCAGCTCGCCGTTTGATATCGCTGCCGTAGACTTCCTCGAAAAACTCGGCGCGCCTGCCTACAAAATTGCCTCCAATGAATTTATCGACTGGCCGCTCGTCGAACGCGCCGCCAAAACGGGCAAACCGATTATCATGTCCACGGGCACTGCGACACGCGAACAAGTGGAACAAACCTTGAAATTCACCCGCGCAAGCGGTGCCAAAAGCATTTCCATCCTGCACTGCGTGAGCGAATATCCTGCGCCCCCCGAAAAAGCCAATATCATGACGGTGGAAGATATAGCCAAATCTTTCCCTGATGTCGTTCCAGGCTTTTCCGACCACACCATGGGCAATGCGGCCGCTATCGTTGCAATTGCACGCGGCGCCTGCATCATCGAAAAACATTTCACGCTGGACCGCAAGGACGGTGGGGTGGATTCCACATTCTCGTCCGAACCCGCCGAAATGACCAAGCTTTGCGAAGACGCGCTCTGGGCATGGAAGAGCCTCGGCGGCGTACAATATGGCGGCGAAACAAATTTAAAAGAAAAAAGCATCTTCACGCGCCAGCTTTGGACCATCAAAGACATCAAAGCGGGAGAAGTCATCAGCTGGGACAACATCAAAAGCATACGCGCGCCGTCTGATTCAGGCGGCATGTCATCCATGCAATTCACGGATGCTATCGGCCGCAAAGCCGCCAACGACATCGCCAAGCATGAGCCACTTTTGAAATCATCGGTGAAATAATGGCCGCGTCATCGCTCGTCATCTTCGGAACCGCCGAAATCGCTTCACTGGCCAAATTCTATTTTGAACAGGACACGGACTATAAGGTGAAGGCGTTCACCGTGGATGATGAATTTGTCAAGGAATCCACGTTTGATGGCCTACCGGTTATTCCATTCAGCGAAATTACCAAAAAATTCCCTGCGACTGACAACCATATGCATGTCGCCCTGTCCTACAACAAACTTAACAAGCTCCGCGAAGCAAAATTTAAACAGTGCAAGAATGTTGGCTATAAGCTCGCATCCTACATCTGCACCAAATCGGTCACATGGCCCGATCTGAAACACGGCGAAAACTGCTTCGTGCTGGAAAACCAGACGATTCAACCAAACGTAACGCTCGGCGATAACGTCATGCTGTGGTCAGGCAACCATATCGGCCATGGCAGCACGATTGGTGACCACACCTATTTCGCCTCCCACATCGTTTTGTCAGGCCATTGCAAAATCGGCAAACGCTGCTTCTTCGGCGTCAACGCCACGATCAAGGATTTCACGGAAATAGGGGACGATTGCTTTATCACCATGGACGCCTCTATAACCAAAAACCTTCCCGATGGCTCCGTAGCCATGGGGGCGGAAGGAACCATTCTTTTGGCCGATGACCGCCGCGCTCAAGCCATCAAAAAATCCTACTTTAAGATGTAGCATCATGAAATTTTCGCCAATCAAATGGGAAAAGAAAGGTCTGGTCATTACGCCGGACGAAAATCTTTCATGGATGCGTACGCACGCCATGGTGCCGACGCCCGTTCAAATGGACGGCAGCCTTTACCGCATCTACTTCGCAGGCCGCAACCATCAAAACCAATCCCATATCGGCTACGCCGTAATCGATTTAAAAAATCCAACCAAAGTTTTGGATATTTCGAAAAAACCCGTACTAAATCCCGGACGTTTAGGCACGTTCGATGACAACGGCGTGCTACCGTCCTGCATAGTCAAAGATGGCAATGAATTTCGCCTCTATTATATCGGCTTCAAACCGGGTGGCACAACGCGCATGGATTTGTTCGGCGGCCTTGCCATCAGCAAGGACGGCGGTGAAAATTTCACCCGCTGGTCCGAAGCACCGATTTTAGAGCGCTGCCAGGCCAATCCGTTTATCAACACCGCGCCATGGGTGATAAAACAAGGCACACAATGGCGCATATATTACGTAGCAGGCGTGGAATGGCTCTCGCCGGACATGCCGCGCTACAATATCCAAACGGGAACTTCCAAAGATGGAAAGACATGGGAGCGGGACGGAACGGTCGCTGTAGATTTCGGCTCAGGTGAAACCTCGCTCGCTCGCCCTTATGTCATCGAACAAGACGGTGTTTACCGCATGTGGTTCTCTTCCAAAGGCCCGCACTATCTGTCTCGCTACGCGGAATCAGCAGATGGCGTAAACTGGACACGCTATGATGATGGTGTGGATTTAAAACCCGAAGCGGGCGGCCCTGATGAAGAAATGATTTGTTATTCCGCCGTGGTTCAACACAACGGCAAACATATCATGTTCTATAACGGTAACGGATACGGCAAAAACGGAATCTGCCTGGCGGTAGAATCCTAGTCTATAATAACGATGGCGCGGTCCGTCATATAACGGGATTTCTTGATCTTATAACCCGTATCACCGAACACCTCGCGGAATGCAATCGTCGCACCCGGATATTCCTTGAAGTTATATTCGTCCATCAACAAAACGCTTCCCGGCACAAGTCTTTCTCTGATGGCTTGGAAACACACTTTCGAAGGCTCGTAAACGGCAAGGTCGAAATAGGCCAAGGCCACCATTTCGCCCGGATTGTCTTTCAAAAATTGCGGAAATGTTTTTACCACATCGCCTTGCACGATCTGATGCTTGCTGATGTGGGAAAGAATATTGTTGCTTTCATGATACGCGATCAATTCTTTCAAGTAATCAGGATAATTAGCAGGCAACGCGTAACCTTCGCCCGTAATAACTTCGGAATCGCCGTCTACGGCGGAAAGGGATGCATATCCTCCGAACGTATCGAACCCGATGACGCGGCGGTTCTGGTTGAACGGCTCGTTGATCGCGCGAAGATTTTCGAAAAGAATAATATTCTGACCCAGCCAGCATCCGAATTCCATGATCGAACCCGGAACATCTTTAATAAGCTCGTACAGCTCGTTCACGAACAAAATTTTGGCAAGCGCGGAGCTGCGCATATACAGGCCGAGATGCATGAGCAACTGGTCGGTTGGAATGGGCGTATCTTTGAAAAGCTTGTACAAGGTTTCGCGGTGGTCTAATTGCGCTTGGCTTGCCTTGGTTTCAAGTTTTTGTGTTTTCATAATACATTTCCATTCGGTTTAACGGTATTGATGCCTTTGGATTCCTAGTATAAATACCGATGACTTTAAAAAACATAAAAAGCCTATGAAATCAATCGCCATCATGCAGCCAACGTTTCTCCCGTGGATCGGCTATTTTGCCATGATAGACCGCGTGGATGATTTTGTTTTTCTGGACAATGTCGCGTTCGATCACCGCAGCTGGCAACAGCGTAACCGCATCAAAACCGCGCAAGGTGCATCGTGGCTCACCGTGCCCGTGCAGGCGAAAGGCAATCGCGGTCAGCTCGTCAAAGATACGCAAATCCAATATGATGGCGGTAACCCGCTGGAGAAAATTGCCAAAACGCTGGAGCATACCTACGGCAAGGCGGCGTTCTATCGTGAATACGCACCCAAAATCATTGCCATTTTTGAATCCAAGCCGAAAAAGATAAATGATCTGAATGTCGCGCTCATCGAATATTTCTGTGACGCGTTCGAAATCAAAAAGAAATTCTCGAGCGCTTCGGATTTAAAAGCCGATGGTGCGAAAGCCGATCTGCTCGCAAATATCTGCGAAGAAAAAGGTGCGGACCTTTACATCTCCGCACCGGGATCGCGTGAATATCTGGAAGAAAGCGATGTGTTCGAACGCAAAAACATTCCGTACGCCTATCATGAATATAAACATCCGCAATATGTGCAGATGCACGGCGAATTCATTCCCTATATGTGCGCCGCCGATCTGTTGTTCAACGAGGGCCCAAAAAGTTTAAAAATCATCAGGAGCGGCATGCAATGAAAAGACTGGTCGTTATTCCCGCTCGCGAAGGCTCCAAACGCATCCCGCATAAAAATGTAAAAGATTTTTGCGGCAAACCAATGATCAGCCATGCGATCATGGCTTGCGAGGAATCGGGTATATTCGATCTTATCCATGTCTCAACCGACAGCATGAAAGTAGCCAGTGTTGCAAAACAATACGGCCATGCCCCTGATTTTATGCGTCCGCACGAAATTTCGGGTGATCACGCCACGATGATGGAAGTCTTAAAGCACGCTGTGGAAGAATTGGAAGAGGGCAAGAAAAAATTCGACACCGTTTGTCTTGTATATGCCACCAGCCCTCTGGTCTCACCCGACGATCTGAAAAAAGCCTGCGACGCTTTTGAAAAGGGGGATCCTGATAAGCCATTGCTGGCGGTTACGCCTTATCCCGCGCCAGTCGAACATGCTTTCCGTATGGAACGCGACGGCGCAGTTTTAAGACCTGATAGCGAAGCAAGTCTTGCCATGCGCACACAAGATTTAAAACCCGCATACTATGACGCCGGAATGTTTGCATTCTACACACCTGCCTTTATTAAGAAACAAAAGGCAGCAGGGAACTTCGCGGCCTTCCGTGGCTTTTCCGTACCCAGCTATCGTGTAACCGATATTGACTGGCCCGAAGATTGGGAACGCGCGGAAATGTTGTTCAAGGCAGTAAACGCATGAACATCCTGATCGTCGCCAGCAAATTTCCACCGGAATATTCCGGTCCCGGCGTGCGCATCCCGCGGCTCTACAAAGCCATTGCTAACGACATCGGTGCGAATGAAATTTCCGTTCTCTGCGGCGGTATAGAATACACGGCCAATGAAAACTACATTTATGAAGGCCTGAATGTAACCCGTGTGGTGCCGTCCTATTTCCGAACCCGCAAATTCCCGTTCAATCTTCTGCCCAAAGCATTTTTCGAGGCGGCAGTGTCTTTTGCCGAAAACCTAGCGGCGAATGCCGCACTTAAAAAATTTAAGAACGTGGATATGGTTCATGTGTTCGGCACGTCAGGAATAACCTCTGCCGCCATCTATTGGGCGCGCACCAAAAACATTCCGGTATTCCAGGAACTGGTCACGGCAAAAGCATCGCCAAACCAACGCTATATGCTGCTCGGCAAAACCAAGCCTTCCGAAAAATCGGTAATTGTCACCATGCAGGAAGAAGCGCGCAAACGTAGTAAAGCAGCAGGCTTTGAAAAACAAATCTGGCACCGCCCGAATCCGTTTAAGGAAGACCTGTTTCATCCTGTGAGCCCTTCCGAAAAAGAAGCTTTGCGCAAATCCCTTACGCCTTTTAATGAGAATGATGTCGTTCTGCTGACCGTGGCAAAGATCATGCCGCAGAAGAACCAGATATTCCTGATAGACGTACTCAAACAACTGGATGATAAATTCAAACTCGTGATCGCAGGCCCGAAAGTGGAGCAGGGACCGTTATACGAGCGCGACATGGCTTATTTGAACGCCATCAAACAAAAAATCAAAGATTATGGCCTCGAAAACCGCGTTCATCTAATCACAGCCTATGTGGAATCCCACACCTACATGAAAGCCGCCGACATTTACGCACTTCCTGCCTATGATGAAGGCTTCGGCACACCGATGATGGAGGCCGTGGCTTGCGGTCTTCCCGTGGTGGCTAATGGTGAAGAACCGAGCTTCGTGGAATGGCTGTCCGAAGGACAGAACGGCTTCCTGCGGCCGCTAGGGGCTGAAAAATGGGCGGAAGCCTGCCTTTCCGCCTCCGCCATACCTATGGAAAAACGCCTAGAAGAGGCAAAAAAGATAGTGAATCTCGCTGGCCAGACACATATATATAACGCTTACATTGAAAAGATACGCGCCCTCACATCATGACATCAGCCCTTCACAAAAATTTATCGGATAAACTCGCTACAAACGATATCGT
>DLGR01000024.1 GCA_002482805.1 Micavibrio sp. UBA7689 | reverse complement strand
TGCACGAAATCGGCCGCGAGCCGACCCCCGAAGAATTGGCAGCACGTCTGCACATGCCTTTGGACAAGGTGCGTAAAGTGCTCAAGATCGCAAAAGAGCCCGTATCGCTGGAAACGCCGATCGGGGATGAGGAAGATTCATCGCTGGGCGATTTCATCGAGGATAAAAACGCGATCCTGCCCGTCGAGGCCGCGATCCATTCGAACCTGCGCGAAACCACGACCCGCGTACTCGCATCGCTCACGCCGCGCGAAGAGCGCGTGCTGCGTATGCGTTTCGGTATCGGTATGAACACCGACCACACGCTAGAGGAAGTGGGCCAGCAGTTCAACGTTACGCGTGAGCGTATCCGTCAGATCGAAGCCAAGGCTTTGCGCAAATTGAAGCATCCGTCGCGCTCGCGCAAGCTGCGCAGCTTTTTGGACACATAGTATATGCGCGATCTCATAGAAAAGATTGTAGACGGCGATGACAGTCTTTTCGAAAAGCTGATCAAGAATCTCGTCGGCGATAAAATTCTCGTTTACGCGAAATCCGAAGACGAGGAGGGACTCATCCTCAATTTCCTCAATTACGCGCTCGAGCAAGACGATGATATCGAATATATCCCGCTTTTCACCGATCAAGACGAAGTTGACGAATTTGTCGAGGAAGCCGATGTTCCCGATGGGTACGAGTTGTACGAATTCGAAGGCGATTTGTTCGCCGATCTTATGGCCGCGGACCAATATCTAATGATCAATCCCATGACCGGCGGAATCGTATTTCAGGGGGCGCATTTGAAAGTGTTCGCAACCGTCGCCAACGACGACATACCCACGGATAAAAACTGACAACAAAAAAACCCCGCATGACGCGGGGTTTTTTGTGATCGTTTGATCTTAGTTGAAGCTGTCCGCGGCCGGTTTCTTCGCCGCAGTGTTGCTGGCGGAGAATGACTTCACGGTTGGCTTCGCTTTCAAGGACGGCACCAGTGTCATCCCTTTGCTGCCGTCTGGAGCAGGCGACATAATCAGCGTGGTGTCGGCAGGAGGGGGTGCGCCGGGATCTTCGGGAGATACAGCACTTGCCGTTCCTCCAGGAGGCACGAACGTGGGAACGGGTTGCAGATCCGATGGCGGGATGGGTTTCGCGCCTGCAGGTGCCTGCGGAACGCCTGGTGCGCCGACGGAATTAATAGGATCGCCTTGCGTAACCACGGGGGCCGGAGCGACATAAGTTTGTGTCGTGGATACTGTTGCTGAAGGTTCGATGCTCGGTGTCATCGGCGGAACCGTCGGTGTTGCCGCTACGGGCGGCAGTTGTCCCGGCGTTGCAGGAACTGCAGGAGCGGGTATCGCAGCAACAGGCGGCAATTGCGCAGGTGCGCGCGGTGCTACCGGCGGAACCAGTTCAGGCGGCGTTGCGTGGCTGGCTTGTGTCGGAATGGCTTGCGGCGGAACGGCAGGTGCCGTTGCCGGAACAGGCGTTGCGGCCGCTACAGGCGCTTGACCGACGGGAACGTAGTTGCCGCCGCTGACAGGTGCCGATTGCGGAACATAAACTTTCGTCGTGATCGTTCCGACCGTGTTTTGTTTCACGTCCGTTTGGGGAAGTTGATACGCCGTCAGCGATTTTGAATCCGCTACATTGGCTTGTACTTTCGAAGGCACGGGCGCTTCGGGAACAGGATATGCGCCGGATTTATAATCGCCTGCACTCGCCACTTGCTTATACGCGGTGTCGATGGTGCAACGGGAATTTACGCAGGCCGCATTCATCGGGGGGTTAACGTTGCAGGTCGGGTTGGCAGCCATAGGCTTGCCGCAGCGGGATTGATAAAGCGTATCCAGGGTCGGGAGGTTCGATTTGTTGACGGGAACAAAACCGCAATTGTCTTGGCAACTGTTGCTGACCAGCGCGCATTCCTCGTTGGTTGTGCAACGCTGCATAGTGGCAGCGACCATCATGTCATTTGTGGCCGCTTGCGCAACCGCCGGCATGGCGGCCATAAGGGCTAAAAGGCTTAAAGTAATTCTTTTCATATTTGGTTCTCCCGAAATGATACGCTATGGATAATACTGGTTTAAACGGATAAAACCAGTGTTTTGTTCCATAAGGGTTTTTCCTGTATGGACACGGCGGGGCACATTCGGCTAAATCACTTTCACTAGGTTCTTTGAGGGCCCTTAGCTCAGTTGGTTAGAGCGTTCCGCTCATAACGGAATGGTCGCTGGTTCGAGTCCAGCAGGGCCCACCACGTCTTCCTATTCCATCCGCTTGCACAAGATTGGTGCTTTGCGGCATAATATTAATATATTAAAGTATTTGTTACGCTGCTCATTTACATAGAAAATTTATTGCATGACCTCAAAAGTTAAAATGGTGAAGCCGGAAAACACGCTGAAGAAAAAAGTCGGCAGTGGTGGCTTCAACGAGACGGACCTTATCAAGGCACAACAAGGCATTGATAAAAATGACATCGATTTCAGGCCGCTGGCACAAGATCTCCTCGGGGAACTCGATGCGGTCATAAAGGCGATCGAGGAAAAGAAAATTCCCGAAGACAAACAGTTCGACTCCATCATGTATCCGATGATGCAGCTCAAATCCCAAGGCGGTCTGTTCAAATATCCGCTGGTCTCCCATATCAGCCACAAAGCGCTCGATTTTCTGGAGAATATAAATGGGCCTGATGGGGACGTCATCAAGATCGTCGTGGCATACCGCAATTCCGTGCAAGCGATGATAAAACTGCAGCTGAAAGAGGTTGAATCCCCTGTCGGCAGCAAACTTGTCACCGAACTCGAACAAGCTTTCGCGCGCTATAAAAAAGCCAAAGGACAATAGTCCATGGCATATGATTTCAAGTATGTAAAAGTTCTGGTGGTTGAAAGCTCTGTACCGATGTTCCAATTGGTAAAGGGCGTTTTGAACCTTCTGACTGTTCCCGAAAAAAACGTCTACGCATCTTATACCGTGGAAGAGGCGTTCAACAATTTCCGCCAGCTCAACCATGACATCATTCTGGTCGACTGGCTGCAAAACCCTGACCGCGGCATTCACTTGACCAAAATGATTCGCCGCCACAAGGACAGCATCAACCAGTTCGTACCCATCATCATGACAGCAGGGTCAGGCCACTTGGCACGCGTGGTCAAAGCGCGCGATGCGGGTATCTCTGAATATCTGGTGAAACCGTTCTCCGCCAAATCGCTGGCCGACCGTATCGTGCGTGTTATTGAAAAACAGCGTGATTTCGTAGTTACGGATGAATATGTCGGGCCTGACCGTCGTGTTAAGCAACAGCCTTTCGAGGGCGAGGACCGCCGCAAAACCGAAGCTGTGCGCTCTTTGGGTGGTAGTCGCTAACATCCTGAAATACTGACGGAACCAATTCCTCCTCCCTTTGTTTGTATTGTACTAAATATCAAACAAAGGATTATTATCATGATTAACAAGACAAATTTATTGATGGGCGCTTGCGCTCTTTTGGCTATTGCCAGCGTAACGATTGCCGAAGTGGCGGAAGCAGAAACGACGCAAACGGTGACGGAAAAATCCAGCACGGTTAACCCTGACGGTAGCGTTTCTTATCAAACGCATTCCGTAACAACCAAAGATCCTAATGCACCTGCCGTGGCTGTTGTGCCAGGCACGACTGCGGTTGTTGTTCCTGCGTCTGCCGCGACACCGGTTGTGACGTTCTATTATTACAGCCCCAAAACAAAACGCATTGTCGCGTCGGGTGATCTGACCAACGATGTGATCGATATTTGGGATGCAAACAGCAACCATGTAATCGACAACCACGAATTCTACACCAACCAAATGGTTGTGTATGAACCTGTAGAATACAGCAAGCGCACGTATCAGGACATCGATCAGGACGGCATTGCCGAGCTGACGAAGGAAGAATACACACTGCGTCTGCAACAAGTTCCTTACTACAAAACCATCAACTCGGACTCCAAAGACGGTTTGACGCTCTTTGAATTTACGGGCGTGGGCTTTCAGGATGCCGATAACGATGAAGACAATCAGATCAGCTATGATGAGCTGAAAGAAGCTTTCTATCATCAAAAAGGTCTGACCCCGAAGCCGAATAAAACCAACTAAGGAGGTACTCCCCATGTTTGATTTTTTCAAAAACATGTTTTGCCATTGCGATTCCAAAGCGGAATACACGGCCAAACTGGAAGCGGCCCATCAACAGGACAAAGACATCCGCGAGCAGCTGAGCGAGAAGCAGATCGACCGTGAACTGAAACACACGATGGATGCTTCCGACCCCGTAGCGAAATATTAGGACTTCCGTCCGTCCCCTCTGACGGAAATGAAGCCGGCCCTCCCTTAAAAGGAGGGCTGGTTTTGTTTGACCTATTTATTGACATATGGGCGAAAATGGCTATAAACCACCGTATTCCCTCGAAGTAGTGGTTGAAATATCACTCGGTGAGCTTGCTCATTCCTAAAAAAGGCAATTGGGACAATAACTTATAAAAAACCAGAAGGAACCTGACGTATGAGCGATAAACGCCCGAATTCTAAACACAAAATCGACCGCCGCCTGAACTGCAACCTGTGGGGCCGTCCGAAATCTCCTTACAACACCCGCCAAACGGGTCCCGGTATGCACGGCGCACGTCGCCCGAAACCGACCGATTACGGCGTCCAGCTGATGGCAAAACAGAAGCTGAAAGGCTACTACGCCAACATCGGCGAGAAGAAATTCCACCGTTACTATGAAGAAGCCGTCCGCCTGAAAGGCGATACGGGCGAAAACCTGATCGGCCTTCTCGAGCGCCGTCTGGATGCTGTCGTTTACCGCGCCAAGTTCATCCCGACCGTATTCGCGGCGCGCCAGCTGGTTTCCCACGGCCATGTCACCGTAAACGGCAAGAAAGTAACGATCGGTTCTTACCAGGTACGCGAAGGCGACAAGATCGAACTGACCGAAAAAGGCCGCCAAATGGCTATCGTGATTGCATCTTTGGAATCCCCAGAGCGCGACGTACCGGAATACATCGAAGTCGATGCCAAAGCCGGCAAAGCCACGTTCCTGCGTACCCCGAAACTGGAAGATGTTCCGTTCCCGGTACAAATGGAACCGCACCTCGTGGTCGAATTCTACTCCCGTTAATTGGTACGGGACTCAATTCAAAAGCCCCCGAAAGGGGGCTTTTTTTCATGGTTTAAACTATTAGTTCGAATTTTATCTATTCTTAAAAACCCTTTAATCCCGTTCGCATACTCTGGGGGCAAGTAGGGGACTTGCTCATGGACAATATATTTCAGTTTTACGGGACGGATTGGGGCGCATTGTTCTTCGGTTTGATTGGTTGCAACCTGATCACGCAACAACAACGCGAAGGATTTTTGTTCAGCGCACTGGGATGTATCTGCGGCTTTTGCGCGGCATATCTATCAAACCAATACGGTTTCATTATCTACAACGCCATCGTGTTTTTCATGATGTTGCGCGGTTATAACCGCCTTGCGCCTCAACAATCGCGCGTGGTCGCGCTGGGCGCCGAATAAAGTTTCATATGTCTAAAGTTTCATTCCAAACTTGGCCGCCCCTAAAAAGGCGGCCACTTTTTTACGTGCGTCGGAACAATCTGCGTTCGATAATGTGCATAAGCGCATCTGCCACCGTTTTCATGGCCATAAACAATACCATGCCGCCCGATGTCAAAAACATGCCCGATACGATGATCAGATGCATGGGGATGATGCGGATATAAGGATAAAAAAGCAGGAATCCGAGATTGGGCTTCTTGTCGCGAAAATCCATCAAACGATTGTGTCTGTATGAGTAGATATGCGCGAAGACAAAACCTGATATGGCCAGTGCCAGCGTCCATGATGTCGTCGGTGTGGCCAAATTAAGCGGAAGGTCGCTGGCAAGAAAAATGGCGTAACAAAAATGGAAGAAACCGTAATGGAAGATGAAAAACCCTGTGGTTTCTTTCTTAGCCTGAACCGTTTCAGGCACGGCATTGCCGCCTGATGTAAGCCCGTCCGTGGTGAATTCACCCAGCGTCCACATACGGTAAGCATTGATAATGCCAATGAGTACGCTTTGCGCCCAGTATGTCCAGAGGATTTCCGAAGCTGACCAGTTTTCCGTTATTGCCATGCCGATGGCGAAGACATTGCCCGCGATAACACCCCAGAGAGTTGGGTCGCGCAGCGCTTTCATGATTTGTTTTTCTTTCCCGTCAGCGCTGTGATGAGGCCATGGAAGGTGGCGACTTCCTGCGATGTCATCTCCGCGCGGCCCAGCATATTTTTGACGTTACGCATCACGGTGGGTTGCAATTCCTGTGTGCGAAAAAAATGACCCGCGCGCAATTCTTCTTCGAGGCGCCTATAAAGATTATCCAACTCTGCATGAGCCGCGGGAAGGTCCTCACCTTCGTCCTTGCTGATTTCGGTCGTGGCTGTGCGGGGCAAACCTTTCACAGCGCCGAGCTGATACCATTCATACGCACAGAGCAAAACGCCTTGGCCCAAATTGAGCGAGGAAAAATCGGGATTGACGGGAATGGTGATGATGGCGTGGCTGAGCGCCACATCTTCGTTGCTCAGCCCCGCACGCTCGGCTCCGAACAGATACGCGCATTTCTGCCCCGATGCCTCGCGGTTGCGGCAATCGACGGCGGCTTCTTTCGCGGTGAGCACGGGTTTGACCATATCGCGGATGCGCGCGGTGGTGGCATAGGTGTAATGGGAGTCTGCCAAAGCTTCGGCGGTTGTGCTGTAAACTTTTACGGGCGGCATTTTGTCGAACGCGCCCGAAGACATGATGTTGGCCTTTTCGTTCGGCCATCCGTCGCGCGGATTTACGATGCGCAGTTCGTCAATACCGCAATTGAACATCGCACGCGCAGCGGCGCCGATATTTTCCCCCATCTGCGGATTGACGAGGACGATAACGGGTTTCATTTACGCGGCTTTCTTAGAAAGCAGGCGGTCCTTGACCTTTTCAGGGCCGAGCAGGGGAAGCAGCACGGGAAGCTCCGGTCCGTGTTCCATACCCGTTAGCGCAATACGGATCGGCATGAATAATTCCTTGCCCTTCTTGCCGGTTTTTTCTTTTACCGCGTTGATCCATGTGTTGAACGTGGTTTCGTTCCAGGGCGCGGGCGGGAGAACATCGGCGGCGGCTTGTGTAAAGGCTGTGTCGGCAATAATCGCCGTCACCGGATTGTGCGTAACATTCCACCAATCCTGAATATCCGCAAGTTTTGCCAAATTCGGACGCACCGCGTTCCAGAAAGATTCATCCAGTTTGTCGAGGCCCATGGCCTTCAAACGGTCTTTGACTTGCACATAAGGCGTTTGGTGCAGGATTTTCGCGTTGAGGCGGTACAATTCCTCGACATCAAATTTCGGCGTGTTGCGCGAGAATTTCTTCAGATCGAAACCTTCGATCAGCGGATCAAGCGATGCGAAAGGCTCTATCGGATCGGATGAACCCAAACGTCCCATAAGGGAAACCAAAGCCATAGGCTCTAACCCTTCGTCTTCCTTCACGCCTTTGACGGACAAAGAGCCGAGACGTTTGGAAAGCTTGCCGCCTTCGGAATCGGAAATAAGCGGAAGGTGCGCGAATTGAGGCATATAGTTTTTGCCTTCGACCTTGCTGATCGCTTCGAACATCTGGATATGGCAGGCGGTATTGGATACATGGTCTTCGCCGCGCACGATGTGGGTGATGTCAGTGTCGAAATCGTCTATCACGGAACACATATGATACAGCGGGCTGCCGTCTTCGCGGATAACCACGGGGTCTGACATTTCGCGCTCTTTGAACAGAACTTCGCCACGCACGAGATCATCCCATTTGGTTACGCCATCATTCAAAAGGAAACGCCAGTGCGGTTTGCGGCCTTGTTTGGCGAAGTCTGCTTTTTCCGCATCGGTCAGTTTCAAGGCCGCGCGGTCATAGATCGGGGGCACGCCGCGCGATAACTGAGTCTTGCGTTTCAAACCGAGTTCTTCCGCCGTTTCGTAACAGGCGTAGATGCGGCCATCGGACTTCAATTTTTCGATAACGACGTTGTAACGCTCATTACGGTCCTTTTGGTTGAAGGTGCGGTCCCATGTCAGGCCCATCCATGTCAGGCCGTCCTTGATCGCGTCTTCATATTCCTGTTTCGAACGCTCGACATCCGTGTCGTCGATGCGGAGCAAGAAATTGCCCTTGTTCGCACGGCAAAACAGCCATGTCACGATGCAGGTGCGTGCGTTGCCGACATGCAAAAAGCCGGTAGGGGACGGGGCAAAACGGACAGCGACGGACATTATGGGCCTTTCATGAAAGAGGGATTTAATTAGCGGTTTTTATTGAACTTTTCAATGTTTTCGCGTCTTTCATTGACATAATCAAAAAGCCATGCTTATTAACCGCCGGTAAAGGGTGTAAATATGCCGGTTAAAGAATTAGAGCGTGAAAAAGACGTTGTGGTGGCTCCGAAAGAGAAAATCGAGCCGCCAAAACAATATCAGGCCGTTCTTAGGCAGGATCAGAAGTTGTTATGCGTATGCAATATCGAGCTTTTGAAGACCGTATTCAATTTATCCACGCAGGACGCACGCGACCATATCATTCATGCCATGGTGAAGGGCCAATCCACGGTTCTTATCGGTACTAAAGACCTGATTGAATCAAAGGTCGCGAAGGCAGAAAGCGAAGCCGCGCAAGGCTGCCCCGCTCTGGCGGATGTGCATTTTACGTGCGAGCCGCTCTGATCAATTATTGTGGCGGTGACCGTTGGTGATCGGGTAGCGGCGGTCGCGGCCAAAGGCGCGGGGCGTGATTTTTGGGCCAGGAGCGGATTGGCGGCGTTTATATTCCGCAAGATCCAGAAGTTTGAAGACTTTTTTGACCGTAGCGGCGTCAAAACCTTCTTTGATAAGTTCCGCAACACCCAGATCGCGTTCGATCAATCCTTCCAAAATGGCATCTAGTACATCGTAGGGCGGCAGATTGTCCTGATCCGTTTGGTTGGGGCGCAATTCCGCTGTCGGGACTTTGGTGATAATACGTTCGGGAATAACGTTGGAAAGTCCGTTACGGTATTTCGAAAGCTCGTATACTTTGGTTTTGTAGACGTCTTTCAAAACATTATATCCGCCGCACATGTCACCATAGAGTGTGGCATAACCTGCCGCCATTTCGGATTTGTTGCCCGTGGTCAAAACCATCGCGCCTGTCTGGTTGGACAACGACATCAAAATAAGCCCGCGTGCGCGGGACTGCATGTTTTCATGCGCCGTACCGGAAAGATTTTTGATTGTGGATTCAAACGCCTTCATCACAGGTTCGATGGAGATTATTTCGTAAGAGCAGCCGAGTTTTCCGGCGCATTCCTTGGCATCTTCAAGGCTGTCTTTGGATGTAAACTGCGATGGCATCATCACGCAGCGTACGTTTTCTTTGCCGAGCGCATCGACTGCCACAGCGGCGGAAAGCGCGGAGTCTATCCCACCGGACATGCCTAGCAATACGTTCTTGAAGCCGTTTTTGGCAATGTAATCCTTCAGCGAGAGTTTCAAAACTTCGTATATTTCTTCATCTGGCGCAGGCTGGCTGACGATTTCTCTGACAGGTCCGACATAGCTTTCGCAATGGGGGGCTTGGAATAACTTTTTGCCCGAAGAGTCGAACGCCATAGACCCGCCATCATAGACCAGATCATCCTGTCCGCCGATCTGGTTGACATAGATGNNAAGCCATTTTCGGCGACACGCGCCGCGATCACATCGTCGCGCATTTTGTGTTTTTTGGTGGAATAGGGGCTGCCGTTGGGAGACAGGAATATTTCCGCACCTTGCTTTTTCAAATGTGCGCAGGCGGGCGGGAACCAGATGTCCTCACAGATCACGATGCCCAGCTTGTGGCCTCTGAAGGAAATCGGTTCGGGAAGAGGGCCGCTTTCAAAGATGCGTTTTTCATCGAACACGCCGTAATTGGGCAGATTGTTTTTAAAAACACGCCCTTCGATCTTGCCGTTGTGCACGAACAGCGCGGCGTTGTAATTTTTGCCGTTCTCGTACCATGGCGTGGTCAGGATATAGGCGGGGCCGCCTTTGGTATCCGCAATCAATTCCTGCGCAGCTTTTATACATTCTTGCACGAAGGATGGT
Organism: Micavibrio sp. UBA7689; assembly: GCA_002482805.1. Classification (GTDB taxonomy): domain Bacteria; phylum Pseudomonadota; class Alphaproteobacteria; order Micavibrionales; family Micavibrionaceae; genus Micavibrio_A. The sequence continues at coordinate 44,984 of DLGR01000024.1, read as the reverse complement.
TTTAGTACGAGATCTTCCGGCGGATACGCGCACACGACTAATTCGGGGAATACGACGATGTCCGCGTCCTTGCATGTGGCAAGCGCTTCACGAACCAATCCGATATTGTGGGCTATATTCCCGACGGTCGGGTTGATCTGGGCGATGGCTATGTTGAGCCCGCCTATCATCCCTTGCGTGCCGCTTTTAATTCATCCGCGACAAGGAATGCGAGTTCCATGGCTTGGTTTGCGTTCAAACGAGGATCACACGCCGTGTGGTAGCGCGAAGACAAATCTTCTTCGGTCACGAGATAGGCGCCGCCGACACATTCGGTGACGTTCTGGCCTGTCATTTCGAAATGAACACCGCCCGCATGTGTACCTTGTTCGTTGTGAACGGCGAAGAAGTCGCGCACTTCGGACAGGATATTGTCGAACTTGCGGGTTTTATAACCTGTCGAAGAAACCTGCGTGTTACCGTGCATGGGATCGCAAATCCACGCCACGTTGCGGCCTTCTTTTTTCACAGCCTTGACGAGCGGAGTGAGTTTTTCTTTTACCTGACCTGCGCCCATGCGCGCGATGAGGGACAAACGGCCCGGTTCGTTATCGGGGTTCATCACGTCGATCGAGCGAAGTAACGTATCGACATCCAGCGTCGGCGGACATTTCAAACCGATCGGGTTTTTGATTCCGCGAACGAATTCCATCTGCGCGCCGTCCGTCTGGTTGGTGCGCGCGCCGATCCACAGGAAGTGTGCGGATGTGTCGTACCAGTCGCCGGATGTTGAATCCACGCGTGTCAAAGCCTGTTCGTACGGCAACAAAAGCGCTTCGTGGCAGGTGTAAAAATCCGTCTCGCGCATAGTAGGAACATTTTCGCCCGAAACTCCGCAGGCCTTCATGAAAGCGAGGGCGCGGTCGATATCACCTGCCATTTTCTCGTAGCGTTCGCCGAGGGGTGAATCTTTTACAAAATCGAGGCTCCAGTTGTGGATCTTGGCAAGGTCCGCATATCCGCCTTGCGCAAAAGCGCGCAGCAGGTTGAGCGTTGCCGCAGATTGGTTGTAGGAGCGCACCATACGTTCGGGGTCGGGAATGCGCGCATCTTCCGTGAATTCCAAACCGTTGATGATATCGCCGCGATAGCTTGGCAACGTCACGCCGTTTTTGGTTTCCTTGTCATCCGAACGCGGTTTGGCGAATTGACCCGCCACGCGGCCCATTTTCACGATCGGCACCGTGCCGCCATAGGTCATGATGATGGCCATTTGCAGGAGCACGCGGAATGTATCGCGGATTTTGTTCGCGCCGAATTCGGCAAAGCTCTCAGCGCAATCGCCGCCTTGCAAAACGAACGCGTTTCCTGCCGAAACTTCCGCCAATTGCGCCTTCAAACGACGCGCTTCGCCTGCGAAAACGAGGGGCGGCATGGCCGAGAGCGTTTTTTCGGCAGCTTCAAGCTTTCCCAAATCCGGATAATCGGGCAGCTGTTTGGCGGGTTTATCACGCCAAGTGCCGGACTCCCATTTTGGGGTGTTTTTCGGAGCTGCTGAAATTTTGGTCATTTATAGGTCCGCCTGAAAAGTCCGTAAGTGTAATTTTATAAAGAATTAAAGTCGGTTAGTTGTAAGGCAAGGGAGGGGAAAACCGCAAGCTTTCTGTAATAAAATCAAAATTATGAAAATTATTCTAAACCTTTGGAATCCCAGCGGCGGTGAAGCCAAAGCCATTGTGCGGGCCGCTTAGCGATCCAGTCTTCCAAAAGCCTGTGCGCGGACAACATGATGCCCGTCTCATCGAGGCCGTTTGTGTCGAGCGGCGGATGGACCATGACGCGGAATTTGCAACCTGCGAGCCGCTCCACCTGAATTGGCAAAATGGGAATGCCGAATTTCAGCGAAAGTTGTGCGATGGATGTGGATGTCATAGCGGGCCGCCCGAAAAATTCTATAGGTTGGCCTTGGTTGTATTTCTGATCGATCAAAATTGTAATGCGTCCGCCGGCCTGCAGTATCTTCACCATATCCTTCGTGCCAGCCATGGATTTGGGAATGTAGCGCGCCTTTTTTTCAGGATTGCGGCATTTGTCAAGCAGCCACGCCACATAAGGATTGTTGGGAATGCGGTAAATACACGATGAGTCGGCATTGGCGGGATAATTCATGAAGAACGGGAACAGCTCCCAATTAGCGAGATGTCCGCCCATTGCAAGGAAAGAGGATCGTGCACCGATTTTATCCAGATGCTCCATGCCGACGATTTCTATTTTGTTATAGATGATGTCGTGCAAATGCGGATATTCCGCAAATACGCGGCCTAGATTGTCCCACATATCATGGATGGTTTTTTCGCATTCAACCTCCGTCATGTCGGGGAATGCGTTTTTAAGGTTGTTGCGTGCCTTGCGCGACGCGGCAAGCTTTGGTCCTATCGTGCGGCCCAACCATCCGCCTACGGATGATGCGGCATCAGGCCCGATGATTTTGAAAACGGCGAAGGCTGTCCAAACGAGCAGGGCTTCGAGGATGTAGCGGAATTGTTTCATGCGCTTCGGAAGATGCTCTGAAGATGGTCGGGGTTTTTAAAGAATATTTCGATGACAAGACATTCGACTTTGCTCTTATAAACGTCAGGTATGCGAACGAAATCTTTTTCCGTGGTGATAAGTTTGTGCGCGCCCGCCTTTTTCAAAAGGGCTTTCATATCTGCATCGGAATATGGGTGATGATCGGGGAAGGCTTTGAACCCTTCTAATCTAAAACCATGTTCCTCCAATGTGTGTTTGAATTTATCGGGGTGGGCGAGGCCTGCGAAACCGTAATATGGCTTTTTTTTATCATGTGTCGATGTGACGGTTGTTTCTGTCGCGAGAATAGCTTGCGGGTAATCGTCAGTCAGAATACCGCCTGTGGAAATAATCGCGTTGCATTTGGACAAAGCATCATCCAACGGTTCGCGCAGGGGGCCTGCGGGCAACAAATATCCGTTTCCGATACCGTAACGCGCATCGATGACGAGAAAGGAGAATGTTTTATCTAAGGAATTGTTCTGCAACCCGTCATCCATCAAAATCGTATCCGCACCCATGGCTTCGGCAAGCTTTGCGCCCGCTGCGCGGTCGGGGCTGATGATCGTGGGGGCATAACGTGCATGCAAAAGCGCTTCGTCGCCTACCTCTTTGGCCGTATGTATTTTGGGATCGACAACAGACGGGCCTTTGAGCGCCCCGCCGTAACCGCGGCACAAAATAACGGGGTTCTCGTATGGCCCATGTGCGCGGATCATCTTTAATAAGCCATGCAGGACGGGCGTTTTGCCGCTGCCGCCCGCGACCACACCGCCTATGCAGATGACGGGAATGGAGCTTCTATAAGGCTTCACAGAGGACGTGTTGAATTTGTGTCCCATGTGATAAAGGCAGGAAATCGGGCGGAGGAGTTGCGCGATCGGCCCTTTGCTCCGCCAGAATTTCGGAGTTTCAAGCGGCATTGCGACCCTCCATAGATTTCAACATGGGCGAAAGCAGTTCGAGAACGCGGTCCACGACATGGGTTTTGCGGTTCACGAAGGCGGATGTGTTGCGCTGCATTTCTTTTAAAAGCTCCGGCTGTGTCATCAATTCCTTCAGGGCAGCGATCAACTCATTTTCGGTGCGCACTTCCCGCACGGCGAAATCGGTGCGCATGTCTTCGTATAGTTGCAACTGGAACTGGTTGTTGGGGCCGGTGAGAACGGCGCAACCGAGTTGTGCGGCCTCGACAGGGTTATGCCCGCCGCCGCCGTCATCGCTGAAAGACCTGCCGATCATCGCGATGGGGCAAAGCGTGTAAAACAAACCAAGTTCGCCCAATGTATCGGGGATATATATGTCGTCATCGCTCGTGGGCAGTGCCAGCGTTTTGCCGCGCAGGCGGAATTTTACGCTGTTTTCGAAACAGGTGTTGGCGATAACGTCGCGGCGCTCTGGGTGGCGCGGCACTATGATCGTCAAAAGATCGGGCAAAGTTTCTTTAAGCGTTTTATGAACACGGCAGGCAAGGGATTCTTCACCCGCATGGGTGCTCGCATATACCCACACGGGGCGCTCGCCCACGGCAAGTTTCAAGGTTGATAAGGCGAGTTCATCGTATGGTAGCGGCGCAGCGCTGTATTTGATGTTGTCGGAAATGATGACGTTGTTAGCCCCGAGGTTTTCATAGTGGGCCGCGTCTTTTTCTGTCTGGGCGAGGATCAGCATAAAACAATCCAGCAGTGATTTTGCAAAACCTCGCGCATATTTCCAGTTGCGATAGGATTTGTCCGAAAGGCGCGCATTGACCAGAGCGGCGGGAATTTTTCGCGCACGAAGTGCCGTGAGCATATTGGGCCACAGTTCGGATTCCATCCAAAGCGCGAGATCGGGTTGCCAGTGGTTCAGGAAATTTTCCACCCAAGCCGGATGGTCGAGCGGTGCATATTGATGCACGGCGTTACGGGGCAGGCGGCGTTGCATAAGCGTAGCGGAGGTTACCGTGCCGGTTGTCACAACCACACTCACCGATGGATGATATTTTTCCACGGCGTCTAGAAGAATGAGGGCGGATTGCGCTTCGCCCACGCTCGCAGCGTGGAGCCAGATGACAGAGTCGTTGGGGCGTGGTTGTGATGCCTTGCCCTTACGCTCGCCCAGACGTGCGGGGTCTTCCTTGCCGCGTTTGACGCGGCTTTGGAGCAGCAAATCGAGCAGGGGTTTGCCGGCTTTCGTCGCGCTTTGATACAATGTGAGCAGGCCGGTCATGCTTTAACGTAAAACCTTATACATTCATCCGTTTCGGGGTATAATTATAGGTGAGAGTCCCCGTTTCGATAACCGTAAAGGTATAGGCCAGATGGATGGCAAAAACAATCACGACAAGCCTGTAAGCCGCATCATCCGTGAGCGTGCCATGAATATTCTGCGCGATACTCGGGCCAAAATAGACCCGGCGCTTTTGCTTGTAATGAAGGAAAAACTCTCACCTGCCGCTATGGGGATGGTGCCTGATCCGGCTGCTCCAAAAACTGCTCCTGTTACTGCTACCGCACCTGCGGCCGTACAAGAGCCTACTTACACGTCACCCGCTACCGAGCCTGTGGACAAGCAAAAGATCGCAACGATCGTTCTTGAGTACATGAAGAACCGGGACGATAAGAGCAAACATTAAAGTAAAGTGGTTTTGGGACCCGTTAGTTCACAACCGGGGGAGCCGTAGTGCAGGCACCGACATCTTCTCCGTTGCCTCTGATGTAGCTGCATCCCGGATTGGTGCAAACGCCATCCGCATATAATTGATCAGCCGTGGAAGCTGGGGAGAGCATAACCATCACGCCCGTCGGAATGGCTTGTCCGCAACCCTGTGCGCCTTCAGTGCCAGGTCTTGTAAGTTCATCCACAGCGGCGTAGGTCGTGTTGACGTTGGCTTGGAAATCATACAAAGCGGCCTGTGAGCCAAGTCCGCCGCCGACCGTTTCGTTGCGGCTGTAACGGTAAATATCGAGGAATCCGCCTACAGGTACAAAGATAGGATCGTTGCCATCGCAAGCCGTGGGATAGCGGCGAATATTTCCTTTGGTTTGATAACCGGCAATGCCTGCACCGCCGCCAACGCCCGCCAAATCGATAAACGGATAAAATCCGTCTGTGTCGACAAATTCATCTGTATGCATGAAGTTCATGCATTTCGCGCGTTGCCATACCTCGTTCATAACCTGACAGCCATAGGATGTCTGGCTTCCGTTTACCGGCGGGGCATTGTTGGCCAAACCTATGTACTGTCCGCGGCCACCCAAAAGCGAATGGTTGAAATTACTGTTGATATAGGTTTGCATGGAATTGATCACCACGCTGTTCATCGCGCCGTTCATGTGTCGATTGTCGTTCGAAAAAACATTCCCGACGTTTTGCGCGGCATGTCCTGCCAAGGAATCAAAACAAACATAGCTGAGAACGGAATCCGCTTTGAATATCAGGTTCTGGTTTTGCATGATTTCGCGCTCTGTTTCCATACGGGCGCGGGCGGCCATGGCGTTCCATACCCCGACATCACAGGTTTGTTCGGCAATCTCGTTACCTGCGCAGGCGGTTTTCGAAAGCGGGGCGAGGGTTATCAGCGTTAAAACGCTGAAAACAAATAAAATTGTAATTCCGGTCTTATTGGTCATGGCCCCTGACTCTTTCCCCGTCTCTTTTATATTACCCAAAAATTGCCCTATTTGGCAAACGATCCGTATCATGGCGCTGCAACCTCACAAGTTCCTGTTTCACCCTCGGCCCCCATTACAAAACTGCATCCTGCCGTGAGGCACAGCCCGTCTTCATAGGTCAGTTCTTCCGTAATTATCCCTTCGCCCGTGCGGCGGTAAACGGTCACGCCCGTACGCAGAGGCGGGAAGCATTCATATTCGGCTCCATCATCTTGTCCGGCGGATCCGTCTGTGATGTTCAAATTCAATGTAACGGGCGAGAATTCGATTTCTGTCTGTTTGGCGCGATCTATCATAACCTGCGCTATGCCGGAATCGGCACATTGAAGGGACGTGGGGAACAGACGCGGATCCGAACCGATCAGGGTTGCGAAAGAGGGGAACGTGCCGTCATCCACGTTGCGGCATTTTGCCAAACTCCAGACATTCGCCATACTTCCGCAAGCCGCAAAAGCTTGCGCTGAGCCATGTATGTGGTTGGGGTCGGCTTCTTGTTCCGGTGTATGCGGCTCATCAGAGATACCGCCCAGGAATCCATGTTCGAAATAGCCATCCAGAAATGAAGTGTAAGCATCCAGCACCGCGCTACCGATCGCGCTGTCGAGCGAGAATTGTCCCGGGTCAACGTTGATAGTGGTTGTTTCGCCGTCAAGTATGTTTATCTGACGGTTACGCCAGTTCTGACTCTCGCTGAAAACGCCGCCGTTTTGTCCCATGGTGTCCCATATTTGCGCGATACACGCATAGGCCAGTACGCTGTCAGGTTTAAGCACCAGCGTTTCGTTGGTAAGCATTTCGCGCCGTGTCTGCAAAACCGCAAGATTGACCATGCCGCGCCAAACATCGATATCGCATGCTGTCGGCGCATTGTCTGTATTTTCCACGATAGGTACCAGATCTTCGACCACTGTCGGCGGAATGGGGCCAACCACGGGATTCGGGTTTTCCGTTCCGCCGCCCCCACCACCGGGGCCACCCGAATTGCCGCCACCGGTAGCAGGTCCGCCTGCGCCTGCGCGGCCATTGAGTTTATTTTGCGCGTCTTCGATAAGTTCTCTTTGCACTTCGGGATCACAGAGTTCGCGTCCATATGCCATTTGCGGATCGACGGCAACCCCGTTGATGCGAACCTCGTGGTGAAGGTGACAAGCCGTTCCCACGCCGGTGTTACCGGATACCATTGCTCCGGTACTCCCGTTGCAACTTTCCAAGTGGGCGTAGCGTTCAAACACGCCGCATTCATGCACCACGTCGCCGTAGTTACCATAGCCTGCGCCGCCGGCCTGTCTGCGGCAGGAGAGGCTTCCGCCGTAACGTGCTTGAAGCGGCGTTCCGCAAGCCATGCGGAAGTCCAGACCTCTGTGCGGTCTGGGCGCGCCGCCGCCCACGGGAGGGACACGCATACGGAATGTTGAAGTGATGGGGTTGCTTGTGGGCAATTGGATGACGACAGAATTATCTTGCGCATAAACGATAACGGGGTAGGCAAGCGCGAACATCAGGATGAGCATGAAAATATTCATGCTCCCCTTCGTGTTCCCGCTATCTCTGCCCTTTATCATTCTTGTTAATTTTTCCGGTTATCTTTTTTCTGTGGTACTGCCGGGTTCTCGGTCACCGTATTGGCAAAAATGAATTGATCCTTTTTCGGATCGTAAACATATACATCGTAATCTTTTTTGCCTTCATATTCTTTGTTGTAAGCGCGCAAAGTCCAATATCCGTTTACGGCCTGGTCGCCTGAATCCAGCGAGTTCGTGTAAATGATGCCGAGTTTATGAACTTCCTTGTCACGCACTTGAAGAATGTAATGCGGGCAAAGATCGTTTTTCTTGCAATACGCGCCTGTTTGAAATTCTTCTTCGGTGGGGAAGCTGATAATTTCGGGATATTCATCGCCGTTCAAATTGGTTTCAGCGATGCCTATCAGCGGATTGCTGTCCACGCCGTCTTTATAGGTTTCCTTCATCGCTTCATGCGCGAGGTTATATGAAATGCTGAAATAATCGCTTTGGTGAAATACATATTCGAGATTTTGGACGTAAGGTTTTAGATTAACCTTTTGTTCGTTTTTTTTGTTTTGGGCATGGGCGGGGATCGCGAAAATCACGGTCAGCAAAGCGCCGCACAGGGCGTTTGTGAGAACGCGCAACGTCATGAAAATAGCCCCTTCGTCAAAATGTCCTGCCTTCTTAATAATAAGCTTTTTAACCGCGGGAGCGCAAAAGTTGGTCATTCGGGCGTAAAGTGCCCTTTATGCGGGTCCCAGACATACTCGGAATACGCGAAATCATCGTTTTTTTTATTATAGACCAAGAGCTTGCGGACCCCATACAGCTTTTCGGAGGAAATCCCGACTTTTCCAGCGCTGAACGCGCCCAGAACAAACGGCTTTTTCTCCCGCAATCCGGCGACGGTGAAACGGCACGCGGATTCGGCTGCGCAGGTGGGTGTGGGATTTTGGCGGATGATCCATTCCACTACGCCGTCGCCGTTCAGATCGAAGCGGGCCATTTCAAGTGCCACATCGGGAAGGAGGTTATTTTGCGCCGTGAGGTCCGCGATAACCTGTTCCTCCCGAATGTCTTTGATGCCTTTGTGAAAATAGAGCGGTTCCGCAGCCATGGCCGGAAAGGCGATCGTTATGAACACAAGGAAAAGGGCGCGGAAAATCATGCCTGCATTCTATCAGGCGGATCGCACGTAGCGCAAAGCCTTAGGTAACTTTAGCCTTCGAGATCGATGTCTAGGATGGACATGTTGAAGTCGAACGACGTTTCGCCGTCTTCTTCGTTTTTATAGCAAAGGCCGAGGAACTCGCCGTTAAGCAGAATCTCGATGGAATCGGCCGCTTGTGCACGGGGCTTTACGCCGATCTTCTCGTTGCCGAAAGTGCGGCGCAGATAGTCTTGAACTTTGATCATTTCATCAGGCGTGATTTGCATGCTGTCTCCGTGGCTGCTGTTCATCTTCCGCGTTGGGAAGGCTGTGACCGTAAGGCGGGGAAGATGATAAATCAAGCCCTTTCACCACGCCCTCATAAACGGCGGCGCAAAGCTGTTTTCTATCAGTAAAAGAAGAGGATAAAATAGGTTGTTGAAATGCAATCTTAACAATTGCGCCTTTCTTCTTGGAAAAATTCCACAAACATGGAACGAGGTGCATGTCGCCATGCCACGTATACTCATCCCTCAAAGCATCGGAAATGGTCGTATGACCGTCCACATCCATGATGGAAAACGTGAATGGTTGAATCATAAAATTTCGGTTTAAAAAAATTTCAAAAAATGCTGTTTTAAATGGAAGAATTTGCTTTCCGTTTGATGATGTTCCCTCCGGAAAAATCATCAAGGGGAGGGGCTCCTCTAGTCGATCGAGAAGCATTTGCGTTTCTTGCGCCGCATGTTTTGGATCACGGCTGATAAACACGGTGCGCTGTTGCTTGGCCATCAAGCCGAAAAACGGCCAGTTTTCGATATCTTTTTTGGCAACGAACGAACCCTTCACGATACTGCCCATCGAGATGATATCCAGATAAGAAATATGGTTTCCCATATATACAACGCCGGGGGCGGTACAAATGTTTCCCTCAACAATGACTTTCAATCCGAACACACGGCACAGAAATCCATAATAGGCCCGTGGATATTTGAGCATGAACGGCCCCTTCGTAAAGAGCATGGTCGTGCTCTGGATCACGATGGTGATGAGGCTGGTCAAAACGAAGGTCAGGATTTTGAGAAAGGCTACCAGCGAACGCATGCTTATGCGCTTTTGGTCGAGCGCATGCGATCCGCGAAATTATCGTCAATCGTAATCGCATTGTTTGTGATGCGTTGGTAATGCTTGAAGTACTTATCGGTGATCAGGTGGGTGGGTACAATGATGCACACATCCGTCGAATTGAACTGATAATCGATGATCGCTCCGTCACCGACGCTCGCCCCGAGGCGAAGATAGCCTTTGATAATGGGCGGCAGGTTCTGGAAGATTTGCTTAACGTTTAGCTCTTCCTTGGGAACGATGTTCATATCCACGTAACGGGATTCAACGGCGCGTACGCGCAGCGCGGGCGGCGCCAGATGGTAGTGATATAAATAGGAAAGCTGGTCGGCGATCTTGGAAATGTCATTACCTTCCAGGCAGGCGCAACCGAACATCAGGCCGATTTTATGTTCGGCCACGTAATGCGCTATTCCGCCCCAGAGTTTTTGAAGCACGGAGCGTGTCCGGTACGGTTCCAAAACACAGGAACGTCCCAGTTCCAGAACTTCCGCGCCGGTTGTGAGTAGGGGTTGGATATCGAATTCGGAATCGGAATAGAACTTGCCGAACTTGTCGGCCACTTCACGGCGCATAACACGATAGCTACCTACAATGTGTTGCCCCATGGGCAGTCTTTCATCGACCACAACCAGATGGTCCATGACATCGTCATATTCATCGAAGTCCATTTTTTTAGCGGCCATTTCGGCGCTGGGAACGGCATGCTGTTCTTCGTAGAAGACTTTATAGCGAAGGCGTTGAGAAGCCTCGACCTCCTCCTTGTTTTTCACAAGGCGGACGGTAATGATGTCTTCTATCGGTTTTTCAAGTATTTCCATGACCACTCGGGGTAGGTCTGTTGGGTGTGCATGAGTCGTATGCTGTGGTGCAACGATGATGCCCTTACGCCCATGTCAGGCCAAGCTCTTTCTTCATATTCAGGGGTGTTATCTATAGACAAAAAGGGGCAGGGTAAAGGGAATAGCGTCGGCACTTATTTATTGACATAATTAATTTAATCTTTATATTTCGGACCATGGATAAGAGTGTAGTTGAAAAAGCTGATCTGAACGGGTCCTTCGCGCAGGCGTCGAGAGATTTTGCCTGTGGCTTTGCCAGCAATTTGGCGCGTAAACCGCTTTCGACCGTTTTCTACCTGACGGCTATGCCTGTCGCGGCCGTTACCGCCGCGCTTACATTGGCAGGAATCCATGATGTGGGACCTTTGCGGGAAGCGGTAAGTCCCCATGCGCATGCGAGCACGCAATCTTTGTTGGCCCTTATGGGTGTCAGCACATCCACCGCAACGGCCATGTCGATACAAGGTCACATTGAAAGAGGGAGGGAATTGCGCGAAAAGGGCACGGCGCAACCCCTCGTATCACAACTTAAGCAAAGCATGGGCGATTTTGCGCGCGGCCTGACTTACAAAGTGGATGGGAACAGGTTGGTCCTTCCTTTGTATTTTGCGGCTGCCGGTGGCGGGATTCTCGCTACCCAAAAAGGACTGGAGGTTTCTGCCTCGTCTTCCGGTTTTCACATGGAGGCGCCGATTGTAACGGCGGCAGCGGTAGCTGTTTTAGCCCCTGCGATAGGACTGCATATGATGAAAAATATCACCGAGGTCGGTGAATTCATCCGTGAAAACCGCGTGCGCGGGGAAGATGGCAAGTGGTCTGTTCCTACCAACATCCTTAAACAGGACGATCAAGGTTATGTGCATCAGGTCCTTAACAAGCATGGCTTTGTAGAAACAACCAAAGGCAAAGACATTGTGGAAGACTTACAAAATATGTTGGTAGAAACCCTGAATAAGTCACTAGAAGGGCCTGCATTGCTGGGGAAACGCATGTACGCGCATTTCCAAAAAATGGAAATTGAGGTCGCACGTGAGGCGCTGCATAAAAGCTTTGTTGCTTACGGGCATATCACCGCGGAAAAAGTAGAAGAGATGCTTACGTATGTGGAGAAACAAACGGCGTTTCCTTCTGCAAATCCCGCGCCCGCACCGGCGCCTTCCGCCTAAATAATTATCAGTCAGCGTTTCTTCTGCTACCATTCACCATGAACGAAAAAGAACGCATCGCAGTTTTATTTGTCTGCACCGGAAATATCTGTCGTTCGCCTACGGCCGAAGCATTATTTACGCGTAAGGTGGAAAAGGCGGGGTTATTGGATTTCTTTCATATCGATTCAGCAGGGACGCATGGCTATCACGTGGGTGAGCCACCCGACCAACGCACGGTGGCGACGGCGCTGGCGCGAGGCGTGGATATGCGGGGTTTGCGCGCGCGCAAATTCGATCCCGCCGATCTAGAAGATTTCCATTACATACTGGCCATGGACAGCGGCCATTACGGCATCATGGCCCGCCATGCAAAAGGGCGCGGCAAGCTCAGCCTGTTCTTGGAGCATCCTAAAGAAGTGCCCGATCCCTACTACGGGGGCCAAAAGGGCTTTGAGGATGTCTATGACCTGATAGATGCGGGTTGTGAAAGGCTTTTAAAGCTCATAAGGAGCGAACAAGGATTTTAAGGATTGGCCAATTCTTGTAATTTTGTTTCAAAAAGCTCTATTTCTCTTCATAACTTAATAAAAATATAACTTTATCATCGTTTTTTTCAAACTTTATATTTACAGGCCGGAATTCCTATGGCATATATTCATCATTGCTAAGGACCCACACAGTCATAAAGCTAAGAACAAAATAGAAGGTTATACTCCCCACACAGATATAACCAAGCTCCTTCAAAAAGCTCTCCCACCCCACAGGAGAGCTTTTTCTTTTGGTACATCACGCTCTGATGTAAAACGGCCTTTCGGTGTTCCCGTAGCTCAGCAGGATAGAGCACAGAATTCCTAATTCTGGGGCCGTGGGTTCGACTCCCGCCGGGAACGCCAATTATTCTGACTCTTGTTTTTCTTTTTTCATTTCTTGCTTGGCTTCACGGCGCGCCGCTCTGCGTTTTATTTCTTCTTGGACAGAAATGTTTTTGATTTTATTGATGAAATCGGTCGTAATTTTTGCGTGTGGGTTACAGCTGTTGATCGTCGGAAGAGGTTGGGAAATCACAGGCGTGCTCATGCGCAGAAACGACTTGGTGTTTTCTTCAACTAGAATGCGCTGGCGCTTTTTGATCATGACCATGACGCGACCTTCTTCGGTCAGTTCAGGTCCGGCATATAAAATTTTCTTCACATTAATGGCTTGCCCATCACGCAAAGCGCTGTCGGGATTCAAAACAAACATATTCGAACTATTGGGATCTTCGTTGATAACGATAAAGCTATCTGTTTTACGGACAACATCTGCAGGTTTGAAATATGCGCTGTTGGTTCCATCTTCGTTGGCTGAGACTTCCCAAATGTGTGGCGTGCCATCTTTTTCTACAAGCGCCGCGAGGGGGAGGCGCGGCGCGTTGGATATGTCCCCTGTAATAATTTTGCCCCTTGTCACAAGATCGTTGGGCACGGCTTTGTCTTTATCGGGTTTGATTGTGATGTTGACATGCCCGTTCGCTGGATCAACCGTAACCGTTTCCACCGCGCCGAACTTTCCCAATATGTCGCCGTGCGTGTTGTAGAGCAAAACCCTTTGGCCGGTTTTGACTTCCGCAGCTTCTTGTTGTGTGAGAGTGGCGTAGCCCATGTCATCCGTGACATTTAATGCGACATCGACGGTGATAATGACTGCGCCTCGGCTCGCCGGGCTGATGTCATAGGTGGTGAAATTGGGCTCGATCTTTTCGGAGGCGGGAGCTGTGGTCTGTGTGACCGTATTTTCCCGGGAAAGATAGGTGCCGGTAGCAAGGCCTGCGCCGACGATCAGAACAGCGATTATTCCGATCAGGATGCGCCGTGATGCATGCACGTAAAATTACCGGATGTAGATGTGAACTTCGTTCGTTCTGGCTTCTGCGCTTTGCAGCGTGGAAAGATCGATCTTGTTCACGTCTATGCCCATTTGGGAAAGCGAGCGCAGAACCGTTTCCGCATTGCGGCGGGCGCGGGTGCTTTCGATGGCAACCTGTGCCGCGTTGCCTGCGGACGGATTGACGGCGATCAATTCAAAACGTGCATTCGGATATTTCTGCATCGCTTCGTTGACGGCCATGTAAACGGCTTGTTCGTATTCAACATTGGGTTGATCGAATTTGATTTTGACCAGCGGACGCGGATTGGACAGCGGTACGGCCGCAACAGGCGTCAGCGGTGCTGGGCCGGGGCCTGCGGAGATGCCGGCGCTTGGCGCGTAGCTTGCGGGCTGCATCAATGTGGAAGGAGGCGCGGACGAGAACGGACGGGACGCCAAAGACGCGCCATAGTAATCACCGTTCGTGACAGCGAGCGAAAGCGTTCTGATGTTGCTGCGTTCTGCCGACAGATAGGCGGCTGTGCGCGTGATATCGTCATTCACTTCGTTCAACACGCGGTCGATCGTGACGATCGTGTTGTTCACTTGGTCTTCGACCTGCGCGAGCGCTGCGTGGTCTTCTTCAACGGCGCCTGACAAACCGTAGGCGGAACGGCAGGCTTCGAGCAGGAAAGAACCCATCGATGCGGCGTTCGCGGCTTCTACGGCCATTGCGTTCAGATCGGCAACGTTTTGCGACATACGGTCAAGATTGCCTTGCGCGGTTTGCAGTTTTTGCACGAGACGCGGGTTGCCGGGCGTCGTGCCGCTTTGCAATTGCGTGTTGATGGTGGCGACCGATGCGTTGTATTCGCCCGCCATGGATGCGCTGCGAGCCTGCATCGCTTTCAATTGGCTGGCGAGGTTGTTGACGCGGCTTTGCAGCCCCATCAGGTCTGATTTCAATTCACTGACTTTTTCCGCGACAATCGTTTGCGTCGGCTGGAAATACGCGCCGCTATTGACCTGTGCGGCCGTAATATCCGGCGTTTTCACGGGGCCATTATAAATGGGGGAAGAGGTGGCGGTGTTGCCTGCCATCGACTGGTTGGTAATAACCAAGGACGGGCGCTTTTTCATATCGACCTGTGCGAAACCTGCGCTGCTGGCCAGAAGTACGGCGGTGAACGCGCCTCCTGCAATGATCGTACGGGCGTGGAACATATTGATCTTCATATCTTTTTCCAATGGGTTTGGCGGCAAGGGCCGACACACTGCTAGCTGATGCCTTAAATCATCCGAATTAGACCCCTGAGTCAAGCTAAACAGCCCAAGCCCCTTCAAAACACTCACAAAAACTTTCATACCAAATCGGCCAAACTTTGGCTTGCGAAGGGGCTGGGGCTTGATGTAAGGTCCGGCGTTCTTAACGAACCGGTACGCACCCGTAGCTCAATTGGATAGAGCAGCTGACTACGGATCAGCAGGTTAGGAGTTCGAATCTCTTCGGGTGCGCCATTTCCATAATTCACATAATTATTAGGTCGTAGAGGTTTTTTAGCGAAAGCCTATGCACTCGCCGTTTTTTGTCATATATCATGTGTCCTGAGGGGTGTGATGACTATAACTATTGAATCCATAGCATCGGGAATAAGAGAGCGCGGGTTTTCATTCGTGTCGGGCGCGCATATGCGCCAGCTTTTGTCCGAACGTGCGTTGGCGGCATGGAACGATTATGCCCAAAGCTGGAATGACTTGCGCGAAGATCAATATATGGCCGATGGAGGCCGATACCGCCGCCGCCGTCATGCCGCCTTTGAGATTGTTGACGGCAGCATTGTCCGCAAGCCGCACCAGCCGCATTATCAAAGTGTCGATCACAACCATTTGAACGGCGGCCGCCAAAGATGGTTCGAGCCAGTGGCTGACGGCACAATACAAAGCCCGACCCATCAAGCGCTTATAGATCTTTCGCGCGCCATATTCACCGAAGCAGGGCATGCCCCCGTGCCGACCGGCAGCCTGATCGAAATGCATCAGTTCCGCATAGAGCCCGCCGCGGACAGCGCGGGCAAACCCACACCCGAAGGAAAACACCGTGACGGCGTGGATTGGGTTTCCGTGGTGCTCGCCAACCGAATCAATGTGGGAGAAGGTGTCACCGACATCTATTCTGCCGAAACGGGTGAAAGTCTCGGCAGTTTCACACTTACCGATCCCTTGGACACGGTGTTCCTTGATGACCGCCGCGTTCTGCACGATGTGACACCTATCAATTTGATCGACCCCGCCAAACATGGCTATCGCGACGCGCTGGTTTTAACCTTCGTCGGGCCTTAAAATCCCTTAACCTTTTGAATTGTTTGGGCTGTGCGAAGTATGTTTTTCCGCGAAACCCTTCTTGTTTTCCATTTGTTAACCAATCTATGCAAGACTTTAGCTTGGGCTGATATTCCGCCCGCAAAAACCATCGGTTAGACGTCTAAGGCATAGATCGGCAATGAAAAAAACAGGTACTGACAAAGATAACGGTCTGGTTATCGAAGGCGACATGGGAGCTATCGATATAAGCGGCATGTCTTTCGACGACATGAAGCCTATCGATGCCGAAGAAGGTTCCTACACAAAATCCCAAAAGGATATGGACACGCATAATGAGGAGCGCGAATTTTCGGGCTCGGGCTCGCGTGACATCGCGGTCGTCGATCGCAAAAATCTTCAGCGCATTAACGGCAGCACGGATGATGAGCGTGCAGGTAAGGGACGTATCGGGGACCGCCTTGTGCAAATGGGCGTCATCACGGCGGACCAACTGAACGTTGCCCTTCAAGAGAAAAAAATTTCCGGCAAGATGCTCGGCGAAGTGCTTGTCGGCCTTGGCTTTATCACGGACGAAGTTTTGTCGGCATTTCTCGCCGAAACATCCGGCTTCGAAGTATTCAATCCGAAAGTGACTGTGATTGATGGCGCGGCTCTCGCGTTGATAGAAAAGAAAATCGCGGTTAAACACCATATTCTTCCCGTATCCTTGGACGGCGAAACCGCACGCATCGCGATGGCCGACCCGTACGATGTCGTCGCGATGGATATTCTGCGCCGCTTCATGCCCAAAGGCGTGACGATCAAGCCTCTGGTATCGACGCCTGTTGTCATCACCGAAGCAATCGATGCCGCTTATGGTTACGCATCCAAGGTCAATGACATCCTGAAAGAACTCGAAAACACCGATGAGAAAAAACTCGAAGTTGCAGGCCTTTCCGAAGAAGAAGCTTTCACCCATCCGGTTGTGCGCCTCGTCAACGCGTTGATCGCGGAAGCCGTAAAATTAAAAGCATCCGACTTGCACTTCGAACCCGAAGAAAACTTCGTACGTCTGCGCTACCGCGTGGACGGAGATTTGTTCACGGCGCAGATTTTGCACAAACAACACTGGAACCCGATCGGTCAGCGTTTGAAGATCATGGGTAACATGAATATCGCCGACAAGCTGACACCGCAGGACGGCCGTATCAGCATGATTATCGGCGGAAAAGAAATCGACTTCCGTGTTTCATCTTTGCCCACCGTGTATGGCGAAAACATCGTCATGCGTATTCTGGACAAGAACGCGGGTATCAAGCCGTTAAAGACACTCGGCTTCTCCGATCACAATTTGAAACGCATCGAACGCGCGCAATCCAAACCCGAAGGTATCATCATCGTTACGGGTCCGACGGGTTCGGGTAAAACAACGTCTCTTTATTCCATGTTGAATGAGATCAACACGGTGGATGTAAAAATCCACACGCTGGAAGATCCGGTGGAATATTCCCTGCCGATGATCCGCCAAACACCTGTGCGCGAAGGCATTCTCGATTTTGCTGACGGTATCCGCTCCATGCTCCGTCAAGATCCAAACATAATTTTTATCGGGGAGATCCGCGATAAGACGACCGCGACGATGGCGCTTCAGGCCGCTATGACGGGTCACCAGGTTTACACGACGCTTCACACCAACGATTCTTTCGGCGCGATGCCGCGTCTGATGGATTTGGGCATGGTGCCGGGGATGGTTGCCGGTAACATCGTGGCCGTGTTCGCACAACGTCTCGTCAGAACACTTTGCCCGCACTGCAAAAAGCCGCATACGCCGGACGAAACCGAATGCGAAATTCTGGGTGTTCCGTTCGCCAGCGCACCACAAATTTTCAAGGCCAAAGCTGGCGGGTGCGATATGTGCGGCGGTGCCGGATATAAAGGTCGTGTGGCGGTTGCCGAGATTTTGCTTTTTGATGAGGAACTGGACGAAATCGTGGCGCGTAACGGCACCAAAGGGGAGATGAAGGCTGTGGCCGTACAAAAAGGCTTCAAATCCATGAAGGATGATGGCATTCTAAAGATCCTCGAGGGGGTAACCACTTTGGAAGCCCTGTCTAAAGTTGTCGCCGTCCAATAAGACACATCAAATAATTTATGGAAAAATATAAGTACAGAGCCTTGAATGCCAAGGGACGTCCCATCAAGGGCGTCTTGGGGGCCATGAATGAATCGGATCTGTTCAACCAGTTGCAATCCGCAGGATTGGAATTGGTCAGCGCGACGCCGCTTTCGAAAAAGAAGGGCAAGACCCATTTCCTTACCAAGGTAAAAATCCGCGACCTGATCCAGCTCTTTATGCACCTCGATCAGATGGAAGCAGCGGCAGTTCCGATTTTGGACTCTTTGGCCGACATCCGCGACACCACCGATAATACAGCGATGCGAGATGCCGTATCCGAAATTTACCGCGACGTGTTTGAAGGCAGCAGGCTTTCCGAAGCGCTCGCCAAGCACCCTAAGATATTCCACAACCTCTACGTCTCGTTGGTGGCGGCAGGGGAAGAGACCGGCAAGATGAGCCGTTCTTACCAGCAGTTGATCAAATACCTGAAATGGGTAGATGCCATGCAGACGCGTATCCGCAAAGCGGTGCGTTACCCGATCATCGTCGGTGTGGTCGTTCTGGGCGCTGTTGCTATGATGATGGGCTTCGTCGTGCCGCAGATCGTGGAATTTATCCGCAACATGGAAATGGAGTTGCCGTTCGCCACCACGGCGCTGATCGCGACGTCCGATTTCTTCGCCGAATACTGGTGGGCCGTATTGGCAACGCCGCCCGCGCTGTTCGCCATCATGATGGCCCTTCGCAAATCGTCGCAGGACATGGCGTACCAGATCGACAAGATGTTGATCGCCGCGCCCGTGTTCGGATCTTTAATCCGCAAAATCAACATCGCCCGTTTCTGTCAGACGTTCGGTGCCCTCTATTCCGCAGGTCTGGCCATTTTGCCGTCCATCAAGGCGTCCACGAACACTGTTACCAACCTGGCTTTGATCGAGGCTTTGGAAAGTATTCAATCGCTGGTTAAAACGGGAAGCCCGCTTTCCGAGGCCTTCAACGGCTCGGGCGAGTTCCCCTCTATGGTGGTTCGCATGATCAAAGTGGGTGAGGATTCAGGTAATCTGACCGCCGTTCTGGATCAGGTATCGGACTTCTATACCTCTGATGTGGATGAAGAAACACAGAAACTCATTGCAATGATTGAGCCTTCACTTACCATGGTGCTTGGTGCTATGATTCTCTGGATCGCGGTCGGCGTGTTTGGCCCGATCTATTCCAGTTTCGAAAACATGCAATTCTAGCCGCAGGCGGTCCCGTCTATGTCTTTCTTTTCTCCTTCGCGATGTGTGCTTCTCCTCAGTGATGAGGGGGTGTATATCCACGACACCGCGGGAGGGCGCGTTACCCTTCTGGAAGTTATTCCATGGGATACGCAGGATTTCGAAGAAGCCGTATCCGATGTCATCCGTAAAAAATGCCGCGGCAAATCCATCCTTATCCTTAATGATATGGTGGAACAACACTACCGCAAGGAGCGCGTACCCAAAGCGGGCTCGCTTGATCGTGCCAACCTCGTTAAGCGCCGTGTCGCTGCCGCGTTTCCGTCGTACCCGATCCGTTCGGCCATCAAGTTAAAAGAAAAGGCGCCGCAAAGAGAAGCGGGGGTCGCGGGCGATATTTATCTTCTGGCTGCCGTCCCGCTGTCCGAAAACATCAAAAAGACTCTGGCTAGCGTTCAAAAATCCTATGCCGCTATTACAGGATTTTCCCTTCTTCCTGTTGAATCCGCTGGGATGGTGCAGGCTCTTTCAAAAAAACTTTCCAAATCTTCCGACAAGCCAGCCATGTGGAGCATCCTTGTAGGGCAGCATCACAGCGGCGGCCTGCGTCAGGTTGTGACAAAAAACGGCGAACTCGCGCTGACGCGTATGACGCCGATTGCGACGAGCGATATAGATCAGGAAGTCTGGGCCTCCGAAGTGGCCGGCGAACTGCGTGGCACGATGAGTTATCTCTCGCGTTTCGGATATGATAACGCGGACGGGCTGGACGTTATCGTTATCGCCAACAACTCCACCGCCGATCGCATTGTTTCCAAGGTTGATTTCGATTGTAACCTGAGCGTGCTTTCAAACACCGAGGCTGCCAATCTGCTTGGCATCAAAATCGGACGTCAGGAAGATCAGCGCTATGCCGATCCCCTGCACGTTGCATGGACGGGCCGTAAAGCTCAACTCACCATGCCTTTACAGGCGCAACAGCTCGACAAAATTTCCGGCCCATCCAGAATGGCCACCGCCGCATCTATCCTGCTTTTGGCAGGATGCTGCTATTTCGGATATGATGCATTTAATCAGGCGGCGAAGTGGCAGCAATCCGCATCCGATCTGAATTCCGCCGAACAAAATCTGGTTCTAGTGCGCGAAGAGCACAAAACCGAACTGGATAAGAAGGCCAATATCGGCATTGACTTCCTGCTCATCGAAAATTCAACGAATGTTTACAGTAAACTTGAGCAGCGCGCGATGAAACCGCTCGCGGTATTCGATTTGGTGGCACGCTCGCTGGGACCGGACATTCATATAGCATCTCTGGATGTTAAGCCTGTGGTAGAAGCGACGACGCTCGACCCTGCGGCGGAAAATGTTATGGCCGTTGCAGGTACCGAAGAAACACCCACGGATACGGCCAAGGAATATGAAGTCGTGATCCGTATTATTTTCCCGTCTGATCTTGATCCCGAAAAAGGCGTTCAGCAGATTTCGGAGCTGGAAAAACGTTTGAAGAGTAACTTGCCCGACCATGACGTAAGCGTCATCAAACAGGTGGCCGACTTGACCTATACCGGAAATTTTGTAGGCGAGGCAACAAGCGCTGCCAAAGACGGCACGCAGACGCAGGAAGACTATGAAGCCCAGATCAGTATCAAGGGGACGATGCTATGATTGAAAAAATCGGCGTCAAACGTGTTTTGATTTTGGTTGTGCTGGTTGTGGCGCTGGTGATTTTGTTCGCTTCCACCGAATATGTCTTCAAACCGCAAGCGGAGGGAACGCAGACCCAACTCAACGCGGTTATGAATGAAAAATCCCAACTGCAACGCGAAATAGAAAAGATGCAGGCGGACTTCCTTTTGTTCGAAAAACAAAAAGGATATTTCGAGGCGATCAGCAAGATGGGTTTCTTCAACGATCAGGACCGTGTGCTGGCACGCGAACGCTTTGACACGATGCAAAAATTGTCGAAAATTATTTCGGCGCGTTATGAGATCAAGGCCGCCAATCTTCTGGTCGATGAAAGCCCCCCTGAAACCGGTTTCGTCGTCATGGAAAGCCCTATCACGGTCAATTTGTCCGCCGTGGATGATATCGATATTTATCGTTTCATCTATTACCTGAATTACAGTTTCCCCGGCCATATCACGATCAACAGCATCAACATGACCCGCGAAGCCGAAATTACGCCCGAAATCCTGAAGCAAATCGGCACGGGTAATCCGCCGGAAATGATTTCCGCCAAACTGGAACTCGATTGGCGCACGATGGCGCGCAAAGATGCGCTGGGTGCAAACCCTGCTCTTGCTACGCCTGCAGATGCGGCGGGAACGGTGACGCCATGATGAAACCGATCCTTTTCGTTGTGATGTTATCCGCGGCGATACATGTATCGCCTACACATGCGCAAGACACTGCGGTACAACCCGTTGTGCCTGAAGCCGCGCCTGCGGCTGAAGCCGTGACACCTCCGCAGGACGGCAATTTCGTTTCGATTATTGAGGCGCCGCAAGCAGCCGAGGGTGCAACGGTTGCATCCGCGCCGCCGGCATCGGCCTCGCAAAGCGCATTGCTGACCTCGATGGAAAAAGACATCAACGACCGTTTGAATTATCTGAAGCCGCAGGTCGATATAAATAAAATGCCATCCTTGTTCTACAATGTGTGGGAGCATGATCTTATTCTCGATGCACGCCGCGGCATGACAACGGGCATCGGCGATGAAGGCATCACGGATGTAAGCAACCGTGACATATCATTGGGCGGCATCGTATATGTATCTGGCAGTGATTGGACCGTTTGGATCAACAACACGCGCGTAACGCCCAAGGCGATTCCTTCGCAGATCATGGATTTGAAAGTGTACAAGGAGCATGTCGATCTGGAGTGGTTTGATTCTACGACCAACCAGATTTATCCGATACGCCTTCGCTCACATCAGAGATTCAATCTCGATACGCGCATCTTCCTTCCGGGTTGATAAACCATGACATCCAAAGTTCTTGAAATTTCCGATATTGCCGCGGGCTATGACGGAAAAAACGTTATCAATGACGTGACGTTTCACATCGATCGGGGCGAAACCTTCGGCCTTGTCGGATTGAACGGGGCGGGGAAGACCACCCTCATCAAAACCATTCTGGGTTTAAAGGACCAATCGCGCGGCACGATCTTGGTCGATGGCCAGAAGAGCGGTAGCGACGCCGCCAAAAAGCAAATCGCCTATTTGCCCGAACGCTTCGACCCCGCATGGTTTTTGAACGCGTATGAATTTATCGCCTTCACGCTCTCGCTCTACAAAAATAAAATTGCCAAACCTGAAATAAACGCCATGGCCGAAGCGATGGGCCTGAAAACCGCATTCTTACCCAAGCGCGCGCAAACCTATTCTAAAGGCATGCGCCAGAAACTTGGTCTTATGACGACTCTGCTAACGGGCTGTCCGCTTCTGGTGCTCGACGAACCCATGAGCGGTTTGGACCCGCTGGCCCGCGCACAGGTCAAGGAGTTGCTGGTTGCGGCCAAGGCAAAGGGGCAAACCATTTTCATTTGCTCCCACATCATGTCCNNGAAGAATTATGCGCCCGCATCGCAGTGATGCACGAGGGGCGAATCGTTTTTATCGGAAAACCCACCGAACTTCTGGCGCAAACGGGCCAATCGCATCTGGAAAGGGCGTTTTTATCGCTGGTAACAAAGGCAATACCCAAAGCGGCCTAAAGTTGAGGATTCCCTTCGGGCCGTTTTTTTGCTAGAATCACATACGAAATTTCCAATTCGTTCACCCCTTTAGCAGATTTGCGAACACCATGAAAAAATTTGATACGAAAATTCTGATGACGGGCCTGTCCTTGTTCACGATCGCGCTGTGCGGCGGCGTATCTGTCCACGCGCAAGGAACGAACGACACGGTGAGCGCCATCGATAACGCAGCTCCAGCGACAACAACCACGCCGCCCCAACCGACGGCGGTTGCTCCGATGGAAGAGGCGGCTCCTGCGCCTGCCACGACTACGGCGACGCCTGCACCTGCGAACGCGCCTGCAGCTCCCGCAACAACGGGCCTGACACCTATTCCTGAATCCGCCGACGGCACCATCAAGGGCACGAACGTGATGGGCGACAGCGGCGCGCGCGAAAAGCATTCGGGCACGTATTACGATTCCAACGCACTGGTTCCTGACAGCGATCTTAAAAAAGCGGGCGCCACGGGTGTTCGTAAAGTCGACCCCGCGTATGAACCGGGCCAGAAATACATTGTCGTAGAACAGTCCGCGAAGGCGGGTTCTTATGAATCCCAGTATGTGGCCGCCACGCGCGCGCTTTCATTGGGACGTTACGCTGCCGCGATGGAAATGTTTGAAAAACTCTACAAGAAAAACCATAGGGATCCACGCATTCTGATGGGGCTCGCCGTCGCGCAACAAGGCGCAGGCTTCAATGAATCCGCCGCGACAACATATGAAGATCTTTTGAAAGTCGAACCGAACAATGCGGATGCCATCGTCAATCTGATGGGCATCATGAAAACGCAATATCCTTCGGTGACGTTGAAAAAATTACAGGAACTGCGCGCGAAATATCCTATGAACCCCGGCATACCCGCGCAGATGGGTCTGCTGAACGGCGAACAAAAGAATTACGACGACGCGATGCGTTATCTCGAAATCGCGGCATCCATGCAACCGAACAATCCTTCGCACATCTACAATATGGCGATCGTTGCCGAACGTATGGGCGACGCTCCAAAAGCTGTGAAATTGTATGAACAGGCTTTGCAGATGGATGCTTCGTATGGTTCCGAACTGAATAACCTGCCGCGTGAAAAAATCTATGACCGTCTGGTTATCCTGCGCCGCAAGGTCTAAGTGGGCGTAGCTCCAGAGGCTTTCCTTTATATTCTGATCATTCTTGTCGGGCTTTGCCTCGGCAGTTTTGCGACCGCATTGATTTACCGCATACCGCGCAGCATTTCATGGATCGCCGACAAACAATCCAAAGACAATCCCGCGTGCCGTTCGGAATGCCCGCATTGTCATCACAAACTGGGCGTCGCCGATCTAGTACCACTGTTCTCGTGGCTGTCCTCGGGCGGTAAATGTCGCCATTGCGAGAAAGCAATCTCCAAACTCTATCCCGCCGTTGAAATCTCGACAGCGATATTGGCGATGGGGCTTTTTTGCGCATGGGGACCTGTACCAAGCTTTGTTCCGTTACTCTTCGCCGTGCCTTTTATGGTCGCCGCGACGGTGATCGATTGGGAGCACATGATTCTCCCGAACGATATAAATATCGCGCTGGCGATTCTGTCGGCCGTATTTATTTTTCTGTTTGCGCGGGAAGATTCATCGCTTTGGATATCCCATATAACCGCCGCATTTGTTTTACCCGTCTTTTTCTGGCTTGCCTCTTGGGCGGTCGGGCGTTTGAAGCGAAAACAGGCGCTTGGGCACGGGGATTTGAAGTTTTTGCCCGTTGCAGGCCTGTTTTTGGGGGTTCCTGCATTGCCGGCCTTCATGGTGACCGGGGGCGCTTTGGGTGTTCTGAGCGCCGTTATAAGGGCAAAAAAGGGTTCGAAAGGGGCGTTTCCATTCGGTCCCGCGCTTATCCTCTCGCTCTATCTTCACCTAATATTAACCGGATTAGGGTTTGATTATAAATGGTGATCCTTATTGACCGTGATCGGTCTTGGCATCAAACTGAGGGGGCTTTTTCAGCGTTCCGAACGGGTCTGTTCAGTTTAATCACAATTTAAGGGAGAAGGTCGTGGATTTAACGCAGCTTTTGGCATTCGCCATGCAAAACAAGGCATCGGACCTTCACTTAAGTCCGACCAATTTTCCCATCATCCGCGTGCACGGCAAACTTCGCCGCATCAAAGCCGAAGCGGAGCTGACCAGTGATGATATCCGCTCGATGCTGTATTCGGTGATGACCGAGGGCCAGCGTGCCGACTACGAAGAAAACATGGAAATCGACTTGGCCATTTCGTTTGGCGAAAAGGCCCGTTTCCGTGTGAACGCCTTCACAACGCGTAACGGTTCCGCCGCCGTGTTCCGTACCATTCCGTCCGAAGTGCCGACGATCGACGAACTCGATCTGCCGGGCGTTCTGCGCCGTTTCGCAGAACTTGAAAAAGGCCTCATCCTTGTGACGGGCGCGACGGGTTCGGGTAAATCGACAACACTTGCGTCGTTGATCAACCACATCAACATCACGATGGACAAACACATCATCACGATCGAGGATCCGGTCGAATTTTTCCATCACTCGAAAAAATCCCTGATCAACCACCGCGAGATCGGACGCGATACCGTATCCTTCGCACGTGCATTGAAATCCGCACTGCGTGAAGACCCTGACGTTATTCTGGTGGGGGAGATGCGCGATTACGAAACCATGTCGCTTGCGTTGACCGCCGCCGAAACGGGACACTTGGTTCTGGCAACGCTGCACGCGTCCACGGCCGCAAAAGCCGTTGACCGTATCATCGACGTTTTCCCGACGGGCGACAAACCGATGGCCAGAACGATGCTGGCAGGCTCGCTGCAAGGCGTGGTTGCGCAAACACTGCTTCCCAAAGTGGAAGGTGGCCGCGTCGGCGCATTCGAAATTCTGGTCGGCACGAGTGCTATCCGCAACCTGATCCGTGAAAATCAGGTTCCGCAGATTTACTCCATGATCCAGACAGGTTCGCGTTACGGCATGGTGACGATGGAAGATTACGTGCAAGGCCTGCTCGAAGGCGGATCCATCGACAAAGACACCGCGCACCGCACGCTCGCGCAAGTGCATGAAGATGTCGAAGAGCGCGACGAAGGATATCAATCCGCAGCGCTCGGCGGCGGTAAAATCGGCGGAGATGAATCCAAAGGCGGCGGCAAGGCCGCCAAGTCCGGTGAAAAAGCGGCAGACGGGAGCTATTCCTTCTGATGACCGTACCGTATGCGTTTCAATGCCTGACAAAAATGAACGAGAAGGGGGCTTCGGACCTTTATCTCAGCTATGGTTTTCCGCCGACTCTGCGCATCGAAAACCATTTGGAAGGCATCAACGACCGCCCTCTGACCGAAGAAGAAATCAACGAAATCCTCTCCAGCATTTTGACCGCGCGCCAGCAACGCGACTTCGAAACCAAAATGGAATTGAACACCGCGCTCGATATGGCGCAGTACGGACGATTCCGCGTTAATGTTTTCAAGCAACGCCAGATGCCGGGTCTCGTTATCCGCCGTATCATTTCAAAAATTCCGACACTCGAAGAATTGCGCCTGCCGCATATTTTGGCAGAACTTGCCGGTGAACGCCGCGGTCTTGTTTTGCTTACGGGTATGACGGGCTCTGGTAAATCAACGACACTGGCTTCGATGCTGAACTATCGCAACGAACGCGAAGAGGGGCATATCCTAACCATCGAAGACCCGATCGAATATTATCACGAACATAAAAAATCCGTCGTCACGCAACGCGAAGTCGGCGTTGACACCGAAAGCTACAACACCGCGCTCAAGAACGCCTTGCGTCAGCGTCCGGATGTTATCCTGATCGGGGAGATCCGCGACCGCGAGGTTATGGAGCAGGCGTTGACGATTGCCGAAACGGGGCACCTCTGTCTTGCGACACTGCACACCAACAACGCCTATCAGGCGATCGAGCGCATCGTGAACTTCTTCCCCGAAGAATTCCATAACCAAACACGACTCAATTTGTCGATGAACCTGAAAGCCATTATCTCCCAGCGTCTACTGCCTTCACTGAAAGGCGGTCTGGTTCCGGCTCTGGAAATCCTCATTAATCAAGCTTTGGTTCGCGAACAAATTCAAAAGGGCGATTACGAAAAAATCCCCGAAGTTATGGAGCAGAACAAGGCCATCGGAATGTGTACGTTCGATCTGTCCCTTTTGGACCTATACAAGCGCGGCGACATCACCGAGGAAACGGCTATCACCCAGTCCGACAAATCCTCCGACATGGCGGTCAAGATCCGTCAGGCGAAGCTGGGCGGCAAGAGCGGCTCCTTGCGCGATATGGACACCTCGAATCTTAAGATATCCGACCACTACTGATAAATCAGGCGTTTTAGGCGTATTTTCCTTAGCATTCTCTTGCTTAGAACATGAATCCATAGCAAAATTCTAGGGACCGATTCTGTCACTTCACTTCCTGTTCACGGATAAAACCATGCAAAATGTTGTCGCCCCCCGCGTATTTATCGCAAGAGCCCTAGGTGTATTTTTACTTAGTGCGGCTTTCCTTCTGCCTCTGGCAGGATGCGATCTGGCCAAGAACAGCCTCAAGGTTGATCGCAGCAGCGATATGGAAGTTCAGGATTACCGCGACGCTCTGGCAGAGCGTTTGCCCGACGTTAAAAACAAGGCCGCTGTCGATGAAGCCGGTATTCCCGAATTCAAACCCTATATGGCGACACCTACGGACAAATTGAAACCGATGCCTTTGGTTTCGATCTCCGTAAACCAGAGCGTTCCCTTAAAGGATGTTCTGTATGAACTCGCCGATCAAGCCCAATACGATCTCGAACTTGATCCGCGTATCAAAGGCTCCATCATCTTTACCGCTCGTAACAAGCCTTTCGATCAAGTTATCGAACGCCTGACGGAAAGCGCCGGCCTGCGTTACAAATTCGATGGCGACACAGTACGTGTCGAACTCGATACGCCGTACCACCAGATTTATAAAGTCAATTATCTAAGCTATATCCGCACCAATGACAGCTCCATCAGCAACGACGTTGCGGTTGTCTCGGGCGAAGGCGCAGACACAGGTTCTAAATTCAAAGCAGAAGCGAAAAGTGAATCTGATTTCTGGGGTGAGCTCGATACGAACCTGACCCAGATGATCGGCGTTTATCGTGACTCCGGCAGTTTGCGTACGAAAAAAGATCCGAAAATCACGGCTGTGGCTGAAAACACCGCGGCGCCGGTTGAGCCAGTTCTTTTGACGGCTGATGGTGAAATCGCCGAAGGCGGAACCAATGCTGATGGCACACCCGCGACCAATGTCCAGGTTTCCGCACCCGATGCGGTCTTGCGCGTTGAGCCGCTTCCTGTGGATGAAGAGGAAGAAGAGAATTCCCAACAGGGCACGAACGATCCTTTCACGCCCCGTTATTCCGTAAACAAGCAGGCCGGTATCATTTCCGTTTTTGCAACCGAGCGCCTGCACAAGCAAATCGATAAATATCTGACTGAGTTGCGCAAGTCCGTAACGGCGCAGGTTCTTATCGAAGCCAAGGTTCTGGAGGTCGGTTTGACCGATGAATTTGCCGCAGGTATCGATTGGTCCGCCGTTGATATCTTCTCCGACAAAAACGCATTGTCCTTGGGTGTGGATTCCGTGGGTGGTTCTATAGCACCGGCATTCGACCCAGCTTCCGATCCTCTGCTCAGCGGCTTTGTCGCGTACACCAGCGGTGACTTCAATTTGGCGGTTCAGGCATTGCAGCGTTTCGGCACGGTACGCGCTCTGGCAAGTCCGCGTCTGACGGTCTTGAATAACCAATCTGCAGTCCTGAACGTGGCCAAAAACCAAGTTTACTTTGAAATCGAAGTCGACACGTCGCAAACTGATGCGGGTACTACGGTAGACATCGATTCCAACATCCGTAACGTTCCCGAAGGCGTTCTGATCAACGTTCAACCTTCGATTGACCTCGACAACGAAACGGTATCGATGGCGGTGCGCCCGACGGTTACAAGGATTACCAGCTTCGTCAATGACCCCGGTGTCGCATTCGCTGTGGCTGATGCAGGTCTGGCCGTTCCGATCGTTTCGCCTGTTCCGAACGTAAACGTGCAGGAGTTTGACTCTGTTATCCAGATGAACAACGGTCAGCCGATCGTCATGGGCGGCCTTATTCAGGACAGAACGGATTCCGAACAGAGCGCCGTTCCGGTTCTGGGCGAACTTCCCATCGTGGGCGGTGCGTTCCGTAACCAGGTCGACAAAATCCAGAAAACGGAACTCGTTGTCTTCATGAAAGCGACGATTGTCGAAGGTGGCAACAACATCCACACGACGGACAAGGATCTGTACCGCGAGTTTTCGCAAGACCGCCGTCCGCTGGATATGTAATCGCTAGTCCGAACCGGCTTACAAACCTGAAGGTATTTTTATGATCTGGCCCCTTTTTCGCTACATCCTTATGGCGGCGGGAAGGGACCGGTTCGTTTGGGGGCTCTTGGGCGTTCTGGCAATCACGGTCAGCCTCTCCAATTTCTTCGGCTCCTCCGTCATCACCGAACAAAACGAATTTGCCAGCACATTTGCTGCGTTCGGGTTTCGCCTCTTCGGCGTAATCTGCGTTGTGATGTTTATAGGCACTTATATCCGCCGGTGTTTTGAAAACCGCGATATCGATTTCCTGCTATCGCGCCCGATCGGGCGCATACAATTCATCTTTACCCACGCAGCGGCCTTTTCCATGATCGCGCTTTTGACCGCATTGGTTATGGGCGCTACCATTCTGGGATTGGAAAAACACACCGCCGAAGCGGGGTTTTATTTGTGGTGGGCATCCATCGCGGTGGAATTTCTGATCATGGCTAACATCGCCATGTTCTTTGCCTTCGTCATTACAAGCTCGACAGCCTGTCTGCTGGCGATATTTTCCTTCTATCTTTTGTGCCGTCTTATCGGCGACATCCTCGGTATCCTGCAAAACAACACGGCGCAGCTTGAAGGCAAATATGTGATCATGGCGAATATCATGGAAGTCATTTCCATGATGATCCCGCGCCTGGATTTGATGGGCCAGACCAAATGGCTTTTATATGGGCCGCCTACCGACATAACCTATTTGTTCTTGCTCGGGCAGGGGGCCGTGTTCGTGTCGCTCGTCGTTGCCGCCACCGCCATTGACATGCACAGGCGGCAATTCTGATGGCGGCGCGCTCCACATCGTCTTTTTTGCTTTATAGTTTTTTTCTGTTCGCCATTCTGGCCAATGTCTTGTTCTGGTCGCATTCTCACAAAATATTTTCCGAATGGAGCAATGTGCCCGCTGCGCCTTCGAAAAATGCCGCAACTATCTGGGGCTTGGGCGATACCGAGATAACCTATCGCTTGTTCGGTTATCTTTTGCAAAACATGGGCAACACAGGCGGCAATTTCGAACCCTTGAAAAAATACGATTACGCCGCGCTGGAAAAATGGTTCTTCGTGGCCCAGCATCTGGATCCGCGCGCGGATTACGTTCCGTTTCTCGCCGCGTTTTATTATGGCGCACTGGAGGATGAACCGGAACGCATGACGCATGTGGTCAATTATCTGGCGGACGAAGGTTTGACAGGCTACCCCAACAAATGGCGCTGGCTCGTGCAGGCGATATTTCTTGCCGGACATCGTGCGGACGATAAACCGCGCGCCGTCGATCTTGCCTACAAACTGGCCGCGCTTCCCGACAAAATGCCGGTGTGGGCGCGGCAGATGCCTGCCTTTGCCAGCATGGATATGGGGAACAAGCAGGCCTCTTACGAGATCATGATGCGCATCCTGATTACCGAGCAGGACAATCTCCACCCCAACGAGATCAATGTCATAAAGGAATATATCTGCACCAGAACGCTGGAACCTGCCGAAGCTGCAAAAAACCCTCTTTGCGCCAAAGACAAATAGTCCTATAAATCTATTATGTTATTAACATCGCAGTTCACTCTGCCGGAGATACTGTCGCTTTTGGGGCTGGTTCAGTCCGTGTATGTGCTCGTGTACATGCTGTTGCGTTCCGGCTCCGTGTTCAACGCAATCATTCCCGCTTTGTATTTCGGTTTTCTGGCTTGCGCGTTTTTGCTCGATGCCGCTGCAGGAAAATGGGCCTCCCATTTCGAATATTACGAAATGGCACAATGGTTGTTTTGGTTTTCGGGCGTGCCGCTCGGGGCGCTGTTGATTTTTCAAATCGCGCATGTGCCACAACCTCCGTTGCCAAAATATTTCCTGCTTCTGCTGCTGATACCCATTTCGTTTTTGCCGATCCAATTTATTCCCGAAATGCCCATTTTATACGTATCGGGATTGGTCATTGGCGCGTTTAGCTTGCTGGCTATCTGGGCGCGCCGCGACTTGCTCGATGGCCTGCGCAAGAATCCGAAATTCGGCAAAGAGCGTTTTTGGTTGATCATCACCCTGATCGGTTTGACCACAGCGTTCCTTGCATCCACCTTCGCCTTTGTGGGGGGTGACATCACGGCCCAGCAATGGACGCTCATCCGCACCGTTCTGGGGATCACCTTTGTCTATCTGGCGGCGACCAGTTTGTTCAGGATATACCCGCAGGCCCTGAAATTGGATAAAGGGACCGTGCCCGTTTCCACCACCAGCCCGACCGAAAAACGGATATTGGACAAACTGGCCAATCTGCTGGAGAGCGAAAAAATCTATCAGGATGCAGGCTTCGGAAGGGCGGAACTGGCAAGGGAACTGGACATAGGGGAGGCCAGTCTTTCGCGCATAATTAACGTCCACTACGGCAAAACCATACCGCAAATTTTAAATGACTATCGTGTGCGGGACGCCCAGAAGATGCTGACCGAAACCGATGTGCCGATTCAGGCGATTTACGAGGAATCCGGCTTCAACTCTATCACCACTTTTAACAGGGTTTTCAAAGAGTTATCGGGTGACACACCCAAGGATTACAGGGCCCGCAACAAGGCCTGATCCCAATATGTCAAAATGAGTGGTCGTTTTGAGTGTCTGGTAGGACACAGGCCTTTGATTCCCCATAAAATTATATGAGACGAGAGTCCACATTTCATGTATGATTCGCATGTCTTGGGGCATTCGCCCGATTTTCACATTTTATAAACCTTAGGAGAGACTTAATGACTTACGTCCAAGCAAAAGCGCGCCGTTCGGAGCAGGGCTTTACCCTCGTCGAATTGGCCATCGTCATGGTTATTATCGGCCTGCTGATCGGCGGGATTTTGAAAGGTCAGGAACTGATCGCCAACGCTAAGATTTCCGGTACGGTTTCTCAGCTGAAGGGTCTTGATGCCGCTATGAACACTTTCCAGGACAAATACAATGCCTTGGCTGGTGACATGGCTGCTGTTAACACCCGTTTGCCCGGTGGTGTGGCCGCCGAATCGGGTAACGGTGACGGCGATTTGGATGCCGCTGCTGGTGCAGCCGCTGCTGCAAACGAAGGTACGTTCGCATTCATTCAATTGAGCCGCGCTGACCTGATCTCCGGTATCAACATTCCCGCAGGCCCTGTTGTCGGCGGTACGGTTCCTTCCGTTAAAACGGGCGGCGTTATGTGGCTCGGAACGGCTACGGCAGGCGGCGGTGGTACCGGTGGTATCGCGACGTTGAACGCCAACAAAATCTATGCGGCCCTGAACGGCTCGACGGCGGCTGTTGCTGCTGCCGGTGCAACGGGTGCCATTACGCCCGAAGCTGCTGCGCAGATCGACCGTAAAATGGATGACGGCGTTGCCACGACGGGCTCCACGCAGTCTCTGTGCGGTGCCGGTGTTGTTGCTGCTAACGGTGCTTACTCTGAAAACGTAACGAACGTTGCGTGCTCCATGTATGTCCGCGTAAACAACTAATTATACGAAATTTGGAAAAGCCCCGCTTCGGCGGGGCTTTTTTTATGCGGCTTTCGCGAGGCGTCCATCGAGCGCCTTGATAAGCGCATCACCCATCGCGGACGTTCCGACCAACATAGAACCTTCGGCCATGATATCGGGTGTGCGGATGCCGTTGTTGAGAACATCCTGCACGGCGGCCTCGATCTTGTCCGCAGCGTCTCCCGCGTTCAGGGAATAGCGTAGCGCCATAGAGAAGCTCAGGATGGTGGCGAGAGGGTTCGCCTTGCCTTGGCCAGCTATATCGGGGGCGGAACCGTGCACGGGCTCATACAGGCCTGCCTGACCTGCTTTACCCAAGGAAGCGGAGGGAAGCATGCCGAGAGACCCCGTCAGCATAGCGGCTTCGTCCGATAAAATGTCCCCGAACAGATTGTCCGTAACTATCACGTCGAACTGGCGCGGGTTGCGGAGCAATTGCATGGCGCAGTTGTCGGCATACATATGCTCCAACTGTACATCTTTGAATTCGGCACTGTGGAGCGCGGTGATATCTTCCCGCCACAACTTGCCGCTTTCCATCACATTGGCTTTTTCGCAAGACGTGACCTTGTTGCGGCGTTTCTTGGCCAGATCAAACGCCACGCGGCCGACGCGTTTGATTTCGGATGTCGTGTAGACTTGCGTGTTCACGCCGCGGCGCTCGCCGTTGCCCAAATCCTCAATACCGCGCGGCTCGCCGAAATACACACCGCCCGTCAATTCGCGCACGATCAGAATATCCAGCCCTTTGACGATTTCGGTTTTCAGCGATGATGCTTCAGCCAAGGCATCGAACACGATGGCGGGGCGTAGATTGGCGAATAAATCGAGTTCCTTGCGTAGGCGAAGCAATCCTGCCTCAGGCCGCTTGTTGTAATCCACGCCGTCCCATTTGGGCCCGCCGACGGAACCCATGATGATCGCATCCGATTTACGGCATTTGGCAACCGTTTCATCGGAAAGGGGGGCGTCGTAACGATCGAACGCCGCGCCGCCTATATCGTCATCCGCAATTTCGAATTTGTATCCGCCTTTGGATTCCAGCCATACGATAACTTTCTTCACTTCGGCCATCACTTCGGGGCCGATACCATCGCCGGGCAAAACGGTCAGTTTGAAATTCTTGCTCATATCCAAGGTCTCTTGTTTTTGTCGTCGTTTTCAAAAGCGGAAATCTTTGTGCCTTTCACTTCGGTCAGGCCGATATCGTCCAGCCCGTTTATCAGGCAATGCTTGCGGAAGGACTCCACTTCGAACGGGAAGGAAAATTTATTGCCGCGCGTGATAGTTTGTTTTTCGAGATCAACTTCGATCGGCGCGGACGGATTTTCTTCCACTTCCTTCATCAGGATTTCGACCTGCTCTTTGGGCAGGCGGATGGGCAGAATGCCGTTCTTGAAAGAATTGTTGTAGAAAATGTCGCCATAGCTTTCGGCGATCACGCAGGTGAAGCCCATATCGAGAATGGCCCATGGGGCATGTTCGCGGGAAGAGCCGCAGCCGAAATTCTCGCCGGTGATCAAAATCTTCGCCTGACGATAAGGTTCGCGGTTTAAAATGAAATCCGCTTTTTCCGAACCATCCTCGTTGTAACGTATGTCATTAAATGCGTGCTTGCCGAGGCCTGCACGCTTGATGGTCTTCAAAAACTGCTTGGGAATGATTATGTCGGTATCGACATTGATCATGCGCAAAGGGGCGGCTATCCCGCTGAGTTTCGTGAACTTTTCCATGGATTAGAAGTAATCAGGAATTTTTGCCCAAAGCAAGGGGGTCGGGCTGGAAGAAGCGGCCTGTGGCCAGCTTGAAAGATTCATAATAGGCGACTGCAAGCATATCCAGACGGCCGGTGTGCTTTTCGCCCTTCATTTCGGCGATAATCACATTATGATCCTTGCCGGTTTTCATTTTTCCGTCATAGGTGTCGACCACGATCGCCATGTTGAGGATAGGGCAAATCATAGAGCCGATCATACCACGCGGGCCTTTCCCATCAGGACGTTCGTGATG
Organism: Micavibrio sp. UBA7689; assembly: GCA_002482805.1. Lineage (GTDB taxonomy): Bacteria > Pseudomonadota > Alphaproteobacteria > Micavibrionales > Micavibrionaceae > Micavibrio_A. The sequence goes on along the minus strand of DLGR01000024.1, from coordinate 9,921 downwards.
GTTCAAAATCATAAAGCGTGCGATATCGAGGAATTTTTCTTGTTCCGGCGTCGGTACGAAATTGATTTTTTTCATGATCTGGTCGAGGGCATCGCTCCCAAGTTCTGTATGCTTGGGGCGTTCGGTGTTTGCGTATTCCGATCGTTCCGGCTTTGCCGTGGAAAGCTTCCATATTTCTGGGTCTTGCAGAATTTTACCCAGATCGTGCAGAGCGAACGCATCGCCGATAATGCGTGCAGCTTTTGCGCTGTATCCGCGATAGAGCATGAATTCTTCCATCTCACTACGGACGCGTTGCAAATGCCCGTCGAGATATTCGCCGAATTTGGTATCGGGATCGTATTTTTGAATTTCTTCCCGGATGGCTTTGAAAAGAGGGGCGAAGCTGTCGGGGTCGTAATCACAGTCGTTGGCCAGTGCCAGCAAATCAACACGGAAACCCAGTTGCTGCGCAGCTTCGGTCATTTTTTTCCTCACGTCTACGAACATACCAGACCTCAATTAAGAGCCTATTAAACTTGGCGTTAAATACCCTTATTTCCACGCTTCGTGCAAGCAAATTTGCGTAATATCTACCTCGCGTCTGCCTATATCAGATTTACCTTTTTTAACGTCTTTACGGGCGAGGCGGGCAATTTTCTCGTAATGCTCGCGGATCCCGTCCAGATCGGATTCGCTAAGTTCTTCTAAATCCATCAAAACCAGATGGGCCCCTTCGGTCACTCTTATCAACTCGTCAAGCTTCAACTGGATCGCTGTGGTATCGCGGTTCTGCGTGCTCTGAATCAGAAACACCATCAAGAATGTGACAATGGTGGTGCCGGTATTGATGACCAATTGCCATGTATCGTTGAATTCGAATACCGGCCCTGTAATTCCCCACACGGCGACAATTCCCAATGCGGTAACAAACGCTGCAGGATGGCCTGTGAAGTAAGAAACTTTTTTGGAAAAGGTGACAAAAAGATCGCTGATTTTCATAAATTTATTTTCCCGTTTCAACAAAATGCATACGCATCAAGGGCATAAAAATTCCCGGAAATTTTTAGAGATAAATTTTGGAACCATAAAAACATGCGCCTGTTGGTGAGGCACATTCGGATGAAGAATCCGATTTAACAATGAAAAAGGAGACTATTATGCCTGACAATAACCAACGTCCTAATCCTGACCAACAACGTCAAGGTCAGCAACCTAACAAAGCTCCCCAACGCGATGATCAGTCTTCGCGCGAGCAAAAGAAGAATCCGTCCCAACAAGACCGCTAAGAGCCTTATAGGTTTTTAGCGTTTTTCTTGTGATGAACGAGAAACCCCTTTTCTGAAACACGGAAAGGGGTCTTCGTTTATAGTTCGCGCACGTCGGTGAGTTTGCCTGTGATGGCGGCGGCGGCGGCCATGGCGGGGGACATCAAATGAGTGCGGCCTCCGCGCCCCTGGCGTCCTTCGAAGTTACGGTTCGATGTAGACGCACAGCGTTCGCCTGGTTGAAGCTTATCCGCATTCATTGCAAGACACATGGAACAACCTGCTTCGCGCCAATCGAAACCTGCAGCGATCAATTTGGCGGCAATGCCTTCATCTTCGGCCATTTGTTTTACCAGTCCCGAACCCGGAACGACCATCGCATACACACCAGCCGCGACCTTTTTATCGCCGACAACTTTGGCGACTTCGCGCAAATCTTCTATGCGCGCATTGGTGCAAGAGCCGATGAACACTTTATCTATCGGAATATCCGTCAGCTTTGTACCCGCCTTTAATCCCATATAATCCAGCATGCGCTCGACGGATGCTTTTTTTCCTGCATCATCGAAATCATCGGGCGAGGGAACGTAACCCGTAATCGGCATGACGTCTTCGGGGGTTGTGCCCCATGTAACTGTGGGCGCGATATCTTCGGCCTTCAAAACGACTTCGCGGTCGTAGACAGCGCCTTCATCGCTACCGAGCGTGGCCCAATATTGCACAGCCTTGTCCCACAATTCTTCTTTCGGAGCCATCGGGCGACCCTTGATGTAACGGAATGTCGTTTCATCGGGCGCGACCATACCTGCGCGCGCGCCGCCTTCAATCGACATATTGCACATCGTCATACGGCCTTCCATGCTCAGCGCTCTTACCGCTTCGCCCGCATATTCGACAACATAACCCGTGCCGCCTGCGGTGCCGATCTTGCCGATGATCGCGAGGATCATGTCTTTGGCATAAACGCCTTTGCCCAGTTTACCATCAACCGTAATACGCATTGATTTTGCGGGCTTTTGAATGAGTGTTTGTGTGGCGAGGACGTGCTCGACTTCACTGGTGCCGATACCGAACGCCAACGATCCGAACGCGCCGTGCGTCGATGTATGGGAATCTCCGCACACGATGGTCATGCCCGGCAAAGTAAATCCTTGTTCGGGTCCGATGATATGAACGATGCCTTGGCGCTTGTCGTGAATGTCGAACAACTGCACGCCGAACTCGTTGCAGTTTTCCGTGAGTGTTGCGAGTTGCAGTGCGCTTTCCGGATCTTCCGTGGGTTTGTAGCGATCGCCCGTGGTGACGTTGTGATCGACTACAGCGAGCGTGTTCTCGGGTCGGCGCACTTTGCGCTTCGCCGTGCGCAAACCTTCGAAAGCCTGGGGGGATGTCACCTCATGGACGAGATGGCGGTCGATATAAATCAGGCATGTCCCATCCTCGGACTTATCGATCACATGATCGTCCCAGATTTTCTCGAATAAGGTGCGTGGCTTGTTCATGGTTATCCTTAAAATATTAACTCTTATATCGTCAAAAAATGGCGGAAAATCAACTTTTTGCGCAATTTCCGTATATTTTTGGTGCTTCGCAAAATTTATCCCCCGTTATTAGAACTTTAGTAACCGACTCCGCGTTAGAATTATTGCAGTGCAAGAAGGTGTGTTCTTATGTCGATTATAATGGAAAATCAGAATGTTAAAGCGGCTGTTTGTTTCAAGTCAAACGGGCTTTGCATCGATTTTGACGAGGATTCGTCCTTTGTTCGTTCCGAGAGCGTTTTAATCGACTTGTCGCACCGCAGCATCGGGATTATTTTCGAGAATGCCTACCATCATATCGGTGATCTGCCGAACGGGATGCTGGCTTCTGACCTCGAAGGGATGGCGAATGTGCGCCTGACGGGTTCGGGCGCAGGGGGAAGGGAGTTCACCCTGAACGCGCCGATCAAAATATTACGCAAGACTGCATAGGAATTTTGGCAGAAGAATTTGAAAGGGGCACTACCATGGCTAAGGCGACGAAAACAACACAAGCAAACGACAGCAAAATTGTTGAGCCTGTTTATAACGGAGCAGGCGGTTGCGCCTGCGGCAATATGTCCGTAACGAAGAGCAAATAACGAATTACATTTTTTTAGAGCAAGAGAGCGGCCAGTGAAGGGGCCGCTCTTTTTTTGCCATACTAAGCAGACAAAAAAAACGGAGCCTGCGAAGGCTCCGTTTTTAATTTCAATCGCAAGCAATTACGCTTGTGCTTCGCCTTCCGCGGCAGGAGCGTCGGCTGCGGCTTTTTCGGCTGCTTTCGCGGCTTTCTTGTCGGCGGCTTTTGCTTCGTGACCTTTGCGGGCTTCAGCTGCGGAAGCTTTTTTGGCTTCTTTTTTCTTCGCGGTTTTTTGCGTTTTCGTCAGGTTGTCATCTTCTTGAACTTCGACTTCCAGACCATGGCCGCTCGTGCGTTCCATGATACGTGCGGATTTACCGCGACGGTCGCGCAGATAGTAAAGTTTCGCACGGCGAACGGAACCGCGACGGACCAGTTCGATGGATTCGATGGACGGGGAGAACAGCGGGAATACGCGTTCAACGCCTTCGCCCAAGGAAATCTTGCGAACCGTGAAGCAGGCATTCTGGTTTGTGTCGCTGCCGAAACGGGCGATGCAGATACCTTCGTAAGCCTGAACGCGTTCGCGTTCGCCTTCTTTGATCTTGATGTTCACTTTGACGGTATCGCCAACGGAGAATTGGGGGATTTCTTTGTTACCGGCCAGTTTAGCTACCTGACGGGCTTCAAATTTTTGAAGTACGTTTGCCATTGTATAGTTCCTATATGTTGTTTTTTGTGTTGTTAGTTGGGGGCTTTGTATAACAAAGACAAAGGGCTGGCAAGCATTTTCCGCTATTTTTTGATCAGGTCGGGCCTGCGTTTTTGTGTAATTTCAAGGCTTTGCGCCTTACGCCACTTGGCGATTTCCGCATGATTGCCGCTTTTCAGCACTTCAGGCACGCTCATGCCGTTCCATTCGGCAGGTCGGGTGTAGTGGGGGTATTCCAAAAGTCCGCCCGTTTCAGATCCAAAACTTTCTGCATCGGGCGTCGCTTCGTTGCCCATCACGCCGGGCAATAGACGGATACACGCATCCATCATGGCAAGCGCCGCGACTTCACCGCCGGACAACACGTAATCGCCGACACTGATCTCTTCGAACCCTTGCGCGTCGAGCACGCGTTGATCCACGCCTTCGTAACGTCCGCATAAAATCGTGAGCGCCGATTCCGCTGAAAGTTCTTTTACCAGTGCCTGATTCAAAACCTTGCCGCGCGGAGACATGTAAATCTTGCGTCCTGCATTGGGGATGGAGGTGAGCGCCTTATCGACGATATCTGCACGCATCACCATGCCCGCGCCGCCGCCGAACGGTGTGTCATCGACCGTTTGATGTTTGCCTTCGCCGAAATCGCGGATTTGAATGGTTGCGTAAGACCAGTCGCCGCGCTCCAACGCGCGCCCTGCCAATGAATGGCCGAGGAATCCCGGAAACATTTCGGGGAAGAGGGTAAGGAGGTTGATGTGCAACGCCATCACACGATCTCCGGCATTTGAACGGATATAATGCCTTTTTCGATGTCCACTTCCACGTCATCTGTAAACGGAAGATAGAAGCTTGAACCTGTTGTGGGTTTGATATCGATCAAATCACTCGCCCCGAAATTCTCGATCGAAAGCACGGTGCCTATTTCTTTGCCATTTTCATCGACAACCTTCATGCCCTTTAAATCTTCGACATAATATTCGCCGTCCTCGGCCTCGGGCAGGACGGATCGGTCTACATATAATTGCGTGCCGCGTAATTTTTCGGCTTCGTTACGATCATTAATGCCGTTCGCTTCGGCCAGCCAATCGCCTTTGAGCGCGTTCTTGATAACCAGCTTGATGGTTTTGGATCCGCTCTCTTCGGTAAAGACTTTGCCTTCGAACAAGGTTTCGTCTTCGACAAAGCTCCGCACTTTCACAAGGCCCTTGATACCGTGAACGGTGGAAATTTCGCCGATAAGGATTCTTTTGTCTGTCATCAAAGAAACATCCCCGCTTGCGCGGGGATGTCCGTGTCTTTGCTATTACTCTGCTTTTGGTTCTTCGGCAGGAGCTTCTGCAGAGGCTTCTTCCGCAGGTGCTTCTTCAGGAGCAGGAGCGGCGGCAGCTTCGGCAGCAGCGGCTTCAGCGGCTTTTTTGGCTTCTTCAGCGTCTGCTTTCGCTTGTTCTGCGGCTTCGGCTTGTGCTTTCACTTTTTCTGCTTTTTCCGCGATGCGCATCTTCGTTTTGTCGGAAGGTACGGCTTTTTGCGGGTTGTTTTTCTTCGCGGGCATCGGGATCACGCCGGCTTTGCCGAGGAACACGGCAACGCGGTCGGAAGGTTGCGCGCCTTGCGACAACCAGTATTTGATGCGCTCTTCATTGAACTGAACGCGTTTCGCGTCGTCTTTGGCGAGCAGGGGATTATACGTGCCGAGTTTCTCGAGGAATCGGCCATCGCGTGGGTAACGCTTGTCGGCTACGACGATCGAGTAGTGCGGCAAGTTTTTACGTCCGCCGCGGGACAGTCTCAGTGCTAGTGCCATTTTAGTTCTCCTTGGTTTTTCAAATTTAAAGTTCAAAAGTTCAGTTAAAGTTTTAGTTATCTCTTCTTCCGGTTTTTCTTCGTGCCGCCGCGTTGGGGAAAGGGCATTCCGCCCATGCCGCCCATACCGGGCATTCCGCCGAAATTCGGCATACCGCCGCCGAGCCCCGGAAGACCGCCCGCGAAAGGATTGGGGCCGAGGTTCGGCAATCCACCACCTGCGGCCGCTTCTTCGGCCATACCGGCTTCGAGCATCGCGGCGTCTTTCTCGCCCATCATGCCCTTCATCATCCCCATCATTTTGCCCATGCCCATTTTCTTCATGCGCTTCATCATGGTCTGCATGTCGGCTTGTTGTTTGCAGAGCTTGTTCACATCCTGCACGCTTGTACCCGAACCTTCGGCGATACGGCGGCGGCGCGATGCGTTCATCAATTGCGGTTTCGCGCGTTCCATCTTCGTCATGGAAAGAATAATGGCCTCTTGGCGTTTCATCACGCTCTCATCCATCTTGCCTTCGAGTTGTGCCGCCATCTTGCCGATACCGGGGAGCATTTTGGCGATGCCGCCGATGCCACCCATCTTGGACATCTGGCGGAATTGTGACAGCAGATCGTCGAAATCGAATTTGCCTTCGTTAAATTTTTCCGCCATGCGGGCGGCGTCTTCCTGATCCACGGCTTCCGCAGCGCGCTCGACGAGAGATACGACATCGCCCATGCCCAGAATACGGCCCGCGATACGGTCGGGATGAAAGGGCTCGAGCGCGTCCCATTTTTCGCCGACGCCCATAAGCTTGATGGGCTTGCCCGTCACCGCGCGCATGGAAAGCGCCGCGCCGCCGCGACCATCGCCATCGACGCGGGTGAGCGCAATGCCGGTGGCATCGAGGCGGCCGTCAAAGGAGCGGGCGACATTGATGGCGTCCTGGCCGGTGAGCGCATCGACGACCAGCAGGATTTCGTGCGGCTCGGTGGCGGCCTTGATCGCCGCCGTCTCGTCCATCAGCTCGTCATCGATATGGGTGCGGCCAGCGGTATCGAGGATGACGACGTCATAGCCGCCCAGCCTGCCTTCGCGCTGGGCGCGGCGGGCGATATCGAGCGGGGCTTCATCGGCAATGATGGGGAGCGTGGCCACGCCCACCTGCTCGCCCAGCACCCGCAGCTGCTCCTTGGCGGCCGGACGACGATTGTCGAGCGAGGCCATCAGGACCTTCTTGCCCTGCCGCTCGCTCATCCGCTTGGCGAGCTTGGCCGTCAGCGTGGTCTTGCCGGCGCCCTGCAGGCCCACCATCAGCATGGTCATGGGCGGGGTGGTAGTGAAATCGATCGGCACCTGGGTCTCGCCCAGCACCTTGACCAGCTGGTCATGCACGATCTTGACCACCTGCTGGCCCGGGGTCACCGAGCGGGTGACCTCGGCGCCGACGGCGCGTTCGCGCACCTGCTCGACAAAGGCCCGCACCACTTCGAGCGACACGTCGGCCTCGATCAGCGCACGACGCACTTCGCGCAGCGCGGCATCGACGTCGGCCGCGTTCAGCGCACCGCGGCCGCGCAGACCCTCGAAGATTTTGCCAAGGCGATCGCTCAGGCTTTCAAACATGGTCTTTCCCTTGTCCCGTCCCGTAGAGGCGGGATGTGGTGATCCCAGGCGCAAACGCAAAACACACCCGAGGGCGCAAGCGCGCTGTCGGGTGTTTGCCTCCGGGATCTCTTTATACCTTTGCGGGTCCCGGTCGGCGGTCAGGCGTTCGAACCTGATGGATCAGCCGGGTCGATAGAGGGGATGCGCGGCAGAGTCAAGCAGTTACGAAAAACGCGGACCCTATTGATTTGCCTGCACATAAACTAGATACTTTCGAAGTATATTTTGATCGTCTAGGAGCTAGGGAATGGCTGACGAGAATGACATTGCGGCTGCGGTAGTGTCGATTGCCAGAGCTAATCGCGGTCTGTGCACCTTCAAACGCGCTTATGCTGACGTTCCGAAGTTTGTGGCGTTGGACACTGACAATCTATCACCGTCGGTTAAACGACCTGGGGAACCCATGTGGCACCAGTTGGTTCGCAACATCAAATCACACGACAAATCCGCCGGAAACTACATACACGATGGACATTTAGTTCATGTGCCACGCGTAGGCTACCGAGTTCCCTAGAGAATTAGGTCAGCTATAACGACCTTTGTATCCTGGCTTCAGCCACTTTAGCTCAGTTCGACTCGGTGCGGCTCTGTCCCACACAAACCATGCGTAAGCGGTAGTGCCGCTACCCTGTTGGCTCACTCCAGCAGGATAGAAGGTGATCCTTTCGCTGAACACCCATACGCGACTTGGAGGATGCTCTGAGAATATAGTCCTTGCCCGATTGGCGCCCTCTAGAAACGCCAGTCTTAGTAGAAGTGCAAACTTGCGCTTCGCCAGAGAAACACCGGAGCGAACAAACCCCTCGGCGGCGTTGTAAGGGGGATTGGTAACTATGTTTTCAACCGACCGATGAGAGTCGAGAAAATCGATTCCGACATCACCATAACCGCGATCATACAAATCTGAACTAATGACTGTCCGAGACACCGTCTCCAAGACCTTAGACATAGCGCCATTGCCGCAAGCGCTCTCCCATATTTCGCCTTCAAAGGCTTCGTTGTCGATCAGAGCGTGTGTAGCCCACGCTGGCGTCGGAAAGAAGTCCGGCCCTTCAAGGTCGGCGAAGCGCTTTGTCGTCGGCTTGAATCCTCCGTTTAGGTGGTAGGTGGCATCTGTCACGACAGCTCTCCTCAATTTACTGAATTTTTGAACGAAAACGGCCTAACAATTTGTTAAGATTCACCGCAGACACGATCTCAGGCGTCCATGTGGCTATGAGTGAGACCGCATCAGTCTTTTTCGCCGGATTTGACTGCTTCGTACCAATCTATCCTGTCATCCACTTAGCCTACTTTTCCTGGAGATAGATTGACTCGAAGCTGGTGCAGCGCTCTTGGTAGGACCAGAACAGGCACTCCCCTGCCCGGCCCGACCACCAAGACACTCCAGGAGCATCATGTCGGACTCGCCCTTTCCCTGGCCGGAGGAGGCCATTGCGCACTACACGGCCTTTCGCACGCGCGGACCGATGGCGCTCGATGGCCGGCTCGACGAGGAGAGCTGGCGGCTGGCGCCGCGCTCACCGCGCTTTGTCGACCTGATCACCGGCAAGCCGACCATCCATGACACCCGCGCTGCGGTGCTCTGGGACGACGAGAACCTCTATGTCGGCTTCTGGGTGGAAGAGCCCTTCGTGCAGGCGGCGCTGACGCAGCGCGATGCGCTGATCTGGAGCGAGAACGACGTCGAGCTCTTCATCGCCGGCAAGGACGCCTATTACGAGTTCGAAATCAACGCGCTGGGCACGATCTACGAAGCCTTCTTCGTCTGGGAGGAGGCCTATGAATCGGGTGGCTTTGCCGCCCGGCCCGAATTCGCGCGCGATGCGACGGGCGCCAAGCCGTGGAACGGGGTGGGCTTTACCACCCATCCGCGCGGCCCGCGCCTCGCCTTTTTCAGCTGGGACATGCCTGGCATCCGCAGTGCGGTTTCGGTCGATGGCACGCTCAACGACAATGTCGACCGCGACCGCGGCTGGACGGTGGAGATCGCCATTCCCTGGCAGAGCCTGCACTGGCTGGCCAAGGCCGATGGCCGCGCCCTGCCGCCCAAGGACGGCGACACCTGGCGCATGGATTTTTCGCGCTTCAACACCTATCGCGAGGCGCCACCCGCCGAGGATTCCGGCGGCTGGGCCTGGAGCGCGCATGGCGTGTGGGATTCGCACGTGCCCGAGCTCTTCCCCTATATCCACTTCTCCACCCAGCCGGTGGGAGCAGAGGACGGGGACACTCAGGCCTGAGAGCCGCGCAGCCGGCTGCGCAGGCGCTTGTAGAGGCCGAACAGCTGCTGGTTCTGCTTGATGGCCCGCCTGGCGGCGCGCAGCCCCAGCTGCAGCGGGGCGGCGAGCCGGCCGAGCGGACTGAGCGGGATGACGCTGTCATAGGCGGTCTGGGCCATAGTCC
>DLGR01000011.1 GCA_002482805.1 Micavibrio sp. UBA7689 | reverse complement strand
TTCATCCAGCAGCATGAATTGCGGACGACAGGCCAGTGCCCGCAATTCATGCTGCTGGATGAACCGCTCGCAGGGATCGATCCTATCGCAGTGGGCGAAATCAGAAACCTGATCAAATACCTGAAAACCAAGAATATCGGCGTTCTCATCACCGACCACAATGTGCGCGATTGTCTCGAAATCGTCGACCGCGCCTATATCCTGCATGACGGTAAAGTGTTGATGGAAGGCACGGCCGCCGAGATCGTCGCTAACGAAGACGTGCGCAAAGTCTATCTGGGCGAAGGCTTCTCGCTCTAATGACAGACCTTGCCAAAAGTATCGCGCGCGAAAAGACCGTCTTCATTCCCGCCTTCGATAAAAAGAGCATTTATTGCGTGGTGAATTACGCGGGCGATACGCCTTCAGAAAAAGCGGTCGTACTCGCGCACGGCCTGACGGGCAACCCCAACGAATATATCCATCTGATGGCCCGCGATCATTTCAACAAACTGGGTTACGACGTTTACCGGGTGGCATTTTATTGGCATGCGGAAAACTGTCGCGTATTGCACGAAACCACGCTCGCCATCCACGCGCTCGATTTGAATTCCGTGATCGCGCACATCAAACCCGATTACAAAAAGATTTTCGTTTGCGGCCATTCCTATGGCGGCCTCACGATGGTGTTCGGAAACCCGCAAGCCGACGCTATCGCGTTCTGGGATCCGGCCTTTTATCCGTGGAGCGAATTCATGGAAGAAGAAGGCGTGCACCTTTCCGAAATGAGCCTTTATTCCATCGGTTGGGGCATGGCGTGCCTGATGGGCAAGGCGATGTATACAGAAGCGCAATCGATGAAGCCTGAAAAGGCCGATCCCATGGCCGCAAAAATTATTGCGCCTTCCATCGTCATACAGGCGGAAAACGGCGGACATGACAATTGCACGAAACTATACGATGCGCTGACCTGCAACAAAGACATCAAGGTCATCAAGAGTGCAGATCATTGCTTTACCAAAGGTCAGACGGTGCAGCCTTTGCTGGAAGCCACCCAAAACTGGTTTCAAAAATTTTAGCCGATAGTAACGGGTGGCAGTGCTTCAGGATTCCATTCGCGTATATTGTTATAAGCCCGATTGATACGCTTCAGAATCAATTGCTCTTCTTCGTTCGCTGTCGGCAACAGGCGATCACAAATTATATTGAATTTTTCCCGTCCCAGATGGTCCGGAATTTGCGACGTGAAGGGGCGCAGAAAATGCTCGAACACTTTATCACGCGTGCCTTCGGGGAAAAATTCCTTGCTTTCATGTCTGGTCATTTGCAGAACCGCGCGCGCGAATTCGTTGATATCCTTTTCCATCAATATGCTTAGCAAAGCCGGCGCGACCTTGTGCTCCACGCCTTTGGCGAAGCGGCGCCAATCTTGATCGAAACGGAAATTCCCGTCCCAATTGGCCAGAGACATGAAAGCCGCAACATGCAGCTCCTCATTGCTTCTGCTCGGACCATGCAAAACGGCATGCGCTGTTTTTGCGTTCAATTCGCCCAGAGCATTGAGGCCCAAAAACGGTGTAGTGCCGCTCAGACGGAAAATACTGGAGAGTATGGTCGTATCACGTTCGGAAAGCGTTCCTGCATCCACGTGCGGCTTCAATCTTTCCAGCTCGCTTGCGCATTCGGCCGCTACTACACCGTAGACCTGAAAATGGTGGGTAGGGCCGCTATCCAAAGATCTTTTGACGACATACCAGAGCGATACGTCTTCGCGGTCGGCAACAGCCTGTGTTTCACCGGCCGCCAGCGCATGAAAAACCGCGGACGTGAACGGGACGGCATCTTCATGGTTCGGTTCCAGAAAAAGCTGTTCCACATACAAAAGAGTTTTCGGCGTTGAAGAGGTCATTTAAAAATCCCGTAATATCAAAATTTTAAAGGCGCGGGCACACTAGGATAGGTTGGTGTTTATGTCAATATATGAGAAAGTTTTCGATATTTTCCAAAGGCTTGCCCTTTCCCCCCTGACTACCTGTGCTATACTTTCTGTATGAGCAATATCAACCAGCGGCTCGATCTCCGTCAGGCCCAGAACCTCGTTATGACCCCCCAGCTGCAGCAAGCCATCAAGCTTCTGCAATTGAACAATGCCGAGCTGGCCGAATATATCGAAAGCGAGATTGCGCAAAATCCCCTGCTCGAAAAGAAGGACGCGGAAATCGATACGCCTGTTGCCGATACCGGCCCTGCGGAAGAACGTGATTCCATGCAGGATTCTTTCGAATCCGAATATGAAGGCAACGAGACCGCCAAACCTGCGATGGATTTCGATGCAGGCACCGCGCAAATGGGCGCGGGCGGTTCGCGCAATTTTGAAGAGTTCGACGAAAGCAACGATTCCGGCCTGACCAAAACCGAAACCTTGCGCGAACATCTGCTCGAACAACTTAACATGACGTTCGAAGACGCGCGGGACCGCCTGATCGGCGCCATGTTGATCGACATGGTCGACGAGGCGGGATATCTGCGCGAAGGCTATGAAACATTGGCCGCAAAATTGGGGGCCGAGGCCGCACGCGTGGAAGAGCTTTTGACGACCTTGAAGAAATTCTCACCAAGCGGCGTATTCGCGCGCGATTTGAAAGAATGCCTGTCACTCCAATTAGAAGATCAAAGTAAGCTCGATAAGCCTATGCAGATATTGCTCGACAATCTCGCTTTGCTCGCGGGGCATGATATGGCGGGCCTTGCCAAAAAATGCGATGTGAATTCCACATATCTGGCGGACATGATCGCCGATATCAAATCATTGAACCCCAAGCCTGCCGCTAATTTCGATCATCTGGTGGTGCAGACCGCCATTCCCGATGTGCTGATGAAAAAGCTCCCGAAAAATCTCGGCGGCGGATGGCGGGTGGAATTGAACACCGAAACTCTGCCCCGCGTACTCGTGAACAACGAATATTACACGCAAGTCAGCCAGGGCGCGAAAGACAAGAAAGACCGTGAATACATCACGACTCAACTCAACAACGCCAACTGGCTGGTGAAATCACTGGACCAGCGCGCACAGACCATCCTCAAAGTCGCATCCGAAATCGTGGAACAGCAGGACGCTTTTTTCACCTTCGGGATTGAATTCCTGCGACCTTTGACGCTCAAAGACATAGCCGAAGTCATCGGCATGCATGAAAGCACCGTATCCCGCGTCACCAACAACAAATATATCGGCACGCCGCGCGGTATTTTCGAATTGAAATATTTCTTCTCCACCGCACTAGTTTCCGCCGACGGTACGTCGCATTCCTCTGAATCCATCAAGGCACGGATCAAAACATTGGTCGATGCGGAAAAAGCCGATGATGTTTTGTCGGATGATGCGATCGTTGAAATCTTGCAAAAAGAGGGCATCGATATTGCAAGACGCACGGTCGCAAAATACCGCGAGATGCTACACATCCCCTCGAGCGTTCAACGCAGAAAACAGAAACGCTAGTAGGAAGCAGCGATAACGCGCTGTTTCCCCGCAATCTCTTCGATGTTTTTCAAGTAATTGTCGTTTGTATCCGTGGCATGGATCTCAAACGTGCCGCCTTTGGACAAACGCTGTTCCATCTGCGGATGGCGTTTGAGATATTCTTCAAGCTTGGCGGGAATGATATCGTCCTGCGAAATAATTTCCGCCTTCGGCAACAGGTTTTTCACGCGGGCCTTCAAAGCAACATAATGTGTACAACCCAGAATGACGCTTTCCACGCCTTTCAAAGGCGCGCAATAATCTTGCAAAACCGCATCGAGATATTTATCGCCGCCGTCTTCTATCATCGGCACCAGAAGCGGGCTGGCCACCGCCACCATTTCCACGGCAGGATTTATCTTGCGCAGTTCTGCCTCGTATATGCCTGATTGCACCGTGCGTTGCGTCGCCAGCAAACCGATTTTATGTGCGCCGTGCGCGGTTGCGACTTCTAATGTCGGAACGACGACTCCGAGAATTCTGTTGTTGGGAAATTCACGTGCCAAAAAACCCTGCTGCAATTTGCGTAGCGCGGAAGCACTTGCCGTATTACAGGCCATAATCACCAGATCACAGTTTTGCGAAAACAAATACCGCATGGCTTTTTCGGACAAATCGTAAATGGCGGAATCCGAGCGTTTACCATAGGGAAGATGGAGCGTGTCGCCAAGATAGACGTAATCGTAAGCAGGCAGCCGCTTACGGATTGAATCCGCTATAAAAAGCCCGCCGACGCCGGAATCGAACACCCCTATTTTTATTTCTTTTTTTACCATTTACGTTCGTCAGCCTTTTTTTATTAACCTAAACGCACTATAATAGATACTAAGCCTGAAAACAGAGGTTTATAAGAATTAATCCGATTTTAACGGAAGATGTCTGTTTTCAGTTTCTGGGACTAACCAACATAAAAGGTGAAAAAATGCAGTTAACCGTACAAGGCAAACAAATGGATCTTGGCGACGCACTCCGCACGCACGTATCCGACAAGCTCGAAGACTTAAACACCAAATTCTTCAACCGCGCTATCGACGCCACGGTTACTTTCTCCCCCGAAGGACACGCTTTCACAAAAACCCACATTTCCATCCGCATCGGCAAAGACATCATGGTTATTTCGGATGCTACCGAAAACGATCCTTATGTGTCGTTCGATCAGGCGGCCGATAAGGTGGCCAAACAATTGCGCCGTTACAAAAGAAAACTGCGCGATCACCATCAAAGACTGGACGATGCGCCGGCCAATCATTTTTCCGAAGGACTGGATTCCACACTTTCGGCAAACGATCAGGAAGAAGTAGAAGAGCATCTGGTCATCGCCGAAATCGTCACGAACATCCAGACCATGACGGCAAGCGAAGCCGCGATGCGTCTGGAGCTTTCGGACAAACCCGCCTTTATGTTCAAGAGCGCCGTTCATGGCGGCCTGAACATGGTGTACCGCCGCAACGACGGCAATATCGGATGGGTCGATCCTGACGGCAAAGTCACCAGCGTAAAGACGAAGAAAAAGTAATCCTCTTTACCGTATAAAATTCTTTGAATAAGGTATCCCAGTGATGAGATACCTTATTTCTTTTCCGGCTCTTTTTGGCGCATTGCTCTGCGCGTTTCCCGCCCACGCGGAATCCACACCTGCCTCACAGATTTCCGCATTGATGGAATATTGTGTTTCCGCAATTGAATCTGAAAAGAACCCCGCGGATTACGCGCTCGAACGGAAACTGGCCGAATTCCCGCCCGACCAAGCGATCAAATTCGCGCCCCAAGGTGGACGCGTGTTTGAAATTCCCACAGACATGGGCAATGCCGTGCTTCTGACGAACAAGGATTACGCAGGCATGTGTGGGATCGCCATTCGTGAAACGAATGTGCATGAATTGTGGAAGCTGGCGCATGAAACTTTCAACCGCGAAACGGGATTTCGTTTAAAACGGGAGAAGCGCCAGGAAGCGCAACGCATTACCCGCAAAGATTTCGAAAAAGAATCCCCCCAAGGAAACATAGCCCTCTTCATCAGCGTCTCCGACAGGCCCCAGGATGGCGGCATGCAGGCACTTTTAACCTTGGCCCGCGTCCGGCCCAAATCCGCCCCTTAAAAATATTTTTTCACGCCGCCGCGGAACGGAATCCTTGGGCTTTCGTTGATTTCGCCGTGTGCGGTCTCACATGCCGCTTAACGAAAAATTAAGACGGAATTTGCTAAAACCCCACCACACAAAAAACGAAATTTTTTTACGCGCTGCGTCATCGAAATTGGTTTGACCACGCCGCGAATAAGAGTATGTAGGTCACCGTAAGTGACCGTCAGGAGCAACTATGAACCGACCCGCGAACGCCGAAGCCCCCTTGCATTTCCATCTTGTGATTCCCAGCGTTATCGCTGCCAACCAAAAACAAGCGTTGCGCGCTGTTGCGGTGGAAGTGGCAAAGCTTATCGGCATCAAGGACCGCATTTTGGCGGAACGTCTTTTGGAATCGGAAAAAGAAAGCCCTTCCGCTATGGGCGACGGCGTCGCGCTGTCCCATCTGCGCATAAGCGGCCTTACCCAGCCTTTAAACGTGTTCGTACGCTTCAAAACTCCTGTGCCCTACGCTGCGGCGGACAAGAAGGACGTGGAATTTATGTGCCTTCTGGTAACGCCGGAACGCGACGGCGCTGCTTATCTGCGTATGATGGCTCGCGCTTCCCGCCTGCTCAGAAACAAGCAAATGCGTGTGGATTTGAAAGGCGCGCGGGATGAACACTCGATCCGCGCCATTTTGGAACAATCATCTATGGAATTGATGGCCGCTTGAAAGCAAAGCCAACAAAAACAAAAGCCGCTCATCGAGCGGCTTTTTTATTGGTCCAATTTTTAATGAAGTGTGACCGGCAAAAGATCGTTGTGCCGAAGCGTCGCAACCGCCATGTCCATCGTGTCGAGAACAGAGAGCTGCGTACCGTCGGCGGCGTAAACGCCAAAGGCGGGTTTGGTGCTGCCCGTGACCGCAAGCGTGCGGACATAAGCCACCTCATCCATTCCGATTTTGAGAAAATCGTTTCTGGAGAGGCCTTTCAAAAGCTCGCTGACCGAGCGTTCCTGCGTCTTGTTTATACCCATTTCATTTGCCTTTCACCCATACTGCCCCAAAACAGTGAATCAGATATTAACATACTTTAGGGCTTATCCTTATTATCAATCTCGATTGCCTTTTGCGAATGGCCGTTTGCGGCGGTTTTCGGCGTGGAAATTTCGATCTTTCTAGTTTTCACTTCCGGCTCCAGCCGCTTCATGTCGATATGAAGCAGGCCGTTATCAAGATAGGCGCCCGATACCTCTATACCATCAGCCAGCACGAAACCACGTTGAAACTGGCGGGCGGCGATGCCGCGGTGTAAATAGATGCGCCCTTCTTCTTCGTTTTGCTTTCCCCGGACCGTGAGCTGGTTCTTTTCAACCTCGATATCAAGGTCGTTCATGGTGAAGCCCGCAACGGCCAGTGTTATACGCAGATCGTTTTCGCCCACCTGTTCAATGTTATAAGGGGGATAACCCGCTCCATCACTCTTGCGCATACGGTCTACGGTTTTTTCAAACTGGTCGAAACCGAGAAATAACGGGGAATCAAAAATGGATAGTCTGGTGTTCATGTTTTAAAAACTCCTCCTCAAAGCGAGTTGATATCTAACGGGGACCCGCCAAGGCAGCATCCCCCATGAACCTAGATATAGAGCTTTGGATTATTTTTTCAAGAACAGGCGGTCGCAGTAGCCGCATTCCACAGATGTGTTGCCATCGAACGTATACCAGACCTTGGGGTGGCCCATTGCCCCGTTGCCACCGTCACAGCAAACCTGATCGGAATCAGCCGGAACTTCAATGATTTCAGGGGCTTGCGGAGTAGCAGGACGGGTCATGTTTTTAACCATTTATTAGCCAGTTTCGCCTTAAATTGGCATGAGGGGGACCGTATGGCAATCCCCCCTGAGGGACACCATATGACGACTATGACCATGCAATGCACAGACAGCACCTCCATACGCGGCCGTGAAGACCGCTACACCATCGTGCGTGTTGATACCAAGGCCGTGCTCAAAAGCTGGCGCGACTCCCTGTTCAGCTTCGAATGGCTGCATCAGGACGGCACAATACGCGGGCTGGACGATTTGCCCATGCACGAGCGCGACAAGCGCCTGAAGGTGGAAAAGCACCTCTCGGGCGGACATCCGCTGGAACGCCCTGTTTTGGGCATAGGCGTGATGGACAACGTGGAAATTGGCGCAGGACGTGACATATTCCTGACTTTGGCCGCCCACGGTGTGGCCGAAATCGAAGTTCATATTCCTAAATCCGCCGCGGCCGAGTTCAAGCCCTTTCTCCGTTAAGGCTTTTCAGGCTAAAATAACAATATGAACCATTCGGCTTCCCAGCGCGGATCTTCCTTTTTCCTCATTTTGCTAGGCATCGCGATTTTCGCGGCATTGTCTTTTGCCGTGCTTCAGGGCGGACGCGTTTCGCAGTCCTCCCTCTCGGCAGACCAGGCGCGCCTCGCTGCGCAGGACATTCTTCAATACGCAGATGCGGTGGCAAAGGCCGTACAGACCTTGCGCTTGCGTGGATGCACCGACAGAGAAATCAGTTTTGCGGGACACCCGACCGGCGTTGCCAACCCCAGTGCGCCCACCGATGAATCCTGCCACGTCTTTTCTTTGAGCGGAGGAAAGGTAAATGCCAAAATTGCCGATTCAACCTATTACAAAACAGGGAATACGTGGTCAGGGCAATGGCGCTTTACAGGTGACGATGATCTCATAGGAATAGGCACCAACGGCTGTTCGGACAATACATGCGCCGAACTGATTATGACGCTCTATGACGTAAAGCCGGATATATGTGCAGCCATAGAAAAAATAGTGGCTAACAACACAACCATGGCCACGGAAAACGATGCCATGATGTGGAACAACTTTGCTGGCAGCTATTACGCCACACCCGAGATAGTCGGAGACGATACAGGCGGCGCGCCGATGCACGGTCGTGGGTCAGGCTGTTTCTTTGAAGACGGCGGCGCGAATGCATATGTGTATTACCACGTGCTGATCGCGCGCTGATTACTTCTTCTTCCAGATCGGGCCTTGCGCAGTATCCTCGATAAGAATGCCCTTGGCTTCGAGATCTTTGCGGATCTGATCGGCCTTGGCGAAATCTTTGGCTTTCTTTGCATCGGTTCTTTGCAAAATCAAAGCATCGATTTCCGAAGATGACAATCCTTCCACGCTTTGACCGTAGCCGAGCCAGATGGCAGGATCTTCTTGCAAAATGCCGAGCAGTTTTCCTGCGGCAAGAAGCTTGCCTTTAAGAACGGCCCCGCTTTCTTTGCGCACGAGATCATGCACACGCGACAAAGCCAGCGGCGTGTTCAAATCATCATACAAAGCTTCCAGAACATCTGCGGGAACAGCTTCATCCGCCGCTTTTTCATTCCGCAGACCGTGCAGTTGCGTGTAAAATCCATCAAGCTGTTTTTGCGCCTGATGCACGGCTTGATCCGACCAATCCAGCGGCTGGCGGTAATGGCCCGAAAGCAAAACGAGCCGCAAGGCTTCGCCTTTGTGTTTTTGCAAAAGATCATGCGCCACGAGGAAGTTGCCCAGTGATTTCGACATTTTCTCACCATTCACGGTGAGGAATCCGTTGTGCAGCCAGTATTTAGCAAAGCCTTCTGGCTTGTCTTCATTGCCGTGGGCGCAGCAGCTTTGCGCGATTTCATTTTCATGGTGCGGGAATTTCAAATCCGCGCCGCCGCCATGGATATCGAACGGCAGGCCCAGATGTTTTTCCGCCATGGCAGAGCATTCGATATGCCATCCCGGGCGGCCGTAACCCCACGGTGAATCCCATCCCGGCTGGTCGCCCGTGCTCGGCTTCCACAACACGAAATCGGCGGCGTCTTTTTTGTAGGGCGCAACATCCACGCGCGCGCCGGCGATTTGTTCATCACGCGAACGCCCCGACAAAACCCCGTATTGCTTGTATGAAGGCACATCGAACATGACATGGCCTTCGGCTGCATAGGCATGGCCGCGCTCTATCAACTGTTCGATCTGCGTGATCATCTCGCCGATATGCTGCGTCGCCTTGGGCTGGATATCGGGTTTGATGCAACCCAGCGCGCCCATATCGTCGTTGTAGATTTTCGTGAATTTTTCCGTGATAACGGAAATATCCTGCCCGCTTTCACGCGCGGCATCCATGATCTTGTCATCGACATCCGTTATGTTGGACGCGTAAGTAACTTTGTATTGCGTGCGCAAGACACGGACCCACAAATCGAACACCACGGCCATGCGGGCGTTTCCGATGTGGGCGTAGTTGTAAACCGTGGGACCGCAGGCATAAATCTTCACATGGTCCTTGTTTATGGGCCGGAAGACTTCTTTTTCGCCTTTGAGCGAATTATATAGTTTAATCTCGTTACTCATGGCGGCTAGCTTTACATGCCGGCCCCGCGGGTTTCAACTGCGTTTCAACTGCCAAGGAGCCCGTTTTTGACGGATATAGATGAATCCTACCTGGATTTTTACAAAGGCCCAGCATCAGACCATTTCGACGGGGTGCGTTTTTTCAACCCGTGGAACCCTAAGGGTAAAAAGGGCTTTAAAGACGTCATAAAATGGCGCATGGAATCGACGCGCAAAATCTGGCCCGAATGGGTGGAGATGCCGCTCCGCCCTGCGTTATCACCGCATATCAACGGCGTAAAGATCACCTATATCGGGCATGCAACGTTTTTGCTGCAATTAAACCGCATCAATATTCTGGTCGATCCCGTATTCTCAAACCGTGCCAGTCCGTTTTCGTCCGTGGGGCCAAAGCGTGTGACGAAACCTTTTATCCCGCTCGAAAACCTGCCCAAGATCGATTTCGTGTTCGTATCCCACAACCATTACGACCATATGGATCTGCCCAGCCTTGCTTGGCTGGCACGCAACCATGAGCCGACCGTGATCACACCGCTGGGCAATCCGCGCCTGATAAAACCCTGTATCGAAAAATGCGGAATTATAGCGCTCGATTGGCACCAATCCACGCCGATCGGCAGCGGTGCCACGCTGACGGTTACA
Source organism: Micavibrio sp. UBA7689 (assembly GCA_002482805.1). Lineage (GTDB taxonomy): Bacteria > Pseudomonadota > Alphaproteobacteria > Micavibrionales > Micavibrionaceae > Micavibrio_A. Next base: position 27,266 of record DLGR01000011.1, on the reverse strand, counting down.
CCATCACAGCACTGGTCGCGCAGGGGACTGGACGATATCAACCGCGATTTATGGGGCGGGTTCGTTCTGAAAACCGCAGGCGGCAATAATATCTATTACTGCGGAGATTCAGGCTTTCACGCCGATATGTTCCGCGACATCAGAAACCGCCACGGCGTATTCGATTTATCCTTGATACCCATAGGCGCGTATGAGCCGCGTTGGTTCATGTCCTACTCGCATATGAACCCTGACGAAGCCGTGCAGGTGCATGACATTCTGGAGAGCAAGCAAAGCATGGGATATCATTTCGAAACCTTCCAGTTGACCGACGAACCTTTCGAGGCTCCCCGCACACATCTGGGCGAAGCTTTGGCAAAACGCAACATAGACACAAAAAAATTCGTCGCCCCCGTGCCGGGCGATTTCATCGAATTCGCGTGAAGTTAGCGGCCCGTATGAATAGGGAGAATGCCGCGGCTATTGCGGATGAACGGCGATAAACGTAGCGTGTTCAAAACGCGCTCTCTCGAAAACGGTTTTTTCAAATAGCTGGCCGCACCTTTTTCCGAAGCATTCAAAATGCTTTGCTTGGCCGTATCCACGGATAGCATCACCACAAAAGCATCGGGATCGGCGCATTTGATCGCCTGCAATGTTTCATGGCCGTTGATGCCGGGCAGGTGAATATCTAGGAACACGGCGTCTGGCGCGTGTTCGATATATTTCTGGATGGCTTCTTCCCCGTTGCGGGCAATGACCACATCGAATTCTTTTAAGAAATTACCGATATAGGACGCCGTGAAACGATCGTCTTCGACCACGAGGATGAGCGGCTCGTCGCGTTTTTTGCGACGCAGGGCAAGGCTTTCCACCACGGAATCGTCAGACAAAGCTTCGTACGAAGCCACGCGTTTTTGGGTAAGAAACTTATGATCGGCCAGCTTTTGATAGACATACAATTCTTTGGTCAAAAAGCCGAAATCGGCAAAACCTTTTTCATGCAGGGCGGCGGCCTTTTCGAGCGTGTCACGCACCTGTTTTTGTTGTGCCTCGTTTGTCGGGCAGCACAGTAGGATGATGTCGTTGTCGGCGAAATGAAACAATTGCGCGGCCGGCAGATCGTTCGTCATGATGCGGAGCTTTTCCAAAAACGCGGTCGAATCGGCGCGCAGTTTGGTGAGATCGCTTTTGATAAACGCGCGGCGTTCGATCAGATTGTCGTGTTTGATCTTTTGAGAAAACGGAAAGGTGCAGGCAATCCATCCGCTCGGATTGACCTTCATTTTTTCCAGCAACGTTAAAAACTGGTGCTCGGCACCGTCGACTATCACTTTCATGACTATTCCTTATCCCCAAAGGTATAGAATTACTGGTTAATACTACCCATTAACCCTTAAAATTGCGTATAGAATGCCTTGAATTCGAACGATTTTATGGTGATAGTGCCTCCATGAAGCTGACATTGCCCCTTTGGTATGACCTGCACGCCCATATACGCCAAGGCACGCCGATGAAGGCTTATATCGCGGCCCACAAGGCCATGGGGTGCGCTGGGCTTCTGGCCATGCCCAACACCAAACCCCCCGTCGGCAAGATCACTCAAAAAGACCCTTTGCCCTATTGGAGCATCGAAGAATACCAACAGATGATCGCGGAAAGCGGCGGGGACGGCTTCAGCGTCGTTCTGGTGCCTTTGTACTTGACCAAGGATACAACACCCCAAATGATCGCGGACGGGGCCCAGAGCGGCATCCTGAAGGGCTGCAAATACTATCCGCCCCACGGCACCACCAACGCCGACCACGGCCGTCCGCTCGAAAGCTTTATAGAGAACGGCGTGTTCAAGGCGATGGAAGAACACGGCATCATCCTGAACATCCACGGCGAGATGCACGGGCTTTCGGGCGCGGCCTATTTTGACAAAAACACGAACGCCGAAGATGCGTTTTACCGTGAAAAAATGCCGCTTTTACGGGCAAAATTCCCGAATTTGAAAATCGTGTGTGAACACATCACCACCAAAACAGCCGCCGATTTCGTGACGCAGGCGGGCGACAAAACAGGCGCTACCGTGACCCCTCAACATCTGCTCTACACGGTCGGAAACCTCGTACAGGGCTTTAAATTCCATTTGTTCTGTCTGCCGCTGATCAAATTCGAAGAAGACCGTCAGGCTCTCGTAGCCGCCGTGAACGATCCCAAAAACACGCGCATTTTTGCCGGTACTGATTCTGCCCCGCACACTACAAAAGCCACGGAATGCGGCTGCGCGGCCGGATGTTTCACGGGCGGAATCGCACCGCAATTATACGCGGAAGCGTTCGATTTAAATAAGGGACACCAAGCCTTCCAAAACTTCCTGTGCCACAATGGCCCTAAGTTTTATAGCCTTCCTGTCCCTGAAAAAACTTTTAATCTTGTCAAAGAAGCACAGATTCTTTCGGCGCTTACCACCGAAGATGGTGTTGTGATGCCGCTTCCTCTTGGCATGGGGCGCGAGACACTTGATTGGAAGATCGTTTTATGAGCAATAGCCTTAATGAAACCACAACCCTGTCCCTGAATTATAACAACGATGGTTTGATCGCGGCAGTCGCACAGGATGTATCGACCAAAGAAATCCTGATGCTGGCATGGATGAATCAGGAAGCATTCGAAAAAACGCTCGAGACGGGCGAGGCACATTACTGGAGCCGCTCGCGCTCCGAGCTTTGGCACAAGGGCGCGACCAGCGGCAATGTCCAGCGCGTACGTGAAATCCGCATCGATTGCGATCAGGACGCCGTCATACTGCTTATCGAACAAAGCGGCGAAGGCGCCTGCCACACCGGCCGCAAATCTTGTTTCTATCGCCGTGTGGATTCGAAAAACGGTCCTGCATTGGTGTTCATCGACGCGTAAAAACGTTCAATTTTGAAATAAATTTTGCGCGATTTTGACGTAATTTCTTCTCGCCACCAAAATTTCGTTTCATATAAGGAAGTTATAGTATTAAACTTCAAATGCCCGCTTCGGGTTTCGGACCATTCCGGTAATCTCTTCTTAAGGTATCCTGCACTAGACTTAAAAGTATGATGGCGCACAGTTTTTTAGAAAAAAACGCTGCCTGCGCACGGGGGTAAACAAGTTTTGGGATTTTCCATGGGCCGGTCCGCCGCCACAAGCAATTCTGATTGGTCTACCTCATTGATACAGCGCAAACGTTTCAACACTTCCGCGAGCGAGCTCGCCAATATGGGCGAAAGCCCTACAAAAATCTGGCGCTCCCGCATCAGCTGGCGCATCGCGCTCAGCGCGTTCTTGACCATCCTTGTGGTTCAAGGCGGCATTTTGCTGTTCACGTTCAAACAACAGGAAATGATGCTGCTGAGCGATATCCGCGAAACGGGCCGATCAGTCATCGCCTCCAGCATTGGCAATGTCACGGACATGCTCTCCTCCCCGATCGATCAGGAAGCCGCCGACCGCATCAATTCGACCACCATCGTATCGGGTTTTACGGTCTATTCGCTCGATCTGCGCCTGCTCGGCTCCTACGGCGAACCTGTTTCCATGGTTATGCTCGATCAGGACAGCCAGTATAAAACATACCGCTCTGTCGACGGCGGAAGCTATGAGGTTGTTTATCGCGCCAACGATCTGCGCAGACCCTACCTCGTGGTAGCGCGCCTCGTATCTTCGGGCGTGGGTCCCTCGCTTTTGGACTATATCAAACAAACCCTCGCGATCATGCTTCTCATGTCGGCCTTCGTGACGGTGGTTTTGATGATCTCGCTGTCCAAATGGCTGCTGGAGCCTATCCTGTTCATGCGTGACGGATTGCTCTCCGCCGCCGAAAGCCCCGAGAGCCCCGTGCTCAAGGAATCGCCCTTCAATGCATCCGATGAAATCGGCGGCACGATTTTGATGACCCAGAATTTGATCCAGCAAAATGCGGAAAACATCCGCCAGATCAAATCCGCCGCCGAAGACAAGATTCACAAGCTGGCCTATTTCGATCAACTCACGGGCCTGCCCAACCGCATCCAATTCCTGCAAAAACTAACCGATCAGGCGCGCACCGCCAACGACGACGACGAGAGCCGCTCCAAACGTTTTGCCGTTATTGCGATGGATCTCGACCACTTCAAGGACATCAACGATTCCATGGGCCATAACGTCGGCGATGCCATTTTGCGCGGCGTTGGAAAACGCCTGCGCGCAGGACTTCCCGAAAGTGCCGTTGTTGCAAGATCGGGAGAGGATGAATTCGCGATCACCATGCCGCTTTCCACCGATCTCAACACCGCAAAAGATGTGGGTGAACGCATCGCGGGCATCGTCCGCTCCGAGCCTTTCAAGGTGTTCAACGAAAGCTTTCAGGTGCGCGCATCCATCGGCGTTTCCACCTTCCCCGATGATGCGATCGACCCCGATCAGGTGTTGAAAAACGCCGATATCGCGCTCAACCGGGCCAAAGAAGAAGGTCGTGATGTGGTCAAGGAATACTCCGAAGATTTCGACAAGGCCGTGCAGCAAAGATTCCAGATGTTGCGCGATTTGCGCGACGCTATGGAAGCCAAAGACCTGCAACTTTACTTCCAGCCGCAATTCGATTTGAACAACGGCAAGATCATCGGCGCCGAGGCTTTGCTGCGCTGGTTTAAGAAAGACAATTCCAAGAACGGCGGCCAGTTTATCTCCCCTGCTGAATTCGTGCCGATTGCCGAACAATCTGGACTGATTGTTCCTATCGGCGAATGGGTTATGCGCTATTCGTGCGAAACCGCCGCCGCATGGCAAAAAGCGGGACAGGAAATCCGCGTCGCCGTCAACGTATCGGGCGCGCAATTCTATCAATCGGACCTTGTCAATTTCGTATCGGAATGTCTGAAAGACACTGGCCTCAAGCCGCACAATTTGGAACTCGAAGTCACAGAATCCGTCTTTATGGACGACATCACCCACACGATCGAAACGCTGCAGCAATTGCACGCACTGGGTGTGGAATTGGCCATCGACGACTTCGGCACGGGCTATTCTTCGCTTTCGTACCTGCGCCAATTCCCGATCGACCGTTTGAAGATCGACCAATCCTTTATCCGCAATGCTTTGAACAACCACGATGACGCGGCCATCGCCCGCACTATTGTGCGTTTGGGCCATTCCTTGAACCTGAAAGTCATCGCCGAAGGCGTGGAAACCAAGGAGCATGAAATGTTCCTGCGCGAAGAAAAATGCGACGAGGTACAGGGCTTCCGCTATTCCCGCCCGATACCCTTGGAAGAGTTCAACAAATTTGCCAACACGTATAAGGGCAACTTGAACGTTTTCGATAAATAAGCCATATAAGGCGCATGACACATGACGCCGCGCCCATACCTTTTCTCTCCTCCAAAGCAGACCCTTTAAAAGGTGAAGCCGCCATTCCGGGCGATAAATCCGTATCGCACAGATCCCTGATGTTCGGCGGCATCGCCAAGGGTAAGACGATCATCCACGGTCTTTTGGAAGGCGAGGACGTGCTCAACACAGCCGCCGCCATGCGCGCGATGGGCGCCACGATAGAACACAACGCGGATGGCACGTGGACGGCCCTAGGCGTGGGCGTAGGCAACTTGAAATCCCCAACTGCTCCGATGGAGATGGGAAATTCAGGCACATCCACGCGCCTTCTGGCGGGCCTTGTAGCGGGACACCCTATTACGGCAAGTTTCACAGGCGATGCATCGCTTTCCAAACGCCCGATGGGACGGGTGATAAACCCGCTGACCGATATGGGCGCCAGCTTTAAAGCGCAAGAAGGCGGCAAGCTTCCCATGACCGTGACGGGCGCTGCAAAACCTAAAGCCATCACCTACAAATTGCCTGTGGCTTCGGCACAGGTGAAATCCGCTGTTCTACTCGCAGGCCTGCGCGGCGACGGCGTGACAAGGGTAATCGAAGAAAAGCCGACGAGAGACCATTCCGAAAATATGCTGCGCCATTTCGGTGTATCCGTAGATGTCGAGGATTTGCCGAACGGCGCGCAAGCGATTCATTTGAAAGGCGGTCAGGAAATGATCGCAAGCAATGATATTTACGTTCCGCGCGATCCGTCTTCCGCCGCATTCCCCGCCGTGGCAGCCGCCATTGTTGCAGGCTCCGACGTGTTGTTGCCGCGCATCGGAATGAACCCGCGCAGGAATGGAATATTTCTGTGTCTGCAGGAAATGGGCGCGGATATAGAGTTGATAAATGAGCGTATCGAAGCCGGCGAGCCCGTCGCCGACATCCGAGTGAAGGGTGGAAAAATGCTGCAGGGAATTACCGTTCCTGAATCGCGTGTCCCATCGATGATCGATGAATTCCCCGTGCTGTTCGTGGCAGCATCCTTTGCAAACGGAACATCCCGTATGACGGGGTTGGATGAGTTGCGTGTCAAAGAATCCGACCGTCTCGCTATTATGGCCAAAGGCCTTGAGGCCTGCGGTGTAAAACTGGAGATGGGCGAAGACAGCCTCACCATCTACGGCAACGGCACGCCCCCGAAAGGCGGGGCGTTTATCAAAACAGCATTGGACCACCGCATCGCCATGAGCTTCCTTGTCATGGGTATGGCCAGCGAAGAGCCTGTAACCATCGACGATGTTGCGCCTATTTCGACCAGTTTTCCAAATTTTGTTAATCTTATCAATGGATTGACGTCTTCGAAGACCATCCGCGCCGGATAAAATATTTGACATATAGAATATATGTCGCTATCCGTCTGTTTTTTCGAATAGACGGTGTGAAAGCGTATGAGTGCTGAAATTACTTTTGATTCCCAAACCGATCCCAAACGCGTGCAGGCGTTAACCCGTATCGCGCGCGAATTCGTCATGCATGATCAGCAAAAGATCGAGCGTGCGGTAAAGGATCTGCACGCACTCGGCATCAAACCGACCAGACGTTTTTCTCTGGAAGACATCGCCGTTATTCTGCACCAGAAAGTCATCCTGCAGCGCACTTACAACCAGATCGCGCCGCTCTTTGCGACGAAATCCGACACCGCGGATGTAACGGGGGATCAGGTCCGTTTTGCTTTTACATCTTTGGGTATGAAAGGCCATGTAGGCCTGCGCAAACCGAACGGCAAAATATCACCGCTCGACGGCTTCACCATGGTGGCGCAGGACGGGACGCTGGAAAAACCCTTATCGGCAGTACCCCAGCTTCATGTCAGTTTTCTGATGACGGCCTGGAAGGTAAAACCGCATAACGGCGAAGGTGTGAGAATTCCCGATATCGGCACCAACTCCGACATCAAAAACGAATGCCGTTTTCCGATGCCCGTTATTCCGAACAAGGATTTTGAACGCGTCTGCGGTAATGCGCAGCAATCGGGCTCCCACTACTGCCCAGGCCACCATAAATTGGCCACCGTACCTTTGTCTGTTGCGGAAGAACGCAAGATTTTCGCCATCGGCAGAAATCTAGGTCCTTGGAGAAACTAACTTACTGCGTAGCGCCGGGAGGACGCCATCCCGCCAGCCAATCGGCCCGCGTCACGATATAAGGCTCTCCCCCATTGGCACGGTAGAATGAATCCACCACGAACTGCTTGCCCGTTTTGACCTCGCGGATCACGGCCGTGTTGTGCGGCCATTTGCCGTCTATCAAATAACCGCGATGCGTGGGCAGGTCGGTTTCGTGGAATTTCAAGAGCTTTTCCACCTGCAGCATTTTCAAATACTGCGTGGTGTTGACGGTCTCGTCGATGCAATCCAGTTGATAGTTATCAGACTTGCGGCTAACGGCGGCTTCCATATCTATATCGGTACCTGTTTTCTTGCCCGTATAGATTTCCATCAATGATATCGCGTTGGCGATTTTGCGGCGCTCGGCTTCGGGTGTTTTGGCACCTTTGGCGGCGGTTGAGATCTTATTCCATTCGACCTTGGTAAAGCCTGCCTTCGTTTTGTAAGTGCAGCTATAGCCGTGGCAGATCGAAAACTGTTCCGGGCTGGCCGGCAGGGCGTTGTATTTTTCGACCGGAATACCCGTGGAACAGGCGGACAGAAACAACAAGGAGCAAAGGAGGGAAATCTTTTTCATGGTGCGGGATACTCTCATGTTTTCTTACATCCGACCAGTGTGTATGCTGGGCCACCATGCGAAAACACACCATCATTGCGATCGACGGACCTGCCGCCAGCGGCAAGGGTACATTGGCCAAACGCCTCGCCGCCCATCTGGGTTACGCCCATCTGGACACGGGGCTTTTGTACCGCCTCACCGGCCTTCTTCTGCTGAACGCGGGCAAGGATCCGAACGTTGAGGCAGATGCGGTATCCACCGCAAAGAATCTTTCAAAAACCCTGAAACCCGAACATCTGAGCGACCCTGCCTTGCGCACGGACAAGGCAGGACAGGCCGCTTCACAGGTTGGGAAATTCGCCGATGTCCGAACGGCTTTGCTGCAGTTTCAAAAAGACTTTGCCCACAAGGAAGGCGTTAAAGGCGTGGTTATGGACGGGCGCGATATCGGCACCGTCATCTGCCCTGATGCGGATGTAAAATTCTTCGTCACGGCCAGCGTGGAAGAGCGTGCAAACCGGCGTATGAAAGAGCTGCAATCCAAAAACATTGCTGCGGATTTTGAAACTGTCTTGGACGAGATGAAAACCCGTGATGCCCGCGATTCCGAGCGTGACGCCGCTCCACTGAAACCCGCTGATGACGCCCATATACTGGATACCAGCGCACTGGATGCGGATACGGCCTTTGCCCGCGCGCTCGAGATAATCAATAAAGTGTAAGCGCGGACGCGGCCATATCGGCCAGTGCGTTCGCAGATCTGGATTTCACGATGGCATTGGCCATATCGGGGCGAGGTTTGCGGGCGGCTATATCGTTCAATATATCACGTACCATGCGCAATTCTTCACCCCCTTTGAAAGCCGGATTGCTGTTTGCAAGCGCCACAGCGGATTCCATATCTTTCAAACCCTGCCTTTTGCTCAGAACGGGTGAATAAATGATCATTTCCTGACTTCTGGTGTTGAATGTCAGAGTAACACCGGGCTCGTCTTTTTGTGCAGCATTTCTGAAATACAAAATATCCCGTTTGGGCATGGTTTGTTGCAGCAAAATCGAATCCGTATGCACCGTGTGGACAAGCTTGTTGAACAACCGTCCCTGATTTTTGCGATCGAAATGCGAAGCGGCCTTGCGGACCACATCCTTCAGAACGTCTTCGATGGATGATTTGCGCGTGGAATGGAGCACATAGCTTAAAAGGCCAAAGTCGCCCTGCTTCACGGCATCCAGCATTTCCCTGTGCAGGACGCGCTTACCGCCTTCATAAAAGGCGCCACGCAAAAACGTTTCGTAACGACCGATATCGCCCTTGGCGGGACTTGTGATGGTAGACAACTCTATCCCCCGATGTTTCGGGACTACATAAACCCTCTTTTTAAATTATGTCAATATAGCTTTTGAAGGCTTATTTTGTTGCATGGGTGTACCAAACCCGCTACAAAGCGCGTGATTTACAAGGCTCATGATCTTAAATCTGGCCTGTAATTCATGAAGGTGCCTCCACCTGCCCCGCGGGGAATAACAGGGCCGAGATCCACCTATCACACATCAAGAAAAGGACTACCAACTATGGGTAAAGCATCTATGAAAATCGCTGACAACAGCGATTCGATGGACTTCGCCGCTCTTTTGGGCGAATCCATGCAAACCAATTCCTTTGAAGGCCAAGTCGTCAAAGGCAAAGTAATCGAAGTACAAGAAGACGCCGTTATCATCGACGTCGGTCTGAAATCCGAAGGCCGCGTATCTTTGCGCGAATTCACGACGCCGGGACAAGAACCCGAAATCCGCGTCGGCGATATCGTCGAAGTCTATGTTGACCGCATGGAAAACCGCGAAGGCGAGACTGTTCTCTCCCGCGAAAAAGCACGCCGCGAAGAAGTCTGGATCGATCTTGAAAAAGCATCGAACAAAGGCGAGCGCGTTACGGGCGTTATCTTTGGCCGCGTCAAAGGCGGCTTTACGGTTGATCTCGGCGGCGCCGTGGCATTCTTGCCCGGTTCCCAAGTGGACATCCGTCCAGTACGCGACGTAACCCCGCTGATGGGCACACCGCAGCCTTTCCAAATCCTGAAAATGGACCGTCAACGCGGAAACATCGTTGTTTCCCGCCGCGCCGTATTGGAAGAATCCCGCGATGTCGCACGTTCCGACCTGCTGGAGACCATCAAGGAAGGCTCCGTTGTACAAGGCCTCGTCAAGAACATCACCGATTACGGTGCGTTTATTGACCTCGGCGGCGTTGACGGTCTTCTGCACGTCACGGATATTTCCTGGAAACGCGTCAACCACCCGTCGGAATCTTTGTCCGTCGGTCAAACGGTCGATGTTCAGGTTATCCGTTATAACCCCGAAAACGGCCGTATCTCTTTGGGCATGAAACAACTTGAGTCCGATCCATGGGAAGGCGTTGCAGGTAAATATCCTGTTGGCACCAAACTCAAAGGCCGCATCACGAACATCACCGATTACGGCGCGTTCGTTGAACTCGAAAACGGCATCGAAGGACTCGTTCACGTGTCTGAAATGTCTTGGACCAAAAAGAACGTCCACCCCGGCAAAATCGTTTCCACGTCTCAAGAGATCGAAGTCAAAGTTCTCGAAGTCGACATGGAAAAACGCCGCATTTCTTTGGGCATCAAACAATGCCAAGAGAATCCGTGGGCAGGCTTTGCCGACAAGCACAAAGTCAATGAAGAACTGGAAGGCGAAATCCGTAACATCACGGAATTCGGTCTGTTCGTCGGCATTGATGATGACATCGACGGCATGGTTCACCTTTCCGACATTTCTTGGGATGATCAGAGCGAAGACGTTTTGAAAGGCTTCAAGAAAGGCGAGAAGGTAAAGGTCAAGATCCTCGATATCGATCCTGAAAAAGAACGTGTTGCACTCGGCATGAAACAGCTGACGAAAGAACCTGAAGGCGCTGCCAAGGGCGGCATTCCCAAAGGCGCAGTCGTTACAGGTACGGTTACGGAAGTTACCGGCACAGGTATCGAAGTATCGTTGGCTGACGGCGCAACCGGTACGATCAAAAAGGCAGATTTGTCTCGCGAACGTTCCGAACAGCGTCCCGACCGTTTCGCGGTCGGCGAGAAAGTGGATGCGAAAATCTTGTCTTTCGACAAGAAAAAGAACCACGCTCTTCTCTCGATCAAGCAACGCGAACTGGATGAAGATAAGCAAGCTCTGGAACAATTCGGTTCTACCGAATCCGGTGCATCGCTTGGCGACATCCTGGGCGCGGCCCTTGGCAAATCGGAGCCTAAAGCAGAAGCCAAAAAGGCCCCTGCCAAAAAGCCCGCCGCCAAGAAAGCCAAAGCGGAAGACGACTCTGCCGAGTAATTAAGAACATGCGTTTGAATTGGATGATTTATCTCCTTCGTTGTTCAAACCCGCATAACTCGAACCGGACCTTGAAAAAGGTCCGGTTTTTTATATAAATCAATGCTTTATTAACTATTATTATGAATAATGATTGACGCACAGTTCTTTTTCTGCAATATTCGGGGCCTAAAAAACAGGGGTATATATGACCATCAAAAAAATCGTTACCGACAATGACGGCGTGAACATCGACAGCGAAGACCTCGCCATGCGTATTATGGACGATGAGGGTCTGGCGCTCATCAAAAGATATAATCCTGAGACGCTCAATCATCTGGACACAGACCATATCTACAAAGCATTCCCCGGCACATCGACCGATAAAATCGTGCGCGCGCTGATCGAGGGCGATTTGAGATTGCCTACAGGCAAAAATCCTGACCTCGGTTTGCCTCTTGTACTTGTTGCGCAGGATCACGATATGGACGGCGCATCGATCGAGGCCGTATCGACGTATATCGCCGATAAAATCACCATCGCGACCATCGATCGTTTTTCGGTAGAATTGAAATCCATCCCCGGCACGACCGAAGCATGGACGCAATTGAGCAAAGATCTGGGTGCTGAAAATCTTGCACTTGCTACCACCAGCCGCGGAGACCGCATGGATGTTTCCGTGAAGCACGCCACGGATCCGAAAACAGGCGAGAATGCACGCCTGCATGAATTCTTCCCCGAAGGCCAGCGCCGCTTCAGCGGTTATGGGGGTCCCAACAAATACGATGCGTTCTTCGCGCAAAGCGGATGGGAACCTTCCGAATGTGCTATCGTCGAAGACAGTTTGTCCGGTGTGCGTTACGCGAAGGCGGGCCGTCCCGACACGAAAGTTGTCGGCACGGTAGCAGCCAATTTCTTTACGGATAAAAAATCACACGCAGCGGCGCTTCTTGAGAACGGCGCGGACATTGTTGTTTCCACCATGCACGATCTGCCGAAAGCTATCCAATGGCTCAATGCAGGTTTGACGCCGGAAACGAAACCGGATTTCCAGAGCCGTATTTACACGCCCGTAGCACGTGACGGTTACGATCCTGCGCCCGCCGCACCCGCTCCACCCGCCGCGTAAATCCAAGTAACGAATTTCATGAAAACGGGCCGAAAGCCCGTTTTTCCATCGAAAATCCATGGAATTCTGCCAGTTTTGGGAGATTTCCCTTTTTTATCAATGTTTTGCTTGACGCAACCCCTTGTTTTGCGTCATTCTGGTTATATATCAAGAGATTACGAAGGAGACCGGTAGGCCATGACCAAATCCGAACTCATCCAGAAACTGGCGGAACGCAATCCGCATTTGTTCCTGCGCGATGTCGAAAAGATCGTAGATACGGTATTCGATGAAATCACCACCGCACTGGCGCGCGGTGATCGGGTCGAACTCCGCGGCTTCGGCGCTTTCTCGGTTAAATCCCGTGATGCCCGTACTGGCCGTAACCCGAGAACAGGCGAAACGGTGAAGGTTGAGGCGAAACGCCTTCCTTTCTTCAAAACAGGCAAAGGCCTGCGCGAGCGCCTGAACGGCGGCACCGACCACGGCGAAGACGATTGATTGGGCCATTAGCGGTTTGTAAAACCAGATTTCCAAAAAAGCACCTTCGCGGGTGCTTTTTTTTCGTGCTAAAAACATGCCCATGAAAGATTTCCTTTTTACCCTCCTGGCGTGGCTGCTCACTTTGCCGTTCATAATCGCGGCAATCGCTTTCGCGCTTTACAATCAGGTCGACGTGGCCGTAACGGTCAATCCGTTCAAAGATGCCGTGACGCTTCCCGTGTACGTACCCGTACTTGCAGCCGTTGCTTTCGGATTTGTTTTTGGTTCTGTTATGACATGGGCAGCGATGGGGAGACTGCGTAAGGAGCGTTCCGACCAGCGTAAGAAGATAAAGACTCTGGAAAAACAGATCGCCAACGCCAATCAGCCGGTTGTCACACCGCACAACTATTCTCTCATCCCTTCTTCGTTCAAGGACAAACCATAATATGAAAGCTTCGAACGGACTCCCCATCGTCTACTGTGCGCTCGATACAAAGGATATGGGAAAAGCGAAAGAGCTCGCGGCGGCAATCTCGGAAGCCGGATGTGGGATAAAACTGGGTCTCGAATTTTTCAACCGTCACGGCCCACAAGGTGTTCAAACGATCCTCGATGAGGGGTTCAGCGGGTCGCTCTTTCTGGATCTGAAGTATCACGATATTCCGAATACAGTAGCCTCGGCGATTGAATCCATAGCCTCTTTGGACGTAGCGTTTCTAAATGTCCACGCGGCTGGTGGATCTGAGATGATGCAGGCTGCGCACAAGTCTTGCCCGCCGAGAACCAGGCTTTTGGCCGTGACCGTGCTGACGAGTCTGAACGATTCCGCGCTTGACACAGTGGGTCAGTTCACACCGGCGCAGGATCAGGTGGTGCGTTTGGCGAAACTCACACATGCCTCAGGTCTCGATGGCGTTGTATGCTCTGCACTCGAGGTAAAACAATTACGAAACGCCCTTCCCAAAGACTTCATTTTGATGGTGCCCGGCATACGTCCCGAAGGGTCAGATGCAGGTGATCAGAAGCGCGTCATGACGCCCAAACAGGCCATCGACGCGGGTGCCACCCACCTTGTGATAGGCCGCCCCATCACAGGAGCGAGCAACCCCGCACAGGCGGCCAAGGATATTTTGGAATCGATCGCCGCATGAGTACGTTTGTAAAAATATGCGGGATCAAAACCCCCGATGCGATGACCGCCGCGATAGAAGGCGGCGCCGATTTCGTCGGTCTTAACTTTCATCCAAAATCGCCGCGCTTTGTCGAACCAGAAGTAGCGAAGTATCTTGCCTCCTATGTTCCTGATTCTGTCAAAATCGTCGGCTTATTTGTGGATGCGCGCAACCAAAGGATCGAAGAGATTCTGGGAAACGTACGCATTGATATCATTCAAATGCACGGCTTTGAAAAACCCGATCGCATCGCCGGGCTTTTCGATCGTTATAAAAAACCCGTCATAAAATCCTTCGGGATTTCCTCCAAAGAAGACCTTAAACAAATCGAGCTTTTCAAAAAGGCGGGCTGGGTGCTCCTTGACCGCCCGGGCGACGGCGGCAGCGGTCAGACATTTGATTGGAGCATTCTGAAAGATTTCAAAAGCCCCAAGCCATGGATGCTGGCAGGCGGACTTACACCCGACAACGTCGCGGAGGCCATAAAACTACTCAAACCCAACGCCGTAGACGTGTCCAGCGGCGTGGAATCCGAGCGCGGCGTAAAAGACCCCGCCATGATCAAAGCTTTCATAACGCATGCCAAGGCCGCTCGATGACTAACCAAGCCCAACCCCTTACCAACCGTGTCTTAAGTCTGGTTGTGATTGTCACAAGTCTTGGCTATTTCGTGGATTTCTTTGATTTCCTGCTTTTCGGGATGCTGCGGGTGAAAAGCCTCACCGACCTCGGCCTTTCCGGTGACGCACTTACACAAAGCGGATTGTTCATCGTGAACTGTCAGGCGGCAGGCATCATCATAGGCGCCTATATTTCGGGCGTGCTAGGCGACCGTTACGGACGTAAAAACGCGCTTTTTCTTTCCATTCTGGTTTATTCCCTTGGCTCCATCGCCTGTTCTTTTGTGCAGGATGTTGAAAGCTATGCTGCGGCAAGATTTATCACGGCCATGGGGCTAGCGGGCGAACTGGGCACAGGCGTTACGCTTATTGCGGAAGGATTATCTGCCAAACGCCGCGGATATGGTGTGATGGTTTTTATCAGTATGGGCTTTCTGGGCGGCTTGGCCGCGGGCGTTATCGCCGAACTTCTCCCATGGCGGACATGTTATTTGGTAGGCGGCGCTATGGGCCTTGTCTTGCTAGCGTTGCGCGTCCTCATCTCGGAATCCGGAATGTATTCGAAAATGGAAGGCAAAGATCTAACACGCGGAGGGCTTGGTCTGCTGTTCAGAAAACCATTATTGCTGCGCCGCTATCTGGCCGCTATTTTGATTATGACACCGGGGGTACTTGTCACACAGGTGTTGCTGTCCCTCTCTCCTGAATTCGCCAAAGATGCGGGGATCGTGGACACGGTTAAAGTAAACATAGCCCTTTCTCTCGGCTTTACCGTCGCACTTTTCACCGATTTTGCGGCCGTAGCCTTGAGCGAATATTTAAAAAGCCGCAAAAAAGCAGTACTGATTTTTATGGTTCTTTCCTTCCTTGCCGTGATGAAACATCTGCTCTGGCCCGCACAAACCGTTCCCATGTTTTACCTTTCTTGCGGACTTCTTGGGCTTGTCTTCGGGCTTTGGACGATCTGCGCGTTCTGGGCGGCGGAGCAATTCGGCACAAATATTCGCGCGACCGTGGCAACAACTGTCCCCAATATCGCGCGCACCTTGGTCATTCCCATGAATCTGGCCTATGCGGGCTTGAAACACTATGGCGCCCTGAACGCCGCGACCATCGTAAGTCTGATGGTCTTCGCCATCGCTCTGGCAAGCTGGTATTTGCTTTCCGAAACCCACGGCAAAAACCTTGACTATTATGAAGAGAATTAAGCTATAACCCCCCTATGAAAGCCAATTCCTTCAAAAACCAGCCCGACGAAAACGGCCATTTCGGCCCGTACGGCGGCCGTTACGTCGCCGAAACCCTTATGCCTTTGATCCTCGATGTCGAAAAGGCATGGCATGCCGCTCGGGGTGACGACAAATTCTGGGAGGAATTCCACGCGCTCGCCGCCGATTATATCGGCCGCCCCTCTCCGCTTTATTTTGCAGCAAAAACCACGCAGCATTTGGGCGGGGCGAAAGTCTATTTCAAGCGTGACGAACTTAACCACACCGGCGCGCACAAAATCAATCACTGCCTCGGCCAGATCCTTGTCGCCAAACGCATGGGCAAAACCCGCATCATCGCGGAAACAGGCGCGGGACAGCACGGCGTGGCCACGGCAACCGTATGCGCGTTGTTCGATCTTCCCTGCACGGTTTTCATGGGTGCGGAAGATGTAGAGCGGCAGAAACCCAACGTTTTCCGCATGAAGCTTTTGGGTGCGGAAGTCATTCCCGTCACCTCGGGTTCCGCAACATTAAAAGACGCGATGAACGAGGCCCTTCGACACTGGGTGGCCAATGTGCACGACACATATTACCTGATCGGCACGGTGGCAGGGCCGCATCCATACCCCGAAATGGTGCGTGATTTCCAGTCCGTCATCGGCAACGAATTGCGTGACCAGATGCAGCAAAAAGAAGGACGTCTTCCGGACACTCTGGTCGCCTGTATCGGCGGGGGATCGAACGCTATGGGATTATTCCATCCCTTCCTTGATGACAAATCCGTCAACATGGTCGGCGTGGAAGCGGGCGGACACGGCGTAGACACGGACAAACACGCGGCCTCGCTTTCGGGCGGCAAACCGGGCGTCCTGCACGGTATGAAATCTTACTTCCTGCAAAACGAGGACGGCCAGATTACCGAGGCCCATTCCATTTCCGCAGGTCTTGATTACCCCGGCATCGGGCCTGAGCATGCGTGGCTCTATGATGAAAAACGCGTGAACTATGTCTCGGTTACGGACGACGAGGCTTTGGAAGCTTTCAAGCTTATGGCGAAGCTCGAGGGAATAATCCCCGCCCTAGAGCCTTCGCATGCCTTTGCCCATGTCATCAAACTGGCCCCGACCTTGCCCAAAGACCATATCATCGTGATGAATTTGTGCGGTCGCGGCGACAAGGACATCTTCACCGTCGCAGAAAAACTCAATGTCAGAATCGGCTAAGAAATCGAAGCAAACAATAGAGGCCCAAGCCCTTCAGGGCTTCTATGTTGTGGGCCTCAGCATCCTTACCACAAACGAAAACGGCCAAGCCGCTGAAGGCATCAACGGCCTGTGGCAGCGCTTTCTGGCCGAGGATATGCTGCACAAAATCGAAGGACGTACCGAGAATACCATCTATGCGGTCTATAGCGATTATGAGGGCGACTACACCAAACCCTTCCGCGTAACCATCGGCTGCAAGATCAAAGGGGCCGCCAACGATATGCCCGAAGGTCTGCACAAAACCCATGTGCCCAGCGCGGATTACGCGATTTTTGCTGCACGGGGTGAACAACCCAAAGCCCTGCTTAACACTTGGGAAGGTATCTGGAAGTCCGACCTCAAGCGCACTTATGTGGCCGACCTCGAAATCTATGGCCCCCGCTTTTTCGAAGAAGGCTTGCACGAGGTTTTGGTCTGTGTAGGAGTAAAACTATGAACCGTATAGACAAAACATTCGCCGCCTTGAAAGCCGCCGACCGCAAGGCTTTGATCACCTATATCATGGCAGGGGATCCAGATATTGCGGGCTCCCTGGAATGTGCGCATGAACTCGCAAAACACGCCGACATTCTTGAAATCGGCATGCCGTTCACGGACCCCATGGCCGACGGTCCGGCCATTCAGGCGGCAGGCCTTCGTGCCCTCGCCAACAAGGTTGGCGTAAAGGAGGTTTTGAATTTTGTGCAGCAATTCCGCAGCAAAAATTCTGATACCCCTATCGTCCTTATGGGCTACTTCAACCCCGTGCTGGCCTACGGCGTAGATAAATTCTGCAATGATTGCAATAATTTGGGGGTTGACGGTTTGATCGTTGTCGACATCCCGCCGGAAGAGGCTGATGAAATCGTTCCAAAAGCGCAGCAAAATAATCTTTCTTTTATCCGGCTTTTGACCCCAACCACGGACGTCGACCGCGCCGCTAAAATCGCTCAAAACGCGAGCGGATTCCTCTATTATGTGTCCATCGCGGGCGTGACGGGCACGGCCAGCGCCGATCCCGTCAAAGCAGGCATACATATCAGCACGCTGAGATCTAAAACTGACCTGCCGATTGTTGCGGGTTTCGGCATCAAAACAGCCTCCGATGCCTCCGCTATGGCCGCTATTGCGGACGGTGTTGTCGTCGGCTCCGCCCTCGTGCAGGCGATAGCGGATGGCGCGAATGCCCAGAAATTGGGCGAATTGGCGGCTTCTCTGGCTTCGGCCGTACGCACCGCCAAAAAGGCCGCTTAGGACAAATTACCATTATAAATCAAATAGATACTATATTCGCGGTTTGCGGATAACTGGGCCTGCTGAAAGCCACGAATCTTGACTTTTTGCACTGCAAGGCGCTAAATGCCGCCCTGATTTTAGAGGGATCACATCTATGAACTGGCTGACCAATTTTATCCGCCCCCGCATCCGTTCCATCGTGGGGGAGCAAAAAGACGTGCCGGACAATCTCTGGCAGAAATGCGAAGCCTGTGAAGGCATGCTGTTCCACAAGGAACTTAAAGCCAATCTCAATGTCTGCTACCACTGCGGAAACCACCTCGCGATCGATGTGAAAGAACGCCTCGCCATTATGTTCGACGAAGGCAAATATGAACGCGTGCCAACGCCCGCCGTACCGCACGATCCGCTGAAATTCAAAGATTCCAAAAAATACGCCGACCGTCTGAAGGCCAGCCAAGCCAAAACCCGGGAACTGGATGCCATCCAGATTGCGCGTGGCACAATCGGCGGCCAGAAAGTCGTCATCGCCGCGTTTGATTTCGCTTTTATGGGCGGATCAATGGGTACAGCCGTCGGAGAAGGTATTGTCAAAGCCGCCGAAACAGCCGTCAAAGACCATGCCGCTCTCATAGTAATTCCCGCATCGGGCGGGGCGCGCATGCAAGAGGGCGCTCTTTCTCTCATGCAGATGCCGCGATCTATAGTTGCGGTCAATATGGTGAAAGAAGAGGGTCTTCCTTATATCGTTCTTTTGACCAATCCCACCACGGGCGGCGTATCCGCCTCCTTCGCGATGGTGGGGGACATACATCTGGCAGAACCCGGCGCGATGATCGGTTTTGCCGGACGCCGCGTGATCGAGGAAACGGTCCGCGAAACCCTGCCCAAGGAATTCCAGACGGCCGAATATCTGCTCGATCACGGGATGGTCGATATGGTTGTCAAACGTGCCGACATCAAAGAGACGCTTTCCCGCCTCCTTGATCTGCTCATGATCAGAACGAAAGTCGGCGGTGCCAAACTCGGCAACGGCGGCAAAAACAGCAACACGGCCTCAGCATCCAAAAACGGAAAACCGTCGGGCCGCGGTCCCGTCGCCTTGCTCAAAAAAGCGGCGCCCGAGATCTTGAAAAAGAAAGCCGCCAACGCGACGTCCGAGCCGAATGCCAAACCGGCCAATAAAATTGCCTCACGATAGTCGAAGCAAAGGTTCACCGGAACACACCGTATCGAAAAATGCGGAAATTGGTTCACGGTTCACCGGTGCGTCATCTGACCCGTCCGTAGAGGCCCGCCTCGAAGGGGTCCTCCACCATCTGTATGGTTTCTATAAGACAAAAATAGATCTGTCTCTGGACAGGGCGTATCGATTTTTGAAGACCCTTGGTGATCCGCATTTACGTTTACCCCCTGTGGTTCACGTGGCCGGAACCAACGGCAAAGGCTCGACCGTAGCCACGCTTCGCAGCCTTTTGGAAGCGTCGGGTCAATCGGTTCACGTCTATACATCGCCCCATCTGGTGCACCCGACCGAACGGATCACACTCGCCGGAAACCCCATCAGCTCCGAAGCCCTGATCGACGTTCTGACGGAGTGTATCGAAACGAACAAAAACGAACCCATCACGTTCTTCGAGTTGTTCACCTGCGCCGCGCTTCTGGCCTTCAGCAGAACCCCTGCTGACTGGCTCATTTTAGAAACAGGCATGGGCGGGCGGCTCGACACAACCAATATCGTGTCACAGCCCGCCTGCACCATTATCACCACCATTTCCTGGGACCATATGGCGTTTTTGGGGGATTCTTTGGAAAAAATCGCGGCGGAAAAGGCGGGAATCATGAAATCCGGTGTTCCCTGCGTGATCGGGTACCAGACGGAAGAGGCTGTAGAGGCCGGAGTATACAAAGTATTCCAGAGTCTTTCCAACGACTTACCCACACCCGCACCGCTCCTGCGTTACGGGGCAGAATGGTCCAGCGCATCGGAAGCGGACCGTATGCTGTTTCGCTACGCAAGTGACTCTATTACAACGATAAAGCCCGCACTTCTGGGGAATCATCAGATTTGGAACGCCGGTGCAGCCTTGGCCGCATTTCGGGTCATCGCACCGGAGCATTTTACGTCTGAAATTTTATCCACAGGTCTGGCCAATATACGCTGGCCGGGACGTCTGCAGACTCTGGAAAAACATCCGTTCAATGAATGGGTACCGCAAGGATGGGACATCATTATCGACGGGGGACACAACGACAGCGCTGCCATGGTGCTGGCCGAACAAATGGAGGGATGGAAGAAGACCGATCCCCGTCCGCTCCATCTTGTCGTCGCCATGGTGAACAGAAAAGACCCCGTAGCCTTCCTTCAACCTTTGATTCCGTATATTGACTCCATCACCCTTACCCGCATCGAAGGGGAAGACACATCCTTCACTCCCGAGCAGTTGGCAGAGGTTGCCGCCTCTTTAGGGTATTCCCGTATCTCCAAATCCGACAATGTGCGGGACGCCGTACGCGACATTGCGCGTACGCAAGGCGACGGACCTCCCGCGCGCATTCTCATCACCGGATCCCTCTTTCTTATGGGCAATATTCTGGCCACGGAAAAAGACACGCTCCGCACATCCATGGGTTGGTAATATTAGAAAATGGCAGGCATTAAAAAAACCGCCCTGCATGGCGGCTTTTAAGGGAGGTTTTAAGTGTAATACTAGCAAATAGCAGGAGGAGGATATTTAGCGCCATTTACAATTGGCTCGCCTTGGTCGGGACGATACGTGGATGTAGGGCGGCTGGTTTTTTTCTCGCGGGTAGCTTCGGCAGCGCGCGCCGCGATTGCAAGGGCGTCACCACAGTAATGATCTTGAATTCTGTTTGCTTGCATTGTTAATTCCCTCTCCGTTGTTTTATAAATTCTGATTGTTATGGAAACACGAAACATAACACTCCGTCAAACATAATTATGGTAATAATATTGCTTTTTTATTAACCATGCTACGAACCCCTTAATTCATCATAATGCCCTGATTACGCCTTGATGCTGAACGTATTGGCCCGTACAAACGTTAGTATTGCTTTGATAAGGAATTTTTATGACGCACCAAATTGCTCTGATAGATGATGATAGAAACATCCTCACATCCGTTTCAATGGCCTTAGAGGCTGAAGGGTTTGCCGTAAAAACCTTCAGCGACGGCGAAGAAGGATTGAAGGGTATTACGACCTCTCCCCCTGATCTGGTCGTCCTCGATATCAAAATGCCGCGTATGGACGGCATGGAAGTTTTGTCCAAACTGCGCGAACAAGCCTCGACCCCCGTTATTTTTCTTACCTCCAAGGACGATGAGGTCGATGAAGTTATCGGACTGCGCATGGGCGCGGACGATTACATCACCAAACCTTTCTCCCAGCGCCTTTTGATTGAGCGTATCCGCGCGCTGCTGCGCCGTCAGGATCTGCTCAAGGAAAAAGAGGAAGGCCCCAAAACCACAGCCGAAAAAATTCTGCGCGGCCATTTGGAACTGGACGATGCACGCCATCTTTGCACATGGAAAGGCAGACCCGTAAATCTCACCGTCACCGAATATCTTCTGGTCAAAGCCTTGGCTTTAAGACCGGGGCATGTGAAGAACAGGGATCAGTTGATTGATATGGCATATGGTGAGAATATCTACGTAGATGACAGAACCATCGACTCCCACATCAAGCGCGTCCGGAAAAAATTCAAGCAAACGGATGACGACTTCAACCATATCGAAACCCTTTATGGCATTGGGTACCGGTATAAAGAATAGCGCGGCGCTCAAGCCCTTTGCGCTGCTGTGGCGCGTCTTCCGCCGTAACAAAAACAAGAACCAGCCGGATTTCGAGCCTTCCGCGCCCGACCAGATGAGCGGCCTAACGCTGCGCATCCTCGCGGTCAACATCATCGCCATCATGATTTTGGGCCTCGGCATTTTGTATCTGGGCCAATACACAGACTCACTCGTGCAGGGGGAACTCGCAGGTTTGCGCTCCGAAGCGCAGCTTTTCTCGGGCGCTATTTCCGAAGGAGCGGTGCGCCCTGTCTATCAAATCTCTCCTGTCCCCTTTCAAGAGCCGCAGGAAATCGAGGCTATCAAGCCCGAACTTGCACGCCGCATGGTTCGCCGTCTGGGCGAGATCGGTAAGAGCAGAATCCGCCTGTATGCCATCGACGGAAACGTGCTGGCTGATTCCCATCAACTCGCCAGCGGCATGGACGAGGTGGAGATGGAAAATCTTTTGCCCGTCGCACCGCGTGTAAGCTTTGACTCGCTATTCACGGAATCCGCCACGCGCTTTTTGGATTTGATTCCGATGAAAACGAAACTGGTGTCCTTCCCCGAAAGCCAGCTCGCCAATATCTATACCTTCTCGGACACGCAAGCCGCACTTTCCGGCAACGTGCAAGCCTCCGCATGGCGTGATAAGGAAGGGCGTATTGTCCTGACCGTCGCCGCGCCTGTGCAAAAAGTGAAACAAGTGATGGGCGTGGTGCTTTTGTTGCGCGACGGGGCCGAACTGGAAAAGGCCATCGCCGAAGTCCGCGTGGATGTGTTCCGGGTTTTTCTGGGCGCGCTGGGTGTTACGGTTATGCTTTCCATTTATCTTTCGGGGCTCATTTCACGCCCCCTCCAACGCCTCGCTTATGCTGCGGAAATGGTGCGGACAGGTAAAGGACGTTATGTGGAAATTCCCGACATGTCGCATCGTAACGATGAGATCGGCGACCTCTCTATTGCCCTGCGCGACATGACTTACGCACTCTTCACCCGCATGGATACGATCGAACGTTTTGCTGCGGATGTTGCGCATGAGATCAAAAACCCTCTGACCAGTTTGCGTAGCGCTGTAGAGACAGCCGGCAAAGTCACGGATGAGGGCAACCGCAAGAAGCTGATGGATATTATCCAGCACGACGTAACGCGCCTCGACCGGCTGATTTCCGACATTTCCAGCGCCTCGCGCCTCGATGCGGAATTGTCCCGCGAAGAGATGGGACGGGTGGAAATACCCGAACTTATGTTTGCCCTGCGCGATGCCTACAAAAAGCCTCTCAAGCGCGGTAGCGATGATCGGGACGACGCCGATACGCGTATTGTTCTAGAGCTTCCCGATACGCCTGAATTATTCATCAAGGGCAACAAGGATCGCCTTTCGCAAGTGTTCGGAAACCTTATTACAAACGCACTGTCTTTCTCCCCGGAAAACGGCCATGTGACGGTGCGGGTTTTGCTGCAGAACGACAAGATCATGATACAAGTCGACGATGAAGGCCCGGGCATTCCCGAAAACAAACTCCATACCGTGTTCGAACGTTTCTATACTGAACGGCCACAACACGAAGGCTACGGCCACCATTCGGGTTTGGGCCTGTCTATATCCAAACAGATCGTGGACGCGCATGGCGGGCAGATCTGGGCGGAAAATCTGCGCAATGATGACGGCTCCATCGGCGGCGCGCGCTTCAACGTGGTATTGAACAAGGCCTAGAAGGTTTAAAAAACAAACATGTCTGCACTTCAACCACCGCTTCTTTTCATCACCGGCCTTTCAGGGGCGGGCATGTCCTCCGCACTCAAAGTGCTCGAGGATCTGGGCTATGAGGTGTTCGACAACTTCCCGCTTTCGCTGATCGACAATCTTCTGGAAGAAAGCGGCGAATATAAAAAACCCATCGCCATCGGCATAGACACCCGTACGCGTAATTTCGACCCCGCCGCCATCGTCGAAAAGGTACAGGCATTAGGCGCAAAATTGATGTTTGTGACATGCGATGAGGGCATTTTGCAAAAGCGTTACACCGAGACGCGTCGCCGCCACCCTCTGGCCGGCGACCGCCCCGTCAGTGCAGGCATAAAAAAGGAACTGTCCCTGCTTTTCCCTCTTAAGGAGATTGCAGATCCGATCATCGACACCACTGATCTTTCCATCCATGATCTACGCCGTATAGTATCCGGCCATTTCGAAGAAAATCGTAAAAACCGCCTCACCGTCACCATCATGTCGTTCGGTTTCAAACACGGCCTGCCGCGCGAAGCCGATATCGTCATGGACGTACGCTTTCTGAAAAATCCGCACTGGGATGTGAAATTGCGGCCCTTTTCGGGCAAGGACAAAAACGTGGCGGAATATATTGAAGGTGATTCATCGCTTGAAGGTTTTCTGCGCCATTTCAAGGATATGATCGGGCCGCTGTTTGACCGCTACACACATGAAGGCAAAAACTATCTCACCATCGCGTTCGGATGCACGGGCGGCAAACACAGATCTGTTTACGTTTCCGAAAAAATGAGCGAGTGGCTGAATGCCAAAAACATCCTCACCACCGTGGAACACCGCGATATTGACCGTGCTTGATTAGCACAAGCTAATAATATTTCCATAATTTTATTGCATTTTTTGGCAATACCCCTATAGTCCTCGCAGTTTAAACTTTGGGTATTGCTGAGTATGTCTGAAATGAACGAAACTCCCGAAATTCAAAAACACTGGGCCGACAGTGTGAAATGGATGAGCCTTCATGGATGGCTCGACCTCGCGCAGGAAATAGGTCTTATAACGGCCGGTATTGCCGCCGCCGCCGAGGCAGGCCCTGTCGGTTTGGGTGTTGCCGCTCTCAGCGTCGTCGGCGCATCACCCGACATGGCGCACAGCTATTTCGCAGGTAAATACGGGGACGGGAGCAAGGATAGTGCGCAAAAATCCGCCGAACTCGAAGCCCGCGGCCTGCACGAAGATCCACAAACCCGCTACGAAAAAACCATCGTTTGCCTCGCTTACGTGTTGGCCCACAAAAACCCGCTGGTCCCCGTAAAAATGACGGATGAGGCGCACGATTACGCGATCAATGTTTTGAAAGAGAATAAAGGCCTGTTCTTCATGAAAGGCTTTCCGTATTTGAACGTTAAGGATTATCCGAACGAAGCCGGACGCTCCATGGAAGGCATCGGAAAGATCATTCAAACCACCATCGGTATTCCCGGCATTGCGATCGATCCGATCGGCGGTTCACTGCAAATTGTTGCAGGCTTGATGAATGTGGCCGCCGTCAGCGCCGACTTCGTTCCCGAAAAGGGCGAAAACCAATATGGCACGCATCTGGTGCAATATCTTTCGGGCAAAACTTCCATCAAACCTGAAGACCGTAATCCCGAAACCGATCCTGTTATCGGTGAAGACAAACCCAGAGGGTTTTTGGGCAAGGCGTTTTTAGGGGTTGCGGAATACATCCACAAAGCTCCGCAAAAAGTGGCAGGCGGTATTCAGCTCGCGTCATCTTTCATGCAGGCAACGGCCGCGGTGGCAGGGTATGGTTTGGACACATGGCAAGGCAAAGCATTGGTGGCGACATCCATCATCGGCATGCTGGCCTACGGATGCAAAACCATGGCGAGCAAGCGCGGCCAGAGCCTCGATCACGACTAAACAAAAAGGACGCTGCCTGCGTCCTTTTTACCCTCTACAGAGTGGAATTTTGTTAAACGGTGGGCGTCGGCGTCGCGCCGCCAATATTCAGGTTTAAACTCTGTCCCCGAATAAATGCCTTATCGCTTGTGGAATGGGCCTGACCTTCCAAAACGGGTCTCAATTTAAACGACATCGGTTTCACCTCTTTCAATGCGGAAAAGCGCGTTCTCTACGGACACACCCTCTTTTCCAAGATTATAGAATACCACACGGACCTTGTTTTCGTCGTCTTTCTCCGTAACCACATGATAAAGCGTACGGATTCCTGTTTCGTGGCCAAGCTCCATAAGATTTTTCCGGCCATTCATCAACGAAACGAGGTTGATGACCTTCTTCTCCGACAGAACGAGATCTTCGTTGGTATCCAAAACGGTGTAATCCCCCACGGGCGCGGGCTCGCGCGTCATATCGTCGCTGTATTTCAAAATCATAAAGCCGCGCGGATGCACGGGGCTTCTGGAATAGGTGTATTGCGGGGTTGTGGCTTCCGCGTTGAAATCAGGCGTTTTCATACGCCCATCCTAGACGCGGAACGTTAAAAAACCTTAAATATCCCAACCCCAATACATTAGAAATCCCGCAGATTTCGGCCCTATTTGCGTCTTGCAAATGTGCTGTGGTTGTTTATACCTGATTTCGAAATTTCAACCGCTACCCCTTAGCTAGGAGCATTCTATGTCCGCCAAACCGCAAACCGTTCAAAACGATTACAAAGTAAAAGACATCTCCCTCGCCGAATGGGGTCGCAAGGAAATCGTCATCGCCGAAACGGAAATGCCGGGCCTGATGGCCGCGCGCGAGGAGTTTGGCGAAAGCAAGCCGCTGAAGGGCGCGCGCATCACCGGTTCGCTGCATATGACGATCCAGACGGCCGTGCTGATCGAGACGTTGAAAGCGCTTGGCGCGGATGTGCGCTGGGCGTCCTGCAACATTTTTTCCACGCAGGATCAGGCGGCGGCGGCGATCGCGGCCACGGGCGTTCCCGTCTTCGCCATCAAGGGCGAGTCGCTCGAAGAGTACTGGACCTATACGGACAAGATCTTCCAGTGGGCCGACGGCGCGCCCTCGAACATGATCCTCGACGATGGCGGCGACGCCACCATGTACATCCTTCTCGGCGCGCGCGTCGAAGCGGGCGAAGACCTGCTCTCCAACCCCGCCAGCGAGGAGGAGGAATTCCTGTTCGCCCAGATCCGCAAGCGGCTTGTCGCGACGCCCGGCTTCTTCACGAAGCAGCGTGACGCGATCCGTGGCGTCACCGAGGAGACGACGACCGGCGTCAATCGCCTCTACCAGTTGCAGAAGAAGGGCCTGCTGCCGTTCCCTGCGATCAACGTCAACGACTCGGT
>DLGR01000031.1 GCA_002482805.1 Micavibrio sp. UBA7689 | reverse complement strand
GCTTTGAAACCAAGTTTTCGGAAGAAATTCATCGTGTAAAGATCGGGACGCATTTCCCAAAGATTGGGACGCCTTACAGAGCCGATCACCACGAGATCTTTAAACCCCTTCTCCTTGAACATCCGCACCATCGCACCGCCCGCACCAAGGCGCACAAGCGAATAGCTCCGCGCGTCGAGCAAATTCAAATCAGTATGGTTTTCAAAGCCAATTATGAAGGTCTGGATTTTGCGCGCGTCGCAAAATTCGAGAAGTTTGGACGGCAGCTTTCCGCCGCCCGCGACAACGCCCAATCTGGCAGGAAGCGCGGGCATGATGCTCTACGCCGCTTTGCGCGGTTCGGGACCACAAAGCCCGAAGCGTTCTTTGGTGCGGGCGAATTCGATCATCTGCATAACCATCTTGTCATTCGCATATTCGGCAGACATTTGTTCGATGCGTTGTTCCATCGTGCCTTCGCCTTCGAAAAGATTCTTCATGGCCTTTTGCAGGGCTTTGACATTGTCTTTTTCCACACCGCCGCGCTCCAGCCCGACCAGGTTCAAACCTGCCAGATGTGCGCGTTCGCCTTTGACACGTCCATACGGAATGACATCGCTCTCGACGCCCGACATGCCGCCGATAACAGCGAACGCGCCGATGCGAATAAATTGATGTACAGCGGCCAGACCGCCGATAAGAACATGGTCTCCCACATGAACATGACCGCCGAGCGTGGCATTGTTGGCCATGATGACACGGTTGCCGATTTTGCAATCATGCGCCACATGAATTCCGACCATGAACAATCCGTCGTCGCCGACGGTGGTTTTCATCCCGCCGCCTTCGGTACCGGGGTTCATGGTGGCATGTTCGCGGATCGTGTTATTCTTGCCGATGATAAGTTCGGATGGCTCGCCGTGATATTTCAAATCCTGCGGCGCGGAGCCGAGCGACGCAAAAGGAAACACACGCGTGTTTTCACCGATGGTCGTGTGACCGTCCACCACAACATGCGCCTTCAATTCCACGCCGTCTTTGAGCGTAACATTGGGGCCGATAACGCAGTAAGGCCCGATCGAAACATTGGCTCCGATTTTGGCTTTGGGATCGACGATAGCTGTGGCGTGAATATTACTCATGCTCAAGACATACCAAGGCGTGTGGCAAGCCACAAATCACACAATCTTTCAGGGTGTTACAGCTATATAGGCTTGGAAGTCTGGTCCATGATCATGGCCGAGAACACGGCTTCAGCACAGACCACATCACCAACCATCGCTTTGCCGTTGAATTTCCAGACATTCTTGCGGTTCTGGATCTTTTCGACATGGATGTGAAGTGCATCGCCCGGTGTGACGGGGCGACGGAATTTGGCTTCTTCAATGCTCATGAAATACACGACTTTACCTTTGGCTTCGTCGCCCAAAGTCTTAACAACCAGACAGGCAGATGTTTGCGCCATAGCCTCGACAATAAGAACGCCGGGCATCACTGGCCATCCGGGGAAATGCCCTTGAAAATGCGGTTCGTTAAACGTGACATTTTTCAAACCGACAGCGCGTTCGCCGGGCACGAATTCAAGAATGCGATCGACCAGCAAAATGGGATAGCGATGGGGAATCATCTCCATCACCGCAACGATATCTACTTTGGTATCTGCTTCGCTCATGACCACCTGTTTTTATTCGCTTTTTTGCCTGTTGGTCAAGCGTTTCAGCGCTATGACCTGACGCATGAATTCCTTGACCGGCATAGCGGGCGCGCCCAGTTGCTGTTCACCCGCCGGTACATCCTTCATAACACCAGCTTTGGCACCGATTTGGGCGCCTTTACCGATCTTCAAATGACCGGCAACGCCCGCTTGGGCGGCCAAAACCGCATAATCTTCTAGCACGGTGCTGCCCGCAACGCCGCATTGAGCGATGAGAACACAGCCGCGACCGATTTTAACATTATGTCCAATTTGGACCAGATTATCTATCCACGTGCCCGAGCCTATAACAGTGTCCGGCCCCGCCCCGCGGTCGATGCAGGAATTGGCGCCGATCTCGACATGGTCGCCGATGATGACGCGTCCCAGTTGCGGCACCTTCACATGGCCCGCAGGATCGATGGCAAAACCGAAACCATCCTGCCCCACGCGCACACCCGGATACAGACGCGTCGCTTCGCCTATCTCCGCATGTGAAACGGTGGCGTTGGCGCCGATACGCGATTTCGCACCGATGACGACGCCGTCGCCGATGACAGCGTTCGCTTCAATCCAGACACCGTTGCCGATTTTGGCACCGGCCTTGATAACTACGCCCGCTTCTATCGTGCATCCCTCGCCGACGAAAACGGATTCATCGATATGGGAAGAACCGGAAATGTGGGATTTCGGGTAAGAATCGGGATAGTAAGCTTGCGCAACGAGCGCATAGGATTTATAGGGCGATTTGCAGACAATAATCCCCATACCCTTTGGCGCGAACGAGGCCATCGCTTCGGAAACGATGCACGCCCCCGCCTTTGAATTAATAAAAGATTCTTTATAGCGGATATTATCGAGAAAGCTGATGTGACTTGCACCCGCGGCATCGAGCGGCGCAACATCGTCTATCATCAATTTCGGATTTGCAGCTTCGACCAATGTGCCGCCTGCGATGGCGGCCAAATCCGCAAGGGATTGGGGTGGTTGTTTTTTGAAGAACCGTGGATCAGCCACAATATCCGCCCGCTTTTCTAACTCTAAGCAGTCTATTCAACCTGAAGCTTGATGTCGGCAAGCTTGGCATCAAGTGCCTTGAGAACATCGTCCGTGATGTCGAGGCTCTTTTCGGCCAGAAGAACGCTTTCACGGGTCAAAACGATGTCATAGCCTTTTTCATCTGCGATACCCGCAGAAGCTTCGACGATATTTTTGCGCAGTTCCTGCATGGCCTTGTTCAAACCCTCATCAAGAGAGTTGCGGCGCTTTTTGAAAAGCTTTTGCGTCTCGATGATTTTTTCTTCATAGGCTTTGCGCTTTTTGTTGAAATCTTCGGCGGGAATTTTCCCCTGTTCGGCCAAGAGGCTCGTCTCCGTGGTCTTCAGTTCTTTTTCCTTGGCGGCAAACTCTTTTTGAAAAGTGTCTTTTTTGGCTTGGATCTGTGTTTGCAGACTTTTCGCCGCTTTGGATTCCGCCAAAATCTTATCCACGTCCACCATGGCGATAGTCGGGCTGGCCGCGTGAGTGACGGATGGACCGCCGACGGCAAAAGCCATTACCAGCAGGGTCAAAAACAGGGCGCGTTGAAACATCTCGAATACTCCTTAAAAATTACGGTTGAACGCTGGCCTAGAACCTTGTTCCAAAGCTAAAGCGGAAATTTTCTTCCTGATCGAAATCTTCCTTGATGTACGGCATCGCGAAGTCTACGCGGACCGGACCCATAGGCGATCTCCAGGAAATACCCAGACCGGCCGCGGCGCGGATGGAATTCTCGTCCACCACTTCGGGACCCGTTTCATCCACATCCCACAACGATCCGAAATCGGTGAAGGCGTGACCGGCGATACCCATCTCTTCCGGCAGGCCGATCGGGAATGTCAGTTCGGCGGAGCCGCGGTAGTACAAATTACCGCCCAGCGCGTCATCCGTGAAAATATCACGGGGGCCAAGGCCGCCCTTTTCAAAGCCGCGCAAATTGTTGCCGCCGAGCATAAAGCGCTCGTTGATTTCAACATCTTCGCTACCCATACCCTGAATCGCGCCGACTTCACCCAGAATGTTAAAGATAACGCTCTTCTCGTACACGGGAATGAAATAGCTGGAACCGATATCACCGGACACATAATTCGCATCGCCGCCTATACCCGCATATTCAAGGTCTAGCCACGAATACAAACCGTCGGTCGGGAATAATGTCGAGTCACGGTCATCATAGGTCAGGCGTTGCGAAACAGCAGAAGTGCTGCGCTTGCCTTCCTGATCAATAATGAAGCGCGATGCATCATCATCCACGTTATAAACTTCGTTTTGTTCGAAGCGGTATTTCAAACCCTGACGCCATTTTTCAGACAACGGATAGCCCATGCGCAAGGCACCGCCCGTACGTTTCTGGTCGAACGAGGATTCGTCCTGCCAGTCGCGGGTGATGTGGAACGCGTCCACACCAGCGGACAGGTCACGGTCGAGGAAGTAAGGCTCCGTGAACGAAGCGTCGAATTCAGTGCGCTTACCGGCCAGCGTGGTGGCGAAGGTCAGGTCTTGGCCTTTGCCGAGCAGGTTACGTTCGCGGATACGAAGGTCGGCCAAAGGACCGTCTTGCGTCGAGAAACCGGCACCGATGGAAAGTTCGCCCGTGGATTGCTCCACAACCTCGATATCGACAACTGTTTTATCGGGCGCGCTACCTTGCAGGTTTTTAATAACAACGTTCTCAAAGAAGTTCAGGTCGCGCAAATTCTGTTCGGATTTCGCCAGCTTGGATTTGCTGAAGGGGTCGCCTTCGACCAACAGGATTTCGCGGCGAATGACTTTATCGATGGTGCGGACGTTGCCGTGGATGTCGATACGTTCGACGAACACTCGTGGGCTTTCACCGATATTGAACACGATATCGACGGAATTGTCGGCCGCGTTGCGGTTGACCTGCGGATCAATGTCGGCAAAAGCATATTGAACGTCGCCCAACTGGGTGGACATGGCTTCCACACTCGCTTCGACTTCGTCGGCGTCATACCATTCGCCCGGCAGGAAGGTGATGGCGTCTTTCAAAGGCGTCCCGTCAAAACCCCGTAAATCAGAATTGATACCGATCGAACCGATTTTGTAACGCGGGCCCTCTTCCACCGTAAACGTGAGGTAGAAATCTTCCTTGTCTTCGGAAAGTTCGGCGTTGGAGCTGATCACGCGGAAATCAGCATAACCGTTGCGCAGATAAAAGCGGCGCAGAAGTTCTTCGTCAAACTTCACGCGGTCTTCGTCATAGCGATCGTCCGAGGAGAAGAAACGGTACCAGCGTTCTTCCTTGGTGGACAGCTCGGCGCGCAGGGCGTCATCATCGAATTGTTTATTGCCGACGAATTTGATGCCCTTGATCGCGGTAACATCACCCTCGACAATTTCAAAGACGAGGTTAACGCGGTTCTGATCGAGCTCGATAATTTTGGGCTCGACGTTGACGGCAAAACGTCCGTCACGTTGATACAACTGATACACGCGGGAAACATCGTTCTGGACTTTGGTTTTGGTGTAAACCTGACGCGGGCGCAGAGAAATTTCAGACATCAACTCATCATCTTCGAGACGATCGTTACCTTCAAACGCGATTTCGTTAATGATCGGATTCTCGACAACATCAACGAGCATGATGCCGCCTTGCTGCTTGATTTTCACGTCGGCAAACAAGCCGGTCGAAAACAGGTTTTTCAAACCTTCATTCATGACATCTTCGGTCAAAGGCTGACCGGTCGGAATATTCAAATATGTAAGGATGGTTGCAGGCTCGATACGCTGAGCGCCGTTAACGCGGATCTCGCGAAGAACTTCGGCAGCGAAAGCGGAAGCATTAAGCACGAGCGCAAAAAGAAAAATTATGAAAAAGCGTGAACGAGTCATGATGAATCGCATTCCTGACGTAACGGTTTGAACCTCAAATTCAGTAGAATATTTTAAGGCGGGCGGCAACCAATTCTTTTAAGAATCAAAGAATAAGCTGGAGAATATCACTCAGATTCGCGAAGACCATGATACCGATCAAAATGGTGAATCCCAAGCGGAAAGCATACTCCTGCGCCCTCTCAGGCACTGGTGAGCCTTTTAAGGCCTCCAGCGCATAAAAGACCAGGTGGCCGCCGTCGAGAACAGGGATCGGGAAAAGGTTAATAAGTCCAAGGTTGATGGACAGCAGGGCAGTGAAAGTGATTACGGCAATTATGCCGGCTTGGGCCATATCCCCCGCCATCGCGCCGATACGGATCAAACCGCCCAACTCTTTAGCCGAACGGGTGCCGGTGACAATCTGGCCGAGTGCGGTCAGGGTCCCAACGGTGACTTCCTTGGTTTCGCGGACAGCCTCCACGAGTGCGGAACCCACGCCGTGTTTCACGATATCATCACCCACTTTTTCGGAGATAATAATCATCTTGTCTTTGCCCTCTTCGGGCGTGTCGAGTTTTTCGTTCAGGCGTTTGAATGGACGGACGATCAGCGTACTGTCTTTTTCGCCTTCAATCCCTTTGAACGTGACTTCCATATTGCGATCGTAGGATTTTTTGAATCCGGCAACGGCTTGGTCTTCGTTGGTGATTTTTGCGCCATCGATGGCAATGACGTTTTTAAGGCCAAACCCGTTCACTGCGCCCAGTAGACCCAAAACCCCACGCGCATGCTCGAAACCGAAACGGTCGGAGAATGTCTCGCGTTTAGGCGTGGCTTCCAGTTCAATTTCTTTATCGCCGCGCTGGATTGTGAACGTCATCGGCGTGTCTAGCGCAACCATGACGGTCTGGCGGATATCTTCAAAACGCTTAACGGGAACGCCATCAATCGCGATAACACGGTCATGCGGTTCAAAACCCGCTTTGTCCGCTGCGGAATCCTTGATAATGGCAGCTGCCGTGGGTGGCGTGACGGGCTGTCCGTAGAACATGTAAAGCCCTGCCAAAAGAATGATGGCGAAAATGAAATTGATAGCAGGGCCTGCGAACACAATCAGCGCGCGCTGCCATACGGGTTTCGCAAAGAATGCAACTTTGCGTTCATCGGGGCTAAGCGGGCGGGCTTTCAGCCCCTCGCCCACGGTTTCCGTGTGACCCGCACTCGCAGGGTCCGTATCACCGAACATCTTGACGTAACCGCCAAGGGGGATGAGAGAAAATTTCCAGCGCGTGCCATGTTTATCGTAACGGCCGAAAAGTTCTTTGCCGAAACCGATGGAAAAGCTTTCGACGCGCACGCCACACAGACGCGCCACAATGTAATGCCCCCATTCATGCACGAACACCAAAATGGACAAAACAAGCAGGAAGGTGCCCGCATAGGTCCAGACATTCGTGAAGACAAGTTGAAACATATCAAAAATCGGGGTCATAGTACTTTCCGTTTCGGGGGTGAATCACTGGAAGAATTTCGTTCTAATATACATGCTTTCGCTTTTGTGCGCATCAATTCGTCATAGGCGAGAATGGCTTCCAGACCGTCGCCTGCCTGTTCCTTACCATTTTCCACTATTGAGCGCGTAATGGCAAAAATCTCTGTAAACCCTATGCGTCCTGCTAGAAATTCCGAAACCGCCACTTCGTTGGCGGCATTCAGGGCTATGCTGGCGGAAGGTCCTTGTTTGATGCAATCATAGGCAAACTTTATGGCCGGAAAACGGCGATCATCCACTTCTTCAAACGTTAAGGCCGAAATCTTTTTAAAATCAATCCGTTGTGCGGGTCCGTTCAAGCGATTTGGCCAGCCTAGCGTATGGGTGATGGGAATACGCATGTCCGAAGCCCCCATCTGGGCCAGAACCGACCCGTCCGTATATTCGACCATGGAATGAATGACTGATTGGGGGTGCACCACGACTTCGATCTTCTCGGGCGGCAGCCCAAAGAAATGATGGGCCTCTATCACCTCGAGCGCCTTGTTTGTCATGGTGGCGCTATCAATGGAAATCTTCGGGCCCATATTCCAGTTCGGATGGGCCAGTGCCTGTTCCGGCGTTGCGGCTTCCATCTGTTCCACGGTCCAGTTTCTGAACGGGCCGCCCGATGCGGTCAGGATAATTTTTTGTACCATGTGTTTTTGGCTCTGATCGAGAACCTGAAACACGGCGTTGTGTTCGGAATCCACGGGGAGCAAAGTCGCACCGGATTTTTGAGCCGCCTGCATGACAAGCGGACCCGCCGCAACCAAGGGCTCTTTGTTCGCAATCGCCACACATTTTCCGCGCGTGATGGCGGCGAGCAGCAATTCCAAACCCGCCATGCCGACAATCGCGGCCATCGTATAATCAGGTGCGTCTTTCGCGGCATCCAGCAAAGCCGTGCGCCCAGCGGCCACATCGGTTTTTGTACCCGCCAGTGCCGATCTCAATTCCTGATAAAGGCTTTCATTGCCGATGACGGCGCGCTTGGCATTAGATTTTTTCGCCTGATCTGCCAGCAAAGCCACATTGTTATGCGCGGTAAGCGTGTCGATGTGGTGTGTTTCTTTTTGAGACAAAACGACATCAAGTGTCGCTGCTCCGACGGAACCCGTCGAACCTAAAATGGAAACGCCCCGCGTCATAAGCCAAACACCATAAGAGCCGCAAGAAATGCGGGTGCCGCCAGGAGAAGGGAATCAATTCTATCCAGAATTCCGCCATGTCCGGGAATAAGAGCGCCCGTATCTTTGACGCCTACTTTGCGTTTGACCATGGAAATGGCGAGATCGCCTATTTGCCCGACGATCGCAATCATAATGCCGAGGCCGATAATTATGGGCATGGTGAAACCTTCGGGCAGATTGTTCGTGCTCCAGATCGCTTCACCAAGAAAAGGTCCAATGTAATAGACAAACAAAAAGAACGCGACGACGGAGGACACAACGCCGCCCGCAAGCCCCGCCCATGTTTTGTTGGGGCTGATCGTAGGTGCCATTTTCGGGCCGCCGATGGTTTTGCCTGAGAAATACGCGCCGATATCGGTCGCCCACACGCACAGCAAAAGAACGAGGGCGAACGGCACACCGGAATCCTGCGAGTAATAAAGGCGCAGGTAAATGAACGCCGCAAAACATCCGAGCAAATAAACAACGCCGCCGACGAGCCAGAGCGACTTGCTCTTGGTCATGCCGAACCATTCATAAAGGGAAATCGCTGCGCCCGCGCCGACCAAAATATAAAACGGCAGCCCGCCATACATGATGGCCCACAAAA
The DNA here is from genome assembly GCA_002482805.1 of Micavibrio sp. UBA7689. Taxonomy (GTDB): domain Bacteria; phylum Pseudomonadota; class Alphaproteobacteria; order Micavibrionales; family Micavibrionaceae; genus Micavibrio_A. Next base: position 28,676 of record DLGR01000031.1, on the reverse strand, counting down.
CCACGGGCATCAAAACCGCGGCGGAAACAATTCTCAAAGTCAGGCTTTTATCAAAAGGCATATGCGGCCTTGTTACGATTGTTTCACGGCGCCGAAACGGCGGTCGCGCTTTTTGAATTCCGCCAATGCGAATTCCAGATCTGACTTGCCGAAATCGGGCCACAACGTTTGGGAGAACACGAATTCGGTATAGGCGCATTGCCAGAGCAGGAAATTACTGATGCGCTGCTCGCCGCTTGTGCGGATAAGAATATCGGGGTCGGGCATGCCGTCCGTCATCAGGCTTTGCGGGAAAAACTCTTCGGCGGTTTCAAACGAAGGATTGATGCCGCGTTTCGCCATCTGTTGCGCATAGAGCGCGGCAGCTTCGAGAATTTCATTCCGTCCGCCGTAGTTGAGGGCGATGGTCAAAAACAACGCCGTGTTATCTTTAGTAAGTTTCTCTGCATTCTCGATCAGTTCTACGATATCGCTGGAAAGTTCTTTGCGTGAACCTATAACCTGAAGACGCACATTGTTTCTGTGCAGTTCGGCAGTTTCAGAACGCAGGAACATGCGGAGCAAGCGCATCAGTTCATTGATCTCGTCCGCAGGACGCGACCAGTTCTCTGAAGAAAATCCGAACAACGTGATGTATTGAATACCCAGTTCGCCCGCGGCGCGCACCGTGCGCTTGCAGGCTTCGATGCCCTGATGATGGCCGGCCGTGCGCGGCAGGCCCCGCTGTTGTGCCCAGCGGCCATTGCCGTCCATGATGATTGCGATGTGCTGGGCTGTTTCCATTTTTCCGTCAGACCGTCATAATGTCTTTTTCTTTTTCGGCCAGCATTGTGTCAATTTTTTGGATATGCGTATCCGTGATCTTTTGCACTTCATCGGCCAGACGCTTGTTCTCGTCTTCACCCATGGTATCTTTGAGTTTCTTAAGCGTTTCCATCCCGTCGCGGCGAATATTGCGTACCGCAACGCGTCCGGATTCAGCGTAACCGCCCGCCACCTTGACCAATTCCTTACGGCGTTCTTGATTGAGTTCGGGCACAGGCACGCGGACGAGGTTTCCATCGGCCTGCGGATTCAAACCGAGGTTGGCATCGCGAATGGCTTTTTCGACGGCTTTCACCGCGCCCGTATCCCAGACTTGAACGGTGAGCAAACGCGGCTCGGGCACGGAAATGGAACCGACCTGAAGGATCGGCATACGCGACCCGTACACTTCGACCGTGATGGTGTCGAGCATGGCGGTGGATGCACGGCCCGTGCGCAAGCCTGAAAATTCATGTCTCAGAGCTTCGACGCTCGCTTCCATACGTTTTTTGATATCTTCTTTATTGAATGACATGAGGTTCTCTCCTTCTTCTTATTTATTGGTAACCGTGGTGAACGTACCCTCACCCGACATGACACGACGGAAATTGCCTTCCTCGCGCACATTGAAGATGATGATAGGAATATTGTTTTCGCGGGCGAGTGAAATCGCGGTCGCATCCATTACGCGCAGGTCTTTCGTCAGCACATCCATATAGGAAACTTGCTCGAAACGTTTCGCGGTTTTGTCGAGCTTAGGATCCGCGGTGTATACGCCGTCTACCTTTGTGCCTTTGAAGATCGCGTTGCAGGCCATTTCGGAGGCGCGCAAAGCGGCGGTGGTGTCGGATGTAAAGTAAGGGTTGCCTGTTCCTGCGGCGAAGATAACGACGCGGCCCTTTTCCATGTGACGCATTGCTTTGCGACGGATATATGGTTCACAGATCGCCGACATCGGAATGGCGGACATCACGCGGGTTTCAACCTTAAGGGTCTCAAGGGCAGATTGCAGAGCGAGCGCGTTGATGACGATGCCGAGCATCCCCATGTAATCGGCCTGCGTTCTATCCATGCCTTCGGCCGCGCCCGATACGCCGCGGAAGATATTCCCCGCGCCGACGGATACGCAGACTTCCACGCCCATATCGATGACTTCTTTGATGTCGCGCGCAACACGGTTCAATGTTTTGGAATCCAGCCCGAATTCTTTCTCGCCCATCAGGACTTCGCCCGACATTTTTAAAAGGATGCGCGGATAGCGCGCTTTGGGGGAAAGGTCTGGTTTCTCTGCTGGCATTGTCATAATTTCTTGCTCTTTCTCAAACCACGTTAAAATACGGGAAGTCCGTCCTTAAGTCCACAAGAGGCCCACCGACCCTCATAAAAAAACATCCCGTTTTCACGGGATGTTTTGAATTTATTAGGCGCTTTTCGCTGTTGCTGCTACCTCAGCGGCAAAGTCGACTTCTTCCTTCTCGATACCCTCGCCCAGCTGGATACGGGCATAGGATGTCAGAGCCACAGGAGCGCCGACGTCTTTCGCGGCGTTTTCGAGCAGCTTGGAGATTTTCGTTTCGCCGTCCATGACGAAGACTTGCTCGAGCAGGCAGATCTCTTCGTAGAATTTGCGCATACGGCCATCGAGCATCTTTTCGACGATTTCCGGTGGCTTACCTTCTGCTTTTGCCTGTTCGCGCAGAACGTCTTTTTCGCGTTCCATCGTCGAAGCATCCACATCTTCCTTTTTCAAGAATTTCGGGAATGCGGCAGCAGCGTGCATGGCGATTTGCTTGCCAAGCGCGGCGAGCTTTTCTTTATCGCCTGTGGATTCCAGTGCGATCAAAACACCGATCTTGCCAAGGTTAGGCGCAACTGCGTTGTGCATGTAACCTACAACAACACCGTCATTCACGGACAGTTTTGCCATACGGCGGATAGCCATGTGTTCGCCGATTTTTGCGATTTTGTCGGTCAGGTTCTCGGATACCGGCTTGCCGTTCAGGTCCGCATTCAACAAACCTTGCAGGTCGTTTACGTTTGCTGCCTTTTCGGTCACGGATTTCACGAAGGATTGGAATTCTTCATTACGGGCAACAAAGTCCGTCTCGGAGTTCACTTCGACGACGACGCCGGTTTTGCCGGACGTTTGAATCGCGACAAGACCTTCTGCGGCTGTGCGCGAAGACTTTTTCTCGGCCTTCGAAAGACCCTTTTTGCGGAGCCAATCAACAGCGGCTTCGATATCGCCGTTATTTTCGACCAGTGCGTTTTTGGCATCCATCATGCCTGCGCCGGTTGTTTCGCGAAGTTGTTTAACCATGGATGCTGTGATTTCAGCCATTTTCTCAATTCCTTATGTTTCGTTTTGAAGGCATCCCCGCATTTTATACGCGGGGATGCATGATTTAGATGACGCTATGATTAAGCGGTTGCTGATTTCAGTTCAGAAGCGGCAACTTCACCCGGCGTCGGGCCTTCAGCTTCGGGTGCAACTTTCGGGGGCAGTTTGACTTTTACGTCAACGGCAGCACCGGTGTCTTTGCCCGAACGGCCGACTTCAGCCTGAATACCATCGAGGATCGCATCTGCGACGAGATCGCAGTACATTTCAATGGCGCGCAGAGCGTCGTCGTTGCCGGGGATCGGGTAATCAACGCCTTTTGGCGAAGAGTTCGAATCCAGAATGGCGAAAACGGGAATACCGAGTTTATTGGCTTCCTGAACGGCGATGTCTTCCTTGTTCACGTCGATAATGAACAGGGCGTCGGGTTGGCCGCCCATTTCCTTGATACCGCCGAGAGCCGTTTCCAGCTTTTCGCGCTCGCGCGTAATCATGAGGGTTTCTTTTTTCGTCAGGCCCGATGAAGGGTTGGCGAGCAATTGGTCAACTTCGCGCAGACGGTTGATAGAAACGGAAATGGTTTTCCAGTTCGTCATCATACCTCCGAGCCAACGGTGGTTGACGTAGTACTGACCGCAACGTTTCGCGGATTCAGCAACTTTATCTTGTGCCTGACGTTTCGTGCCGACGAACAGAACGCGGCCGCCGTTTGCAACGATATCGCGCAGGGCTTTTAAAGACGTGTTCAGCATAGGAACGGTTTGTTGCAGGTCGAGAATGTGGATGCCGTTACGCACGCCGAAAATGTACGGGCGCATTTGGGGATTCCAGCGGCGGGTGTGGTGTCCGAAGTGAACGCCTGCTTCGAGAAGCTGGCGCATAGTGAATTGTGGCATAGCCATGGATATGGTCTCCTTTTTATATCCGGTTGTTTCCTCGATGAGCCTTGGTTTTCAAGGACTTAGCCTTTCAACACCGGTTTAGGAACCCATCTGTGAATTTGAAGCAACATGCTTCTTGGGCGGTTTATGCCGTTTTAGGGGCGGAAAAGCAAGGAAAAACGGCTAGACAGCCCCTTTATAATATGTAATTTCGAAAGTGGTAATAGAGGAGCTTTATGATGCCTTCCAAAAAGATGCTTTTCACCACGGCCGCGAGCGTCAAGATCAATTTTGATGAACACCTTCAGCGCATGACCGCGCAACGTTTGGCATATCCGTGGCTGTATGAACGTACACCACCTCCTGCGCCTGTAACGATACTGACGCAGAAAAGCCCCGCTGAAAGACGTGCCGCCAGCAAGGCGGACTACGCGCCCTTTTACAATTAGGCCTTACCGATTTTAAAAGCTGCAAGCATGGTTCCGACCCGCGCGGTGAAAACTTCGATGGGCAGAAAAATCAATGCCGCGATGTAGGAAATCACAACCCCTGCTCCGCCTATCATCAGCGCATCGGCCACGCTCGGTGCGGCAGGCAAGCGCACGATCATCCATGACGTAACAGAAACCAGTACCGCCAGATGCACGAGGTAAACGGGGAAGGAAAGCTTCCCGAGGATTTGCGAAAGTTTCATTTCGAAAAAACGGCTCAGGATTTTGTTCGTCTGCGCAACAAAAACAAAAAGCAGGGCGATAAGAATATGTAGCCTGTCTATCTGGTCGCTCTGAGGGCAATAGACAACATCGAATGCGACTATCATCGCCAAAAGGGTTGGCCCCACATATTGCCAAGCCTTATTCTCGCGAAGCTTTTCAAAAAATCCGTTGATGTGAAACAGCGAAAACGCAACGCCGAAGAAAAAACAGCTTATGAACGGTGCCGGCGCGAGACTGATAAATCCCAACAACAGGCAAATTACTACAGGGCTGATCAAAAATCTATAACCATACAAAAGCACGAAAACAAAAGCCGAACCCAAAAGCTCGTACTTCATGGTCCACAAAAATAAATTGTAATTACTGAAACTGACAAACGCATTGAACAGGCCATCTTTCAGCATGCCTGCAAAACTTGGCTCTACATTAATAAAAGAACCGAGCCAATCCTGACGCCCGACAATTTCCGCCGCCTGCACATTCCATACCAATCCGCATTTCATCAACACATACACTATCAAACATGAGGCCAGAACGGGAATAGCCAGACGCGGATAGCGTTTGATCGCCATACGGTTCAAGCTCTCCTTGTTTCTTTTCTGAATGTAGGAAACCGAAAGCGCCTGCCCAGACAAAATAAAGAACACTACAACCGCAAACGGCCCGTTGGTCAGGAAATGGGCATAATCCGCACGGAACACGGGATAAATTTCGCCAAACAATTCATAGAAAAAATGGAAGAGCACAACCGAAAGCGCCGCCCAACCGCGCATCCCATCCAGAATATGTAGACGAACTTCTTGTGTGTCATTTGGCAGGACATCATCAGCGAAATATTTTTGAAATCCCCCCGCCAAGCTCATGGTTTATCGCTCAGCTATGCGGATAACACCGGGGGTCGAACGTATGGCCGCAATGGCGGCAGGTGATAATGTCCAACGGCCTTTCAGGTTGATCTCGGCCACCTGCCCGTCGTTCATATAGGCAAAGACATTTACTTTCACGTTGCCATTGCCTTCAATATTGATCAGGTCATGGATTTTCTTGATAGGCGCGGCGGCATCGATATGAACATTCAATTCCGCCAGTTTCTCCGCAAGAGTGTCATCGAGCGGTGTGATGATCTGGCCCAGCAAGCGCACCTGATCGTCTTTAATATCCGCATCCACCGTCAATAACAATGCATTGCCAGGTTCCAGCAATGGGCGTGTGCGGGACAATGTTTCCGAGAAGATCATCACCTCGTATACACCCGTGGCATCGGACATTTGCAAAAAAGCAAACTTGTTTCCGGATTTGGCCGAAACTTTTTCGACCTTTTTAATCAAAATGCCTGCCATCTGCACGCGGTTTGACGGCTTACGGTCCAGTTCCTCGCGCAGTTTGGCAAAGGAGACAATGCGCATGCGCTCCAACTGCGCGGTTTTCGTATCAAGTGGATGGGATGAGAGATAAAAACCTACAGCATCGAATTCGTAGCGAAGCTTCTCCAGAATGTCCCAATTTTGCGTTTCCTTGATCGGCGGCAAGGATTCACTTGCATCCTGCGCGTCACCAAACAGGCTCACCTGCCCCGTAGATCTTTCATCGGCTTGTGTTTGTGCATGGCGAAGCAGCGTTTCGACATTTTCGTACAATTGCGCGCGGTTGGGATAAATGGAATCAAACGCCCCCGCGCAGGCCAATTGCTCGAACCCTTTTTTGTTAATGACTTTGGAATCCAGCCTGTTCACAAAATCAGGCAGAGATTTGAACGCGCCTTTAGCGTTTCTGTCCTGTACAAGCTTTTCCATGGAACCGAAACCCACGCCCTTCAAAGCAGCAAGCGCGTAAAGAATATTGCCTTCATCAACCACGAACATAACGCCGGATTTGTTAATATCGGGCGGGAGGAGTTTTAACCCCATCCGGTCGATTTCTTGTTTGAAAATGGCTAGCTTGTCCGTGTTGCCGTAATCGAGGGTCATGGATGCCGCCATAAACTCGACGGGATAATTGGATTTCAACCACGCGGTTTGATACGCGACGATCGCATAAGCCGCCGCGTGCGATTTATTGAAACCGTATCCTGCGAATTTTTCGATCTGGATAAAAATATTCTCCGCCTGCTTTGCGGGAACGCCCGAATGTTCCTTCGCACCTTGTACGAACATGGCCTGCTGCGCATCCATTTCTGATTTAATCTTTTTACCCATGGCGCGGCGAAGCAAATCGGCACCTCCTAGCGTATAGCCTGACAAAATCTGCGCGGCCTGCATAACCTGTTCCTGATAGACCATGATGCCGTAGGTTTCCTCCAGCATCGGTTGCAGTTTTGGGTGCAGATAATCAGGCTCTTCCTTGCCGTCCTTCACAGAAACATATTTCGGAATGTTGTCCATAGGGCCAGGGCGATACAAAGCGACGAGCGCGATAATATCTTCGATGCGGTTCGGCTTCATGCGCCGCAGCGTGTCCTTCATGCCCGAACTTTCCAACTGGAACACGCCGATGGATTCGCCGTTCGCGATCATCTCGTACGCTTTTTCATCGTCGAGCGGGATTTGCAGGATATCTATATCCTTGCCATGGACTTCTTTGATGAACTGTAAAGTTTTTTGGACGACGGTCAGGGTTTTCAAACCCAAAAAGTCGAATTTTACCAAACCCGCCTGTTCCACATATTTCATGTTGAACTGCGTCACAGGCATATCCGAACGCGGATCGCGGTAAAGCGGCGAAAGCTGGTACAACGGACGATCGGAAATCACCACGCCCGCCGCGTGCGTGGACGCGTGGCGGTATAAGCCTTCCAACTGCAAAGCAATGTTGATCAGTTTCTGGCTGGTTTCGTCTTGATCGCGCATTGCACGCAAATCCGCATCGCCATCTATGGCTTCCTGCAACGTCACAGGATTTGCGGGATTGTTCGGAATCATTTTGGCAAGGCGGTCCACCTGACCATATGGAACCTGCAACACACGTCCCACATCGCGCACGGTGTTACGCGCCTGAAGCTTACCGAACGTAATGATCTGCGCCACACGGTCTTTGCCGTAGCGTTGTTGTACGTAGCTGATCACTTCGTCGCGGCGATCTTGGCAGAAGTCGACGTCGAAGTCCGGCATGGACACACGTTCGGGGTTCAAAAAACGCTCGAACAGCAGATTGAATTGCAACGGATCCAAGTCGGTAATTTTGAGCGCCCAAGCTACAACCGAACCCGCGCCTGAACCCCGCCCCGGTCCCACGGGAATACCATGATCCTTGGCCCATTTGATAAAGTCCGAAACGATCAGGAAGTATCCCGGAAAACCCATCGAGGCGATGGTTTCCAGCTCGAACTCCAAACGCTCCTTATAAGGTGTGTGATCGGCATCTTTGGCAACATAGTTTTCTAGCCGCCACGCAAGACCTTCGCGCGCCTGCGCTTTCAATTCTTCCACTTCGTTGCGACCGCTCTCGGTTTTGAACGGCGGCAAAATCGGCTTGATGGCCTTGAGGAGGAAATGGCAACGCCGCGCGATAACAGCTGTGTTGTTTATTGCCTCCGGCAAATCCTTGAACATCTTCTCCATGTCCTCGGCGGATTTGAAAAAATGATGTTTGGTCACACGGCGACGCTCTACCTCGTTCACATAGCGGCCTTCTGCGATACAAAGCAACGCATCGTGCGCCTCGTGCATCGTGGGATCGGCAAAATAGCAGTCATTGGTTGCAACCAGAGGGATATTCTCTGCATATGCGAAATCAACGAGCGCATCTTCTGCTTGGTCTTCGCGGTAATCTTCGTGGCGCTGCAATTCTATGTAGAATCTGTCGCCGAATGTTTTATGGAGAAACTTTAATTTTGTATGGTCGACCACGCCAAAGACCGGACCACCCGAGAGACAGATAATGTCCGCGTTATTTTTTGCAACTTCCTCGTATGAAGCGACAAAATCCTTACCACCAGCGCCACCCATATAACCATCGGACACAAGTTTACACAAATTGTGGTATCCCTGCTCGCTCTGGCACAGCAAAACGATTTGGGCGGCATCTTCCATGGTGATCTGTGCGCCGATGATGGGCTGGATACCCTCTTCCGCCGCCGCCAAAGCGAATTCGAGCGCACCAAACAAATTATTGGTGTCGGTCACTGCCACGGCGGGCATGTCGTTATATTTGCAGCGCTTGACGAGATCTTTGATACGGATCGCGCCCTCGGCGAGCGAATACGCCGAATGAACATGCAAATGAATGAAGGGTTCCATGAGGAGTATTACAGCAAGTGAGGCGCGTTAATTCAAGCCTTAATAGCTGATTATCCGCCCTGCTTTTAGCTCCAGAATACGGTCCATGCGCTCGGCAAGGTCCATATTGTGGGTAGCGATCATCGCGCCGATACCCGTAGCACGCACGAGTTCGGTGAGCATATCGAACACGCCTTCGGATGTTTCCGGATCGAGGTTGCCCGTAGGCTCGTCCGCCAAAAGAAGTTTAGGACCGTTCGCAAGCGCACGCGCCATAGCGACACGTTGCTGTTCCCCGCCGGATAATCTTGCGGGACGGTGCGTAAAACGGTGATCAAGTTTCAAACGTGTCAAAAGCTCCTTGGCTTTTTCTTCGGACGCTTTACGGGATTTCCCTGCGATCATTTGCGGAATAACCACGTTTTCGAGCGCGGTGAATTCAGGCAGAAGATAGTGGAATTGATAAACGAAGCCAATGAATTGACGGCGCAAAGCCGTGCGGCGCTCATCATCGTTTCTGTCGCTGGCGTCTTCACCCGCGATAAATATTTTTCCCGCCGTGGGCTTATCGAGCAATCCCGCCATTTGTAGCAGTGTCGATTTCCCCGATCCAGAAGGGCCGACGAGCGCAACAATTTCGCCCGATTTGATTTCGATATCCGCGTTGTGCAAAACGGTGAGGCTTTCGCCACCTTGTTGGTACACGCGTTGCAACGCAACTGTTTTGAGAAGCACCTCACTCATAACGCAGCGCCTCCACAGGATCCAAACGCGACGCACGCCATGCCGGATAGATGGTTGCGGCGATAGAAATAACGAGCGCCATTCCGATAACAGTGAAAACTTCCTGCCATTCGATTATAGCGGGTAATTGTGAGAGGAAATAAATCTCCGCCGCGAACAAATCCGTCCCCGTCAGTCCTTGAATGAACTGACGGATGGATTCGATGTTCGTGGCGAACAAAATACCTAGCAAAGCCCCAAAGAACGTTCCCGCCACGCCGATGCTAGCCCCCGTCAAAATGAATATGCGAAGCATCATGCCGCGGCTCGCCCCCATTGTGCGCATAATGGCGATATCCTTACCTTTGTCTTTTACCAGCATAATCATAGAAGAGATGATGTTGAATGCCGCCACAATGATGATGAGGGTCAAAATCAGGAACATTACGTTGCGCTCTACGTTCAGAGCGTTGATGAAGGATTTGTTCGCATCGCGCCAATCATAAACCTTGGCTTCGTTATTCACGGCGAATGTCACGTCTTCTTTTACGCGCTCTATGTTCATGGGCGAATCCGCCATGATTTCGAGTGTGTTTACGGCATCTTCCATCTGGAAGAATTTTTGCGCCGCCTCAAGCGGCATGAATACAAAACCGTTATTGTATTCGTACATACCGACATCGAAAACCATCATTACGACATAGCTTGCGGACCGCGGCACGGTGCCGAACGGGGTAGCCTTACCTTTGGGTGAAAGCAATGTGATGGAATCACCTAGCTTTAATTTCATGCGCTCGGCCATGTTTACGCCGATGGCTACATGGTTTTCTTTAAAATTGGAAATATCACCCGCCGTGATACCATCCGACAAAATAGGCTTGGTCGCAAAATCCTCGGCGGTCAAAGCGCGCACCATCGCGCCGCTCGCGGTCTGGTTGGCGGACACCAGAACCTGCCCTTCAATCATCGGGCGTACGGATTTAACCCCCGCAGTATTCGCGATCTTGTCGACCATATCCGCGTAGTTATAAAGCGGCCCCTGTGTCGCATAAACATTCAGGTGACCGTTCAAACCTAGAATGCGCCCAACCAGTTCCTCGCGGAAGCCGTTCATAACAGACATTACTATGATCAGCGTAGCAACGCCGAGCATAATGCCCATGAACGAAAATCCCGCGATCACGGAAACAAAACCCTCCGCCTTGCGTGCCCGAAGGTATCTTCCTGCCATCATGCGTTCGAAGGGGGAAAAGGCCATCAGTACGACTTCGCGATCAGAACTTTGGCGCCGTTGAATTCAAATGGCATGCAACGCGGCGTCAGGGAGTATTCTTTTTTAACGGTTTCCCATTCTTTCTCTTGAAGCAACGCGGTATCAACCTTACAGAAACCAACCTTCTCGGCGGCAAAAAACTCGGCCACTTCCTTGATGGTTTTGACTTCAAACACATGCTCGTCGCGGAATTTCTTCGCACGTGCAAACAACGCATCATGAATTTCGGCCAGAAGTTTTTCCGCACCGTTTACGAACTCATCCACCGACACAGTCGCTTTGGAATCCTTGCCGATATCACGGCGTACATGGGTCAATTTGCCTTCTGCCATTTCACGTCCTCCGATTTCAACACGGATCGGAACGCCTTTTTTGACGCAGCCCCACATTTTATCGGGCGTGCGGGCTTCGCTAGAGTCCACTGCTGCGCGCAAACCTTTGGCCTTCAGTTGTTTTTTCAACGCGTCGCAGTAATCGAGTAAAGCCTGATCACGGTCGTCTTTCATCACGGGAATGATCTGGATTTGAACGGGCGCGAGGCGCGGTGGCATGATCATGCCGTCATCATCACCGTGCACCATGATCATTCCGCCGATCGTGCGGGTCGACATACCCCACGACGTGGTCCATGCAAATTCTTCTTTGCCTTCGCGGCCTTGGAATTTAATCTCGGATGAGTGCGCGAAGTTCTGGCCGAGATTGTGCGAGGTCGCGGCTTGCAGGGCTTTGCCATCCTGCATCATCGCTTCCATCGCATAGGTGTTGATGGCGCCGGGGAAGCGCTCGTCCTCGGTCTTCTCGCCGCGGAACACTGGGATCGCCATGTATTGCTCGGCAAAATCCGCATAGGCATGCACCATTTTCAACGCGTCTTCTTTCGCGTCATCATAGGTTTCAAACGCGTTATGGCCTTCTTGCCACAGGAATTCAGCGGTGCGCAGAAACAAACGCGTGCGCATCTCCCAACGAAGCACGTTGCACCATTGGTTTAACTTCAGCGGCAAGTCACGATAGGATTGCACCCATTTTGCCATACTCTCGCCGATGATGGTTTCGGATGTCGGGCGGATGATCAAAGGCTCTTCGAGCTTCGCGCTTTCCGCCGGAATAAGCCCCCCATTCGGCCCCTGTTCCAGACGGTGGTGCGTTACCACAGCGCACTCCTTGGCGAAGCCTTCAACGTGTTCGGCTTCTTTCGCCAGATAGCTCATGGGGATCAGCAACGGGAAATATGCGTTCTGAACATCGAGTTCTTTGATAATCGCATCGAAATATTTTTGAATATTTTCCCACAACGCAAAGCCATACGGCTTGATCACCATACATCCGCGCACGGAAGAATTTTCTGCCATGTCGGCGGCTTTGATCACGGCCTGATACCAGCCGGGGAAATCATCGGCCCGCGTGGGGGTGATGGCGGTCTGTGGTTTATTGCTTTTCGGGGCCGGGTTGTTCATGGGATTCCTTAACGTTTTCCGGCGCATACTCTACGTCATCGGGCGGCGTCTGTCCATCGGCCGCGGGTACCGCATTTTTATGTTTTTTGTCACATAAAACATAGACTTGGGAGGTGATATCCTGCCCGTCATATGTCACGCGCCCGTTCTGTTCGATCTCGAGAAATCCAAGCGTGCTTTCAAGGTTCAATCCCTGCACGTTGTTATTCAGGAGAAGTTGCGCCATTTGAATGGTGAGCGGCATTACAATTCTTTCGGGAACCGCAATCGGCGCAGCATTGATATCAGCAGGAACAACGGCTTGGCCGTTTATATCTACACCGGGTTGATAGGCCACGTCGGCCTGTGCCTTGTGTTCAGGCAGCATCCGGCATTCAGGCGGAAGTTCGTCAGCCATCGCAGGCGCAGCCAAAAACAGTAGTGCAAAAAACAAAAATTTTTTCATTGGGCGAGATCCTCCTTTTGCATTTGCTCGGCGATATCATAAAAATCAATCACATCGAAATGAATTGCCAAAAAGACGGCGGCCCAGATTATGGCGGCCACGCCCGCCGTCACCAGAAATTTCATTTTCATGCGAGGGTTGGCAGGCGCGGAGGTAGCATTACCCACCTCTACCTCTTCCACCGGTTTATTACCGAACGGCAGAACGGCAAACAGCATAAGCCAGTAAATCATTATATAAAGAATGATACCGGTGAAAATGGTCATGGGTTACACGCGCACAAGGTGAATGGTGGTTTTTGGCTTCATGGAAAGTCTGTGCTGAACAAACCGACGGATGCCGATGCGCATTTCTTCGGAAATAAATTCATCGTCATACAATTCCTCGCGCGTCATATCGGCTAGAATATCTTCAATTTCGGCAACAATATCGTCTTCGAACTTTTGCCCGTCTTCCTGATCTGGATCGACAAGACCGACGGTCGAAATTTGTGGGTCACTCACCAGATCGCCGCGTGCATTTACCACAAGCGTTGCGTGCACAGTGCCTGAAAACTGCAATTTGCGGCGTTGAACGATGGCTTGGTGGTCGATGCTGATAATACGTTGCGGCTCCACGGCCAAAAGCCCTGTTTCCACATGGTCAATAACCGAAGGCGTGCCCGGATAAAGGCGGATGACAGAACCGTTATTAGGGACAATCGCTGTCGGAACCTGACAAGCACGGGCGATTTCGGCATGGGCTTCCAGCATCGTGCGTTCGCCGTGAACGGCGATAACGGATTGCGGTTTGATCCATTGCAGCATCTGGGTGATCTCATCACGCGCGGGGTGGCCCGACACATGGATGCAATGTTTGGTTTCACGGGGCGATATCACGCGCACGGAAGACGCCGCCAGATTGTTTTTAACCGCGATGATTTCTTTTTCGTTTCCAGGAATGGGCCGGGCGGAGAAAATTACCGTATCGCCGCGCTTGAAATTGATTTCCTGATGTTCCCCGCGGGCAATACGTGCCAATTGCGCCCGTGCCTCGCCTTGCGATCCCGTAACCACCATCACTACTTTATCATCGGGCAAATATCCCACTTCGTCTTCATCAACAAATTTCGGCACATCTTTCAAATATCCGCAGTCTCTTGCGGCCGATGACATGGAATGGAGCGAACGCCCCATCAACGCAACCTGACGGCCGTTTTCTTTCGCGGCCAGACAGACGGATTTCAAACGGCCGATATTGGATGCAAACATCGTTACGGCAATGCGTCCGTCGCATTCTGAGAACAGCGCGGACAAACCTTTTTCGACATCGTCTTCGGAACCTGAAACGCCATCGACTTCGGCATTCGTTGAATCACCGATATAGGCCAGAACACCCTTCGCCCCGAATTTTTGGAACGGCACGGGGTCGGTCGGAAAATCGATGGTCGGTTTGGGATCGAGATTCCAGTCGCCACTATGCACGATATTGCCGACATCCGTTTCGATGAACAATGCGGCCGTCTGTGGCACTGAGTGCGTTACGGGCGTAAAAGTCACTTTAAAGGGCTTTAATGAAACGGTTTCATTTGCGCCTACTTCGATAATCTCCGCATCGCGGCAAGCGGTATTCTCGCTCATTTTCTTACGTAGAACGGCGGCTGTAAAAGGCGTAGCATAAATGAGGCAACGCAAACGCGGCCACAAATGCGCTACCGCGCCGACATGGTCTTCGTGCGCGTGGGTGATGATCATTGCGACCACGTCTTTTTTGCGATCTTCCACGAATTTCGGATCAGGCAAAAGAATATCGATGCCGGGGTGTTTCTCATCGGCAAAACCCATGCCGCAATCAACTATCAGCCACTTGTTCTGATAGCCGTAAACATTCAGGTTCACGCCGAATTGTTCTGCGCCGCCGAGCGGGATGAAATACAGCTCTTCTTTTTTAAAGTTCATTTTTGTTTATGCTGCTTTCGATTTTTTGCGTGTGTGTTCATAGATGGCGATGAGGCCCTTCATGGTGAGGTCCTCATCATGTTTGTCGATGGCTTTGGTTCCGTCTGCGAACAAAGGCGATAAACCGCCCGTTGCAATCACGAACGGCTTAACACCCATTTCGGCGGACAACCGCGTGATCATACCTTCGACGGAACTTATCACGCCCCAATACATGCCCGATTGCATCGCATGGACCGTGTCCTTGCCGATAACCGTGTCGGTTTTTTTGATGGCTATTTTTGGCAAGGCCGCCGCGGCTTGGCGCAATGCCGCCATGGAAAGATTGACGCCGGGGGAAATTACGCCGCCGCAATGGTCGCCGTTTTCATCGATCACGTCATAAGTGGTGGATGTGCCAAAATCGACCACGATTGCCGGATATTTATAGTAGCGTTTTACAGCCATGGCGTGGAGCAAACGGTCCGCGCCCATCTCTTCGGGCTTTTTGATTTTGACTTTGATATCGAGCTGGATTGGATCATGCCCCACCATCATCGGCGTGGTGTCGAAATGTTTTTCGCACAGGCGTTGCAGGTTAAAATTGGCATCCGCCACGACGGAACTGACGATTGCATCGTCCACCGCGTCGAAATCCAGTTCGGCCTTCAAAAACAACGGATAAAGCCAAGACGCATATTCATCCGCCGTGCGGCCCGCATCGGTTTTGCACCGCCACGAATGGACGATGTTTTTTCCGTCATAAAGGGCGAACACCACATTGGTATTGCCTGCTTCAATGGCCAGTAACATTAGTTCGCTCCAAAATGCACCTCACCCGCGGTGAAAGTTCTTTGTGTTCCATCCACATCGGCGATCAACGCGCCGGTTTCGTCGATGCCGCGGAAGATGCCTTCATAGGTTATCTCGGGCAGACGGATTTTCATATTCTTGTCCATCCCGTGGGCCTGTTTTAACCACGCTTCGCGCACCGGCGCAAATCCTTTGTTCTGCCATGATGTATAGCGGTCCAGCAGCTTTTCGAGATACAGATCGCGGAAAGTGTTCACCGCAAGCCGTTCTTTTTTAATCCGATCAAGCCCTTCGGTGCCTTCCGGCGGGGCAAAGATGTTCACGCCCGTCCCTATAATTAGGTAATCCACGCGTCCGTGCTTATCGAGCTTGCTCTCCAAAAGGATGCCGGAAATCTTCTTTCCGTCGATCAGAATGTCGTTCGGCCATTTGAGCGTTTTGGTGTGCGAAACATCCATCACCTCGCCGATAGCATCCGAAAGTGCAAGGCCGGTGACGAACGCCACCTGCCCTGCGACATCGGCTTTACAGGTGGGGCGGAGCAAAACGGAAAGATAAAGATTGCCCATCGGTGAGGCCCATTCGTTGCCGTGGCGGCCCCTGCCTTTGGTTTGTTGTAGCGATTGAATGGCAAGCCCCTCGGGTTCACCCGCGTCCGCCATATTGCGAACCATATCCTGCGTGCTAGGCGTCGTGCCCAAAACCTGCACGCGCCAGAAACTATCACTCATTGTGGAAGAAGACGCTGACGGCATCACGGCTGATATCGAGAAGCGGTGACGGGTTGAAGATGAACAGCAGCATGAAAGCAACCGATAGGCCGACGATCAAATTGCGCGCGAAAGGAACGCCCGCGTCGAATTTTGCGACGGGTTCGTCAAAGAACATGATCTTGATGATACGGATATAATAATACGCCGCGACAACCGAACACAAAACGCCGAATACAGACAGGCCATATAGACCTGCGCCAACAGCCGCCTTGAAGACGAGAAACTTCCCGAAAAACCCTGCGAGCGGCGGAATACCGGACATCGAAAACATCAAAATAGCGAGAGCATAAGCCATCACGGGATTGTTGCGGGACAGACCCGAAAGATCGGAAATATTTTCCACGGCATGTCCATTGCGGCGCATCGACAAAACGATGCCGAACGTGCCCGCCGTCATGATCATGTAAATAACCATGTAGACAATGACACACGCAATGCCTTCGACGGAACCTGCTGCCAAACCAACCAACGCAAAACCCATATTCCCGATGGATGAATAGGCCAACAGGCGTTTGATATTGGCTTGCTGAAGTGCGGCGAAGGCCCCGACTGCCATAGAAAGTGCGGATAGTATCCAGATAATTTGCGTCCACTGTCCCGCGATACTGGGAAATGCTTCAAATAACAAGCGGATCAGCAGGGCGATGGCTGCGATTTTGGGCACCATAGCGAAAAACGCCGTGACGGATGTCGGCGCGCCTTCATAAACATCGGGCGTCCACATATGGAACGGCACAGCGGAAACCTTAAAGGCCAAACCGGAAAGCATGAATACCAGACCAATGATCGCACCCATGCTGCCTTGCTGGGCCAATGCCTCGCCTATCGTGGCAAAGTTGGTCGAACCTGTGTAGCCATACACAAGAGACGCGCCGAACAGCAGCATCCCCGACGAAATCGCGCCGAGCACGAAATATTTTAAACCGGCTTCCGAGGATTTTACATTATCGCGGTTGATGGAGGCCAGAACGTAAAGCGCGAGAGATTGCAGTTCCAGACCCATATATAAAGACAGCAGATCATTCGCCGAAACCATCAGCAACATACCAAGCCCCGCAAACAAGGTTAGGATCGGATATTCGAACCGCGCGGTATTTTCCTGCTTGATATGGTCTATGCCGAGTGCGACCGAAATAATAAGACCCGTCAGGATCACAAGTTTCACAATCCCCGCGAACTGGTCCATGATAAACATGCCGTTCAGCGCAGTCGTTTCTTCCCAACTGCCGTTCAACAGCAGATATCCTGTGATCGCAAATGCCAGAACGGTCATCCATCCTACAAGCGATGTATCTTTGTCACCGCGGAACACGCCCACGACGAGAAGGAACAAACCAGCCACCGCGAGAAATATTTCGGGCGCGAGGGGTGACAAAAGGGCAAAGGAGAAATCAGTCATTGCCTGCCTCTTTTAAATCAACATTGGCATAAGTTTCGGTGCCGTCTTGAGAAGCTTGATAATGTTCGAGCAGTTTGGCCACCGACGGAGAAATATTTTTCATGACAAGCGATGGCGCAACCCCAAACAGGATGACCATGATGCACAGCGGCACGAGATAGCCATACTCGGTTTTTGTGAGGTCCGGCATGGCCGATGCATCGGCGTTTTTAGGTTCGCCGAAAATAACTTTGCGGTACAACACCAACATATAGGCCGCCCCGAAAACAACACCTGTCGTAGCAAATACGGCGGCATAGGTGTTCACTTGGAACGATCCTAGAAGCGTGAGAAATTCACCCACAAAACCTGAAGTTCCGGGAAGACCAACGGAACCTAGCGTCAAAATCATGAAGACGGTCGCGTATTTAGGCATGTTTTTGACCAAACCGCCGTAGCGTGCAATTTCTCGCGTGTGCAAACGGTCATAAACCACGCCAACACACAAGAAGAGCGCGGCAGAAATAATACCGTGAGAGAGCATCTGGAACATGGCACCGTCTACACCTTGCTGAGTGCCTGTGAAAATACCGAGAGTAACAAAACCCATGTGCGAAACGGAAGAATAAGCGATCAGCTTTTTCATGTCTTCCTGCACGAGCGCGACTAGCGCCGTGTAAACAATGGCAATGATGGACAATATAAAGACAAAATCCGTGAAATAGGCCGAAGCATCGGGAAGGATCGGGAGAGAGAACCGCAAGAATCCATAACCTCCCATTTTCAAAAGAACGCCGGCGAGGATAACCGAACCCGCTGTCGGCGCCTCGACGTGCGCATCAGGAAGCCATGTATGCACAGGCCACATCGGCATCTTCACCGCGAACGATGCAAAGAACGCGAGCCATAGCCAAATCTGTACGTCGCGGGTGAGATCGTTATTCGCAAGAGCTTCGATATCCGTCGTTCCCGTCGCATAATAGAGATATAAAAGCGCGACCAGCATCAAAACCGAGCCGAGCAACGTGTAGAGGAAGAATTTAAACGAGGCGTAAACACGGCGCTTTCCGCCCCACACACCTATAATAAGGTACATGGGCAAAAGAACACCTTCGAAGAACACATAAAATAGAATAGCGTCCAAAGCCACGAACGTGCCGACCATGAAAGTTTCCAGTATAAGGAATGCAACCATGAATTCCTTCACGCGCTTATCGATGGCGTGCCAGCAGGAAATGATGCAGATCGGTGTCAGAAACGTGGAAAGCAGAACGAAGTAGAGGGAAATTCCGTCTACACCCACATGATACTTAAGGTTCAACGCAGGAAACCATGAGGAATTTTCTACAAATTGGAAACCCGCATTGGTGCTGTCAAAATCCTTAAGCATCAGCAGCGAGATAACAAAAACCACCGAAGAAACGGCAAGCGCTATCCAACGGGCGGCGGTATCGCTCAACTTCGGCACGGCGATAATCGCAAGCGCTCCGAGAAGCGGCAGGAAAATCTGGTATGAAAGAATATTGGCCAGCATTTTAAACCTTTAAACCCCGCCGAATTTATAGAAGAACCAGCTGATAAAGCCGATCACACCGACCAGCATCACAAACGCGTAATGGAAAACATAGCCCGTTTGGAACTTGCGCAGCGCGGTACCGATATTGAGCGAGCGAGCGGCAACGCCATCCGGGCCGACGCCGTCGACAATATTTTTATCGCTCTTCCAGAACAGAACGCCTGCGCGCAAAGCATTTTTGACGAAGACCACATCATAGGCCTCATCAAAATACCATTTGCGGAAAAACAGCGCGTGGATACCTTTGAAGGTTGAAACCACTTTGGCAGGCAGCCCTGTATATCTGGAATAGAAAAGCCAAGACAGGAACAAGCCGAGCACGCCCGCAAAGGTCGGGAGCAATTTTACCCATTCAGGCACATGGTGCGCACCTTCGACCGTGTCGTTTTCCGGCAGAACTTTGATGGAATCTCCCCAGAACATGAAACGGTTTAATTCCAAACCATGATCTTGCTCCTTGAGAACAGGAGCCTCGATCGTGTGTTCGACTTCCAGTTCCTGCGTCACATGCGTTTCGGTTTCGTGGCCGCCCGCTCTGCTGCCGCCAACAAAACCTTCATAACCTAATGCGCCTGCAAACAAGGCACCGACGGTGAGAATAACCAAAGGCGTAAGCATGGCTGGCGGAGACTCATGCGCGTGATCGAAAGTGTGATGATCCATGCGAGGTTTGCCGTGGAACGTCATGAACAACAAACGCCCGGAATAAAACGCCGTCATAAAAGCGGCCATAATACCCATCCAGTATGCGAACATGCCGAACGAGGTATGATCCGCGAAGGCGCTCTCCAATATAATGTCTTTGGAATAATAACCTGCGAAGAAAGGAACCCCGCAAAGCGCCAAAGAGCCGATCCACATCATCACATAGGTCGCAGGAATTTTCTTCCACACGCCGCCCATGTTGCGCATGTCTTGTTCATGATGAAGGGCGTGGATCACGGAACCCGCACCCAAGAACAACAACGCCTTAAAGAAAGCGTGCGTCATCAGGTGGAATATCGCCGCGCCATAAGCGGAAACACCGAGCGCGAAGAACATATAACCCAGCTGCGACATGGTGGAATACGCGATCACGCGTTTGATATCGAACTGTGTCAAACCGATCGTAGCGGCAACAAACGCCGTGCACGCACCGACGATACAAACGACCATCAAAGCATCAGGCGCATACTCGAACACGGGCGACATGCGCGCGACCAAAAACACACCGGCCGTCACCATCGTCGCGGCGTGGATGAGCGCGGATACGGGCGTCGGACCTTCCATGGCGTCGGGCAACCAAGTGTGGAGACCGAGTTGCGCGGATTTTCCCATCGCACCGATGAACAACAACAAACATGTCGTGGTCAAAGCGGGCAGATCAAACCCGAAGAAATTGAAACGCGCATCTTTCAAGGCTTCAGCGTTAGCGAACAGAACATCGAACTGAACGGAATCAAACAACATGAAGCAGGCAAAGATGCCGAGCGCCAAACCGAAATCCCCGACGCGGTTGACGAGGAACGCCTTGATGGCGGCGGCATTCGCGGAATCCTTATGGTTCCAGAACCCGATCAGAAGATAGGATGCAACCCCTACCCCTTCCCAACCAAAGAACAGTTGAATGAGGTTGTCAGCGGTCACAAGCATCAACATCGCGAAAGTAAACAGCGACAGATACGACATGAAACGCGCGAGCGATTTATCTTCATGCATATAGGCGGTGGAGTATACATGAACGCAGGAAGATACGATGGTTACAACGCACATCATAACGACGGCGAGTTGGTCCATACGCAAAGCCCAATCAGCAACCAGCGTTCCGGATGAAATCCAGTTCATCACGGTCACGGTGCGCGGATCGGAACCCAGCACGACATCGACGAAAAGTGCACAAGAACAGAACGCGGCGGTGATAACGCCGGCGCAGGTTATAAGTTCAACCATCTTGTCGCCCAATTGCTTACCGAACAGGAAGGCAATGATGAAGGCGACGATCGGCGGGAATATGGCGAAATATTCGATCATGCGTTTACCCTCTCATGCTCGAAATATCTTCCACGGCGATAGAGCCTTTGTTGCGGAAGAAGATGACAAGAATGGCAAGGCCGATGGCAGCTTCTGCAGCGGCGACAGTGAGAATGAACATGGTGAACACTTGCCCCGTCAGATCTCCGAGGAACGATGAAAACGCCACAAAGTTAATATTGACGGCAAGCAACATCAATTCGATGCACATCAGAATAATTATCACATTCTTGCGGTTTAAAAATATGCCGAAGATCCCCATGGTGAAGAGGATGGCAGCGAGCGTAAGGTAATGTTCCAGACCGATTTCCATTTACACACCTTTACCTGTCGTAACTTTGACGACTTCCATCGCATCGTCGCGTTTGCGCGTATTTTGTTCTTTGATTTTCTGGCGGCGCACGCCGGATCTCTGGCGGTGCGTCAAAACGATGGCACCGATCATGGCGACCAGGAGAATAAGTCCCGCGATCTGGAACGCGTACACGTAATCTGTATAGAGAAGAAGGCCAAGTGATACTGTGTTGCTCTCTGCCGTAACGGGGCTCGCGATATTGTTCGTTATTGAAGGCGCGAATTCCCACGCACTATAAATAAAGATGAGCTCCGCCAGAAGCACGCCGCCGATGACAAGACCGATAGGAACATATTGAAGTGCGCCTTTGCGCAATTCCGCAAAACCCGTGTCGAGCATCATGACGACGAAAAGGAACAAAACCGCCACCGCGCCGACATAAACGATAACCAAAATCATGGCGACAAACTCGGCGCCGAGGAGAACGAACAAACCCGCTGCGTTAAAAAATGCCAGAATAAGGAAAAGAACCGAGTGAACGGGGTTTTTCGCCGTGATGACGAACGTCGCGCTGAGCAGCGTAACGAGGCTGAAAAGGTAAAAGGCTAAAGGCTGTAACATCGTTGAATCACTTGGCGTTTTTGTAACAGCCTTTTCTAATCTCAATGCCCTTCCCGCGCAAGGCAGGAATGGAAAAAAACCCCCATGAATGTCAGGAATTCTAAGGAGTTGCCGCTCCAGCCTGTGGCAACTTTGCCATAGGGCGCAACGCTTTATTTTCGCCCCCTTGCTTTTTCCCCGCGTTCGGGGAAAATTGCCTCAGATATTTTTTGGACATTAAGGGGTCTACATAGTGAAAAAACTCATACTTTCCGCCGCAATCTGCGGTTTTGCCTTCACCGCCGCACCTGCTTTAGCGCAGGATGAATCTGCAGAATCTTCCTATCTCTCGCTCGGCGTAGGTGTTTGGGACGTTACTCAGGATGATGACATGGCGACGGATTTGCGCGTCGAATACCGTCATGGCGATGCATTATTTTGGAAAATAAAGCCTTGGGGCGGTCTTGAAGCCACGACGGATGGCTCCATCTGGGGCGGCGTCGGCGTATTGGCAGACTTTAAACCCGCCCAAAACATCTACATCACACCCTCTTTCGGCGTCGGTCTTTATGCCCAAGGCGGCAGCGACAAGGATCTAGATCACCCTATCGAATTCCGCTCCCAACTCGAAGCAGGATATGAATTCGATAACACGCACCGTTTGGGCGTGGCATTTGGTCACATTTCAAATGCTGATCTCGGCGATGACAATCCGGGCACTGAAATTCTGAACGTCTACTACCACATGCCGGTCGGCAGCCTGTTTTAGGATTTAAAGGATACAAATTAAAATCCCCGCCACGTGCGGGGATTTTTTTATCGCATTCCGGCTAAAGGATCCGGTTTCGATGCGACGCTTTTGACCTCGTAAAAATTGACGTTGTCGCCCATCGTCACATCGGTTAAATCCCTGTGTTCTTGCGGCAGAGTTGCCTTTTCGATTGCAAGAGACAGTTGCGATCTGGGATCGTAAGGTAGCGCACCCACTTTTTCACACATCTCTTTGGAAAGCCCGATCCTCCCCTCGTGATCATAATGTAGTGGCCTGCCTGCATCGGTCGTAACCGTCATAAAGTTCAAAACCAGTTCGCCGCTTCCGTCCGGTGCCTTTATCAACCCGATGGGCAACCCCGTAACGGTTAACTTTTCGTCTGAAGATTCACAAAATATAGCCATTTCTCACCTCTTACCCAAGGATCACAAATACCATAATGCTTTGCCGCGATGCAAATTTGAGGCTGCCCCTTACAGCGTGCACCGCAACGTTACCGCTACGCCAGAATCGCTTACTCTTTTTATAAGGAAATTCTTATTAACTTAAAGGAGAGATAAGATGCCGCCCATCATAGGTAAAGTCGCATACATATTAATGGTCATAGGTGCCATCAACTGGGGCCTCGTAGGGCTTTTGAATCTCGATCTTGTCGCCACTATTTTCGGTAGCATACCGATCCTCGCAAAAATCATCTACATACTGGTCGGTCTATCAGGGGTCTACGCACTGTTCTGCATGATCACGAAAAAAGGCAGCTGTTGCGGCTAAACTTTTTACGAACAAGAAAATCCCCGCACATTGCGGGGATTTTTTTATTGTCTTGTAAGAATGGGCCCGATCACACGCCCGATCTTGTAAGAACTTAAAGGCTTGCCGTCCTGCACATCCGTATCCACGCGCGCCAATTCAAATTTAATGCCGTTATCGGCCTTTCTGCTGAAAGGCTTCATAAGGTCGATATAGTGTTTATGATCCAGACCCAATCTCTCCGTCGGCAATTCGTGGATCACTTTGCCTTTGGCATCGGTAATTTGGATCGCATCCACGTCTACGGCAGGAACACCGGTGGGACTGCGCTGAAGCTTCGCAAACGTTCCGCGTAGCACCAGCTTGTCTTCGATGGATGGAATTTCAAGTTTATAATTAATCGTCATGGCACACCCTTTTTGTTATTAACTGGTCTCTACCATGGCAATTTCAGCCCTGCAAACTTTCCTTAGGCTGCGCTGCAAAAATCAAAGCGATATCCGCATCCGTCAATATTCGATGCGCCCCCGCCTCAAGCTTGCGAAGCTCAAGTCCGCCCAAAGAGAAACGATGCAGGGTTTCCACATGGTTCCCGAGGCTTCCGAACATGCGGCGGATCTGGTGATAACGCCCTTCGTGTAAAATCATGGTGCCGCTTTTTGGGCCATCGGGAATCCATGTTGCGGGCTTTAGGGGTTTGTTGTCATTCTTGAGTAGGAATTCACCCGTGGAAAACTGCGCCGCCTCGTCACCCTTTAACGTGTTGGCCAGAGTAACCTTGTATCGCTTTTCAACATTGATTTTTGGGGAAATAATCCGGTGCAACAAATGCCCGTCATCCGTCATCAATACCAATCCCGTAGAATCTTTATCAAGCCTTCCTGCGGTAGACAGTAACGGATCGCGCTGCTTCCACCGCGGCGGCAAAAGATCGTACACCAGCAAACCCTGCTCATCGCTAGAACATGTAAAACCCGCAGGCTTGTGTAAAAGAACGGTCAAGGGAGAAACGGGATCGAGCGGTTCATCATCGAACGTGGCGCGATTTAATTCCGATGGCTCGAATTGCTCCGCCGCATCTGTGTAGGTTTTATCGCCTATTTTAAATGCGCCCTGCTTGATGGCTTTCGAAACCTCTTTGCGGGAACCGTAACCGAGATTGGCGAGAAGTCTTTCAAGGCGGAGTTTCTTGCCGGCCACTTAGCGGTATGCCGCTTCTTTGGCGAGGTTGGCCGCGATCTGCGCTTCCCAACGGTCGCCATTTTCGAGCAGCTTCTCTTTATTATAATAAAGCTCTTCGCGCGTTTCGGTGGCGAATTCGAAATTCGGACCCTCGACAATGGCATCCACAGGGCATGCCTCTTGGCACAAACCACAATAAATGCATTTCGTCATGTCGATGTCGTAACGCGTTGTGCGGCGGGAACCGTCTTCACGCGGTTCGGCTTCAATCGTAATCGCAAGCGCTGGACAAATCGCCTCGCACAATTTGCACGCGATACAACGTTCTTCCCCGTTCGGATAACGGCGCAATGCATGTTCACCGCGGAAACGCGGAGACAACGGTCCCTTCTCGTAAGGGTAATTGATCGTCACACGCGGCATGAAGAACATATATTTAAGCGTGAGCGCCATGCCTTTGACGATCTCGATCAAAAGAAAGGAATTTAAAAAATTCTTGATCATTCCAACTGCCCCGGCAAAGCATCCATATATATAAGTGTTCCCGAAACCACCAGAACCCAGATCAGCGTGAACGGCAGGAAGATTTTCCAGCCCAGACGCATTAATTGGTCATAGCGGTAACGCGGGAACGTCGCGCGCGCCCACAAGAAGAAGAACATGACGCCGAAGGTTTTCAAAACGAACCACATGAACCCCGGCACGAAATCGAGTGCTTCGATATTAAAAGGCGGCAACCATCCGCCGAGGAACAACACAGTTGTCATGGCGGACATCAAAATCATGTTGGTGTATTCGCCAAGGAAGAATAGCGCAAACGTCATGGCCGAATATTCCACCATGAATCCACCCGTGATTTCGGATTCACCTTCGGGCAAATCGAACGGCGCGCGGTTGCATTCCGCCAGAATGGAAATCAAAAACACGAACAGCATGGGCAGAAGCAGAACCTGCATCCACCAAGGGCGATAGGCGGTGATGATATCGGACAAATTCAACGAACCTACACAGAGCAAAACCGTGACGATAACAAGACCCATCGAAACTTCGTAAGACACCATCTGCGAAGCGGAACGCATACTGCCGAGGAAGGCATATTTGGAATTCGACGCCCATCCCGCCATGATGATGCCGTACACACCCATCGATGAAATTGCGAACAAATACAAAATTCCGACATTGATATCGGCAAGCGCAAGTCCCGCATCGATCGGAATTACTGCCCACGCCACAAGCGCGAGCGCAAAAGTCAGCATTGGCGCGATCAGGAACACAACCTTGCTGGCTTGCGATGGAATGATCGTTTCTTTGGAAAGCAGCTTAATACCGTCCGCAATCGGCTGGAGCAAACCGAACGGTCCCACCGTCATCGGGCCTTGGCGGCGCTGCATCGCGCCAAGCACTTTCCGCTCGGCATAAGTGTAGTATGCCATCACCAGCAGGATACAGCCGATGATCGCGCCGATATGCCCCAATATAAAGAGCAACGGCCAGAAATATGTATCCATGAACTCGGGCGTCATTATGCGGCGTCTTTGTCTTTCTTGATAAACTTGCCAAGATCAGGCGCGAAATAATTCGGGCCTTTCATGACCTTGCCGTCTTCAGGGCGGCGGATCGGTTTGCCGTCTGCGCCCAGTTTGGACATGTTGGAGCGGTGCACCTCATCGAACGCGAGGTCCTTAACGGCCTGTAAGCCGAACGACAAAAATGCGCCGTCGAGCACATATTGTAGATCGATCAGCGCATCGAGTGTTTCCTGCGGATCGTCATTGGCCAGAGCCTCTTTTAATTCATCCAGCTCTTCCTGAAGCAAATTGATACGAAGCGCCTTCGTCTGCGCACAGGTCAGGTTGGTTTCGTTATGAACAGGAAGGCCATAGGTTTCATGGAATTCCTGTACCTTTTCGAGCGTACTGCGTTTGTCTTTCATTCGGCGGCCTCCATCATTTCATCGCCATAGGTGAACATCCGCGAGCATTCCTGCATCGTCGGCGAAGCCTTGGCGATTACGTTGGTCAGATAAAAATCTTTGATCGGGTTTTGAAGCTGTTCATTGGACACGGAACCTTCCACGCCGAAATCCGCCCATTTCACTTCGGGCAGCTGGTCGAGTGCCGCGAATTGCGGGAATTCTTTTGTAAGGCGCGCGCGGAGCTGGAACAGATCGTCATATTTGAGGGGCGTACCAGTGTGGATGGAAAGAGCGCGCAGGATTTTCCAATCTTCTTTCGCATCGCCCGGCGCATCGACAGCTTTTTTTGCCATCTGCACGCGACCTTCGGTGTTCACATAGAGACCGTGTTTTTCCGTGTAAGCCGCACCGGGAAGAATAACATCGGCGCGTTTCGCGCCAGCATCGCCATGGTGGCCTTGGTAGATAACAAACGCGTTTTTGCCGATCTGCGAGAGCGTCTCTTCATTATCAACGCTCAGCAAATAAACGACTTCCATATCGGAAGCATTAAACGGCTTGGAAGGCAGGAACCCGATTTCTAGCGCACCAACGCGGCTTGCCGCAGTATGCAGAACATTGAAACCGATCCAGTCTGGCTTGATGCATCCGAGCGCTTCTGCAACACGGCGCACATAGGCCTGAGCGGCGGGACCGCTTTTACCTTTAAAGACGTTCGCGCCAACGATCATCATCGGGCGTTCGAATGTTCCTTTAAATTTTTCCAGTGCGTCAAGCGAAGCGCCCGCATGATAACACGGATAGGTCAGATCAATCGCTTCGCCCACGACAACAACTTGCGCTTTGGGATTTTCAAGCAGCGTCTTGCGGATACGCGTGTTGACGAGTGACGCTTCATGACGCGGGTTGGTGCCGACAAGGATAATGGCATCCGCCTGTTCGATGGCGGCGATACCGGAATTAAAAATATAACCCGCACGTTCGCGCACATCGTAATTCGTGCCGTCTACGCGGCATTCGAGATTGTTCACGCCATTGGCCAGCATCAGATCTTTGAGCGCCAGCATTGATTCCGTATCGGCCAAATCACCTGCAAACGCGGCGACCTTGTCTTTGGATGCTTTCTTCAGCTTGGCGGCAACAACTTCAAACGCTTCATCCCAGCTCGCTTCGACCAACTTGCCGTTTTCGCGCACATAAGGACGGTCGAGACGTTTAAACTTCAAGCCGTCTACGGCGTGGCGCGTGCGGTCATTGATCCATTCTTCGTTGATGCCTTCATGCAGGCGCGGCAGAACGCGCATCACTTCTGACCCCCGTGAGTCCACGCGGATGTTACTGCCAACGGCATCATGAACATCGATGGTTTCAGTCTTTTTCAATTCCCATGGACGGGCCTTGAATGCGTATGGCTTGGACGTCAGCGCCCCAACAGGACAAACATCGATCAGGTTGCCGGACAGTTCGCTGTTCACGGCTGTCTGAATAAATGTACCGATTTCAGAATCTTCACCGCGGTTCAATTGGCCAAGCGTTCCAATCCCTGCGATCTCTTCGCCGAAACGGACACAGCGCGTGCAGTTGATGCAGCGGTTCATGGATGTCTTGACGATAGGACCCAATTCTTTGTCTTTTACGGCGCGCTTGTTTTCGGCGTAACGGGAACGGTCAAAGCCATAGGCCACGGCCTGCTCCTGCAAATCGCACTCCCCGCCCTGATCGCATATCGGGCAATCGAGGGGATGGTTAATCAGGAGCATTTCCATGACGCCTTTGCGCGCCTTTTTGGTCTTTTCGGAATCGGTATGCACCACCATGTTGTCGCCGCAAGCCATAGCGCAG
>DLGR01000037.1:113760-129225 GCA_002482805.1 Micavibrio sp. UBA7689 | reverse complement strand
ATCATCACGGCGACGGCGAGTGGCTCGTCATACATTTCGGCGTTTGTAGCAACCGCGGGCAAACCGAGGCGTGTGCGGATCGCGGGGATCAAAGGCGACGATTTTCCGGGTTTGATGGATTTGCCGATTTTGATCGGCTTGAAATTCTGTTCCGGCTCCGCCGCCAGAGCAATCAACTCCGCGCGCAGGGCATTGTAGAGATTTTGCGCCGGCTCAAGGCCGCGTATCAGGTTCACTGGATCGGCAGAATCGCTAATTTCCTGTAACAGAACATCGGACTTCACGGGCTCGCGCCAGTATTTGGCCGCTTTGCCGCCCATGCCCGCATCACGCATACCGGTAAGATCGTGGGCGTAGCGTACGACGGCATCGGAAATCAGCAGGTCGAGCTCCAATTGATTGTCCCCATTCATATCTGCGGCCAATATCTTGATGTCGTCTATATGGTAGCGTTCGGGGTTCAGGCCATGGGTCCATGACTCTTCCAGAATTTTGAGGATTCCCGCTACGCGCGGCTGGAATGAACCGCTTCCGCGGACCCAGATAGGGCGCATGTCGCGGTTCATATAATGAACGGTCAGGATATCTTTGTTGTAAATCCGCTCGGCACCGGGCAATCCGCCAGTAAGAGCTTGAGGCTGTGAAAAAACAGGCGAAGCTATAGCAGCCCCGACCAGCAAAGCTGCGACGGGCAGAAACTTGAATCGTTTCAATCTATTTAAATAATTGTTTGCCATAGTAAAAATCGCCGTGAGATATGTCCCCTGACTAAATTATCGACCCTATATGTTAAAAATGTTTGAAGACGGTGCGGAGTTCGTTTTGGAAATGAAGAATAACAAAAAAACGGGGAAAAATCCCCGTTTTTTTCGAAAAAATGTCTATTTCGTAAAACTAGAGGTCCACGAACACGTGACGCTCGCCTTTTCCGCCGGGATGAGTCGTGGCGCCCGTTCTGGCCGGGCCTACTTGCTGGGCGAACTTCCAGATGGCACCGGCACCATAGCGATGCTCGCGCGGCTTCCATTTCTTCTTCCGCTCGGCGAGTTCACTTTCGCTCAGCTGAACTTGCAGTGAACCCTTCTCTGCATCTATGTGGATAACATCGCCGTTTATCAACAGTCCGATAGGGCCGCCCACAGCCGCTTCGGGTCCGACATGCCCTATGCAAAAACCGCGTGTGCCGCCGCTGAACCGCCCGTCGGTGATAAGCGCAACCTTGCCGCCCATCCCTTGGCCATACAGCGCCGCCGTGGTCGACAACATCTCGCGCATCCCCGGTCCGCCTTTGGGCCCCTCGTAACGGATGACCAAAACCTCGCCCTCTTTATATTGCTTGGCGAGAACCGCTTCGAGACATTCCTGCTCCGAGTCAAAAACCCTTGCCGGTCCTGTGAACTGGAGTTCTTTCATACCGGCGATTTTCACAATCGCGCCATCGGGCGCCAGATTTCCCTTCATACCGACGACACCGCCGGTTGTGGATAAAGGTGTGGATATAGAAACAATGACATCCTGATCGGGTGTCAAAACAGTATCAGCCAAGTTCTGTTCAAGGGTCTTACCCGTGACCGTTATGCAGTCGCCATGCAGATACCCGCCTTTCAGAAGTTCTTTCAACACCACCGAAACACCGCCGACATCAAACATGTCTTTGGCGACATATTTGCCGCCCGGTTTCATATCGGCGATATAGGGGGTTTTGCGCATGATATCGCACACATCGAACAAGTCGAATTCGATCCCTGCTTCATGCGCCATGGCCGGAAGATGGAGCGCTGCGTTGGTGGAACCGCCTGTCGCCGCCACCACCATGGCCGCATTTTCAAGTGCTTTGCGGGTCACGATGTCGCGCGGACGCAAATCCAATTTGACCAATTCCATCACGGCTTTACCGGATGCCGCTGCATATTCGTCGCGGGTCGTGTACGGTGCCGGGGCCCCTGCAGATCCGGGCAACGCCAGTCCAATCGCTTCACTCACACAGGCCATTGTGTTGGCCGTAAATTGACCTCCGCATGCGCCCGCGCTGGGGCACGCCATGCATTCCATTTCGTGCAGATCCGCATCCGAAAATTCGCCCGTCGCGTGTTTGCCGACCCCTTCGAACACGTCAATGATGGTCACATCCTTACCGCGGAATTTTCCGGGCAGGATGGAGCCGCCATACATAAAGACGGACGGCACATTCAAACGGATCATTGCCATCATCATTCCGGGAAGCGATTTATCGCAACCCGCCAAACCCACCAAAGCGTCATAACAATGACCGCGCATCGTCAATTCCACGGTATCCGCAATCGCTTCGCGCGACGGTAGAGAAGATCTCATCCCCTCATGCCCCATGGCAATCCCGTCGGTAACGGTGATGGTTGTGAATTCGCGCGGGGAGCCTTGTCCTTCTTTCACGCCTTTTTTCACGGCCTGCGCCTGACGCGATAATGCGATGTTACAAGGCGCAGCTTCGTTCCAACAGGTCGCAACACCGACCAGCGGCTGGTGGATTTCCTCTTCCGTCATGCCCATCGCGTAATAATAGGCGCGGTGCGGCGCGGATTTCGGCCCTTCGGTCACATAACGGGAGACCAGATTGGTTTTGTCCCATTTGCCGTCTTTATAGGGTGATTTGCGTGTCATGACTTCAGGCTGCTTTCTTTTGGGCTTGTGCAACGTCCGCGATGGCCTGTCCTTCGAGACGATAAACCGTCCATTCATCCATGGCTTTCGCGCCGAGCGCTTTGTAAAATTCTATCGAGGGCGTGTTCCAGTCGAGAACCGAAAATTCGACCCGTCCGCAGTTCTCTTCGAGCGCACGCTGCGCCAGATATTGGAAAAACTTTTTGCCGATGCCGTTGCCGCGGAATTCTGGTCGCACGAACAAATCCTCCAGATAGATTCCCGCCTTCCCGACGAAGGTCGAGAAGTTGTAAAAGCAAAGCGCAAAGCCCGCAGGTTTGCCGCCGACTTCCGCGATGGCGCAGAATGCTTTCGGATTGGATGCAAACAAGGCCGTTTCGATGTCATTTGATGTCGCTTTGGCTTCATGCTCCAGCTTTTCGTAAATCGCGAGCTCTTTGATAAACTGCACGATGAGCGCGCAATCGTCCTTGGTTGCGGGACGGATGATCGTATCTGCCGTCATGATGTGCTCCTTATATTAAGACAAAAGTTTTAAGCGGGCGAACCCGCTTTTGCAAGAGGCAGGCGCCCCTACTTGTTTACAAGGATTTCATTGACCTTGGATCTAAACGGGATCGCATTGGCAACAAATGGCACCATAATGCGTTTTTGACCCGTGCCCGTCAGAATCACGGCAGCGTATTTAAACACCTGCCCGATCGGCGTGATGCCGAGCTCTATGCTCTCGACTTGGCTGTAACGAAGCTCGATCATATCGGCGTACAAAATTCCGCTGCGCACGAAAATACGCTTCGTTGTCGCCGCCAGAATTAGAAAATGGCGGGTCAGATGCGCGATGATCAGCATGATGAGGCCCACCACCAACAAAAATCCGCCGAGATTTAAAGATATGCCCAAGGCGACCAGCGCGCCGATGATGGCCACGGCCACACCTTTCCAGTAAATGGCGGGGTGGATAACCACCGCCTCGACCAGTTTTTCATCCTCGGTTAGCGTGATGCCCGCGAGGGTCAAAACTTCCAACGGGTTTTTGGCGGGTTTGGCGAAAGAACTTTTGGTCATATTGTTCTCCTTTTAAACGCTTCTGGCTTTTTCGATGGCTCTGCGGAATTTGATCGGGTCTTCGATCGGCGGCAGGACAACTTCGCCCACGCCCATCCCGCGCACCATCACGCGGCCGAAATTGAAAATGCGGCCCCACACACCTTGAAGGACATTGACGCCTTCGATGCGGTCGATATTAATTTCGCCCACATAGCGGGCAATGAGTCCGCGTTTATAAACCAAGCGGCGGTTCGTGACAGCGATTTCCGTCGTCGCCTTGACGATCATCATATGCGCGTATTTGAACAAACCCATCACGAGGACGAGGAAAGCTAGGATTTTGATGGTCGGGTGGACTGCACGCACCATATCGACCCAATTCGCCTCGACGGGGATTTCGACGCGCAGGAATTCGGGCAGCCATGGTTGAACGAACAAAGATCCGACGATCACACCAATGGAAAGAATAAGGCTGAACACAATGTTGAACAGCGCGGATACGGTATACATCCAGTGAAAACGGGCGACATGGACCAATTCTTCATCCTCTCCCAGTGATTGACGAATATAATCCATATTTATTGTCCCATATTACTGATCGCCGAGGGAAATTCCGAGGCCACGCGCGGTATGCACAAGCGTATCATTGACGTCTATGGCTTCATAGGCCGCGATGCATTCCTCGATGGGGTAGTCCACCAGTTTGCGGTTCTGCCACGCCACCATACGATCGAATTTGCCTTCGGCGATCAGGTCCACGGCGCGCACGCCGAATGCCGATGCCAGAAGGCGGTCATTATATGTGGGGGGTGCGCCGCGCTGGACGTGGCCCAATACCGTGACACGGGATTCAAAACCCGTGACTTCGGAAATTTTTCCGGCCAGATAATTGCCGATACCGCCATAACGTTTTTCACCGTTGTGATAGGTGATTTCGAATTTTTCGCCGTTGGGTGTTTTCACCGCTTCAGAAACGATGACAAGCGCGAAGTTGCGTCCGCCGTCTTTTACCGCTTTAATTTTCTTGGCGACATTCTCGATCGTGTATTTCAATTCGGGAATCAGAATAATGTCCGCACCGCCCGCGATACCCGCGGACAATGCGATATGGCCCGCATCGCGGCCCATCACTTCCAAAATCATCACGCGGTCGTGGCTTGCCGCCGTTGGCTGCAAGCGGTCCAGTGCTTCGGTCGCGACCGACACAGCCGTGTCGAACCCGACAGCGCGTTCGGTTTTACCCAGATCGTTGTCGATGGTTTTGGGAATGCCAACCATTTTGATACCGCCCTGTTGTGCAAGACGACGCAAAATAGCGAACGATCCGTCGCCGCCGATTCCGATCACGGCTTCAAGACCGAGCTTTTTGAAATTCGCGACAATCTCGCCGCTTCTGTCCTTCGTCGTGCCGTCCGGCATCGGGAAAGAAAACGGGTTGCCCTTGTTGGTGGTGCCAAGGATCGTGCCGCCCATACGGAGTACATTCGTATCCATCTCGGCAGGCGTCAGTATCTTATATTGGGGCTCCTTTTCGAGAAGGCCGGCCGTGCCGTCCAAAATTCCGTAAACCTGCCATCCCAGCAGATCGGCTTTATAAACAGCCGCGCGGATAACCGCGTTCAATCCGGCGCAATCGCCGCCGCTCGTCAGAATACCTATCTTCTTGCTCATGGATTTCCTTGGACTTTTTATAAGAATTTTAATTGTTTTAGACTATCTAAGACCCAATGCCAAAAGGATTTTTTGGGTTAAAGGCCTACTTTCCCTTACCAAATTCCAAAAACGCTGGTATACTGAAATACTCAAAATCACACGGTTAGCCTTTGATTTAGATGGAAGACATAGAAGATCTGGAAGATAAACTCGCCGATTTGGAGAGCGAGCACAGGCAACTTGACCTGGAAATAGACCGGCTGGTGAACACACCGCCGGTTGATCTTTTGCAGGTTCAACGCCTCAAAAAACAGAAACTCGCTTTGAAGGATCAGATACAAAAGGTCCGCAGCGCCATTCTTCCCGACATCATCGCCTGATCCAAGCCCCGTAGCAAAGAAGGTTCACAATGCCGCATAGCGATCCAAACCCACTCATCGGTGTAATCATGGGTTCTCAATCAGACTGGGAAACCATGAAGGTTGCCCACGACTTACTGATTGACCTTAAAATCCCTCATGAAGTCAAAATCGTGTCAGCGCACCGCACGCCCCAACGCATGTTCGACTATGCAGGCTCGGCCAAGGGCCGTGGATTGAAAGTCATCATCGCCGGAGCCGGCGGTGCCGCCCACCTGCCGGGTATGGTCGCCTCCCTCACCTCGATTCCGGTTTTGGGCGTACCGGTGAAGTCCAAAGCCCTCAAGGGCATGGATTCCCTGCTT
The DNA here is from genome assembly GCA_002482805.1 of Micavibrio sp. UBA7689. Taxonomy (GTDB): domain Bacteria; phylum Pseudomonadota; class Alphaproteobacteria; order Micavibrionales; family Micavibrionaceae; genus Micavibrio_A. The sequence continues at coordinate 123,164 of DLGR01000037.1, read as the reverse complement.
TCTATCGTCCAGATGCCGGGCGGCGTACCCGTCGGGACCTTTGCAATAGGCGAAGCAGGTGCCAAAAACGCTGCCATGATGGCCGCTTCTATTATAGGTGTCCACGATGCTGCCGTTCTTGCCCGCGTAGAGGCTTACCGCAAGCAGGCCTCGGACGCCGTAAGCGAAACCCCGAGAGACTAATCGGGGCTGGACTGAATTTCATAAAACAATTAAAGGTTCACTGAAGCGTAAGGGCGCGAAAAAGCTTCTTTGAACCTGTGGATATGTGGGTTACTTTTCCACAGGGTAATGTGGATAAGTAATGTATTGCCACACAGGTTAAATTTTCACGTGAAACTACGGGGCTAACATCTTCCGATGAAAATGGAAATTAAAACTCTCGGCATCCTCGGCGGCGGTCAACTTGGTCGCATGTCTGCCCTCGCCGCCGCCAATCTCGGTATCCGCGTCCATATCTTCTGTCCGGAGAAAGACTGCCCCGCCTCACAGGTAACGCACCTCTTCACCTGCGCCGATTATGAAGATCGCAACGCACTCAAGGCCTTCGCGGACAGCGTTGATGTCATCACATATGAGTTCGAGAACATCCCCATTGAAACCGTTCGCTATTTGCAGGGCTTTAAAAAGGTTTATCCCGACGACAAACTGCTGGAAGTTTCGCAGAACCGATTGAAAGAAAAGAAGTTTTTAAACGATATCGGTATTCGCACGGCGCCATGGGCCCCTGCTTACAAAGCCTCCGATATTAATGATGCGATTCGCGGCTTCAAGACGTCAGAATGCATAATTAAGACGGCACGTTTCGGTTATGATGGAAAAGGTCAGTTAAAACATAATGATAAGATGCTTTCCCAAGATAGCTGGGCAAAGCTAGATACAGAAGAAGCTATTATCGAAGGAATAATTGATTTTGCTTTTGAATGCTCTGTAATAGTAGCAAGAGACATTTTCGGAAAATCAGAAGTCTTTCCTGTGACCTTTAATGAACACAGCAACCATATACTCTCCAAGAGCATCGTTCCCCACCCCTCTATTTCCGATACGATCAGTTCTGAAGCACGGGCCGTAGCGGTGACCCTCGCTGACGCGGTCGGACTTGTGGGGGTTCTCGCGCTCGAATTGTTTATTACGAAACAGGGCGACCTCCTCGCGAATGAAATTGCACCGCGCACCCATAATTCAGGTCACTGGACAATGGATGCATGCACCGTGTCACAGTTCGACCAGCATGTGCGGGCGGTCTGTGGCCTGCCCGTTTTGAAGCCCTTGCGTCATTCGGATGTCACCATGATAAATCTCATCGGCGATGACGTGAAGCGCCTGCCCGAGTACCTCTCCATGGACAATGCCCGTGTGCATCTCTATGGTAAGACAGAGGCGCGCGCTGGCCGCAAGATGGGTCACGTTAACCTCCTCAGCCCTCTTACCAATCCAGAGAAATAGACATGAAAGCCGCAAAAATGACCAAAGACGCCCCCTTACGTATAGAAACGGATTCCTTCGGGGAAATTGAAGTTCCCGCAGATGCCTACTGGGGCGCACAAACACAAAGATCTCTGCAGAATTTCGACATCGGGACCGAGAAAATGCCGGCCTCCGTGGTCCGCGCTCTGGGCGTGCAAAAGAAAGCTTCCGCCATGGCCAATATGGCCCTTGGTATACTCGATGCGAGAATGGGTGCCGCGATTGTGCAGGCTGCCGACGAAGTGATCGACGGCACTCTGGAAGGCCAGTTTCCCCTTTCTGTATGGCAGACGGGATCGGGCACCCAAACAAATATGAACGCCAACGAGGTTATTGCAGGACGCGCCAACGAAATTCTGTCGGGCAAGCGCGGTGGCAAGACGCCCGTGCATCCCAACGACCATGTGAATATGGGCCAGTCCTCGAACGATTCCTTTCCTACCGTCATGCATATTGCTGCGGCGGAAATGGTGCACCATGAGCTATTGCCGTCCCTCGAAACACTGCAGTCCGCACTCGACGCAAAGGCCAAGGAATTTGCCAAAATCGTCAAGAATGGCCGCACCCATTTGCAGGATGCCACGCCCCTTACTCTGGGGCAGGAATTCTCCGGCTATGCTGCGCAAATCCATTTCGGTTTGCTGCGCATCAAAGCCGCCCTTCCCCGCGTTATGATGTTGGCCCAAGGCGGTACAGCCGTCGGCACGGGTATCAACTGCAAGGTGGGTTTCGACAAGAAATTTGCAGCGGAAGTTTCCTCCATCACGGGGTTGGATTTCATCACAGCTGAAAACAAATTCGAGGCCCTCGCCTCCCACGACGCTCTGGTTGAATTATCTGGAGCGCTGAACGTGCTGGCCGTATCACTGATGAAGATCGCCAACGACATCCGCCTGATGGGCTCCGGCCCCCGTTCGGGCATCGGCGAACTCTTGCTCCCCGAAAACGAGCCCGGATCCTCCATTATGCCCGGCAAGGTCAATCCGACCCAGTGCGAAGCCATGACCATGGTATGTGCACAAATCATGGGCAACCATGTTGCCGTGACGGTCGCAGGGTCTAACGGCCATTTCGAACTGAACGTCTTTAAACCCGTCATTATCCACAATGTGATCCAGTCGATCGACCTGATCGCGGGCGCCTGCCGCTCGTTCACGGACCGCTGCCTCGTGGGTATCGAGCCGAACCATGAGCGCATCAAATACCTGATGGAAAACTCGCTGATGCTCGTGACCGCACTGAATCCCCATATCGGATATGACAATGCCGCCAAGATTGCCAAGAAGGCGAACAAGGAAGGTCTGTCCTTACGCGAAGCTGGTATACAACTTGGCCTGCTCACTTCAGAGCAATATGATCAGTGGGTCAAACCCGAAGACATGATAAAGCCGAAAGGTTGACCTCTTGGGGGATATTCTCTCCAGCAAGGTGATCAAGCGCTCCGTGTCCATCGCGGGGCACACAACGTCCGTTTCCATTGAAGAGCCGTTCTGGATTTTGCTGCAGAAAATCGCCAAGCAAGAGGGCCGCTCTATGGCGGCCCTGATAGCGGATGTGGATGAACGTCGGGGTACGAATTTATCCAGCGCGCTGCGTCTTTACGCGCTGAATCACCTGCAGCAAAAATAGCCCTAGTTACCTAGAGAATTGAGAATATTCTGCATGGCTGCTGCGGGGTCTTCTTCCACCTGTTCCTGCAATGATTTTTGCGGAGCCGGTGCAGGAGCTGGTTCTGGCTCGGGTATTGGTGCCACAGGTTCCGGCGCTGGAGCAATAGGCTCGGGAGCCGCAGCTGGTGCAGTTGTAGGGGCGGTAGCAGGAGCCGGCGTCGGAGTTGGTGCCGGTGTTGGTATGGGGGTCGGCGCAGGGGTTGGTGTAGGCGCCACAACGGGGGTTTTGGGTTTACCCTTTAAGATGCCCAGATCCTGCAATTTGCCGCCAAGATCCTTGCCCAGCAAATCGGGCAATTTTTCCTGCACCTTTTCTTCCAGCTTTTGTTGCGCGCGGCGGGTCAAAAGATCGTTGAACAATCCCTTGCCGAATGTGTTGGCGGGAGCGTTCAGAGGACCTTTGATCGCCACATTGAATGTTCCCGCTTCCTTGGCTTGCTTTAACGTAATCGCGTGAATGGTATCGATGGTCCATGCTGGAAGATTGGCCGAACCAGTCGATTTGATGTTGGCCGCAGGTCCGTCCATTACCATATTCGAAATGCTGACGATACCGCCCTCGATGGGGTAGGCCCCGACGATTGTATCAAAACGGGTTTCACCGCCCGAGGTGGCCCCGGTCAAAATGCTGCTCAGGCGGTCCATGGGTTTACCGGTATCGACAAAGGCCAGACCGATTTGCGCAAGGTCAAATCCCTTCATGACCACGTCCTTGCCGTTCACGTTGGCATTACCGCTCAGGCCGCTGACAAGAGCATGGGGCGACAGGCCCGAGGATTTCACATCCATATCGAGCGATACATCCCCCGCCGCCTTCATGCGGTTCGAACCCGAAAGGGCGAACATCAGGGGCTCCAGATTGACGTTTGTCATCTTGCTTTGTACCGCCAGCGAGAGCGGCTGTTTGGGGTCTGCGGGGTCTATGACTTTGGCGTCCAGATTGGCCGTCCCGCCGAACAGGCCTGCATTCAAATCTGCAACATTCAGGCTGCCGTCCTTAAGCGTGATTTTGGTTTTGGGGTTGATGAAATTCCAGCCGTTATAAGTGATGGACTGCGCACTCAAATTAAGGTCCAGGTCGACCGAATGCATCCATCCGGTTTCCAGAGTGGTCTTCGACCATTTGCCGCCCGATGTTGCAGCATTGCCTCCGCCGCCGCCCGAACCGCCCGCAGCATTGCGCGCACCCAGAAGATCATCCAGCGGAATATTGCCACCATTAAGATCACCACTGACAGATGGTTTTGCTGCGCCCGTATCCACCTTTAAATTGCCGCTGAACGCTGCCTTGCCGATAGTCGCCAACATGCCGCTCAGATCGTAAACCTTACCCGTATTGACGGCTTTGGTTTCAAAGGTAAAGGGTTGCTCCAAACCCGGGCCGCCCGAAAATTTGGGATTCATGATCTGGATGGCCTTGACGAGATTGGGGTGTTTGGCCCCCACCGTAATATTGCTGAAAGCAGGTTTATCAAGAATGCCCGTGGCTGTCCCCTTAGCCGAAAGCGATCCGTCAAGCGCAACAATTTGTGCATCAAAAGCCAGCTCGTCGGCCTTGCCTTTCGCAGCAATATTAGCTTCCGCTCCGCTAATGGATGCGGGCAGTTTGGAGGTGTCCATTTCAAAGGCTGTCATAAGGGCTTTAACGTCCGAGGTCTTGCCATAGAACTTCAAATCCACGCCCGATAAATCGGCCATGTTTCCGACATTTCCTTTAAGACTGGCGACTGCCCCCATATACTCTTGCGCGGATGCATTTTCGAGATTAAGGGACTGTCCGGCAGCCTTACCCTTAATGCGGATACCGGTAATTTGCTGCGCATTCAAAACGGCCTTTTGTGCGCTGACATCGAAGGTCAAATTCATAGGCACGTTAAAGCTGCGGACCGGTTCCAGAGCCTTCTTCATATCGGTTTTTGCTGCAGCATCTTTTTGCACAGCCGCCTTGTTCTGGCCGTTCATTCTGGCCTTAATGTAATCGATATCGACCGTGTCAGTGGTAAGGTCGATCATCACGTCGGGACGCCCGCCTTCACCGTTGGGTTTATAAGACCCCGCGAGGGTGAATGTCGACTGGTCCAGCTTGACGGTGCTGTCTCTCAAAACGATAGCGTTTCCATCGACAGAACCGCTTAGATCGAACCGCCCGGTCTTCCAGATTTCGAGGGCATTATTGCTGCCCTGATCGGGGGCGAAAGCGCGCAGCAAAGTGGGGAGTTGTTCCGATGTTCCCACCGCAGCAAAGTTAAGCGAAGGGTCCGCATATGTGACGCCCGTATCGCCCGATTTGCTTTGGGTGGCGTAAGACATTTTGGCGTTGATATCGGCCTGTGTCTTGCCCGGTATGTCGAGGGCTTTGGCCGCTATGTCGATCGCTGGGCCGACCTTGGTGATAGTGGCGGTCACACCCTTATAGGTCTTGCCGCCCGACTGGATCCCGTCCGCAGCAATTTTCAAATTGGCGTCGATGGGAAACGGCAGGGAAAGCGTCTCAGGAAGATAGCCTTTGTTCGGGGAAAGCTTCTCCCCTTTGGCCACTTTTTCCTCAACGCTTTTCTCTTTGGATTTGTCCGCCGCGGGGGCGATTTTGTCGAGGTCCACAATGCCAGAAAGGCCGATATTGCCGTCCACCTTTACAGGGGTCTTTTCCTTCAATCCTGTGACAGAGAAATTACCCTTCCCGTCTGCGCTGCCGAACTTCACTTTCATGTCGTCTGCGACAAGCTTGTTTTCATCCGCCGTGACCAATCCTGCAAAGGCCAGTTTTTGCGATAGTGCGGCCGATGGCTCGCCCCCACCGAGCGCCAGAACACTGCCCAGATTGTCGGCGTTGATTTCCAGCTTACCCTGAAGCTGCATCGGGTTGCTCGCCATGATACCGTCGAATGCGACATAGGCTCCACCCTCGGGCAGGCTGATCTTGAGGTCCGCGGGGATTTCCTTTTTAGCCCCGCCCAGCTTGCCGGTCTTGATATCGACCTCGATAACCTTTCCGCCGTAATTCAGTGACCCACCGGCCTCATACGGACCGCTGGCGAGAGTTCCGGCTTTGAGGTCAAGATTGATCGACTCGGCCAGTTGCACTTTGCCCGTCTGACGATCGGTATAGCTGACCCGCCCATCCTCGATCACCAGCTTACCCAGTGATATGTCCTTTTTGGGTGCAGCGGTCCGTGACGCGCCTGATTCCGAAACGACCGGTTCACCGGAGTCTGCAAGTAGCTTGTCAGACATCCATGAATTGCTTCCGTCGACAAGTTTTTCGAGCTTGATATCGGGACTTACGAGACGAACCGTATTCACTTGAATATCCCCGGAAATCAGCGGCATTATCTCCACGGAGACATCGGCGCGCTTCATAGTCAAAAGATTGGCTTCCTTGCCGCGGGGGGCCCGTACCGTAAGTCCCTCGATTTTGAGTTGGGGCATGGGCAGAATCGAGAGCCCGATATCGCCATCAATCGTTATGTCATACCCTGCCGCGCTCTTGGCCTGCTCGATGATTTGCGGCTTGTATTTGTTCCAATCCATCAAAGATGGGCCGATCAGGACGCCTGCGGCGACGAGGGCAACGACGGATACGGTAATGGGCAAGGCGCGTTTCATATAAATCTCCGGATTCGGACTGTAAGCGGGTCAAAGAATAGATGCGCTTATATATAGCCCGAATGCGCCTGATCTCAAACAGCAGAGAACGATGTATGAAAATTTAGAGTGCTTCTTCTTCGCCGTAGCGATCTTTAAAGGTCTCAAGCGATTCCAATAACGCCTCGAGATGCGGCAGAACCGTATTTTGGAAATTTCTTTGCTGGTTCTGGGTGAGCTTCACGGCGATATTTTGATATATGACACGCGCCGTATCCTTCAAATCTTCCAAATCGCTACGTTTGTTCAGCACCGTATTGTTGGCATCGATAATACGTTTGGAGAGCATCTGCACGATGGCACGCACCGTGGGGTCGGAATCTTTCAGCTTCGCATCGAACTGCTGGCGGCTGATAACGATGAGATTACAATCCATCAACGCCTTGACGCTGGCGGTGCGCGGACCATCGAAAATGAACGCCATCTCGCCGACAATCTGCCCTGCCTCGAGGCGGGATAACTCCACGTCTTTTCCATCCTTGCTGATAAAAACGGAAACCTCGCCCGACTGGATCAGGTAGGCTTGTTGGCCGAACTCACCTTCTTTGATGATGACCTGGTCTTTGGGGACAAAACGGCGCTCGAGAATGACTGTGTCATGGGGCTTCTTCATGACGCAATTGTACCCTGAATGAGAATACCGTCAAACGAGATATTGGCCGCCATTGGCCGTGATGGTCGCACCGTTGATGAACCCCGCTTTGTCGGACGCAAGGAAGACGACGATATCTGCGACTTCCTTGGGCGTACCCATGCGGGCCACGGGGATCTGGCGGATGATGGAATCCAAAACATCCTGCTTCATCGATGCGGTCATGTCGGTGGCTATATAGCCGGGACAAATCGCGTTGACCGTGATGCCCTTCGCCGCGCTTTCGAGTGCGAGGGCTTTCGTGAAGCCCAGGATGCCTGCTTTGGCGGCGGAATAATTTGTCTGACCGAACTGGCCTTTTTGTCCGTTGATGGAGCTGATATTGACGATGCGTCCGAACCCGCGTTCGCGCATGCCGTTGATGACGCCGCGTGACATGGAAAAACAGGAAGTGAGGTTGGTGTCGATGACTTGGTGCCAGACTTCGGCGGTCATCTTATGCAGCACGCCGTCTTTGGTCATGCCCGCATTGTTGACCAAAACCGTAACCGCGCCGAGGTCTTTTTCTATTTCCGCACAGCCTTTCTGGCATTCGTCGAAATTGGACACATCGAATTTGTAAACCTTCGCGCCCGTCTCTTTCGCGCAGGCATTTGCTGCGTCTTCGTTGCCATGATATGTGGCCGCAACGCTGTATCCGTCGGCAATCAAACCCTTGGTAATTTCAAGACCGATCCCGCGGGTCCCGCCTGTAACGATAGCCACACCTTTAGACATTTTTACGCAACCTCTTTCCAAGCACCTGCGTCATCTCTTTCGACACACAGCGCAATACCCATACCACCGCCGATGCACAAAGTGGCCAGACCTTTCTTGGCCTTGCTTCTTGCCATTTCGTGCAGGAGCGTCACGAGGACACGGCAACCCGAAGCGCCGATCGGGTGACCGATGGCGATGGCCCCGCCGTTCACATTGACCTTTGCTGCATCAAGGCCGAGTTCCTTAACTACACAGCACGCCTGCGCCGCGAAGGCTTCGTTAGATTCCACTAGGTCCAGATCTCCTACGCTCCAACCTGCCTTGGCGAGCGCGGCTTTGGAGGCGGGAATCGGACCCGTGCCCATAATGGCGGGATCTACGCCTGCGGTGGCCCATGACTTGATTCGTGCGAACGGTTTAAGGCCGCGTTTTTTGGCTTCGGATTCGCGCATCAAAAGAACCACGGCTGCACCATCATTGAGTCCCGACGCATTGGCGGCTGTAACCGTGCCGTCGCCTTTGAAAGCAGGCTTGAGCTTCGCAAGCCCCTCGGCGGTAACGCCTTCACGGGGGAATTCGTCTTTGTCGACCACAAAGTCTTCTTTTTTGACCTTTACCGTCACAGGTGAAATCTCGGCCTTGAACTTGCCGGCCTTGGTGGCGGCTTCAGTCTTTTGCTGCGAGCCTGCCGCAAATTCATCCTGTGCCGCACGTGAAATGCCGAATTTCTCGGCGATATTCTCTGCTGTGATACCCATATGGTAGTTGTTGTACACATCCCACAAACCATCGGTAATCATAGTATCCGTCATTTCGGCATTGCCCATTTTGGTGCCGGAACGCAAATGCATGGCGTGCGGGGATAACGTCATGTTTTCCTGCCCCCCCGCAACGACGATATCGGCGTCACCGCACAAAATGGCTTGTGCGCCCAGCGCGACGGCGCGAAGGCCGGAACCGCAGACTTGGTTGATGGTGAGGGCCGTTTTCTCGTTGGGAATACCTGCGGCCTTGGCGGCGCGGCGGGCGGGGTTTTGCCCTTGGGCGGCCGTAAGCACCTGCCCCAAAATCACATCATTTACTTCTTCGGGCTTTACGCCCGCATCGGTCAGCACCGCCTTGATCACATTAGCGCCCAGATCATGTGCTGGGACATTGGCGAAGACACCTGCGAAAGAACCTATAGCGGTGCGTTTGGCGGCGACGATGACGACGGGGTCGGACATGGGAGATCTCCTTTAAAAGACGCACGGAACCTAACCTGCGAGTCC
>DLGR01000037.1:649-113752 GCA_002482805.1 Micavibrio sp. UBA7689 | reverse complement strand
GAATATGTAAGAATATTATTGCTGCGCTGCAAACCAATCGGCGATGGGGCGCCAGATGTCATCGATGGCATTGCGCCCCGCGATCAAACCGACATGCCCCGTTTTGCACACAAGCTTGTCGCCCTTCGCCCGTTGCGCGGCAAAACCGAGAGCGGATTCTTGGGGGACGATGCGATCATCCTTGGCGCACACGACGAAAGTCGGGCATTTGATGGCACCCGCTTTGATGGTCTTGCCGGCCACCTTCCACCCGCCCGTAAACGGAAGGTTCTGCTCGTACCATTCTTCCATACAGGTCATGGCGATCCCTGCAGGAAGATCGATCCCTTCGTTGAGCCAGTCTTCGACCGCAACAAAAACCTCTTCGCGTTTGTCGCCGTCAGGCATGCCTGCAAAAGATGAAAACTTTCTGATCGTTCCTTCAGGGTCGAGCGTGGCAAACACAGCCTGCATCCAGCTGTCCGGCAGGCGTCCATATTGTTTCATGTGCGGAATGGCCATCGGTTTCATCAAAGACAGCCGCGCTTTGAGCGCCCCCGCCGCATCATGGAAATTCCAAGGAGTAGCGAGCATGACGCAACCTCTGACCAGATCGGAACGCAGCAAGGATACCGATGCTGCGAACAAACCACCCATGCAATAACCCAGAAGTAGAACGGGTTTACCGAGGCTTTCAAGGGCGGGTATCAGGCGCTCTGCCACCGCGTTGTCGAAATCCGCCTGCCCGTTGTCCTCGCTGGGAACACCCCAGTCATATAGATAAGTGTCGAACCCTTGTGCGGCGAGCCATCGCACCAAAGAACGGTCGGGAAGAAGGTCGAGTATGTCGGATTTGTTGACCATGGAAGGCACCAGCACCACCGGCGTTTCATGTTTGGGACTATCGCCTGCACTCAAAAGCCGCGCCTGCCCCTCTTCCCAAACCACGGGAAGTTCGGTCATTTTCCGTTTGAAGGGATGGGCTTGGTATTTCTGGATACCTTTGAAAAAAGCCTGCAATGTTGCGTCTTCAAACGGCGTACCCCCCGCCAAACCTGCGGAAGCAATAGATGCCATTCCCAGCTGGAACGGCAAGGGTTTTGGGCCGCTGCGCATCACATTTTCCTTATGCATCCATTTTAGGGGAAAAAGGCAACAAAAAGAAGGGGAAGCCGCAACATATTAATTCTTTTGCCTTGCAATATAATTTGTTGCATAATAAAGGTTAACAACACACGCAGCAATCTAACGAAGAGGAAGTGCCCATGGCCACTACCAAGAAGAAGTCTGATGAGCCTACGGTCATCAAAAAGTACGCCAACCGTCGTCTGTACGACACGGGCCGCAGCTCCTATGTAACACTCGAAGATTTGTGCGAAATGGTCAAGGAAGGCCATGACTTCGTTGTTTATGATGCGAAGTCCGGCGAAGATCTGACCCGCTCGGTTCTAACCCAGATCATCGTGGATCAGGAATCGAACGAAGGCCAAAGCCTTCTGCCCATTAATTTCCTGCGGCAACTTATCGGTTTCTACGGCGATAATCTGAGCCCGCTGGTCCCGAACTATCTGGAGCACACGATCCAGACCTTCGCCCAGAACCAAGAACAGCTCCGCACCCAGATCAACAAATCGATTGAGGGTATGTTCCCCGTCCCGAACCTCGAAGAGATCAACAAGCAAAACATGGCGATGTTCGAAAACGCCATGCGCATGTTCCGCCCCTTTGGAACCACTGGCGGCACGCAAGGCAAAGACGACAAATAATTCATTCCTACCTAGGGAAATAAGAAAAACCCCCGTCCGCACGACGGGGGCTTTTTATTGGGTCAGGTCTTGGAGGTTACAACCCTCTTACAAACCCTGCGATCTTGTCGCGGCTGTCCATGGCTATATCCATGTCCGCAGCACCAATCTGGTTGGAGATGGCGATGAAGCGCCCCTGGTCTTCGAAGAAGATCAGGGATGATGCCGTGTTCTCCCCGCCCTTCACGCAGGCAATCTCGTAGAGTGCCATACGCTTGGTGGCCGAACCGTTCGTCGGCGATGGCATGGACGCAAAGTCCCCGCCGCCGCATTGTCCGCGCTGGTAGCCGATATATTGGTCGACCATTGTGTCGAACGAAACAGAGCCGAGCGATTTGACCGAAGCCAGACCGCGGACATTGCTGGAATCCGTCCAACTGAAATTATCCGCGCCGGAAAAACCGCCGCCTGCCTTTTGGACGCCGTTATTGCCGATACCGGCCTTTTGCAGAAGGCTGTTGATATTACCGGCATCATAGTTTGCGGCTTTAGCTTCGGTAGGTTGCGTGTAAACGCTCGTTCCTGCAGCAGGCGTAACTTTGTCCAGCGTTTCCGCGCTGACCGAACGTTCACGCAATATCGGTGTCGGTATCGGCGCAGGCACAGGCATTGCTACAGGCGCGGCTGAAACGCTGCTTTGCTGGCGGCGGTCCATGTCCGAAATCTGCTTTTGCAGTTGCTGCACCTGACGCGTCAGGCTGCTGACCTCGTCCGTATTGCTGTTGCCTTTATCATCAGCCACCGTCAGACGGTTTTTAAGCTGTGCGGAATCATTTTGTAGAACAGCAATCTGGTTTTGATAGGTGGCAAGCTGCGTGTCCTTTGTTTGCAACTGACGGCGCATCGTGTCCATCTCCAGTTGCATAGAAGCCACTTGATCCGTGCGCGAAGAGCTGTTGCCGATCACATCGGCAAGCTGGATACGTAGTTTCTCGGAATCCGCGCGCAGAATGATGTTCTGGTCGCGCAAAGCATCGGCTTCGGCTTTGAGGGCAGCTTGCGATTTTTCGAGAGCCGCAATGTGATCACCCATTTTCGGATCGGCCTTGGGCACAGCGATGGCATCAGCCAGAGCCTTGTCCTTGGCAGCCAGCGTATCGGTCAGCGTTTTAACTTGTGTACTGAGGGCTGCAACCTGCTGATCGGTGTTGGGCTTGCCTTTGAACGCGGCGAGCTCTTGATCCTTCGCCGTCAGCGTTGATTGCAATGTGGTAATTTGAGCCTGCATGGCGGCGGTTTGTGTGGAAACACCGGCATCTTTGGCGGCCAGCGTCTTTTGAAGTTCGGCAATTTGCTGCGTCAACTGCGCCTTCTCGGCCACGGCCGTCTGGCTTGCCGCAGAGTCTTTTTGCAACATGGCTATGGAAGCCTCGCGATCAGCCAATGATTTTTGCAACGAAGCCACTTGCGCGGCAGCGGCGGCTTTTTCAGCCTCCAGAGTTTGCGTCTTGGTTGCCAGTTGTGCGTTAACGGCATCTTGGATCGCTTTGGATTGGTCAGCCAATTTAGCATTGGCCGCATCCAGATCGTCTTCCAGTTTCGTCAGACGCTGGATTTGTGCACTGTCGGCGACGGCGGGGTCGAACAGCATCTGTTCGATGCTGGCTTTTTCGCGGTTACAGCTGGTGCGTTCCTGTTCCAGTTGCAGGCCCAGGCGGCGGATCTCGCGCTCGGCTTCGTTAAAGCGTTTGGTGGCGTTCTCAAGGTTCCAGTCGCCTGCCACAACGGACAAACGCCCGTCTTCCTGTTGCAGTTTAAAGCTGTCCAGTTGCTTGGCCAGATCCGCATTGTCTTTTTGCGCAGCGGCCAGTTTGACTTCGAGATCGGCGATTTTACGCAGAGCCTTACTCTCCGTGTTGACGGCCGTCTCGGCAATGCGGACTTGGGACTGGCGCAGGGAATCTTCTAGCTGCTTGTTCTTGATGGCCAGTTCGTCGGCGCGGGCTTTGGCCGCGGCAATTTCTTCGGGTTTACCCATTTTTTCTTGCTGGGCTTTGGCGGCATCGAGACGTTGTTGCAGCATTTGCTTTTCTGCCTGCAATTTCGCCAGTTCTTTTTCGGCATCCGCAACGGCTTTTTCTTCGGCGGCATCTTTTTCAGCCGCTGCCTTTGCTGCGACCTTGTCTTGTTTGGAGTCTTGCTTCTGCTCTTTCTTCGTTTCTACTTTTGGTTCGGCTTTCACAGGCGCTGGCGCTACGGGCGGCAATGCTTCCTGCGCGGCGGGCGCGGTCATGGCAAGTTTCTGGGCCGTGTTGTCTTGTGCCTTGCTGGCGCCTGCTTCGGGCAAAACTTTATCCGAAGGCGGCGGGCGGCGGATCAATTCCGGCGGCGGAACATCGGCCTTGGCGTCGGCGACATTCACAGGTTCGGGGCGCGCATCCGCAGAATCTTTCTTGGCGGTTTTGGAATTAAAATTCGAACGTTTGCTCGGCGCTTCGTCATTCCCCAGTTTAGGTTCTTGCGCCTTGATGCTGTCGGCAAAGCTGGCGAGAAGACCCTTTTCTTGACTTTCCACGCTGGCGGTGACGGAAGCCGCTGTCTTGCCCGCTTCGAATTCGCCCGATGCCTTACCGGCTTCGGCGTTCAAAACATCTTTGGTGTCCGCAGCGGCGGATTTATCATCGCCCTTCTTGCCTGCGGTTTTCAGGCCTTCCATGCATTCCTGCAGATCGCCCTGCCCTTTGGTGATTTCGGGCATCGCAAACGAATACGCCTTATCCGAAATCTTGACCTTCATCTGCTGGGACTGGTTCAGCGAGTCGAAGAATCCTGTATCCCAACCCAAACGGATAACCACAGCCTTTTCGGATGTGGGCATCATGTCATAGGCGCGGATTTGGCCTGGGCCGGGTTGCAGATTGATTTTAAGGGATTTGTCTTTTTCGAAAACCGGCTTTTGGAAGTCGATCGCGAGCGAATATTCTTCCGTGGCATTGCGGCCAAGGCTTAACACCACGCCGTCATCGTATTTGCGGGACAAGGTACAGTAGGAATTTCCGCCTTCGGAGGAGCGATCGATCTTGGTGATCGCCCATGCGCCTTGCGGCTGCAATGATTGCTCCTGTGCCGTGGCGGGCGATAAAAATCCCGCCGTGATGAAAAGACCCGTGAAAAGCGTGGAAGCGAGATATTTATTCAAGCGCATGTGCGAAACCTTGCGAAAAAGTGACGGCTAATTCCATAGCATGTGGAAATCCAACCCAAAACATACAAGGTCGGCGGCGTCCCGCAAAGCATCATTTTTGGAAATATCGGTTAAATTCCCAACTTATCCGCGCCTAAAAACGCGGCGAATCAGACCGACTTGTCGAGATTCATGAGCAGCGTGCGCTCACCCGTCTCGGGATCGATGTTGAGTTGTGCGACAGGGCGGCTGGGATCGTTGTTATATTGATCCAGAAGGCTTTGCACCGCCTGCTCGAAACTGCCGTTCACATTGACGGGATTTTTCACGGACACGCTCATGTAGGATTGCCATACGACGGCGACCCCCGCCTTGTCCGCCCATTGGCCCAGAACCGTTTGGATATTGGCACCGGCGGGTGCGCTCCACGCGTCATGATAGGCGGGAATGATTGCTTTTGCTGCTGGTGCATTCACAGGCTCGGGCGGGGCGGCTTTCATAGCGATTTGTTTCGTGTTGCCCGTTGGTGTTTCCACATGCCCGGCGATACCGGTTGCCGCGGAATTTTCCGCAAGCAATTGGCCGACTGCCTCTTCGAAATTACCAGTATAGGTCATGTCTTGCGCGACCTTGCCATCACCGGCTGCTTTCCAGTCGAGATCATATCCCGCACGTTCCGCCCAGCGGCTCAAAACAATCTTCATGTCCTCGCCCGCTTTCGCATCCCAGTTCATGGGTGCAGAAGCCGCGGCAACACGCGGCGCCGCGACAGGCGGCAATGTTGCGGGAGTAATAGTGGGCGCGGCAACGCCGCGCGATACCGTATTGGCGCGTGTATTCATCGCAACCTCTGCAGGTTTTGCTGCAGATTGCGCAACAACTTGTGGCGATACTTGCGCCGCAACTTTTACATCCTCACCACCCGGCATCGGGCTCATGCCGATATCGTTTTGAGGGGCGGGTTGCGCTGCTACTTTCATCGCTGTTTTTATGGGTGCTGCCTCTGCTTTTACAACAGGCGCGGTATCGATTTTTCCGCCTTCTATGATCTCGTCAAAGCTGCGCGGCAATTTCTTTTGCTGCGGGGCCGCGGCCAGATCGGTTGATTTCAAATTGGCAGGCTTTTGCGCGGTTTGTTCTACAGGTTCTTGTTGCGGCAATTCTTCCGCTTCCACGCGCGCGGCAGGCGCGATGGGCATGGGGGCATTTTCCGCTTTGGCAGAGCGCAAAGTTTCCGTCATCGGCGCAGGCGCCTCTTTCGTGCCTGTATAGCATCCCTCAAGATCGCTGAGTGCTTTGGACAAATCGCCCACTGCGAATTTCATGTTGTTGGCGTCGATCCCGATTTCGATATCCTTGCCCGATTTGACGGTTTCGTAAAAACCATCCAGCGGGCGCAGATTGAAGATCAGCGTGTTGGGATTGAAGGCCGCGGCCGTCGCCTGTTTAACGTAGGCGTCACCCACTGCAACCATGGCGGTGTATTTCTTGCCTTTAACAAAAACATTTTGACGGAAATCGACCGCCATGGCGAGCAGCTTGCCGCCGCCGCCCGAAAGACGCATCACGTAACCGTTGTCGAATTCGTTGGTGATGACGCAGGGCAGTTTCATCGCGTTCAGGCCGCGCACGTTGGAAAGATCGGTTTTATTGACTTCCCATCCGCCTACGGGTGTGAAAATGGGCGTATCTTGGGCTTGCGCTGTATTGGCAATAAGGCAAAGGGAAAATGCGGTCAGAATGGAATAAGAAAATTGTGCTTTAAGGTTTTTGAAAAGCATGGCCCGAAAAATCCCGTAACAATTGAAATGATTGTGACAATACGGCGGGTTTAGAACACGCGCAAGGAGGATTCTTAGGATTTGCTTTGCTTGTCCGATATTCCAAGACGGTGCGAAAGCGAGGCTTCGAGAAACAAATCGATGTCCCCGTCGAGTACGGCGCCGGAGTTGGTATTCTCCGCGCCGGTCCTCAAATCTTTAACCATCTGATAGGGTTGAAGAACGTAGGAGCGGATCTGATGACCCCATCCTATGTCGGTTTTGTTTTCCTGCGCGGCGTTCGCGGCGTCCTGCTTCTTGCGCAGTTCCAGTTCGTACAAACGCGCCCGTAACATCTGCATGGCGTCCGCGCGGTTCTGGTGCTGGGACCGCCCGTTCTGGCAGGTAACGATCACGCCTGTGGGTATGTGGGTAATTCTGATCGCAGAGTCCGTTGTATTAACGTGCTGGCCGCCTGCGCCACTGGAACGGTACGTATCGACTTTAAGATCTTTGTCCAGAATTTCGATTTCGATGTTGTCGTCTATGACGGGAGTCACGCCAACAGATGCGAAAGATGTGTGACGACGCGCGGCCGAGTCAAAAGGCGAAATTCTCACGAGTCTGTGCACGCCGCTCTCGGTTTTCAGCCATCCGTAAGCGCGCTCACCTTCAATACGGATCGTGGCGGATTTAATGCCGGCCTCTTCTCCCTCGCTTCGATCGAGCAAAACAACTTTAAATCCGCGTCTTTCCGCCCAGCGCGTGTACATGCGGAGCAAAATCGACGCCCAATCACAGGATTCGGTCCCGCCCGCACCCGAATTCACTTCGAGATAGGCATCGTTTCCGTCGGCTTCGCCTGAAAGCAAGCTTTCCAACTGGAATTTTTCGGTGGAGGTGCGGAGTTGGTGAAGTGATTTCTCGGCTTCCGCGACGATGCTTTCATCCCCCTCCTCTTCGCCCATGGCGATGAGTTCGACATTGTCGTTGAGGGTGGTTTCGATGTTACGGATTTTGGCGATCTTGCCGTCGAGCGCGGTGCGCTCTTTCATCACGCCTTGCGCCTTTTGCGCATCATTCCACAAATTGGGGTCTTCGGCCTTGGCGTTCAGTTCTTCCAGCTGCTTGAGCGCGGAATCCCAGTCAAAGATGCCTCCTCAGCAGGGTCAGCATCTCTTGCACTTCGCCCACTAAGGTTTCGATCTCGGCCTTCATGACACCAAAAGGGTAAGGATTAAGCGGCCTGCTTCAGCGGAGAAGCACTGCCCACCATCATTTCGACGGCGGTGGCCACGAATGCGCTGAGTTTGTCGCCTTCAACGTCACCCGTCAAGAGCAGCCCGTCCGTCGCCATACCGGCTTCGGACCATACGCCGCCGGCGGTTTCAGCCATGGCGCGTTTGGCTTCGGGACCCGCAACGGTCTTGCCGGTTACATGATCTGTCTGGGCCAGCAATTGAACGGCATCACCCATGCAGATTACGGGTTTCATAGCGGCGAGGAAGCTACCGATAAAACGGCGCGAATGGGCCGTCAGTTTCAGTTTGTCGAGGCTTCTCTGGCCGCCGGGGATGATAACGGCGTCATAATCGATGCCCAAAGCGGAGTTCAATTGCGCGTCGATCGCGAAATTGTGTCCCCAGCCCTTGCCGTCCCAACCGTTAACAAGGCCGGAATCGGTGGAAACTATGCGAAGCGACGCGCCTTCGGCCAGCATCGCTTTTTGAATGGAGAGGAACTCGTTTTCGTTGAATCCGTTAGAGATAAGGACAGCAATTTTACGTGATTGCAGTTGTTTGGCCATTTGAGTGTTTTTCCCTTTATTACCGTGCAGTGAAGATCGCCTTTAACTGGCGTTTCTTATGACAAGATTGTTGTTAGAGCGCGCGATAATACGCATGCGTTCGTGGAAGTCAAGCATTAGAGGATTCGGATTTATAACCCAACGTGGAAGATAAGTTTTCAACAGAATCTTTGGGGGCATTTTGGAGGCAATCCCCCGTAATGATTAACAAAATTAACCTATTAATTTACCGTTTCTTAGCCTTATGGCTTTACTTTGAGGGCCGGTACGTTATAAAAACAAGGACTTGCCGGTTTCTATCGGCCTTACATCAATAAGAATTCGAGGAGTTTTCAATGCAGATTCTGCGCGGACTGATGATCGTAGCCGGTATAGCTTCCCTTGCCGCTTGCGATTTCAACAAATTTGACGAAGTGGATGCGCTGAACGAAGCGCAGGCCGTAGGCTCCCCCTTCACGCAAAAACTCACCGCTGAATATAAGGCGTTCATCGACTCCGAAATGGACCAAACCGACCACGCGGACAGCATCCACTTCGCCCGTAAAGGCCTCTCCTCGGCCCGCGGCGATGTTGTTATGCCCGAACCGCTCGGCGACTGGAACATTCAGGCCGAACATATGGATGAACTGGCCACGGGCCGTTCCCGCATGATCGCCATGTTCGACCTTGGCGCCCGCGAAATGTATCCGGATGTCTCCGCCGTTGCCCAATCCCGCTATGACTGCTGGATGGAACAACAGGAAGAAAACTTCCAACAAGATGACATCGACCGTTGCAAACGCGAATTCCTCGCGGCTCTGGAACAACTCGAAGGCGCGATGCCGCAACAGCCACCTGCTGCCGCTCCTGCTCCTGCCGGTCCGTTCAACGTAGACCCGAACGCACCGATGGAAGTTGAAAACGCGATGTACCTCGTGTTCTTCGATTGGGATCAATCTGTACTCGGCCCCGGCGCTCAAAGCGTTCTGGATGCCGTTGCAGCCGAAGTTTCCAAGCGCAGCCTGAATGCCGTGAACGTTGTCGGTCACGCCGACAAATCCGGTCCCGAAGGCTACAACGACAAACTGGCCAGCCGCCGTGCGAACGCCGTTCGCGATGCACTGGTACAACGTGGCGTGCCTGCGAACATCATCAACGTGTCCAGCCGCGGCGAAAACGAGCCTCTGGTTGAAACGGCTGACAACGTCCGCGAACCGGCCAACCGCCGCGCCCAGATCTCCTTCCAGTAAGGATATCGGACAAACAATTAAAAACGGGGCCGATCGGCCCCGTTTTTTTACGTCTGCTTTTAACTATTGTCTGATCGCCGGTGTAGCGTCGAGCAGATCTTGGATCTTCTTGTCTACATCCGTAATCAAAGTCTCAAGAAACTTCGTCTGGCGCATCTCACGCTCTGCCAAGGTGACACTGGAGGGCATCACGAGCGTGCGCTCCATCTTGATGATGGTGGACTGGCGGCCGTTGAAACCATCGGGCTCAGGCGTTACGCGCAGGCGCAGGAACAATTCATAGATATCGTCCGTGCCTACATCCGCCCACGACAGGACTTTGCTCTTTTCTTTGTCTTCTTTCATGTGAACGCGCGCATCTTCAATCAGTATCGTAAACTGGCCGCTGCCCGCACCGCCCGCTTGATAGCGTTGCGCTGCATAGCGTTTGATCGCTTCCGCGGGGCTGATAACGAACTGGCCGGAAACATCCTGCGGGTCGCTTGTGATTTCATAGGCTTCGCTCACCGTCGCAGATTGCACGTTCAGCGTTTGCGGCGGGAATTGCGCGAACGTCAGTTGCGGCGCCGGCATGCCGCCCGGATGCGATGTTGTGCACGATGCCAACGCTATCATGGCGGCGGTGATCATCAGGGTCTTTTTCATTCTGTTTCTCCTTTTTTAATCTCGGCGGGATCGATCTTGTATTCGGTGCTGCAAAACTCGCACGTCATCAGGATTTTACCGTCCACCGTGATGTGGGCAATATCATCGTCCGACATTGTGGACAAAATACGGCCCACACGGTCAACATTGCAACGGCAGGTACGTTCCAGCTTTTTGGGGTCGTAAACACGCACCCCTTCTTCGTGAAACAGGCGGAACAGCACGTCATCGGCGCTAAGTTCGGTAGAAAGCAATTCCTCGTCCTTGACGCTGCCGAGTAGGATCATCGTCCTGCGCCAGTCATCCTCGTTCACATTGCTTTGGTCCTTGTTGTAGTTCACGGAATCTTCGGGCATCTGCTGAACCATAATTCCGCATCCACGCCATTTGCCGTTCACCTTGCCGATTTTCATGACCATGCCGGTCGCGATCTGCTCGGATTGCTGAAAGTAATTCTGCACACTCGCCAGCAATGACTCCGGCTTCAACTCCACGATGCCTTGATACCGCTCCGTATGCTCGCCTTGATCAACCGTAAACGCCATGTAACCTTTACCGAGCAGTTCGACACGGTTCTCGACATATTTTGCCGTGCCTATCTCTTCTTCTTTGAAAGATGCGCAGGCACGAATGCCGCCTTCGCTCGTCATATCGGCCACCACCATTTTGAGGGGCCCGTCGCCTTGCGCCTGTAAGGTGAAGATACCTTCGTATTTGAGCATCGAAGACAACATAGCGCAGAGCACCAGCGTCTCGCCTGTCAGGTGCAAAACATCCGGCGTGTATGGATGCGCGCTCAGAATTTCTTCCAGCACAGGTCCCAAACGCACCACGCGACCGCGAATACGCGAAGCTTCAAGTTGAAAGGATTGAATGAAATCTTCCATATCTAACTCTTGATCTTGTAGCCTGTTTTAACCATCCAGTAGGACAGCGCGCCCAGCAATATATTGATAACGATCAACGTGACCGCACCCGCCACAAGGCTTCCGTCCGCATGGCCGATAAAGCCATAGCGGAACCCGTCGATCATGTAAAAGAACGGATTGTAATGCACCAGCGTGTTCCAGATACCCGGCAGTTGTTCCGCCGAATAGAACGTGCCCGAAAGAAATGTCAGGGGCGTCACGATAAAATTAGTCACCGCCGCGATATGGTCGAATTTTTCAGACCAGATGCCGGCCGCCAGTCCGAGGCTGGCCAGCATGGCATTGCCCAAAACCGCATAGAGCATTACCGCCCACCACGCATGCACGCTGATGCCGACCGTGGCCCAGACGGCGATCGTGCAGACCGCGCCCACGATCAAACCGCGGATCACGCCGCCCACCATATACCCCGTTAACAATTCGCGGGGCGATATGGGCGGCATCAGCACATCCACGATATTGCCTTGCACTTTCGCGATCACGATGGACGAGGATGTATTGGCGAAAGCATTCTGTACCATCGTCATCATCACAAGGCCGGGCGCCAAGAACACAAGATAGGGAATTTCACCGACCGTCATGGTCAGACCGCCGAACGCCAGCGCAAACACGGCGTAATACAGCAGCGTCGTCACCACAGGCGCGACAATCGTTTGCGTGTAAACATTTATGAACCGCCCTATTTCCTTGCCGATCAGGGTTTTGAGGCCGACCATATTGATAGCGGGAATAACACGCGGTTTGAGTTCCGCGCCGATTGGTATAAAATCACTGTGTTTCATGGAGAATTCTGACCGTTGGGTATGCAGGAAAACATTATGGCTCAAGATATGGCAGAGGCGGAAAATATCAAGCCGCGTCAGCAACGCCGCGAGAAAAAGCCCCCGAAGAAAATCACCGAAAAATATCTCTACAATTCGGGGCTTGCCTATCTGCAGCGATTCCCAGCGGGCACATCGCATTTCCGCCGAATCATGAGCCGTAAGATCGACAAATCCTGCAATTTTCATAAAGAACAATTGAAGGATGACTGCATCGCCCTGCTCAACAAGACCGTTGAAACTTTCACGCGCATGGGTCTTTTGAACGATGACGCGTATCTGCAGGGCATGGTGACCAGCTTGCGCCGCAGGGGACTGTCCACACAGGCAATCCTATCCAAGCTGGGTCAGAAGGGCATGGCGCAGGATCGGGTCTTCACGGTGCTGCAAAGCCACGACTCAACACAAGGTTTACAAAACCCTGATCTCGCCGCCGCCGTGATGCTGACCCGCCGCAAACGTATCGGCGCATTTCGTAAATCATCCGAATTCGAACGGAACAAAGAGCTCGCCGCCATGGGGCGCGCGGGGTTTGATTTCGATATAGCGCAAAGGGCATTGGCCCTGCCCTTGGATGAGGCAGAGGAAATGCTGGCACAAATACGCTCCTAAACTCTTTCGGGTGTTTTGACGCCTGTGCTCGATACGCGTTTGGGCGGGAAAATAAGGCTGGCCGTGGTGCCGATTCCTTTTTGGGAGAACAACTCGAATGTCCCGCCATGCAGGCTCATCAGTGATTGCACCAGTGTCAGGCCAAGGCCTGTGCCGGATTCCGCCTTGTTGAGCGCCGTGTCCACTTGGCCGAACGGCGACAAGGCTTTTTCGATCTCTTCATCCGTCAAACCGATACCGGTATCGGTCACGGAAACATGCATCTGGCCGAAATCATCGACATCGGCATGAATGGTGATGCGTCCGCCCGACGGTGTGAATTTCACGGCGTTGGAAACAAGGTTGATCAGCATTTGTTTAATGGCCTGCGTCTCGCCGATCAGCTTAGGTGTGTTCGCCGTGATCAGGTTGGAGATGATCATGCTGTTGGATTCAATCTTCTGGCCGAGCATTTCGAGCGTGGAATGCACCACGCGGCTCAAATCGACCACGCTTTCATTGAGCTGGCGGTCGCCCGCTTCGATACGTGACACATCCAGAATGTCGTTGATGACCTGCAAAAGGCGTCTGCCGCTTTCATGGATATCGCGCGCGTAATCCAGATATTCGGGGCGCCCCACTTCACCGAACGCCTGCGTTTTGATGATATCGGAAAAACCGATAATGGCGTTCAAGGGCGTGCNNCAGTTCGTGCGACATGTTGGCCAGAAATTCGGATTTCGCGCGGTTGGCCAAATCGGAATCGACCTTTGCGGCGCGTAAGGCAATTTCCGTCTCTTTGCGCGACGTAACATCATCCATGCTGCCTTCGAAATAGATCAACTGGTCTTGGTCGTCCTTAACGGCACGGAGGTTTTCCGCAACCCAGATAACCTTGCCGTCCTTGCGGCGCACTTGGCATTCCACCGTCACCGCACCCCCGCGCACGGCGTCGCGTAACTGGCGCTCGCGCTCGCGTGCATTGTAATAAACATCTGTGTTGGCGTTGCGGATATCGCGCAAAATCTCTTCGGGCAAAGCATAACCCAAAATCGTCGCCATGGCGGGGTTGGCCGAAAGATAGTGCCCTTCTGGCGTAACCTGATAAATACCCGACGCCGCGTTTTCAACGATGGCGCGGTATTTCTTTTCAGCTTCCGAAAGCGCACGTTCCGCTCTGCGGCGCTCTTCCACGTCCGTGATCGTGCCGACCACGCGCAAATCTTTGTTCTCGTCCTGACGGATCATAGACACCGCCAATTCCACGGCGCGGAAATTTCCATCTGCGGTGCGAAGGCGCGTAAAGGCGCGGTAGCCTTGTTTCTTGCCCTTCACCAACTGCGCGAAATTGCTGCGCTGTTCGGCTTGGTCCTGCATGTACAACAGATCGAAGATATTGCGCCCCAAGGAACGCTCGGCGGAGAAGCCCGTGATCTTTTGCCATGTTTCATTCAGGAACAAAATCTGCCCCTCGGTCGATGTTTCGAAAATGATATCGCTCACGGCGTCGATGACGGCGCGGTTTTCTTTCTCCGCCCGGCGCAGCGCGCTGAAGAGTTTTTCACGCTCCCCGATCTCGCGGTTCAAATCCACGTTCTTTTGGGCCAATTCCATGTTGATATTGGCAAGACGCACCGACTGGCGCTGGTTGTTGCGCACATACATGGTTCCGATCATCGTGAGCGTAAGCCCGAAGAGAAGAAGCAGATACGGAATTTTGTTCAGGAACATTTCGCGCTCTGACATTGATGCGCGGATATGCAGATCCGCAGACTTGTCCGCGAGTTTCAAGGAGAAGTTTTCTGGCTGACCCGCCGTAGCCGCCATGCGCTGCGCATATTTGCCTTCGCGGACATATTTAAACAGCCCTATGTCCTTGTCAGCGAAAATGATCGAAAGCTCGTTCAGGTTCTTGCGTTTTTCCAAAAAGTTCGGGGAAACCGCCTTGCTGACGGATGTCAGAGCATAAACAATATCCGTGCCGTCGCCGCGCTTGACCGGGCGCGCCAGAAGCAACGGATAATCATTCTGCCCCGCGCGTGCCGAAAAACCCGGATGTTCGGTCAAAAGCTGATTGGCATCCATATCTTTTTGAATATTTTCGGCCACGAATTTATGCACGCCCGCCATATCGTCCAGAATTGCATCGGGGTCTTTGGGTTCTGCCAGAACATGGGCGACATAACGCCCGTTTCCCTCATGCTCGAGCCAGTAGATGCCGTTGTAATAATCGGCGTGGGAGAAGCTGATTTTGAAGCGCTGGGATAGCTGCATCAGCTCTTCTTGCGAAGATTGCGCTATGGCGCGCGAAGCAATGGTAAGACCTTTTTCAAGGTTATCGAAACGCTCTTCGAAATAATCGCGGGTTTCCTGCGCGGTTTGCGACACGCTCTCGGCCACGGTTTGGTCGATAAACACGTTGAGCGTGATAAACGCGGTAAAGGTCAGGATAAGACCGTTGAGAAGCACCATGGTCTGCGCCATGCGTCCGCGCAAAAAGCCGCGTTTGCCCACCGTTTGTTTCAACGTGTCGGCCGCATGCATCTGTTTGTCACTTCCGAAAACGGACATGATAAGTTTAGCCCCGCAGGTAAAAGACTTCTCTCCACCCTACAGAGTGCCCAAAACAGGTTAAGTTTTTACTAATGAAAATCATTTTTCGTATTCATTACAGGCGTTTCTATAAAATGCGGCGAGTCGCATGTCATAACTGCATCCGTATTCACTTGACCGTGGTGCACAAAAATCTTAACCTTTGAACCTAAGCCCCCACAGGAGAGACAAAAATGCAGCAAAAAAATCCTGCCGAGAATTTCTTTACGGACGTCCAATCGTCGCTCAAACAATTGATGAGCACCGTACCGACGGCGTACCCGTTCGATTTCAAAACCATCATGGAAACGCAACGTAAGAACATTCAGGCAATTACCGAAGCCAACCAGCGCGCCTTTCAGGGTTGGCAGTCTCTTGCACAGCGTCAGACGGAAATGCTTTCCCAGTTCGTACAGGACAATTCCGGCCTTGCCCGTGAAACCTTTACAGAAGGTACACCCGAAGCCAAGTTCGCCAAACAGGCTGAACTAGTCCGTACATCCTATGAGAAAACCGTTGAAAACGCTCAGGAATTGGTTGAAATCGCTTCGAAATGCACAAAAGACGCATCCGAAGTTATCAACCGCCGCGTGGTGGCTACATTCAACGAAATCAAATCGAAATCCAAAACATCCGCCTGATTTCGATACGCACAATATTCAAAAGGCCGCTGACGCAAGCGGCCTTTTTTTATGGAAGGATTACTCTATGAGCGAACCCATCGCATGGCACGATTTTGAAAAGGTCGACATCCGCGTCGGCCGCATTATCAACGTGCAGGAATTCCCCGAAGCGAGAAAACCCGCCTTTAAGGTCTGGGTCGATTTCGGTTTGGAAATGGGGACCAAGAAGACTTCTGCACAAATTACGCAGAACTACACAATCGATGAATTGATGGGAAAACTGGTTTGCGCCGTCGTCAATTTCCCGCCCAAACAGATCGGAAACTACATGTCCGAAATTCTGATTTTGGGATTGCCCGATGAAAAAGGCAACGTGACCCTGATTTCCCCCGACAAGGCTATCCCGTTAGGGGGCAAGCTCTACTAAACTGGCAGGTCGATTACCACGCGCAAACCGCCTCTGGGGCTCTTATCGAGCCAAACCCGCCCGCCATGGGTAAGAACGATATCCTGAACGATCGGCAATCCCAATCCAACCCCACCCGTTTTCGCATTCCGTGACGCTTCGCCGCGGAAAAACGGTTTGAACACATCCTCATATTGATCGGGCGGAATGCCGGGGCCATCATCGTCCACGCAAATCTCGATATTCCCGTCGAAACGTTTTGCGGAAATCCATGCGTTTTTACCGTATTTCAAAGCATTGCCCAGCAAATTGCCGATACAGCGTTCCAGCGCTATGGGACGAATAATCAGCGTGATGTCGGATGGAATGTCGATTTTGACCCATTCGTTTTCACGGTTGAGAGCGGCCACCGATTGCTCCACGAGCGTTTTCAAATCCGTACGCACAGGCTCTTCCTGCCCCTCGCCGCGTGCGAATTGGAGATACGCATCGATCATACGCTCCATATCCGCCACATCGTTTTTCAAATCACGGATTTCGGCTTCGTTCCCCATCATCGAAAGCTGCAATTTCATGCGCGTGATGGGCGTGCGAAGGTCGTGCGATACACCCGCCAGCATAGCCGTGCGTTGCTGTATCTGCCGCGCGAGACGATCTTTCATGCCCACAAAAGCACGGGCGGCCTGACGCACTTCCTGCGCGCCCTCCACCTTGAAAAACGGCACATCACGCCCTTTACCGAAACGATCCGCCGTAATCGCAAGGCGGCGGATCGGACGTATCTGGTTTCTCATAAACAGCGTCGCTATCAACAACAAAACGACAGATGAACCCGCCATCCACAAAAGCACGACAAAGCCGGAAGATGAAAAGATCCGGCGTTCTGGTACGGAAGCCGTCAATACACCATTACTCAGTTGCACCGTGACCGTCACCCATTTTTCATCCCGGTCCACGCGTATGTTGTAAGGGCGGCGCAGTTGCTTATCGAACGCATCGGCCAAAGTGTCGATGATGAAGTTTTCACGCGATGCGGCTTCCAGTCCTTTGCGCGGATCGTTCAAAACCACATCCAGCTTGGCGTTGCGTTTATAGCTGGTGCGGAAATCCAGAACGCGCGTCCCGCTTCTGATGGCTTCCACCCGCTCGTCCGCATCGTTCTTTTCAATCTCGTCCGCGACCATAGCGATTTCACCCGCGATGGCATAGGCCAGACGATCTCCCATCTTTTGCCAGTGCCGGTCAAAGAACATATAGATCGTGATGGCCTGCACCAAAAAGATCGGCATGACGAGAATCAACAGCGAACGCCCCAAAAGCGTGCTGGGCAAAAATCCTTTGATGCGTGATTTTAGGCTCATATGACTTCCTCTGCACGGAGCAGATAACCCTTGCCGCGCACGGTTTGCAGATATCTAGGCGTTTTGCTGTCTTCTTCAAGCTTGCGGCGCAAGCGCGTTACTTGCACGTCTATCGTGCGTTCGCCCGCATCGACACCGCATAATTCGGCAAGGTCTTCGCGGCTCAAAATCGTGTCGGGCGTGCGGATGAGGGCTTTAAGCAAATTCACTTCTACATCGGTCAAGCGCACAGTCTCGGCCCCGTCGACGATTTCAGGCACCAGCGGGTCATACGACCAGCGGCCGATGCGGTATTTTTTGGATGCGCCCTTCTCTTGCGGGCGGCGGCGTAAAATCGCCTGAAGACGCAGCACCAACTCGCGCGGATCGAACGGTTTGGTCAGGTAATCATCCGCGCCGGTTTCAAGCCCGCTCAAGCGATCTTCCACCTCACCCTGCGCCGTGAGCAACAATACAGGCACATCACCCTTCTTGCGTATTTCCTTGGTAAAATCACGCCCGTTTTGACCCGGCATCATCACGTCCACAACCAGAGCATCGAACAATCCGATCTCCAGAATTTCCTTCGCCTCTTGCGCATTGCTGGCGGTGAAAGAAAGAAATCCGTTGTCGTTGAGATATTTGGAAACCAGTGTGCGGATACGGTCGTCGTCATCCACCACCAGAATGTGGGGAAGATCGCCGAGATCCTTACCGTTTTGCACAGCTACCATAAGGAAAAGTCGTATCAAAATTGCACGCACCGCACAACATAAAGCACCATAAATCCTTATAAACCCTTGCGTTTTTGTACGGTTTTGCCGAAAATATGGAACGAAGCAACCAAATTCAAAAAGTGGACTACATGGCACAGGCATTTCATGATCGCGACGGCAAAATCTGGATAGACGGCAAGATCGTCGATTGGCGCACCGCGAACGTGCATGTCCTGACCCACGGCCTGCACTATGCCTCTTCCGTGTTCGAAGGCGAACGCTGCTATTCGGGTAATATCTTTAAGGACAAGGAACACTCCGACCGCCTTATCCGCTCCGCGCAACTCATCGACATGAAAATGACGCTGACATCGGAGCAGATCAGCGCCGCCAAGCGTGAAGTGCTCGAAGCGAACGGCTTGAAAGACGCTTACATCCGCCCCGTCGCGTGGCGCGGCTCCGAACAACTCGGCATTTCCGCGCAAGCCACGCTGACGCATGTCGCCATCGCCTGCTGGGACTGGCCCTCTTATTTCTCGCCCGAAATGCGCGAAAAAGGCATCTCCTTGCAAATCGGCAAATGGCGCGCGCCCATGCCTGATACTGCCCCGACGCAATCTAAAGCCGCTTGTTTGTACACCACACACACCATGGCCAAGCACGCCGCCGAAGCTAATGGTTATACGGATGCCTTGATGCTCGATTACCGCGGCCTTGTCGCGGAAGCCACGGGCGCCAACATCTTTGTCATCAAGGACGGCGCAATCAAAACCCCCATTCCTGATTGCTTCCTCAACGGCCTCACGCGCCAGACTGTCATTCAATTGGCGAAAGATTTGAAATTGCCGATCGAAGAAGCACGCATCACGCCCGAAGAATTGAAAAAGGCCGATGAAATCTTCCTCACCGGCACCGCCGCCGAAGTCACCGCCGTCGGCAAAATCGACGACACGGAATACAAGGTCGGGGATGTCACGCGCCTGCTGCGCCAGACTTATGAAGACCATGTGCGGTCCAAAAAAGCCCAAGCCGCATGAGCATTGAAAAGCCACTTGATCCGAACGATCCCAATGTCTACACCGATCCGGAAAAAGTGGCTCTGCTCGATCCCCGCGGGCAACTGATCGCCTTTATCAACATGGCCAAGACAGGCCAGATCGTGAACGGCGACCACATGATGACGCTCGAACTGATTTTGATGCAGGCGGGCTATGACATCGACGTGAACGGTGAACTCAGCTCCGAAGAAGTTTTAGCCCTGAAAAACTTCGGCGACAAACTCGCCGATCAGCAAATGGTCAACGCCATGAACGCGTTTGTGGAAACTATCACGGAAACAATTCCCCTGCCTTCGCCGGATGCCATCGCCGCGAAAAGCCAATGGACACGCGATATTCTGAGCAGTTTTGTGGAGGCCAACAAAGGCTATCTGCGTGCCCCCACAGGCACAAAACTCATCAGCGATCCTGATTGACCAGGCTCTGCAACCCGCTGTAACAAAGGCTTTAAATGGCCGTTTTTTGCTTATTCGGCTTTAAAACCTATATAATTAGGCATGGTTACAGATTTCTCATCTGTTGGTGGTATTGAAATAACGGCGGCCCCGATACACGGGCAGTTCGACAGCGCCGCGCTCGGCGTAACGCAGGAGCCCACACCTGTCTTTGCACCACAGCCCACATTCAGCGGACCCACAGGCAACATCCCCGGCATGTCGATGGACATCACCATGGCGCCGCGCGGCCCTAAGGGTCTGGGCTGATTTCTAAACGTTAAATCGGAACAGAATGATGTCGCCGTCTTTGACGGTGTATTCCTTGCCTTCGGAACGGTATTTACCGGCTTCTTTCGCGGCTTGTTCACTCTTGTAGGTGGTGAAATCTTCGTAAGACATTACCTCGGCGCGGATATAACCTTTTTCGAAATCGGAGTGAATGGCGCCTGCGGCTTCGGGGCCTTTGGCGCCGCGGCGCACGGTCCATGCGCGCGCTTCTTTCGGGCCGACGGTGAAATAGGTTTGAAGACCCAGAATTTCATACCCCGCTTTGATGATCTTGTTCAGACCCGGTTCTTTTAAACCCAGCGTTTCAAGAAATTCTTTCTTTTCCTCTTCGGTCGCCAACTGCGCGATTTCGGATTCAATGGCGGCGGAAATCACGACCGATTGCGCGCCTTGCGCCTTTGCCATGGCTTCCACTTTTTTCGTCCATTCATTGCCCGTTGCCGCGTCTTCTTCATTGACGTTGCATACATACATGATGGGTTTTGATGTCATCATCTGGAATATTTTGACCGCGCGTTTTTCGTCCTCTCCGTCGGGAACTACAGTTCGGGCGGGCTGCCCTGCCTCCAACGCGGCCTTGATACGCACTGCGATGCCATGGGCCGCGATCGCTTCCTTGTCGCCGCCTTTGGCTTTCTTGGCGAGACCGTCCGCTTGTTTGGTGATGGATTCCAGATCGGCCAGCATCAATTCCGTGTCGATGATTTCTGCATCGCGTAGCGGATCGACCGAACCTTCCACGTGTGTGATATCGCCGTTTTCGAAACAACGCACGACATGGATGATGGCGTCGGTTTCGCGAATGTTGGCGAGGAACTGGTTACCCAAACCTTCGCCTTTGGATGCGCCCTTTACAAGACCCGCGATATCCACGACCTCAAGCTGCGTTGGAACGATTTTCTGCGACTTGCCCAATTCCGCGATGATGTCGAGACGCGTATCGGGCACGACGACCAGCGCCGTGTTCGGCTCGATCGTGCAAAACGGATAATTCGCCGCCTGCGCTGCTTGCGTCGCCGTCAGCGCGTTGAACAAGGTCGATTTGCCCACATTGGGAAGACCGACAATACCGCATTTAATACCCATTTTATCCCCTTACAAACATTCGCCTAAAAATTCACATCCTGCATAAAGCACAAAAAGTACTTGCAAGGGTAACAACACTACAAGTGATAAAGAAAAGATGATGAAGTCGACAACCCTCTTTTTTAAAACCTCATTACTTAAAAACAAAACTAAATAACTGGGGCCAAAAACAATCAAATAATGCACCATAAAGCCAAGCCAATCAGGCATAGAAGTAGACGCAAATTCTTTATCGACCACAAATATCAACAATCCAAAAACAGCTGTCATTATAAAGGGCAAAATTGAAACAATTGCCCACTTCATAAAAGCACCATCGGTTAAAGGTTCATCTTTCAGAAGACCAAACATTTAATTACCTTTAGGCGCGGGGAAATCCGCCGCTACTTTCGTCATATAATCTTCATGTCTGCCGCCGATCAACAGCGGAATATGTTTGGCGCAGGCTTCTATCCAGTCAGGAAGCCATTTCTTTTCTTCTTTCGAAAAGTTACCGAGCACATGGCCCGTAACGCGCTCTTTATCACCGGGATGGCCGATACCCAAACGCACGCGCCAATAATCTTGTGAATTCAAATGCTCGTCCATGGATTTAAGGCCGTTATGCCCCGCAGCGCCGCCGCCTTTTTTAACGCGCATCTTGCCTGCGGCCAAATCCAGTTCGTCATGGAACGCGACGATGCGATTAGGTGTTACCTTGTAAAAACGCTGAACCTTCTGCACGCACTGGCCCGACACATTCATGAACGTCATAGGTTTTACCAGAACAACTTTTTCGCCGTCGATGCGCCCTTCACACAATTCACCGTCGAATTTCTTGCTGAAGGCTGGCAAATTATAGTGTCTGGCGATCTCGTCGATCACCATGAACCCGATATTATGTCTGTGATGTTCGTATTCTTTGCCCGGATTGCCGAGGCCCACCAAAATCCACATGGTACTCTCGTCTGGCTGAGGCTTTGCTTGAAAGAAAGAAAAGAAGCGGGAAAACATAAAGGGTATTCTCCCGCTTCTTTAAAATGATTACTTCTTGTCGCCTTCTTTGGCGGCATCGCCTTCGGCAGGTGCGGCTGCTGCTGCGGCTGCTTCTGCTTCGGCTGCTGCGGCTGCTTTTTCGGCGTTCAGTGCATCTTCCTCTTCAAGGAGCATGCGCGGAGCGGCAATCGTAGCAACTGTAATATCGCGTTTGCCATCGCCTGCGGCTTTAACACCGGCCGGCAGTTTTGCGGCAGACAACTTGATCGGCTCTCCGATGTCGTATGGCATCAGGTCGATCTCGATGTGCTCGGGAATATCCGTCGCTTTGCAGACCAACTCGACATCGTGACGAACGATCGTAAGGGAGCCTTTGTTGGTTTTGATACCGGGGCAGTTCTCTTCGTTCAGGAAGTGAACGGGAACGTTAACGGTGATCGTCGTTTTCGGCGTAACGCGCATGAAATCCACGTGTTGGACTTGATCGTTCACGGGGTGAACCTGAACATCGCGGGCCAGAACCAGTTGTTTCTTGCCGTTGATTTCAAGATCGCACAAATTCGTGAACATGTGGCCTTTGTGGTATTCCAGCGTCACTTCCTTAACGGGCAGCGAGATGGATTCTGCATCCTTGGAGTCGCCGTAAACGACAGCCGGGATTTTTGCTTCGCGGCGAAGTGCACGGGCAACCCCTTTGCCGGCCCGTTCTCTTGCTTCCGCTGACAGTGCGTAATGCTTTGTCATGGTTTGTTTTTCCTTAGTTTAAGTTGTTATGCGCCAGCCTCCAGGGGTGCCGGTCGCTTCAGGGGCGGAATAAAGCGGAATTAGCCCTGAAAATCAAGGAGAAAAGGCGTTTTAGGAGAACAGCGCGGAAATCGAGCGTTCTTCGCTGATACGCTTCATGGCCTCGCCCAGCAGGGGGGCAACGCTAAGCTGTTCAATATTCTGGGAAATTCTGATGGATTCCGTGGCACCTATGGAATCGGTGATAACCAGCTTTTCTATGGGCGATGCCGCCACGCGGGCCACTGCCCCGCCTGACAGAACGCCATGCACGATATAGGCATGGATGGATTTGGCACCCGCGTTTTTAAGGGCCACGGCCGCATTGCAGAGCGTACCTGCGGAATCCACGATATCATCCACCATCACGCAGTCTTTACCTTCAACATCCCCGATGATGTTCATCACCTCGGATGAACCCGCCTTCTCGCGGCGCTTGTCGATGATTGCCAGATCCGTGTTGATCTTTTTGGCCATCGCGCGGGCGCGTACCACGCCGCCGACATCGGGCGAAACCATAACTGTGTTTTCGGGGGTGAACGCGGCCTGCATGTGCGGAATGAAAACAGGGTTCACATGAAGGTTGTCCGTCGGGATATCGAAGAAGCCTTGGATCTGACCGGCGTGCAGTTCCAGCGTCAGAACGCGGTCTGCGCCTGCGGCGGTGATAAGGTTCGCGACCAGCTTGGCGGAGATCGGCGTGCGTCCGCCCGTCTTTCTGTCTTGGCGCGCGTAACCGAAATACGGAAGCACGGCGGTAATACGGCGGGCCGACCCGCGTTTCAGCGCGTCGATCGTGACCAGCAGTTCCATAAGGTTGTCGTTTGCGGGATAGGACGTCGATTGAACGATGAATACATCTTCGCCGCGCACGTTTTCCATGATCTCGACAAACACTTCCATGTCGGAAAAGCGGCGGATGGAGGCTTTGGCAAGGGGGACGCCCAAATAGGCGGAAATAGCTTCGGAAAGCGGGCGGTTGGAGTTACCGGAGATGATGATCATCTGTCTCTTCCGTCGGTTGATGTGATTAGAGGCGGACTATAGAAATGCCCGCCTCTTAAATCAACCTGAATTTATAAGGTTTTAGACCTAATACTATTTAATCTGCGACAGCGCGTATGCGCCCGCGCCCGCAAGAACCGCGGCGGTCCATCCGACAGAGCCACCTATCGCGGCGCCCGTAAGTGCAACAAGACCCGTACCGCCTATTGCGGCTCCACGGGACATTTGGTCGATACCTGCTTCGAGAAATTCTGCTGATACTTTCATATGCGTCTCCTTGTTAACTTTTTTTGTTATGATTGTTACGCATATTAGGCTCCCGAATTTCGTTTATGTCAACGAAATTAACCTTTTAACGGATCATGATGGCGGATATCTGGCGTCCGTAATCCTTCTCGCCGCGGTGGGTCGCGCGACGGAAACTGAAGCAATCCGCCTCTTCGCGATATGTATCGACTTCCATCAAACTCACCTGTTTCACACCCGCCAGCGAAAGGCGCATGGCGATATAACCCGCAAGGTCAAACATAAGATGACCCGCCTTTGGTGCGGCCTTGAAGAAGTGCTCGGCCTCGTCATGTTGCGTGATGAACGGTTTCGCGAAATCGTTGCTGACCTCGTATGAGGCCAAAAGAATGCACGGTCCGAGACAGGCTTTAATGCTTTCGGGCACCGCGCCGATTCGCACCATCTTTGCGACCGTCTCATCCAGAACACCTTTGAGCGCCCCGCCCCATCCCGCATGCGCCGCACCGATGACAGGTTCACCGTTTTGTTTTTTTGCTGCAAATAAAACGGGCCCGCAATCGGCGGTCAGAATGCCGATGGCAAGTCCGGGTTTATCAGTGACGAGCGCATCGGCCTTCGGTCGTGCCTCGCCCGTGGGAACATGTGTGTCTATTGATAAACAATCACCCGAATGACATTGGTAGAGGGTGGAGATAATACCGTCTTGCGCGCCCAAATGCTGCGCCACTTTTGCACGGTTCGCGGCGACATGCGCAAGATTGTCGCCCGATGCGGGACCGCAATTGAGCGATGTGAAAAGACCCTCGCTATGTCCGCCCGTGCGGCCATAAAAACCATACGAAACCGAATCGGCGCAAGCTTTGGTAAAGGCATCGTCCTTATATATTTTCATCAGACCTCGTCAAAGCCCGCAGGCGTTATTTTCGGATCATCGCACAAGGCCAAAACCTTGAACAGCATTCCCATCTGCTCCGTATCGATAAGGCGGTTCAATCCTGATTCAAGTTGCTCCGCCTTCTCTTCATTCAACCCCAATTTCAACATCTGCGCCCGCACTTCGATTCCGAGGCTGCGCAAAAAGCCGCCTTGTGACACAGCACCGTGAGTCGCGACCCCTTCGGCTCGCGCGATGTTTTGGACGTTTTCAAAATCGACATGCGCGGTCAAATCCGCGTGTCCGGGCGTATCGAATATGCTTTCGAAACGGTGTGACTTTACTGCCTGGATCGTATCCCCCATGCCTGTTTTCACATGTCCGTAATCTATAAAAAGCGCTGCACCTTTTTGTTTTTTCAAAAGATTTGCCACGCTTCTCACAAATTGGTTTAAGACAGGCGAAATCTCGATAATTCCATCGCCGCGCACACTTCTTATGTAGGGTGCGATGCTGCCGTCGATCGGTTTTAATGTGATGCCAAGGCTTTCATCGGGCAATAACGATACCACGCGTTCGAAAACATCTGCACCTTTCCGTTCCAGTTGCCGCACAGGTAGAGCATCCAGAAATTCGTTGGCCACAACCAACACGGGACTCGTGGAATCCAGCTGAGTCAGGTCACTGATCCAGCGCGTATCGTAACCGGCTAAATTCGCGCGCTGCGACTCGATAAGCACAGGGCTTATCTCCATCAGATGCACTTTGGCGGCTTCGTGGAACCCCGAAACCTTCTTCGTGGCCCGTAAAATGTCCGCCATGAGCGTTCCGCGCCCCGGCCCGCATTCCAGAAGGATGAATTCCGAAGGCTTACCCATCTGCGCCCAAACGTCGGCCAGCCACACGCCGATCATCTCTCCGAACAACTGCGATATCTCGGGCGCGGTGGTAAAATCCCCGCCTACGCCGAACGGATCGCGCGTCATGTAGTAGCCGTGTTGAGGATGGGACAGGCAAAGCGCCATATATTCGCCGAGGTCCATGGGGCCCTGGGTTTGGATGCGGCGTTTTATGATATCAAGCAGCGCTGACATAGCGGCCGCGTTTAAACGCGTTCACGATAAAGCCCGCGCCGATGATGAGCATGGGCACGCACAGCCATTGCCCCATGGTCAGACCGAACGACAGGAAACCCAGATACGCATCGGGTTCCCTGAAATTCTCCACGAACATACGGCACAAACCATATCCGATCATGAACGCGCCGATGATGATGCCGGGGCGCGAACGGATACTCTCGCGGTGAATGAGAAGACTCAAAATGATAAACAGCAACAGCCCTTCGAGTACTGCCTCATATAGCTGCGATGGGTGGCGCGGTAAATCGCCGCCCCCCGGAAACACCATGCCGATCGGATGCTCGGTCACGCGCCCGTAAAGCTCGCCGTTGATGAAATTGGCAAGCCGTCCGAAGAACAATCCGAACGTGCAGCACACAGCGAACAAATCGCCCAGTCGCAGCATCGGAATTTTTTTGATCAGCGAATAGGCGATGACGGAAATAACCACGCCGAGCACGCCGCCGTGGAAAGACATGCCGCCGTTCCAGATATGCAAAATTTCCGAAGGATGCGAAAAATAATAGGCGGGCTGATAAAACAAGATATAGCCCACACGCCCGCCGAGAATAACACCCAGCACGGCGAACGGCAGATAATCATCGATATCCGCGCGGTTCGGACGGGCGCCCTTCCCCTCGTCCTTTTTGACGATGTAGAATGCATACCACCACCCGAGCAAAATACCCGTGAGATAAGCGAGAGCGTACCAGCGGATCTCCAGCGGGCCTATAGCCAGCGCAACAGGATCAATATTGGGAAATGTCCATGCCATGGGGCAGGACTATAGGGCGGAATGTTGGGCTTGTCACCCGCGCTTTGCCAACGGCTCAACGCTTTGCAAAGCAAAGCGGGTGACGACGATGGCCCTACTTAATAAGCCCACGGGCCACGCATTGTTCCAGCGCCCACTTCGCATATTCCATGAGTTTCGGCTCGGCCAGTGCTTCTGCGGCGTTTTTGAAAAACAAAGGTTCGCCTTCGTAACATCCCGTGATGGTATTGTCCTTGTCGTGCCAGAAATACACATGGACCAGTTCGGTATGGTTCGTAAAATCTTCCGTGACCGCATTGATGAAAACCACATCACCCGCTTCTATCTGCGCCCCCAGCTCTTCGTTCAATTCGCGGCGCATCGCCTGCATCCGCGTTTCGCCGGCTTCGAGGTGTCCGCCGAACGCGTTGACGCAACCGTGCGGTGAATCAAAACTCTCGGGGCGGTATTGCAAAAGGATTTTGTGGTCAAAGGTCAGAACGATGCAGTCAGCCAGTTGTTTGCGGAAGCCGGTGACGCCTTCGTGGGCGGTATCAAATATTTTGATATGCGGATTATTTATAGGGATCGCCTTTGGACAAATAATCTTTCACGTATTTGCCGATACCCTCTTCCAGTTCCGTAAACGGCTTGGTGTAACCGGCTTGGCGGATTTTGGAAACATCGGCCTGCGTGTAATACTGGTACTTGTCGCGAAGGCCTTCGGGCATATCGGTATAGGTGATTTTGGGGGCCTTGCCCGTGGCCTTGAACGTCGCCTCGGCAAGGTCCTTGAACGAACGCGCTTTGCCCGAACCCACGTTGAACAATCCGTTCACGTTCGGGTTATCATAAAGCCATAGCATGACATCGACGCAATCGCCGACCCACACGAAATCGCGCAACTGTCCGCCGTCCTGATAATCGGGGTGGTGTGATTTGAACAAACGCGCCGCAGCACCTGCCTGCACTTGCGGGAACAGCTTGCACACGACACTCATCTGGTCGCCCTTGTGATATTCGTTGGGGCCATAGACGTTGAAGAATTTCAAGCCCGCCCATTGTGTGGGCAGGGGTTCGGATTTCGTTTCCACGACGCGCGCGATACGGCGGTCGAACACGTGCTTGCTCCACCCGTATGGGTTGAGCGGCATGAAATGCTTGATCCCGTCGATGCTTTCTTCGTCTTTGAATCCATGATGGCCGTCGCCGTATGTTGCGGCCGAAGACGCATAGATGAAACGCTTCTTGTGCTTCCAGCACCATTTCCAGAGTCTGCGGGACAGAACGAAGTTGGTGTCGATAATCAGGTCTGCGTCGTTCTCGGTGGTCGAGGAAATCGCGCCGAGGTGATAGATAACTTCTATCTCGTCGGCGTGTGTATCAAGGTAATCGAACAGACGCGAAGGATGTACCACATCGCGGATTTCGCGCTTTGCGATATTGCGCCATTTGTCGGCGGAACCGAGCGTGTCGGATATGACGATATCCCCCAGACCGCGTTCTTCCAGCCCTGCCACCAGATTGGAACCGATAAATCCTGCACCGCCCGTTACGACAATCATTGGGAATCCTTTTTATGTACCTATCCCGATCTTAAAGGAAAAACTTTAACAATCCATACCCATTTGTAAGCCGCGGAAATCTGCGGTGGATATGTTCTTTTCCGCTTGACTGCCGTGTTGCACCATAACGCACCGCGATGTTAGTTAATGCTCTCCAATTCGAACATAAGAAGATTCTATGAAACCGGACCCCCGTATTTTCGATGATCTTTCCCGTGTAGCCGGCGGCGCGATGAACGTGTTTTCGGCTTTCCGTGAACAGATTTTGAACGACATCAAGGTGCGGATGGAAGAAGCCGCTTCGCGCATGGACCTCGTCCCCCGCGAAGATTTCGAACGCCTCGAAGCACAGGTAAAAGCGCTTCAGAAAAGAATAGACGAATTATCTGGCAAAAAGCCCGCAGCAAAACCTGCGGCAAAAAAGACGGCACCGAAAAAGAGTGGGAAAAAGAAATGAGCGAAACGGCGTCAGAGCGTGAATTTTATGAAGATGTAGCCAATCCGCTGGATTCCGTTGAGGAAATCCTGTGCGCGAATGACTGGGTTTTCGATCGCATGACCGAAGACGAACTTACCGTACAAATCACCGGCAAGATGGGCGAATACAAACTCTTCTTCCAATGGCAGGAAGAATATTCCGCCATGCAGTTCTGCTGCCAGTTTGACATCGATGTCAAACGCGAAGCGATGGACGAAGCCGCACGTACAATGACCGCGATCAATTCGGGCCTGTGGCTCGGCCATTTTGATTTCCGCGAAAACACGCAAATTCCCTGCTTCCGCCACACCACCCTGTTCCGCGGCATGACGCAGACTTCGGGCGCGGACCACATCGAAGACCTCGTCGATATCGCTCTTGCCGAATGCGAACGTTTTTATCCCGTGTTCGATATCCTTTCGCGCGGCTTGCCGCAAAATGTCGCCGATCTTTCTCTCGCACAGATGCAAGTCTCCGGCGAGGCATAGGATATGAGCGGCTTTCCCAAAGCCCCGTCCCAATCCACCTATAAAATCGGGCTTGCGGGATGCGGCAAAATGGGCTCGGCCATGCTCCGCGCATGGCTCTCCGCCAAAATCGTCTCGCACATCCATACGCTGGACCCCAACGGCCTGCCTGCGGATCTACTGACCGAAAGCAAAATCACCCACCACTCGAACGATCATTCGTTTCTCGAAGCCGCGCCATCGCTCGACATGCTGGTTATAGCCATCAAACCGCAAACGCTGGGCACGTTCTGCCTTTCCATACGCGACCATCTGCATTCCAAACTCTGCATCCTTTCCATCGCGGCGGGACAAACAATTCAGGGGTATCAATCACGCTTCGGCGGCATGCAGCCCATCATCCGCGCCATGCCGAATTTGCCGGCCAGCATCGGCAAGGGCATGACGGTCGCGTGCGCATCTGAAACGGTCCTGCCGGAACGCCTGCAATGCGCGCATGATCTGCTGTCTTCCTTCGGCCTTGTCGAATGGACGTCCGATGAATCCACACTCGATGCCGTCACGGCCGTGTCAGGCAGCGGCCCCGCCTATGTGTTCCTGCTTATCGAAGCCTTGGCCGAAGCGGGCGTAAAAGCGGGCCTTGAAAAAGACTTAGCCATGACACTGGCAAAACAAACGGTCATCGGCTCTGCCGCACTGGCCGAATCCACGCCGCGCATGACGCCCACGCAACTCCGCGATGATGTAACATCCCCCAATGGCACCACCGCCGCAGCCCTTGCGGTTCTGATGAAAGATGGAAAATTTCAGGAATTGTTCGACAAAGCAATCGCCGCAGCCACCGCCCGCTCCAAAGAATTATCCAACTGATCTGATCCAATCGTGCTTTGGCCCCGTACCAAGCCCGAAAGGAAACAAAACTATGTCTGTTCGATTGGTGGAAACCCACATCGAGGTGAGCGACCTCGAAAAATCTGTCGCTCTTTACTCAAATCTTATTCCGCATGCACGCGTTGAGCGCTGGGGCGATGACAAGGAAGGCCGTGTAGCGGCTTTTGTTCTGGAGGGCGGTGAAGCGTTCGGCCTCTGGGAGAAAGGCAAGATCGGCGTGTTGGGCGGGCGTGGCGCAGAGCACCTGCACTTCGCGTTCCAGATAAAACCGGAACAATATGAATGCTACCGCGACCTCATTCAGGCGCAGGGATTGGAACCGCTCGAGCATGTTTGGGAAAACGGAAAGAAGAGTGTTTATTTCTTTGATTACGATGGTCATCAGGGCGAGTTCATCTGCGATGACTGGCACAACAGATTGTACAATGAACTGGATGGTTAAAGGTAATACGTATCTTTGACCATATCGCGTACTTCAAAGGTGACGGCGCAGTCTTTGGAATGCACGGCGTTTCTAAGGGCTTCGTAAAGCGGTTTGGATAGACGTTCTTTTGTCGGGACATCGCGACCTTCGAGAAGCAACAGCGTGCCATGGATCATAGAGCCATGGGCACCCTTCTCGCCGACCATGTAATGATCAATCTTGATGGCGCGGGTTTTGATACGGGCTTTTTCAACGCCGTTGGATGCCAG
Source organism: Micavibrio sp. UBA7689 (assembly GCA_002482805.1). GTDB lineage: Bacteria > Pseudomonadota > Alphaproteobacteria > Micavibrionales > Micavibrionaceae > Micavibrio_A. The sequence continues at coordinate 82,664 of DLGR01000037.1, read as the reverse complement.
AGATTCATGCAAAGTTGCGAGCAACTTGCCCATATCTATCTCCGCAAGATTGGCGGAATATTCTATGATGATGTGGGGCATTATTTCGCGGGGACTTTTTTGCCCGTTGTGCCCAGACCGATATCTTTGGCCAGGCGGCTGCGCTGTTTCGCGTAATTCGGCGCAACCATCGGATAATCGGCAGGAAGGCCCCAACGCTCGCGATATTCTTCGGGCGTCATGTCATACGCCGTTTTAAGGTGGCGTTTGAGCATTTTGAGTTTCTTGCCGTCTTCGAGGCAGATGATGTAATCGGGCGTCACGGATTTTTTCACCGGAACGGCGGGCAATGCGCCGCGGTCCGTGGAAACCGTTCCGCCGCCGCCGAGATTGGAAAGCGTGCGGAAAACCTGTTCGATCAGGCCTGCAATATCGTTTTGGGGCACCGTGTTGTTGGCCACGTGCGAGGAAACGATTTCCGTCGTCAGGGCCAGAAGGTCTTGGTGCGAGGTGTTCTCGGGCATGATAATTCTCCACTATTACCGCTATATTGATAAAATATCGGGCTTACACAATAGAATCAAGTATAAATGGGAAAAGCTTAATAACTGTTAATATCAATTTCGCGCTTTGACTTGGTGGATACGGAAACATCCGCGCCGCGCATGTAATGGGGCTCCGGTTTGTCGGCTTTTTGGCCGTTCTCGGTAAACTGTGCCAGCCCCAGACGCGCCAATACTACGGGGTCGATCAATCCGCGCTCGATATAGTCGGATTCGACTCCTTCTATTTTAAGCCTATGGGCCGCATCCCCGCAAATCGTCTTCGCTTTGATGGCACCGGAGAGCCGGCATTCAGGCTCGGCACCTTTGCCCAGCGCGTCGAACGCCTGCACATAAAAATCCGCACGTTTGCTTTCGAGAACCACCAGAGCGTCGCCCAGCGGCGCGCAGGAATGATACATCGCTTCGAACGTGCTTATGCCTTGGACAGGAATATCAAGCGCCATGCCGAGCGAACGCGCCGTGGATAAACTGATCCGCAACCCCGTAAATGATCCTGGTCCCGTTGTGGTGACGATCAAACCTAGCTGCGGGAAATCTATCTTCGCCTCGGCCATCACCTCCTGCAACAGCGGCACCAGTTTCGCCGCCTGCTCGCGCTCCGTGACGATGGAATCGCCATAGGCCGTCCCGTCTGGCATAACGACTGCCGCAACGCAGCCGCCGAGTGCGGAATCTATGGCCAAAACAGGTTTGTCAGACAATCTTGCACGCCTCGTCGAAATTCAAACGTTCCGCGCGCGGATACAATGTTTCCGGTCTGCCGTAACCAAGGCTGCAAACGAATTTTACCTCGCCATCCAGATCGGGGAAAAACGCGTCCTTGATGCCCTGTCTGTTGATACCGGACATCGGACCGCAATCAAGGCCCAGCGCACGGGCGGCCAGAAGGAAATATCCTGCCTGTAAGGTGCCGTTGAGCGCGGCCGTTTCCTTGTTCGCCTCTTCCTTACCGCCATACCATTTTTCCACATCGATGCGCGGCGCGAGCTTGCCTGCGTATTTGTAAAACTGTCTGTCCATGGCGAACAGCGCAACGACTGGCGCCTCCATGGTTTTGTCCTGGTTGCCTTTGTCCAGAAGCGGCTTCAGTTTTTCCTTCGCTTCTTTCGTGCGCACGAACACTATACGCAAAGGGCAGCAGTTGGCCGAAGTCGGGCCCCACTTCATCGTATCGAAAATCTGTTTTACCATGTCATCGGGCACGTCCTTGTCCTGCCATCCGTTAAAGGTGCGGGCTTTAAAGAACAACGCATCCAGCGCCGCTTGGTCGAGTTTGTATCCGTCGGTCATGATAAATTTCCTTTATGGTTTAAAGACTTCTTACTATCTAAACCGCCAAAAAGCCAGTTCAACCCTGCTTTCTGGGGTCTGGTTTTTAAGGGGGGGATCGGCTATAACCCTGACATGCCCTCCCTTTGTTATAAATCCCTCCTGCTGCTTCTGGCCTGCGTTGTTCTTTCGAACGCCGCGCATGCACAGGTAACGGATTTCGATGATAAGGCCGCGGTGATCTTCACCTATATGGCCATCGGCGATGACGACACGGCCATCAGCGAAGAACGCTTTAAGGAACAGATGGATGAATTGTCGGAGGGCGGATACAACGTCGCCCCGCTTCCCGAAATTATCACGGCCTTCGAACAAAACAAATCCCTGCCTGCGCGCACGGTCGCCATCACGTTCGACGGGGCGGACAAATCCATCTATGACACTGCCTTTCCTATTTTGCGTGAGAAGGGTTTTGAGTTCACGGTGTTTCTGCCCGTTGATCGCATCACAGACAACAAACCCCAATACCTCACATGGAATGACGCCAAGGATTTAAAAGAGGGCGGCGGCACGTTCGGCATCCATCCTGCTTCTTATGGCAACATGATCGATATGGGCGAGGAAGAAACGCGCCGCCAGATCAACAATTCCACCACCAAATTCCGCGAAAAATTGGGCATGGAACCCACCCTCCTCGCTTACCCGTTCGGGGAATACAATACCAAGGCGAAGAAGATTGCGAAAGACATGGGCTTCAAAGCCGCGTTCGGTCAGGCCTCGGGCGTGTCCTATGCGGGCGATGACCGTTTTGCTCTGCCGCGCTTTACCATCACCGAAAGATACGGTGATATCGACCGCTTCAAAATGACCGCGAATGCATTGCCCCTGCCCGTCACGGAAATCTCCCCCGCAGATCCGCATTTATCCACGCTGACTCCCGCCATCGGTTTCACCGTCAACGACGCGTTGAAAAAATCTTTAAAAGGCTTGTCCTGTTTCTCTTCGGTGGAAGAAAAACCAAAACTGGAAATCCTCAACGGCCGTGTGGAATTGCGCCTTGAAAAACCGTTCGATGACGACCGCCCGCGCATCAACTGCACCTTGCCGGTTGCAGGTGAAAAAGGCAGCGAGCCTCGCTGGCGCTGGCTCGGCATGCTCTACACAGTTTCCGAAGACATTCTCAGCGATGCGCAAAAACAGCCCACGCAGCATGCGGGCGATAACAACGATCAATTCTCTGTTGAATAATTATTCTTCTGTCATCGGCTCGACATTTTGCGAAGCAAAGCAGGTGACGACGCTGACTATTCTAAAGTCTGTCTGACTTCGAGCACTTCCGGCACATAATGGCGGAGCATATTCTCCACGCCGTTCTTGAGCGTGACTGTGGATGAAGGACATCCCGAACATGCGCCGCGCATCGTCAGGTAAACAACACCCTGCTCGAACTTGTTGAAAATGATGTCGCCGCCGTCCTGCGCCACCGCAGGTCTGACGCGTGTTTCAATCAATTCTTTGATCTGTTTGGAAAGCTCGTCGAGCAAACTGTCATCCGCCGCGCCGCTCGTGTGGCCGTCTTTAAAACGCGGCTCGCCCATCGTGAAGTGCTGCATCACCGCGCCCAGTATCTGCGCCTTGATGGCGCCCCACTCCACCGCATCGGTTTTGGTGACGGACACGAAATCGCGGCCGAAGAAAACGCTCTGCACGCCGCGTATTTCAAAAATACGCTCGGCCAACGGGGATTGTTTGGCAGCATCTTCGTTCACGAACTCGGCCACGCCTGATTCCATGACGGGCACGCCCGGAATAAATTTCACGGTCGAAGGATTGGGGGTATTTTCGGTCTGTATGAACATGCCACTGAAATAGGCTTCTACCGCTCGAAAATCAAGAAAACTCTTTCAAATGCGCTGGCACCACGACCACCGGCACCTGTAACTTGGACATACCCTTCCCCGTAAAGAAGGCTACCAAAGGCCCCGGGATATGATCTTTCCCGCCGCCGAGGATTAGTTTGACGATGTTTTGATCGGTATCGATGGTCGTCATCACCGCCTCGCTCGTCTCGCCTTCGGCCACGTACAGCGACGGGATGGAGCCGTTGAAATCATTTGCCGTCTTGGCCACCGCCCACAAATACTTCTCGGCATTCGCGCGCAGTTCTTTTTTGATGCGCGCTTCCACGCCGCCCCAATGTTCGAAATCCTGATTTTCGATGATGTGAAGGATGCCGAGCTTGGCGCGGTGAATGCGTGCGGTATGCGCGGCATAAATCAAAGCAGTTTTGAATTCATCCGTATCGTCCGCGACGACAAGATACGTGCCGCCGTCGCCTTTGCGGCCCTGCATGGGTTTGAATTCCGCATCGATGTATGAGCTCATGGTCCTAATCCCTACGCAGGAATGTAAAGGCGGACCAGCCGGAAATCAACGCCACCAACACGGTAAAAAGCCCGTAGAAAAGCGCATGTTCCTGCGCGGTCAGGTAAATATTGGCGTTAAAGCCCACCTGCCCCACCTGCAATTCACGGCTTTCATGGCCCAAAAGCTTGTTGTCCCGCACGATATAGGTATCGACCGTATAAAGCCCCGTCGGAATATCGGGCGGAAGGACGATNNGACGAATGTGGTTTTGAAGAAATGCGCATCGATGCGTTTCACCTTTTTCGCCTCTTCGGGCACAAAACCCTTTTCCTGCATCTTGCGGATAAGCGCTTCTTCGAACGTCTGCACGGTTTCAGGATCGCTTTCGTTCTCCGCGTAAAAATCCAGATTGCCGAACCCTATCCGCTGCTCCTTCGCAAAAACCTCGTCGGGCGCAAAAGTGGATGCAATATCGTAATAGGCAGGCACGCGGCGGAATTCGACCGTATCCTTGTTCATCCACGCGCCGAGCACCCGCCCCTTGCGGCGCACCGCCACGGTGGTTTCGGGTCCTTTGATGGAAATGATGATGTCCGCATTGTCTTCGTCCGTGGTTCCGAACAGCGCGATGGTCTCGCCGTTGAAACCCGTCGAAATATCGACATGGTCGCGCGCCAGTTCCGCATTCATCTCTGCTCTGGCGGGCGTTGCAAACAACAAGAGGATGAAAAGCAAATATCTCATAGACGCACATCCAGTGCGAACAAGTCGCTCGGCTCCATAAACAAAACGCCGATCATGCGCGTACCCACGGCCAGAATGATCAATGCCAGCGCCACGCGGGCGGGCGCACCTTTTATGCGTCTTGCCGCACGCACGCCGATCTGCGCGCCCACAACCCCGCCGCTGATGAGAATGAGAGCAAGAATGGCATCTACCGTATGGTTGAACGTGGCATGCAGAATGCACGAAAACGCGGATATAAAGATGATCTGGAACAAAGACGTTCCCGCCACCAAAAGGCTGGGCATGCCGAGCACGTAAATCATGGCGGGTATAAGAATGAATCCACCGCCGATGCCGAGGATGGAAACCAGCAAACCTCCGACAAACCCGATTATGATGGGAAGCAGCGCAGAAATATACAAACGCGATTTGATGAAACGCATTTTATAAGGCCATCTTTGAAAGAACGGGCGTTGAGCGAGGCTGATTACATCTTCGGTTGCCTTATGGCGCTTCAAAAGCGTCATCGTGCTTTCGATGAGCATCATGGTGCCGATAGTGCCGAGCAGTATGATGTACGAAGTCGCGATAAAAAGATCGATATGCCCGAAATGCTGGAGCACGCGAAACACGACCACACCCGCGAGTGAGCCTACCATCCCGCCCGCCATCATGACGGCGCCGAGCTGCATATCAACATTGCCCTTGCGCCAGTGGCCAAGCATGCCCGTCACACTGGTGGCGACCAGTTGGTTGGCCTGCGTCCCGACCGCCACCGCGGGCGGTATGCCCATGAACAATAGGAATGGCGTGGCAAGGAACCCGCCGCCCACGCCGAACAAACCTGATAAAAAGCCCACGGCGACGCCCAGCAAGGCAAGGCTCTCGGCAGGAACGGATATTTCGGCAATGGGAAGGTAAATTTGCATGGGCGTTACACAACTAGAGTATCATAAAATCAGATACTTAGAAGCGTAGAGGCTTAACCCGATTTCCCTTGCCAGATTTTTTATAATTATGTAAACAGTTGGCATGTTGAAGTCCTACGCATTTCAAACCTGGGAAGCTCCGAGAACGCAATTGATCGCGCGGCAATTCGGCCGCGTCTGCGAAGCCATCAAACCGCGGAGTGAAGTCTGGGGCCTGTCACTGCAAGGCGGGATGAGCATGGGCAAAAGCACTTTCACGCAGGCTTTTACAAAAGCGGTATTCGCCAAAAACTGGGACGCACATTTGTGGAACATGCGCCCGCGGCAATCGCACGACATCATAAGCCACTGGTCGAAGAAGCAGGTGCGCCATAATGATTATATGCTGAACAACGGAAATCACTTCTTCACACCCCGCAAAGCAGGCTTCGGCGGATATGACATTCTGGAACACGCACCCGAAGATTTTCGACATATCGCGACCGTATCTTTCATGCCGGGTTATCGTTCCCGCCTGCTTACTTTACAGGTGGATGAGAAAATCTGGTCCGCACCTGTCTTTCAACAATCAATACTCAAGCTCGGTGCCGAATGAAGCTGTATCAGCTCGATTGCTCCACCTTGGAACAAACGCAATCGATCGCACAGAAATTTGCGCGCGCCCACGAAAGATATCGCCCCGAAGGCGCTGTGTGGAGCATAGCCCTGATGGGTCCGCCCGAAATCGGCAAAAGCACATTCGCCCAAGCCTTTGCGAAGGCCGTTTTCGAAGGCGACGAGATTGTCGGCCAGATGCCGCGTCCTGAATTCAAACGTATCGATATGGTGAGCGATAGAACGCTCAGACAAGTGCGTTGTGGCGATGCAGGCAGCAGTGCGGGTCTCGCCTACCTCTTCCCGCGCATACGCGGATACGGCGGCTATGATCTGCTGGAACACCCCTTCAACATGACGGACAAAATCGCATCCGTTGAATTCGAACGCGAAGGACGCAGGCGTAAAATGACCCTCAAAATACACGACGTAATCGCCGCGGATCCCGTTCTTACGGAAGCGTTGAAAAAGCTGAATGCGCGCGAATTGAAATTCTAATAAGCTGTGGTGCCTTCGGGTCCTGTCTGCGCCCAGAAATACATCTCGGCATCATGCAGGAAATTGGCGTATTCGCCCGTTGGAAGCTCGTGGAAAGCTTTCTTGAAATCCACACTCTTGATGATGCCGCGGAAATCATTCTCCCAGCGGTCATAGCCATGGCTGAGCGCGGAGCACTCCACGATATACAGCGTGTCGTTGTAAAGCGATGCGAACATGATCGCACGGCGCGCTTGTAAAACACTGCCGAAATGCTTGTTGTAGGAAGCGAGCGCGAACGAAGCGAACCAGCGGCCGAGGCCCGATCCGTTATGCATCGTGCCCAGTTCGAATTCATCATACTGGCCCAGATATTCGCGCCAGAATTTTTCCGACACAGCAACCTTCTGAACGGAATCGCCGTAACGCGCGGGGAAAATCGTATAGCGCTTGTCGGGGCGCGCATCGACACGGCAAACAGGCTGGGCGCCGTCTTTGGGGCCTGCGATCGTCGCGATCGTATCGGGATTGGTGTTGTTGACCGTCTTCCACGTGTCGGGGAATGTCAGGGAAAGACCTGTCCCCTCGTCCTGCCAAAAATAGTAATCCGCCTTGGCGACGGTGGGGAGGGCGAGCACTGCGAGAAATATGAAAAGACGTAAAATCATGGAATCGATTATACCTTGGCTGTAAGGGGGTACAAGCCAAAGCGTAAGGCATTTCAGCCTTTCCCCGCAAATTTACGCGTTACTTCCGCCAGAATCCCATGATGTCCATAGCTTCCCTGAGGACAGGCTCGGCGATGGTGTTGGCCCGATCCGCGCTGTTGGCCAGAATGCGGTCTATTTCGTTCGTATCCGCCATCAATTCCCGCATACGGTTTGTGATCGGCCCCATCTTGGCGACCGTGAGGTCGGACAGCGCATTCTTGAACGCCGAAAACTGTTGCCCGCCATATTCCTGCATCACCTTTTCGCGCGTCGTTTCATTCAAAGCCGCATAGATTGTCAGAAGGTTTTTGGCTTCGGGCCTGCCCTCGCATTCGGCCTCCGTGCTCGGAACATTCCCCGCATCCGTTTTCGCCTTTTTGATTTTATTCGAAATCGTATCGGCATCGTCGGTCAGGTTTATACGCGTCATATCGCTTTCGGCGGATTTGCTCATTTTCTGCGTACCGTCGCGCAAACTCATCACACGCGTCGCCTCGCCCATAATCACAGGCTCGGGCACGGGGAAGAAATCCCGCTTGGCGATATGCTGGTTGAACGAAATCGCAATGTCGCGCATCAGTTCGACATGCTGTTTCTGGTCATCGCCCACCGGTACATGCGTACCGTGATAGAGCAAAACATCCGCCGCCATCAATGCAGGATAGGTGTAAAGACCCGCAGACGCTTTTTCCTTGTCCTTGCCGGCCTTGTCCTTGAACTGCGTCATGCGGTTGAGCCAGCCAAGCGGTGTGATGCACGACAGCATCCAGCCCAGCTGCGCATGCCCCGCAACGGAAGACTGCGCGAAGATGATGGATTTTTTGGGATCGACGCCCGCCGCGATATACGCCGCGGCCACTTCGCGCGTGGAGTTTTTCAACGTGTCGGGGTTATATCCCGTCGTGTTGGCGTGCAGATCGACAACGCAGTAGATACATTCCGAACCCGGCTCGTCCTGCATCTTCACCCAGTTGCGCAGCGCGCCCAGATAATTGCCGAGGGTCAAACGGTTGGTGGGCTGCATGCCCGAAAATATGCGTTTCATTGTACGCGTTTCCTTACGAATAATTTTTTGAGATCTTTGATACTGATAGCGCCTGTCCCGAGAACGGCGAGCGAATATGTTCCTAGGCCAGAGGCCACAAGAACTGCGAGAGAGGCGATTTTTTCAATCTTTGAACCGTCATAATATCCACTTGAGTAATGCGCGACTATAGCCAGAACGAGCGCCATAAGGCAAGACGCAAAGATAATCCGCGGCAGGGAATGTTTGAACCGCGCATCTAGCGCCGCGGCGTCCGTGGCCTTCAGGCCGCGCAATAACAACGTGAACAAAACCCATCCGCAAATACCGGTGGCCAATGCAATCCCCGCAACACCCATGAATTGAATCAAGATCAGCGCCAGACCGATATTGAGCAGCGCCGACATAACGGACATTTTGACGGGCGTTTTGGTGTCGTGCCGTGCGTAATACGTTGTCGACAAAACCTTCCCCGCGACATAGGCGGGCACGCCGAGCGCGTATCCCATCAACACATGCGCGGTGGTGCGTGCATCTTCGGCATCGAAATTCCCGTATTGGAATAATGTTTTGATAAGCGGCTCTGCCACGACAAGCATCGCAACACCAGCTGGCAAAGCCAAAATCAAACACACTTCCAACGCGCGGTTAAAAAGATGTTTGGCCTCCGCCGCATTGTCCCCCGCCATCGCTTTGGAAAGCATGGGAAGCAACGCCGTGCCCACCGCAATCCCCACCATGCCCAATGGCAACTGGTTCAAACGGTCCGCGTAATACAGATAGGAAATCGAACCCGTCGCGAGCGTCGAGGCAATAATGACATCCACGAACAAATTGATATGCACCACGCCCGCGCCTATCACACCGGGCCCCATCAAATTGAAAAGCTTTTTGATGTCCACATCGAACTTCGGCATTTGTAATTTGATGCCGATCTTGAGCTTCCTGATAAAATAAAACATGCCGATAAACTGCAGAACCCCCGCCGCGAACAAACCCCACGAAAGCGCATGCCCGCCGCTTTGCATGTAAGGTTCCAGAAACACCAGCGCCGCAATCAGCGCGAGGTTGAACACAATCGGCGCGGCGGCGAACGGCACGAATTTTTCATGCGCGTTCAAAACCCCGCCCATCAACGCGGTAAGCGAAATCATCAGCAAATAGGGGAATGTCACGCGCGTCATTTCAACGGCGAGGTCGTACCGCTCGCTTCCCACTTCAAATCCGGGTGCCAGCAAACGGATGATAAGCGGCATGGCGGCAATACAAATCAACGTGAACGGCGCGAGAATAAAAAGCATCACGGCGAACGCGTTGCTGGCAAATTCGTCTGCCTTCGCCTCTCCGTCTTTGTGGAGCTTGGCTGAATACATCGGCACGAAAGAGACGCTGAACGCGCCCTCGGCTGTCACGCGGCGGAAAAAATTGGGGAGCTTCAAAGCCACGATAAACGCATCGGCCAAAGGCCCCGCGCCGAGGATGATGGCGGTCAGGACGTCGCGGATAAATCCGAGGATACGGGACACACCCGTGAGGCCGCCGACGGTGGCCATGGCTTTGAGCAATTTCATGGGGTTAGTTATACCTATGAACCCTGCCCCCTCGCAATGACGGTTTACAAAATTGCGCAAGGTCTCTACATAAAGCTTTATGAAATCCAATCCCGAAAGCCAGTGGTTCGGCGAAGAAGCCGTTACCCCCGAACAAAAAACCCGCAAAGTCATCGGCGTTTTCGATTCCGTAGCAAGCAACTACGACATCATGAACGACATCATGTCGGGCGGCCTGCACAGGCTTTGGAAAGATCACTTCGTGCGCAAAATACGCCCGCGCGCAGGTCTGCATTATCTCGATGTTGCGGGCGGCACGGGTGACATAGCGTTCCGCATCCGTAAAAAAGCGGGGCCTGATTGCAAAATCACGCTGTGCGATCTCAACGCCGAAATGCTGGCTGTCGGTCGTGATAGGGCAATAGACAAAGGCCTCGGCGACAGTTTCGAATGGATCACGGGCAACGCGGAATCCCTGCCCTTTGAAGACGAAAGCGTGGATGTGTACACCATCGCGTTCGGCCTTCGCAACGTCACGCATATCGACACGGCGTTGAAAGACGCGCTGCGTGTTTTGAAACCGGGCGGCAGATTCTATTGTCTGGAATTCTCCAAAGTGAACGAACCGTTCCTCGCGAAAATTTACGATGAATATTCCTATCGTCTCATTCCGAAAATGGGCGAACTTGTGGCGAAAGATCGCGATTCCTATCAGTATCTGGTGGAATCGATCCGCAAATTCCCATCGCAAAAAGAACTCCAAAACCGCATGGAAACGGCGGGATTCAGCCGTTGCCGCTTTGAAAACCTCACGCTGGGCGTTGTTGCCATCCATGAGGGAGTCAAAATATAAAGGCTTTATGCAAAAAGGCCTTGAAATTACCGTAATAAATTCCTATAACCTTTGCCATTGCATTCATTACGGTTTTGACCTAAATGAGCGTGCTCGAAACACACCGACAACGGTGCATTCGATTAATTTTTAACACTGAAGGAAGCTAATCATATGAACAACATCGTTAAATCCGTTGTATTCGCCGCCGTTGTCCTGTTCGCAGGTATCGCAGCAATGCAAGTTATCTACAAAAACCAAGACACCACGGGCACGGACATCTCCGCCGTTGAACCCGCAGCTGGCGAAGTTGTTGCCACGCCTACGGATGATCAAGCCGAAGCCGCTCGCGACACGATCGATGCAAATGCAGAAGCAGCCAAAGACGCTGTTGAAGCAGACGCCGAAGCTGCTAAAGACGCTGCTGACGCCGCTGTAGAAGATGCAAAAGTTGCTGAAGACAATGCTGACGAAGCTGTTGATGCCGCTAAAGACTCTGCTGACGCTTCCAAAGACGCTGCAGAAGCCAACAAAGACGCTGCCAAAGACGCTATCGAAGCACAAGCTGAAGCAGACAAAGAAAAAGTTGACGCTGCTGAAGAAGCCGCAGAAAAAGCAGCCGAGTAATTATCTCGCGCTTTATCTGAAAAGATAATAAGATCGGCCCTGTCCCACAAAGACAGGGCCTTTCTTTTTCAAAGGTGGAACATGGGTAATACCGTAAAAATCACATTGGGCGTGCTGTTATTGGCAACCATAGGCTTCGGCCTATATGTTTACTTCACGCGGATCGCGCCGCCTGCCTTTATGACACAAGGGTAAACATGCTGAACGGTAAACGCATACTTTTGATTATCTCGGGCGGCATCGCTGCCGTGAAAGCGCCTGCGCTCATTTCCCTTCTGCAAAAAGACGGCGCGGAAGTCTCCGCGATCATGACGAAGAACGCCGAAGAATTTATCACGCCGCTTGCCATCAATTCATTGACCAAAGAAAAATTGCGCACGGAATTGTTCGATCCGAAAGACCCTATGGATCACATCTATCTGACCCGCGATACGGACCTCATCATCGTCGCCCCCGCTACCGCCAATCTGATGGCGAAAATGGTTCAGGGTATTGCGGATGATCTCGCCTCCGCCACACTGCTCGCGAAAAACAAACCCGCCCTCATCGCGCCTGCGATGAATGTGGAGATGTGGGACAACGAAGCGACGCAGGCCAATTACAAAACACTTTTGAAACGCGCAGATCTTACCTTGCTGGGGCCTGCTGTCGGGTCCATGGCCTGCGGTGAAACAGGTGCGGGCCGCATGGTCGAACCCGAACAGATACTGGCGGCGGCGCAGGCGCACTTCGCCCCAAAGCCGCTGGCGGGGCTTAAGGCGGCCATCACCACCGGCCCCACCGTCGAACCGATAGACCCCGTCCGTTACATCTCGAACCGCTCTTCGGGCAAACAGGGCGATGCCATCGCGCGTGAACTGCAACGTCTCGGCGCCGATGTCACACTGGTAAGCGGTCCTACATCCCTGCCCGATCCGAAAGGCGTGAACACCGTGCGGGTCGAAAGCGCAAAACAAATGCTCGCGGCCTGTAAAGAAGCTTTGCCTGCGGATATCTTCATCGCCGCCGCTGCGGTGGCCGACTGGACACCCGCGGAAGTCGCCGACAAGAAGATGAAAAAACAACCCGGTCAGGACACGCTCTCGATCGATTTGGTCCAGAACCCCGACATCCTGAAAACCATCGGCACCTCTGAAACCGCACGCCCTCGCCTCGTCATCGGCTTTGCCGCCGAAACCAACGATGTGCTGGCCAACGCCACGAAAAAGCTCAACAGCAAGGGCGCGGATATGATTGTGGCTAACTTGATTGATGGTGAAAATCCCGCCTTCGGCAGCGATCAAAATCAGGTATATTTCCTGAAACACTCAGGTACGGAACAACTGCCCAAAATGGGCAAGGACGAAGTGGCCAAGGCCATCGGGGCACAAGTCGTGGCGTTCTTTCACAAGAGCACGCCTCTGCAAAGGGACTTCCGCGCAGAAACGGCGCCCGCCGCCGACCATAAATAACGGAGTATTCTTTTGTCGCAAGCCGCCCTCAAAAGCGAAGACGAAACAACAACCGTCGGCCACACACCGATGATGGCGCAATATCACGCGCTCAAAGCCCAATATCCCGACTGCATTTTGTTTTACCGCATGGGCGATTTCTACGAGATGTTTTTCGATGACGCGATCAAGGCGTCCGAGTGCCTAGACATCACACTCACCAAGCGCGGCAAGAACGAAGGACAGGAAATCCCCATGTGCGGCGTTCCGTTCCATTCCTATGAACCTTATCTGGCCAAACTCATCCGCTCGGGTTATCGCGTTGCCATCTGCGAACAAACCGAAACGCCGGAACAGGCCAAACAACGCGGCGGATACAAAGCACTCGTCAACCGCGACGTCATACGTGTTGTGACACAAGGCACATTGACCGAAGACACGCTCCTCAACGCCCGCGAAAACAACTACCTCGCCTGCGTCTGTGAAGCGGCGGGACAATTCGGGCTTTCATGGCTCGATCTTTCCACGGGCGAATTCTTGGTGCAGCCTGCGGAACGCGAAACCCTGTCCGCCGCGCTGGATCGCATCGGCCCTTCGGAATTGCTTTTGCAGGACCGCCTTGCCGCGCAATTCGAAACGCAGAAAAACATCCTTACGCCGCAACCCTCTTCCCTGTTCGATTCTCAGAACGCGCAAAAAAGACTGGAAACGCTCTTCGGCGTCGGCACCATTGAATCTTTCGGCTCGTTGTCCCGCGCGGAAATCGCTTCCGCAGGCGCGTTGATCGATTACGTGGCGCGCACGCAAAAAGACAAAATGCCCCATATCTTCCGTCCCCGCCGCATCATCGGCGGTGCGGTCATGGATATCGATCCCGCCACACGGCGCAGCCTCGAACTCGTGCGCACCCAAACAGGCGAACGCCGCGGCTCTTTGCTGGACTGCATCGACAAAACCGTCACGGGCGCAGGCGCGCGCTTACTGCAGACACGCCTCTCCGCCCCGCTCACCGATCTTCCGCAAATCAATGCCCGTCACGATCAAGTGGAAGCTTTCGTCGGCCTATCCGCTCTCCGCAACGATCTGCGCGAACGTCTGAAAGAACTGCCCGATCTGGAACGTGCTTTGTCCCGCCTTACCATCGGTCGCGGCGGTCCGCGCGATCTGGGCTCCGTGCGCGATGCGTTGGGTATTGTCGAAACCCTGCGCGCGGTTCTTATCGCGGCGCAAACCCCTGTGACGGATTACTTTGCGGACGCGCTCAAATCCTCATCCGAGATTCAGGCATTGCGTGATCTGCTCAAATCCGCGCTCGATGAAACCCTGCCGATGATGGACCGCGAAGGCGGCTTTATCAAAACAGGCTTTGCAGCAGACCTCGACCATCTGCGAGGCCTGCGCGATGAATCCAAACGCCTGATAGCGCAGTTACAGGCAAAATACCGCGATCACACCGAAATTACCCTGCTCAAAATCGCGTATAATAATGTTCTCGGTTATTTCATCGAGGTGCCGTCGCGCCACGCGGACAAGATGATGGTGAAGACGACGGATAATTCGAACCCCTATATCCACCGTCAGACGCTGGCGAACAACGCCCGCTTCACCACGCCCGAGCTTTCCGAATTGGAACGCGATATCGCGAGCGCCGCTGAAAAATCCCTCGCACTGGAACAACGCTTCTTCGCGGATTTCGTCACCCAAACCGCTGCCCTGTCCGACAGCTTGGGCAAACTTGCGCGCGGCGCGGCAGAACTCGATGTGGCGCTCTCGCTTGCCGATCTCGCCGTAGAAAACAACTACACGCGGCCCCGCATGGAAGACAGCCTTGCCTTCAACATCAAGGGCGGCCGCCATCCTGTCGTGGAATCCGCGCTCAAGAAATCCGGCACCGCGTTTGTCCCGAACGACTGCTCCCTCGACCCGTCGCAAAAACTCTGGCTGCTCACCGGCCCCAATATGGCGGGTAAATCCACCTTCCTGCGCCAGAACGCGTTGATCGTGATACTCGCCCAAATAGGTTCGTTCGTACCCGCCGATCAAGCGACCATCGGCATCGTCGACAAATGCTTCTCCCGCGTCGGCGCATCGGATGATCTCGCGCGCGGCCACTCCACATTTATGGTCGAAATGGTTGAAACCGCGACAATCCTCAATCAGGCCACACCGAAATCACTAGTCATCCTCGATGAAATCGGGCGTGGCACGGCAACATATGACGGCCTCTCTATCGCCTGGGCCTGCGTGGAACAACTGCACGAAGTGTGTAAATCCCGCTCCATCTTTGCCACACATTATCACGAATTGACTTCGCTCAAAGAACGCCTTGCATCCTTGGCTTGCTATTCCATGCAGGTGCGCGAATGGCAGAACGATGTCGTGTTCCTGCACACGGTGGCGGCAGGCGCGGCGGATCGTTCCTACGGTATCCATGTCGCGCGTCTGGCGGGCCTGCCCGAAAACGTCGTGGCGCGCGCACAGGAAATTCTGGAGATGCTGAACAAGGGCGAACATTCCGGCGCCATCACGAAACTCACGGATGATCTGCCGCTCTTCCAGACCGCTCCTGTGAAACAGCCCGTGAAACAAAACAACGCGCTGCAAAACGCGCTGAAGGAAATAGAGCCTGATTCCCTAACACCCCGTGAAGCCCTCGATGCGCTTTATGCCCTGAAATCTTTGGCTGAAAAAGCCTAGTAAGGGTTGCCCGATCGGGGTGGAATCTTTATACACTAAACCCATGTCCGCTCCCGAACGCAAAACGGCTGGCCCGCTTCTCAATCCATTGCTGGAATCCCTCGCTGACCGCACTTTGAGCGGCCCGCATTTTTGCCGCGAACACACCAAGGGCATGGATGAAACTTTGGTCTCGCTCGCCAAAACATTGTTGCCCGAAGGCGTGCATCTTTTCGCGCTCGGCGGCTACGGGCGCAAAGAACTCTGCCCGTATTCCGATATAGATCTTATGATTCTGGTCGAAGACATCAAATCCGCCCCCGAAATAGAAAAATTCCTCTACACGCTCTGGGATAAGGGTCTGAAGGTCGGCCATTCCGTGCGCACGCTCGCGGAATGCCTCGAACTTTCGCAAAAAGATTCCAAAGTCCTGACCAGCCTTCTGGATTCCCGCCTGCTTTACGGCCCCAAATCTGCCGAAGGTCTGCTGCACAAGGAAATCATCCTGTTGCTCGATCAAAAGGGCAAAAAGGAATTCCTCAAAAACAAACTGGTCGAACGCGATGAACGCCATGGCCGCTACGGCGATACGCGCTTCGTTCTGGAACCCAACATCAAGGAAGGCAAAGGCGGGCTGCGCGACTTCCAGACCCTGCTCTGGATCACCGATGTGCTCTACGGCGCAAAATCGCTGCATGATCTCGTGGGCCTGAACATCCTGAATGAAAGCGAAGCCCGCCGCTTCGCCAAATCGCACAATTTCCTCCTCACCGTGCGCTGCCACCTGCACCAGATCGCGGGCCGCGCCGAAGAACGCCTGCATTTCGATATTCAACCGGATCTGGCCGAACGTCTGGAATATGCGGATCGCCGCACGGCACGCGCCGTTGAACGCTTCATGAAACACTATTTTCTTGTGACGAAAGATATCGGGGATTTGACGCGCATCATTCTGGCCGCCATCGATCATGAAGAAGGTCAGGACGGCCACAAAGGCGAAAATTACGGCGATTTCGAAACGCTGGACGGTCGCCTCACCTTCGGCAAAAAACAAAACTTGGAAAGACACCCAGAAGACATGATCGCGCTGTTCCGCGCTTTTCAGGAAACGGGGTCTGATATCCACCCCTTCGCGCTCAAACAAATCACGCGGAATTTAAAATTCATCGATGACACCTTGCGCAACGAGGCGGCGGCGAACGAAATATTTTTGTCCATCCTGACGGCGGAAACCAACCCCGCCCTCACGCTCCGCCGCATGAATGAATCGGGCGTTCTCGGCAAATTCGTGCCGGATTTCGGCCGCATCATCGCGCTGATGCAATTTGACCGCTACCATTACTTTACGGTCGATGAACACACTATCCATTGCATCGACATCCTTCACAAACTCGAAAACGATGAATTGCTGGATGACGCGCCGCTCTCTTCCGTCGTCGCCAAAACGGTAACGGACAGAACCGCGCTGTATGTCGCGCTTTTTCTGCATGACATCTGCAAGGGCCGCGGCGGGAAACATGCCGAACTGGGCGCGGAACTGGCGCTTTCGCTCGGCCCCCGATTCGGGCTGGATTTCGATCAAACCGATCTTGTCTCGTGGCTTGTGCACGAACATCTGCTCATGTCAGACACGGCCTTCCGCCGGAATATGAACGACCCCAAAACCATCGCGGATTTTTCGGCCAAGATACGCACGCCCGAACGGCTCGACATGCTGTTTGTGCTGACCACGGCGGATATCATGGGCGTCGGCCCGGGAAGATGGACGGCGTGGAAAGCGCGCCTGCTCGAAGAACTCTATATTAAAACTTCCGCACTGATGAAGGGCGAAGAACCGGGCATGACCGACGAAGTCACCATTCCCGAAGACTATAAAAAAGATGAAACCCGCATCGATATCTCCATCGATGCCCAACATTCCGCCACCGTGGTTATCGTGACGACCAAAGACCGCGAAGGATTGTTTGCCACGCTCTGCGGCGCGCTGTCGGCGGAAGGCGCGAACATCATGCGCGCCTATATCAACACGGTGAATGAAAAGGCCACGGGCCGCGTGGCCGTGGACCGCTTCGTCATTCAAAACGCCACGGGCCTGCCGTTTACACAGGAACACCGTCAGGAAGATTTGCGCCAGGCCATTCTCGCCGCGCTGGACGGCTCGTTCGATATCGATGCCAAAATCGCCGAACACAGAAAACCCATGACCAAACAGGATATGGTGTTCGATATCCCCGCCCGTATTATATTGAACAATGAAGCGTCAGGGAGCGATTCCGTCGTGGAAATTGAAACGCGCGACCGCCACGGATTGCTATATGACATTGCTTGCACCTTCCGCGATGAAGGGCTCGATATCCGCGCCGCAAAAATCAACACGCAAGGCCTCCGCGCCATCGACTCCTTCTACGTACAAACCTCCAAACGCAAAAAACTGGTCGATATTCCGGGGCAGGAACGCCTGATTAAAACACTCAAGGAAAAGGTGTCAAAACCGTGAGCAAGAAAATCTCTGATGGTGTCGTTCACAAAACGCCGGCGGATTTGAAAAAGACCCTCACCGCCCGCCCGAAAATGCTCGAACAATGGGAAGATATCACGCCGTTGGCGCGCAATGAATTCATCTGCTGGATAGAAGATGCGAAAAAAGAAGAAACCCGCGCCAAGCGCATCGATGTCGCGCGTTCAAAACTCGAAAGCGGCGAACGCCGCCCCTGTTGCTGGCCGGGGTGCAAGCATCGCTAGCGGTTGTCAAAAAACTCTTTCGGGCGGTTGAACTGCCACGGATTGCGCGTGGAAGATTTATGAATTTGTACGTACTGCCAGACCTTCCCAGTTACATAGGGCTCGCGCTCCAGCCACGCATGCAATTCCGCTTCGGAAGGAAAGTCCATGACAAGCATAGAACCTTTCATCTTCCCCTCGTCATTGAGGAGCGCCGCGCCGTACATCATGTTCCCCGATGCAAGAAGCTCATCTCCCAAGGCAAGATGCGCGGCACGTACGGCGAGCCTGCGTTCGAGGGCACTCTCATCCGTTCCGTCCATACCGATGATCACAAATTGCATAGAAATTACTCCGTTTCCTCAATCCCCTTGAGCTTATCACGCAACCACGCCCCCGTCTCCATTTCCTCCCCGTTTTTCAAGCGAACAAGATAAGGCTTTTTGGAGATATATGAGCGGGAAGCGATGTTCTCGATAAAAAACTCCGCCGTCCATTCCTCTTGTCGCGGGGCCTTCCCCGAATTCAGCGCGCTTTTCATTTTCCCCTTCAGATGGTCATAGGCTTCTGCGCCCGTATATTCGCTGCCGTTCCGGATAAAGGTGACGTCCGAAGTTTTAATCACTTCGAGCAAGGCATCAATTTTCTTTTGCTCATTCGCCATAGCGGGAAAAGCAAATAGAAGCGCGGACAACACCAATGCCCATAGGGAGATGTTTCTAAACGACATGGTGTTTATATAGAACGGAAAAAAATGGCGGACAGGGGGGGATTTGAACCCCCGATGGGCGTTAACCCATGCCGCATTTCGAGTGCGGCATATTATTTCTATCCCACTGTTATATATAGATAATTTTTTATAGCATAGAAAAGTGTGTAAGGAAATGTGTAAGTCTTACAGATGGTTTTTACTAATAGCATTTAATAAAAATCTCATTACCCGCTTCCCTCAAAAGTTATTATGGGCGCTTATAACGCATCCATATAACTGATAGCATCTGTCTTTATAATGAGTTTTTCAAATGGTTAGAATCTATGCCCTTTCAATTTGACACCCTGCTTTTAAAAAGTTTTATCGCTATAGCCGAGACTGGTAGTTTTAGCCAGGCCGCTGAAATAGTGGCACGAACACAATCAGCCGTAAGTCTGCAAATCAAAAAACTGGAGGAAGGTTTAAACTGCTCCCTCTTTGATCGAAGTAACCGCCAAGTTGTTTTGACAGAGCAGGGAGAGATATTTCTCGGCTATGCGCGGCGCATGCTGGAGCTTCAATGGGAGGCCTACAGCCGTTTGAACGAACCGGACGTAAAGGGTGAAATCAGCCTAGGTACGCCTGAAGACTTTGCTACACATTATCTTCCAGATATTCTCTCCACCTTCGCCAAACACCACCCGCATGTTCAATTGAATGTAAAATGTGACCTAACGCTTAATCTGGTAGGTAGTTTCCGCAAGGGCGAATTCGACATGATTTTGGTCAAGCGCGATCCAGAGCGCGTTAAAGGTGGTACGAAAGTTTGGCGCGAACCGTTGATCTGGGCGGCAGCAGATCATTATCAGATGAAAACTCCGGTTCAACTTATTCTTTCGCCGCAACCGTGCATATACCGCGCCCGTGCACTGGCCGCTCTTGATCGCGCCCGCAAGCCCTGGAATATCACATATACAAGCCCTAGTCTTGCTGGAGCCATAGCCGCCGTCAGGGCAGGATTGGGAATCACTGTTCTTCCATCCAATATGGTGCCAGAGGGGTTGAGCGCAGTACGTGGAGCAATAAAGCTACCACACCTTGCAGATTCAGAAATCGCATTGATGAAAAAAGACAAGCTATCCAAGGCGGGCAAGGTTCTAGCCGATCACATCATGTCCTCACTTGAGCAAAATGGTTGATGAGAAATACTTATAGATAAGGCGCATAGATTGATTAATAAAATAGTGTCGCATTTCTCTTGAAAGGTCGTGACGGCTCAATATATTCTAAAACTATAAAGCGGGCCGGGCCCCTCTGGCGATAGAATAAAATTTTCTTTCTATCGCGATGTCGGACCGCATCGGGAATTTCCCGGTGTTGGTTCTATATTCTCTTTTCCAACTGACACCAGAATTCTCGAAAACGTCCTAACGTTAAGGAGGATTATATGTCAGTTAGGCTCTTTAAATCACTTTTCTACAAATCCACGCTAATCGAGCAGGAGATAGAACAGGAGCATCAGCGCCCCTGCCCTGATCGCTTCCGTCTGCTCAAGCTGAAAAAGATCAGGCTATCCATCAAGGATCGTCTGCAGCGCATGCTGGAGAAGCATCAAATGACGATGCGTGGGCCAAGGCTTAAACTTCAGCCCGTCCGCATCAAAAACCACTAAACCAGAAGGAAAAAGAAAATGAGTAATGTTAAAATGAAAAAACGCGACATCGAGAAAACCTATCCGACAAGCCAGTTTATCGAGAAACTACGCAGGCTTGCAGATTGCCTTGAGAAAGAAGAGCGATTTGATATCCAGATCGCAGGAGAGCGCATTTACGTGCCCGCCCACGCTGTTTTCAACATAGAACATGAACGTGACGCCGAGCAGGAGGAGATCGAATTTCAGATCACCTGGAAACGCGAAGCCTGAGCCAATAAAATTAAAGAAAGGAAATAAAATGCCACTATTAACATCACCAATTGATGGTTCGCCCATGAAGCAGATTAACCGTTTCGGGATCGAGATCGATGTATGCCCTACTTCAGGCGGCATCTGGCTCGATAAAGGCGAGCTAGAGAAACTTATGATTATCTTGAAAGAAGAATCAGGTAACGACCAACCTTATTCCTCTAACCAAAGAGAAGATGTACGCCATTCTCAGCCTCGGCATAGCGATTATGATGATGAAGACGATGACGATGATGAGCGCCATGGCCGTAGTAGCTACGACCGTGGCAACAAGAAAAAAGGCAAGATGTCCAGAATGATGGATATTTTTGATTTCTAGAAACCTTCGCTCAGGCGCTTTCCCTCAACAGGGGAAGCGCCAAAAGCGAAATCACTACAAATAATTTAAGGACTAATCATGTTTGAGTTTATGCTAAATTTTCTGCAAGCCGATTTTCTTGGAAAAGAAGCGTGGGTCTGGTTTCTATTCATTGGGATCGTCATCACACTGCTTGTTCTTGATCTCGGCGTTCTTCATAAAGACAATCATGAGATAGGCGTCAAAGAAAGCCTCTGGATGAGCGCTGGATATATCGCCATCGCCCTTCTGTTCGGAGGCTGGATCTGGTGGGAAATGGGGCCAGAGTCTGGCATCAACTATATGACCGGATTCTTTGTTGAAAAAACACTAGCTCTCGACAATATTTTTGTAATTTCCTTGATATTCGCTTTCTTTGCGGTTCCAAAGCTTTACCAGCATCGCGTTTTGTTCTGGGGCATTCTGGGCGTTATCGTATTGCGTGGAATTATGATTGGACTTGGGGCATCTCTTGTTAGCCAATTCAGTTGGATTCTATACATTTTCGGCGCTTTCCTTGTCCTCACAGGTATAAAAATGCTGTTCGCCAGCGGCGATGAGAAGGACATGGGCGAGAATAAGTTCATTAAATTCTTGCGCTCAAGGATGCGTGTCACGGAAGAATTTCATGGACAGCGTTTCTTCGTTAAGCAGACCGATCCTAAAACAGGGAAACTGGCACAATTTGCAACACCCTTGTTTCTTGCTCTGATTATGGTTGAAGTCGTTGATCTTGTCTTTGCAGTGGATTCCATTCCGGCCATTTTTGCGATCACGACTGATCCTTATATAGTTTATACGAGTAATATCTTCGCCATCCTTGGCTTGCGGGCACTATATTTCGCCTTGGCCGCTATGATGCACCGCTTTGTTTACCTCAAATATGCTCTTTCTGCTGTTCTGATCTTCATTGGTGGGAAGATATTCTGGAGCCATCTGATTGGTAAAGTCGATCCAGCAATTTCCTTATCTGTTACAATTGGAATATTAGCAGCTGGGATTATCTTCTCGCTCTTAAAAACCCGTAAGGATAGTGATCTTCTTGAAAATAAGACATGAGGGGAATAATATTTAGAAGTACTTCCCATCATTATAGGCCTTAGAAAAGATCTCAACGTGAAACGAAAATCCCTCAAGCTCCTTCTCTCGGCACTCGGAATAGTAGCTCTTGTCACGTTTTTGGTAGTTAGCACTTTACTATCAGACGCATTTTCTAAGGGCCCAACTAATGGGCCCTTCACCGCAGACGGAAAATGTCCTGAGTTTAGAGATAACTATAAACGCTGCGAGGTCCTTTTTGGAAATCGTGGAATTTCAGTCCTCAACTCCTTTTATGAAACATTTGTCGGAGAAGGTGCATTCGAGATTGATGCCTTTAGAGTGGAGAGTTTTCCCAGTGGGCGGTTCAACATAATCGCAGAATCGAACCGAGGACCCATTAGATCAGAAATCTATACAGATCGATTGATCCGCCTTGGACAGGACCGAGAGAATGAAGGCATTTTTCTCACACATCAATCCGCATACTGTGATGCTGGACGAATTTACGAACATCAAGTTGGTTATGTTGATGGGGACCTAAATGTGCAAGATCTGGAGTTTTGGAGCGAAGGTGAAGAACTTCGTTTTCGACTTTTCAAAAATGGTTCGCCTACAGCTGATGTGGTATGTAAGCCGTAGAAACAAAGCCTAGGAAAAAACTCTATTTGGCAACCCTAATCATAATCTCGTTCCGTTTCATAAATGGAGGAGTCCATGGTGGATTATAAAAAGCATAAGTCGGCCTACCTGCTGTTCTAGTATTATTCTTCTTTAGCCATGCCTTAAGAGTTTCCTCATTACTAGCTATGTTTTTATCTGTGTTAAATCCTGAGAAACGGATCACAGCAGCTTCATAGGCAGGCACTTCTAAAATAAGAATGCGCTCATCATTAGGCTTTGGAAGCGTCGCAATTGTGTATTCTTCAGGCATTACAAACCGGACCTTCCACTCATTGCTTTTTTCTGTTTCTTCTTGGGTGACAGGCGCGGTCATCGCAATTTTCTTACTGGAGGCTTGTTCAGCCTGTTGTGTTACAGGAGCCGTCATTTCTATTTTTTGCTGGACACTGTTCTCTCCAAAGATAAAAGCAGCCAGAATACGAAAACCATCATTGATGGCATCGTAGCGTTCCCCAGTTATATTAACCTCAGCTACTATCATGGGAGCGTATTCCCTAATCTCAATGTTGCCCTCTTTCTTAACGCTACGCCAGTTTGGCTCAGGTGTTTTGCCCACGATTGAACAGCCTCCTAGAAAGAGAGAAAAAAATAGAATGGGAAGAATGGTTTTCATGAGTGTCATATAGTCCGATTTTTGTACAATCAAACGGCCGCTCTAAAACCGCATAGAAAGTTCTTAAATAAAATTGGCGGACAGGGGGGGGGATTTGAACCCCCGATGGACTTGCATCCATGCCGCATTTCGAGTGCGGCATTTATTTCTTATCCCATTGTATAAAAACGATAATTTTCTATACCATAAAAAAGTGTGTAAGGAAATGTGTAAGTTTGATACGTCTAGGAGCAGCAAGTTGGATAGTAAAACCTTTACACTAATAGCGCCCCCTCTGGTCAAGGCAACCCTTCAGGCGTCCGGTGTTCACGTGACGTTGATCCCATTCAAACCTCATACTCCACGCTCAGGCTAGGCTGCAAGGAACTGACAACCCTCATCCCAAAAAAAGCGAACTTTTTTAATTCTCGTTCGTTTGAGGAAAAAGTCCAGTTGGTATCGCGTCTTCGCCACAACTACACACGGCAAATCATCGACATATCCGATGGTGGTAGGTGCGTTAGAGCCTTTTTTGAGGCCTAGTCCTTGATGCACTCTAACTCAAAACGACGCGATCAAATCATTCGAGAAAGGAGGTGTACGATGCCATATGGAATAATCGTTGTTTATAGTCCCGATGTCAGAGCCGGCCTCATTAAAGGTGATGACGGTAGTTATTTCGGGTTTTCAGACAAGGAGTGGATGTGCCCCTCTCGTTTGCCCGTGCCACAAGAAAGCGTTGCCTTCTCCAATACTGGGCTCTCGGTGCGCGAGGTCATGCCCGAGCGAGTTCTTGAAAACTCGACGGATATAGCAGACTATCCACTTTCATTGAAGATCAAATCATAGTGTGGACGCCGACGGCGAGACAAGCCTGTACAGGCCATAGATTTGTTCCCTTCAAAAATGCTGTTCTTATAGAAAACGCCATGCGCGAGGAAGCGTCTGGCGCAAAGTGTGTAATTTTTTCGACTATCGAGTATAAAAAAGCTCGCTTCAACATAGAGAACTTTTTTTCGCTTTATCTGTTGGCATGCGCGTAGCGAGCTACAGGGAGCTTGTAGCCGGAGCTGTAACCGGCACGGGGCGGGGAAGCGTGGTCTACCTAGACACGCCTCCCCTTGCTCTCGCTTTGAAAAACCTCTCATCTCGCGAGCTCGAAGCCCGATAGCATCTAGGCGCGGTGAAAGGGGAAAGAGTAAATGCCTTAGGAAATGTGCAAGTTTATACTCTATGTCCCATAAACACTTTATCCATATGAGGCTATATCGCCAGATGAAGCTACGTCGCTAGTTAGGGCAAGCTCTTCCAAGTCATCACGCTTTAAAAGAATTTCGCTTATAACATTCCTGATGGCCAAAGCATTCTCAATGAAAGGAACAGCTAAAGTATGGCCGCCCGTTCCACTGATAAACACACTAGAATAGCCAAAAAGCCTGCCTGCAATCGTCGAGGCGACCTCACTACTTTCGACTTTGCTGTATCGCAACTGGATAATTTCCAAATTGAATATTCCGACACGCAGGATTATTCGTTTATCGGTCGCCACAAGCAGGAGATAATATTTGGTAAGATAAGCAACGACAGCCATGATAATAACTTTAATTGTTATGACGATTGCAAAAAAAATGCCCAGACGATCAGGCAAGCCCATCAGAGATGCAATCAATAAGAAGAACATTCCAAAGAAAAGTACGGCAATGGTTTTCCAGTATATGGCATAGCTTACCTTCCCTACTTGCAAAATATTTTCATCCGGTAAAAGCATTAATTTCAAAAGTGAGCGTGGCCGCGCTGACTCATCGGCTTTTACTGTTACGGCGCTTTCCGCGCTAATATTCGCATATGATTGAGCTATCGACAAAGCTTGAAAATCCTTCTTGTCCTATACGATATAAACGTATGATTTAATCGATAGTTCCCCAACTTAAGTTCGCTGTATAAGAATTGAGGCTGATTTTTCCAAAAGAGCTTTGTCAGATGTCAGGGCAAGGCTTAGTAAGCCTCGCTGAACCCCTGTTTCTGCATATTGCCGCGCTAAACGTTTGATCTCCGGATCACCCGTCCGATCAAGCGCTAGGAGTGCTTTTTGCATACGAATACCAATAGCAGATATGCCCGCACCCGCCTCTGCGATGGGAGCAAAAAAATCTTCAAACATATCTTTAATTTTTAGACTGGGAGCATAAACACGCCGATATTTTATCTCCTCGTCTTTCGTAACATGTTGATCGCGTGAGGCCCACTCGGACAATACGCGCAATCCAACTCCAATAACTTGAATAGCTGTGCCTGCATCATTGACCGCTGGCGATAAAGCCCGCGTAGCGATTTCGCTTAAGACAACAAGACCATAACGCGGGTCTTGTCTGAATGATCTTTCTTTCCCGATAATAAAAGCGTCTTGGATGGCTTTCTGATCTTCTGCATCAATGCCATGTCCTATATAGGCAATCGGTAGTCCCGGATCAATCAGGGTTCCGGGCATTGCTTGAACATAAATTTTCAAATCATGCTCTTCTGCAAAATTCGACAGTGCACCCATATCAATATGCTGTATGTAACCTACGCAATTTGGAAATATTGAGATGCTATCGGTTGGAATATCTTCGGGTGATTTCAAATGCACAGCCCCCATGTAGGGAAGACGCATACGTTCCTGCAGAGATTTTATAGCTGCTTCTTCCACACGGAGAATAGTTTCCCCAACACGGCCCAATCGCGAAAGATATTCGATCCACCTAATTAAAGTAAAAATAATTATTACGACTATGACAATAGTCACAAGGTAAAGTATGAATCTGCCCGATGTGCCGTAAATTCCAGCCTGCAGTGCAATGATGCCCACAATACTATAAATAAAAGTGCCAAGAAAAGTTGAAAGTGCCTTATGCGATAGTTTGTCTTCAATGAGAAGTCTCGTCGCACGCGGTGTTACGTTAGTAGTAGCTGCGCTGTAGGCGGAAACCATAGTGCTTACAGAAAAAATTGTAACTGCTAGCATACTGGAAGCTAGAATATGCAATATGCTATCAACAGCATCCGCACCGATGGTATGTGAAATATTTTCCGGCACATAGCGGCTGAAATAAATTGAAACCAAAGCCGTGATTACAGCCACAACGCCGTAAAGACTTGCCCTGAACCAAAGACTTCCAATTGTTTGGGATAAGTACCAATACCAGCGTGACATAATAATTTTTTCTAACTGTTATAATAACGAGATGTATATTGGCTCGCTTAAGGAATATTTATCTATACTCCCAAACAGTGTAGGCAGAACAAAGGTTCCCTCTCTCAAATTCTCAGAAGAGTAGCCATTGTTGTCCTAGAAATTAATTAATATATAAAGGCTTCCTCTTTTTAAATTCACGGATATTGTGTTTTACCACTTCATTAAGTGAATCCGTCGCGGCAAAAACCGCTTTTTGTCTCTCAGAACTATTTCCTCGCTTCAACATATCTTCAATCACGCTCAAATATTTCATATATCCGCGAGATTCTGCATAAGGCTCCAGAATTAACAACCAATAGGAAATATCCTCTCTAATGGGCTTATTGCGGCCCTCTTCGTCTACAATATCAGCGTCTAAACCATAGCGCATCGCCCGCCATTTGTTTTCGCGATAAATCCACTCTGGTTGAACGGTAGAAAGACTCTCAACATCCCCTAACAACTGGCAAAGTAATTGGATAAAAGCAACAATGGCTAACGTTTCACTTAAAGTGGCAACGCCATCGCAAACTCTTACTTCTAACGTACCAAAGTGGGGACTGGGGCGAATATCCCACCAAAGATCTTTAATGTCTTTAATTGCATGCGAGGCTTTAAGGGTTTGGACTAGCCTCTCAAAATGTAGCCAGTCCGTCAAAGTATAGGGGTGGCCAGCAGTGGGCATCGATTCAAACAAAGTGGGACGGCAAGTAGACAAACCTGTATCCACTCCCTGCCAAAAAGCCGAACTCGCAGACAAAGCGAGGAAATGGGGTAGGAATTTGGTTAAAAAATTAATGTGGCGGATGCAATCATCTCCGCTCTTCATTCCGATATGAACATGCAAACCACAAATCGCCAAACGCCGCGCTATCCATTGGTTTCGGTCAACTAATTCTTGATAGCTATCATGATCGCTTACAAGGCGGTCTGCATATTTTGCGATAGGATGGCAGCCTGTACTGGAAAAAGAAACACCAAGAGCGTTACCCACAGCCTGCAGCCTATCCAGAGAATGTGTCAGGTCTTTTTCGACTTCCGACACGGTGCTACATTTAGCGGTTCTCACCTCGACCATGCTTTGAAATATTTCTTGTGTTAACTTATCCGGATCAGCAAAGGCGGTGATTGTTTGTTGCGCACACGGCGTAAGTTCTAGATTTTTTAAATCTATAATCTGAAGCTCAACCTCTACACCTAAGGTAAGAAATCCTGAAGAATTAAAAGGAATTTTTTCTATAAGCTTATCTTTAGGTGAATAGAGAAAAATATTATTTTTACTAACCCCAGTCATACTTCTTTTTTACGGGCTAAAAACTCGATAAACAACCTGTAAAATAACTATTTATTGTGCTAGGCGCGTTGTCTTATTAACTATTTCGCCATATGCGGGGATATTTACATTATTTATGTAGAAAAAGTTTCCTTAGTCCGTATTCTTATCGTGTTTCGTCCTTTTGTCCTCAGAGGGTCGGTAAAGAACACCCGCCGCAACTGGCGGGTTTTCATTTTCGGAGAATTGATATGACCACTTTTCAAATCATAGCTGTTATTTTGACAGTTGCTGCTGCCGGCGGATATTTGAATTACAGATTTATAGGATTCCCCGCAACCATCGGGCATATGGCTTTTGCATTACTACTTTCTGTAGCGGCGATTATCGCGGGTAAGATTGGATGGCTAGATATTGAACCCATACGGGATGTTGTTAACGGTATAGATTTTTCCGAAGTCGTTTTGCATGGAATGTTATCGTACCTCCTCTTTGCAGGCGCATTGCATATCAATTTTAACGATCTGAAATCCGTAAAATGGCCTGTAGGCATTCTCGCCACAGTAGGCGTTGTTCTTGCCACCTTTATAACTGGGACGCTTACTTGGTATGCCGCGCAACTTGTCGGCCTCAACCTTCCATATATCTACGCCCTATTGTTTGGTGCACTTATTTCTCCCACCGATCCTATCGCTGTTTTGAGCATTCTTAAACAAGCGGGAGCATCTAAGAACATTTACACAAAAGTGGGCGGGGAAAGTCTCTTCAACGATGGTGTAGGTGTTGTGGTTTTCCTCGCTATTTTAGCGGCGGCCACTAGTGGCGCGGAATTCGATCCTTCTCATTTCTTCATGTCCTTTGCGTACGAAAGTTTGGGAGGAATGGCACTGGGAGGCATCATTGGCTGGGCAACCTACCGGCTTCTTCGCTCCATAGACGAATACAAAGTAGAAGTTATGCTTACCTTGGCTTTGGTCACAGGCGGCTATGCTTTGGCTGAGTATCTTCACCTATCCGCGCCTCTTTGTATGGTTGTGGCGGGGCTCATTATCGGCAACCAAGGCCGCACATTCGGCATGTCGGACACGACGCGACGCCATATTGATGTCTTTTGGGAACTTATTGATGAAGTTTTGAACGCTGTATTGTTCTTGCTAATCGGTTTGGAAATACTGGTCGTCACACTTTCAGGACAATCAGTGGCATTGGGCTTACTAGCAATTGTCGCTGTTTTGTTAGCTCGACTCGTTAGCGTTGGAGTACCAATAACAGTCATGCGCTTGACGCAAAATTTTGAACGCGGCACAATTAGACTTCTTACATGGGGAGGGCTTCGCGGGGGGCTTTCAATTGCAATGGCACTTTCACTTCCAGCAGGGGAAGAAAAAACCATTATTCTTACACTGACTTATATTGTCGTTCTATTCTCGATCTTTGTGCAGGGCCTAAGCTTCCAAAGCGGCATCAAGATGATTATGAAGAACGTAAAGTAGAATTAAATTGGCGGACAGGGGGGGATTCGAACCCCCGATGGATTATTCACCCATGCCGCATTTCGAGTGCGGCATATATTCCCTACGTCGTTGTAAATTATAGATATTTTTTTATACCACAGAAATTTTTTATACCACAGAAAAGTGTGTAAGAAAATGTGTAAGTTTAATCCAACTAATGAACTTCTTCGCAACGGCATTGTTAGTGCCTGCAAAGGAGGCTCTCCTCATACCATTAGGGAGCATGCGGTTTAGATGTAATGTCCGCGATAAATGTAATAAAGACTGAAGATCCTAAAAAACTGGCCTTACTTAATGAAAGTGGGCAGCGTATTTGTTTTATCTCGCAAGCTGATTTTGATCGTCTGAAATTACCCTTATTCTCTAATAAGCCCATCAAGTAACCTTTAAGGAGTTTTGCGAATGAAAGCCTTAGTCTGGCATGGCCGCTATAATATGCAATGCGACAATGTCCCCGATCCTACCATCGAAGAACCCACCGACATGGTTATTAAGGTCACAAGCACCGCAATTTGCGGCTCTGACCTTCACTTATACGACTCCTATGCCATAGGCATGGAAAAAGGCGACATTTTGGGCCACGAGTTTATGGGAGAAGTGGTTGCCATTGGTTCCGCCGTAAAAAAACACAAAATTGGAGATCGGGTTGTAGTACCCTTCGTCATTTCGTGCGGTCACTGTGAATACTGCGCAAAGCAGGAAACTTCATTCTGCCAAAATACTAATCCTGACGCCGAAAAGCAGGAAAAAATGATGGGTCACCATACTTCCGGCCTCTACGGATATACTCACCTTCTTGGTGGCTACTCTGGCGGACAAGCCGAATATGTTCGGGTGGTCCAAGCTGATAACGGCCCTACTAAAGTGCCAGATGGAATTCCCGATGAAAAAGCATTGTTCCTGTCTGATATCTTCCCCACTGGATGGATGGCTGCAAAAAATTGCAGTATCGAGGCTGGTGATACCGTAGCCATTTGGGGGTGCGGCCCTGTGGGCCAAATGTGCATTCAAAGCGCATGGCTTCAAGGGGCTGGCAAGGTTGTGGCCTTTGACCATGTTCCTGAGCGTCTGGAAATGGCGCGCACAATAGGCAAAGCGGAAGTGTTTAACTTCATGGAATGTGATGTTTACGACGAACTTCAAAAAATAACGGGAGGTAAAGGCCCAGATTCAGTTATTGACGCGGTCGGAGCAGAAGCCCACGGCCTTGGCAGCGTTGATGCCGTTATAGACCGTGCAAAGGCGGCTACGGGCTTAGCTACTGATCGCCCCCATGTTTGGCGCGAGATTATCAAATGCGTTAAACCGGGCGGACATGTATCTATTCCGGGCGTTTACTTTGGTTATGGGGACAAAATTCCAATTGGCGCAATTGTCGGAAAAGGTTTGACCATTAAATCTGGGCAAACTCACGTTCAAAAATATATGGACGAACTTTTGAATATGGTTGCCAACGACAAAATCGATCCCTCCTTCATCATTACTCACAGACTAAGATTAGAAGAGGGTCCCGACGCATACAAAATGTTTAAAGATAAAAAGGACGGTTGCATAAAAGTCGTCATGCACCCACATCAATCAAACCGAATTGCAATGTAAGGAGAAAAAAACATGGCACAATCTGCGAAACCATTGGCAGTTGTAACTGGAGCATCCAGCGGCATAGGATATGAGTTGGCAAGACAATTTGCAGATCATGGCTACGACCTGATTATAGCGGCGGAAGACGCAACTATCGAAGAAGCTGGGGAATTTTTGCGAGGCCTTGGCTCCAATGTCCAAGAAGTGCAAGTCGATTTGCGCGAATATGATGAAGTTGAGAAACTTTATGCTGTTATTCAAGCTACTGGCCCCGTATCCGCGATTGCTATTAACGCGGGGGTTGGTGTTGGCGGTCCCTTTATAGATAACTCATTGCAAAATGAATTTTCTATGATTGATCTGAACATCAAATCTGTTGTCCATCTCGCTAAACGCGTGATTGGTGACATGGCGGTCACTGGTGAAGGTAAAGTCCTTTTTACGGCTTCTGTTGTGTCTGAATCCCCTGCTCCCTATCAGGCGGTTTATGCTGGAACAAAAGCATTTGTTTTGAATTTCGCAGAAGGTATTCGTACCGAGCTGAAAGATACTAATATAACTATTACTTCGTTGATGCCCGGTGCGACTGAAACGAATTTCTTCCACCGCGCAGGTTTAGAAGATACTAAGGTTGGACAATCCAAAAAGGATGATCCTGCTGATGTCGCCAAAGACGGTTTTGACGCCCTCATGCGTGGCGATGATAAAGTCATTGCCCATTCTATGAAAAGTAAGGTTCAGGGAGTCATGGGTAAATTGCTACCTGACAAGGCAAATGCTGCCGTTATCGGTAAAATGAGCGAGCCTAACTCCGCTACAAAATAGGCATCGGGAACTTTCGACAGGTTTAGAACATTAGCTGCGTGTGTCCTACACACCCCAAAACTGAAAGATCAGGTACTTCAACTGCCTGATCTTTTTTTCGTTCTGAAACCTTCCGTTTCGGAACCTTACATTCTATTTCTAGTTTGTGTTGAGTATTTTTATGAAAGGAATTTCTCATGCCTCAACATGCTTATTGGAAGGGCCATATCAGGCTGTCGTTGGTTACCTTTCCCGTCCGGCTATATCCAGCGGTAACAGAGAGCGAAAAAGTTCGCCTGCATAAATACGATAAGGATAGCGGTCAACGGATTCACTATCAGAATATCAACGAAGATGGTGACGTTGTTGACGCCGAAGACATTGTAAAAGGTTACGAATACGAAAAAGGTGCTTATATCCCTATTGAGGATAAAGAAATAGAAAAGCTGCGCTTAGAGAGTAAACACACCATTGATTTGGTTCAGTTTGCTGACCTGTCGTCCATTGATCCAATTTATTACGATAACCCTTATTATGTTTCCCCAGACAATGAATTGGCACAGGAAGCATATATCACCGTTCGGGATGCTTTGAAGAAAAGCAAAAAGGTGGCAATTGGCCAAGTTATCATTGCCAACCGTGAAAGGATCGTTGCCCTGAAAGCCTGCGGAAAAGGCCTCATCTTAGAAACGCTTCGCTACAATTACGAAGTTCGTAAAGCGGAGGAATATTTTGATGATATCAAAGCTGGTGCAGAGCCAAACAAGGATCAGCTTGATTTGGCCATGGAATTGATTAAACGCAAAGACGGTAAATTTGAACCAACCAAATTCAAAGACTTGTACCAAGAAGGTTTGAAGGAAATTATTTCTGCCAAAATGGAAAGACGTTCCCCTCGCCTTAAAGATGAAAAATTACCTTCCGGTAAGGTTATCAATATTATGGATGCATTAAAAAAGAGCCTTGAGCAATCTACGGGCAAACCATCCCCAACCAAGAAAAAAACTGCTGCTAAAAAGAAGCCCGCTAAGAAAACGGTAAAGAAGAAAAAGGCCGCTTAGATGGTTGGCAAACTATTATCCAAATATCACGAAAAACGAGACTTCGGGATTACCGCCGAGCCGAAAGGTAAGGCTGGTAAATCCGGAAACAAACTCCGTTTCGTGATCCAGTTACATTATGCGACGCGTACACACTACGATTTCCGTTTGGAATGGCATGGAGTAATGAAGAGCTGGGCTGTTACTCGGGGGCCGAGCTTTGATCCTGCCGATAAGAGACTTGCCGTTCGTACGGAGGACCATCCTATGGACTACAACAAGTTTGAGGGAGTGATTGCCGCCAAGCAGTATGGCGCGGGTCCCGTAATGATCTGGGATGAGGGTTTATGGATACCTGATCACGACCCCGATAAAATGGAAAAAAAAGGCCATATCTCTTTCACCATCCAAGGTAGCCGAATGCAGGGGCATTGGCACCTAGTCAGGATGAGAACCGCGGAAAAGCGAGAAAACTGGCTGCTTATCAAAGGCGATGATGAATATGTACTAAGCAAATCTAAAAACGCCGTTTTTTTAAAAAATGAAAATGTAAGCGCGGTCACAGGCCGTACAATCGAGCAGATAAAGGCGGCAGGCGTGGGAAACACAACCAAGAAATCAAAACACAAAACCCCGACAAAGGGGCTTTCCTTAAATGCCTTGGTCAAAAAGTATGGGAAGCCTGAATTGGCTACGCTTGTGGACGCTCCGCCGAACGGTAATAACTGGGTCCATGAAATAAAATATGATGGTTATCGTTTGATGGCATTCATAAGCGGCGGAGAAATTATCCTTCAAACCCGTGGCGGCAAAGACTGGACCCATAAATTTCAGCCTTTGGCCCATGGTCTTCTAAAACTGGATATTGATACAGGCGTTCTGGACCTTGAAGCCTGTGTTTTAAATGCAGACGGTAAAACCGATTTTTCCGCTTTGCAGGCTGCGCTCACTGCTAACCAGATGTCGAAAATTGGCGGCTGGATATTTGATCTTCTCTATTTGGATGGGGAAGACTTTTCAAAACAAGGATTGCTAGATCGCAAAGCCAGACTTGAAACCTTGTTGAAAGGCAAAAAGTTTCCCCTTCACTACAGCGACCATTTCGAAAGCAAACCCGATATTCTTGAACGCGCCTGTAAAATTGGCGCGGAAGGTCTGATGTCTAAAAGGAAAGATAGTACCTACCAGCATAAACGCACGAAGGACTGGCTCAAGAGCAAATGCGGATTGGAACAGGAATTTGTCATTGGCGGATTTATGCCCGCAAAAGACAATCCAAGAGCCATTGGCTCTCTTTTGCTCGGTTACTACAAAGGAAAGAAATTACATTACGCGGGGAAAGTCGGCACAGGATATACCCGTAAAGTAGCCACTGATCTTTACAAGAAACTTATCCCCCTAAAGCGGAAAGATGCTCCTTTCGATGATAAATTGGGAGCGGAAGGACGCGGTGCAGTTTTTACCAATGCAGAATTGCTTTGCCAGATTTCTTTCTTAGAGTGGACACCAGAAAAACATATCCGCCACGCCTCCTTTAAAGGGCTGCGCGAAGACAAAGAACCTGAAACCGTTACAGAAGAAAAACCTGTTAAGGTTTCAAAGGTCAAATCAAAGTCAAAAAAGCAAACTTTGGAAGTGGAAGGTGTAGTAATTACCCATCCTGAAAGAAAAGTCTTTCCAAGCACCGACATTACCAAAGGCGATGTTGCAGAGTATTACGATACTATTGGCGAACTCATGCTTCCCTACATAGAAGGCCGTCTAATCAGCCTTCTACGATGCACCGAAGGGATTTCTGGCCAATGCTTCTTCCAAAGAAATCCCATGAAGGGCATGGGTGACCATATCAAAGGCAAAAAAATCACGCACAAAGGCAACAAACATGAATATCTTTATGTTGAAGATGAAGTGGGCCTGATTCAGCTTATCCAGATGGGGACGTTTGAAATCCATGCTTGGCAAAGCAAACTCAAAGATGAAAACAAACCCGATCAGATCATTTTCGATCTTGATCCAGACCCAGATGTTCCGTTTGAGGCTGTTAAGCTGGCGGCGGAAGATATAAGGCTGCGCCTAAAAAAACGCGGACTTGTTTCCTTTGCCCGTCTTTCAGGCGGTAAAGGTGTCCACGTTGTAGTTCCTATCAAGCCGGAACATGCTTGGGACGATATAAAGGAATATGCCCGTGAATTTGCTGAAACAATGGCGAAAGACGTTCCTGCGGCCTATGTCGCTAATATGAGCAAAGCCAAACGTAAAGGGCGAATTTTCATAGATTTCTTCCGAAACGACTTTTCTTCTACCGCCGTGGTTCCTTTCTCCTTAAGGGCCCGCGAAGGCGCGCCGATTGCTTGGCCCGTATCTTGGCAGGACCTCAAAAAGGCAAAAAAAGCCAGTTCCATAACCTTGGAAAACCTTACTTCCGCACTAATTAAAAAGGCTAATACCGCGAGTGCAGAATTTTTGAAAACCAAGCAGCGATTGAGGCTCAAATGAATACGCCCGTTGATGTAGATGCTCAATGTCTAGTAGATGACAGGGAAGGAATGTATTTCCTTTGTCCCGCATACAAACGTGACGAAGCATTGGCCTACTTTGAACATCACTATGAAAGCATGGCCGAGGATGATTGGGTTCCCCAACCTTTCCCGAAATATTTAGTGCCTGTGACTAGCGTAGAAAATTTAACTTTCTACAATCCCTCCGTTAAATGACTTCCTCCCTGCAAGCATTCCCGCCCATCCTGCCCAGCAGCCCCCACACGCTTATCTTGGGAAGCATGCCGGGTGGAAAGTCATTGGAGCTAAATCAATATTATGCCCATCCTCAAAACCAGTTTTGGCGTTTCATGGGTGATCTTTACGGAGCTGGCCCCGATCTTCCCTATGATGATCGTTTGAACATACTCAAACACCAAGGGATAGCCGTTTGGGATGTTGTGCATTCTTGTGATCGTGAGGGAAGCATGGACTCTGCCATAAAAAATCCACGGGTAAATGACTTTGAAACACTTTTCAAAGAATACCCATCTATTCAAAAGGTGGTGTTTGATAGCCTTACCGCCGAAAACTTTTATATCAGAATGGTCCTTCCAAAATTGGCCCACTCTCTCTCTTATCACCGCGTTCCTTCTCCAAGTCCTGCACATGCGCGGCTTGACTATGCGTCTAAACTTATCATTTGGAAGGAAGTGCTAATTGATAACAGCCATAAAAAAACCGCCGGAAGTTAACCGGCGGCCTTACTTTGAAACGCTAAAACCTATGCGGCTTCTTCTTCACCTTCGTCATCGCCAGCGACTTCTTCGCCTTCATCGGCTTGATCTGCGGCGTTAGCTTCCGTAGGCGATGCTTTCTGATTAGCAGCATTACCTTCTTGGCTTCCGCCGCCTTTGTTATCTGTTGCACCTTGGTTTTGGCTGCCTGTGCCTTGTTCTTTTGAACCTTGGCCTAAACTGCCTTGCTTGTTAATGCCTTGATTATTCGCACCTTCATTAGGTGTGCCTTTTTGGTTTGCGGAATCTTTGGCCGCTTGATTGCTGGTTGGGTTTTCGTTTTGACCGTACGGTTTGTTCTGCTCGTTAGAACGTTCATTTGGATTCGTCATTTTTGGGCTCCTTTTGTTGGGTGTCGTTGCCAACACGCAAGCCATAAATTGGTTCGCTTTAATCTTTTAAGCACGCGCTTTTGGTAATTCCTCCATACGCGTGGTGTAAGATGGGCTTTTGTAATTAAATTGCGTGCTCCATCCCTTTTTCACCTGAGTGCCTGTCGTCGCGTGTTTAAGCGCACCACGTCCATACTTCCTATTTATCTTATCCATGGCAGTCATAAGACTTTCGGATTGTGGGGCCTCAAGACTATCGAATAAAACCCTCTGCGCCTTTTCAACTCCTACAAGGTCCATACTCATCACTCCGCCTTTGAAGTATTTTACTCCGCGCTTGTATTTTGCCTCAACCACACGCCGCACTGCCCTGATTAAAACCGAGCTGTCATTGGTGACTTCGGGAAAAGAAACTGTGCCCTGTTCGTAGTGATATGGCCCCGCGTCGTGGGGCGAGGAATGAAAGAACGCGGTTATACTATTTGTTCCTAAATCATACTTTCTAAGTTTTTCGGCCAATCGAGCCGCAAAGAAACTCATGGGCTCCATGATTTCGTCCCGTTCGGTAATCCGATGCCCGAACATGCGGGTTACCGCACAACCTTTCCTCAGGGGGGCTTCCTGTTCTAAAGCTATACACATCGTTCCACGGAGCTCGTGTATGAGCCTCTCGCCTACTACCGTTAAAACCTGTCGGCCCAAAGCTGGATCGAGTTCTGCGAGGTCCCAGACGGTTTTTACCCCCATATTGTTCAGCTTGGCGGTCGAGGCGCGACCTACACCCCAAACCTCGCTAACTGGAATGACCCGCATGAGGGCTTCCCGTTTGCGTCTATCGGTCATATCGCAAACCCCTTGCATGTCGGGCACATGCTTTGCGGTCCAGTTGGCGAGTTTTGCCAATGTTTTTGTCGGTGCAATTCCCACACAGGTAGGGAGTCCGGTCCATTGTTTAACCGTCTGCCGCAATTCTCGTCCGTAAACCGCAAGGTCGCGAGTTTGAAATCCGCTAAAATCTAAAAAACTTTCATCAATGGAGTAAACTTCTATATCCGGCGTAAACATTTTATAAACTTGGTTAGAGCGTGCGCTCATATCGCCGTACAAAGTGTAGTTACTTGAAAATACGGCCACGTTTTCTTTTTTGCAGAGCTCACGGATTTTAAAAAATGGTGCGCCCATATCTATTCCTAAGGCTTTTGCTTCAGGCGTTCGCGCCACGGCACAACCATCATTATTAGAAAGAACAATAACGGGTCTATTGTTCAAGCGAGGATCAAACACACGTTCACATGAGCAGTAAAAGCTATTCGCATCTATCAAAGCGAATACCTGACTCATGGCTTACGGTTTTCCTGCCAGTGAATATTGCATTTCACTACACCCCATATCTCGACTTGCTGCTCCTCGATAATAAAGGGCGGATATTCTGGGTTTTCGCAAAGAAGCTGCGGGGGGCCATTGCTAATTAGAAGACGTTTCACGGAACATAAACCGTCCACGACCGCTATTACTACGTCACCATCTTGAGGCTTCAAACTGCGGTCCACAACAAGCAGATCACCATTATAAATTCCCGCATTCTTCATGGAATTACCATTGACCCACATAAGGAAGGTTGCGGGCTGGTTTTGGCAAAGCAAACGCGGCAGATCAATGTTTTCATCAAGGTAATCATCCGCCGGAGAAGGAAAACCCGCGCAGATCATTTGTCCGCTTACTGGTAAAACCAATTGGGTATGACATATCGTATTCAACGCTTCGCTATTCGCCACGTTTGCCCTGCCGTTCTTAAAAGTTTGAGTCCGTCTAAATTAGTTTCGTTTGGCTCAACAAACACGCGTTTGCTGGAGGTTGTCCGCAATGATCACATCTGAATTCTTCTATAAATTCACCCACTGATTTATTGCCATGCCTACGCAACAAGCCCCTGATCGGAACAAAAGACCTTCCGCTAACACAATCACAGCAAACCATGATGTTGCCAGAGGCAAACTGTGCCAGAGGCATAGCAATTATGCCCACTGGGGTTTTGTATGCTGGTTGTTGTTGGGCTTGACTACGCATGAGAACAAAATAGGAACATTTTGTTCTAAGAGTCAAGCACGTTCGAATACCTCATCAGGTATGTCTTTATGGCGAGCGTTGTTAACTATTTGATCTATCGGATAAACTTCGTATTCCTCGGGCTTAAAAAATTTTGCAGCCGACAAACTGTCTTGGTTTAGGTCAAGCCAGTGAAAAGGGTCGTTCGTGGCCAAGGGCATGCGATCATGGAATGGGGCCACAAGCGCATTGGGTTCTCCCGTAAGAATTGAAAACGAGAAGATTTTTTCTCCGCCGATTTCAGCAAATTCCCAAATGCCAATCAGGGGCATGGCTTCGCCTGATTTGAGTTTGAAATAGTAGGGCTGCTTTTTTCCGTTCTCTTCTTTCCACTCATAAAAACCAAGTACGGGAATAATACACCTCCGTTTTTGGTAAGCGGTTTTGAAGGCGGGCTTCTCACGGATCGTTTCAGCGCGGGTATTTATATATTTGAATGCACTCTTGGTATCTTTTGCCCATGAATGAACAAGTCCAAAGCGGGCATTTTCAGCTTTTATCCCCTCGCTTCCGGTGCGGACTATCAGCGCGGTATCGGTAGGAGCGATATTAGGATTGTATTGAATATTAATCCGTTGCAATTCCTTCATGACAATGAATTGTTCTAGGTTCTTTAATCCCCGCATTCTGGCGCACATTAAAATTCTCCAATTTGTAAGTATTATAGAACAAACCCGCCACTGTTCTACATGGAACTTCTTTTTTCCAAAGCCGTTGGTGCCCCAGATCATATTTTAAAAATAGGAGAACATAATGGCGACTTCTACAAAAACTTTAGAAAACCTCTTCCACGATCATTTGAAAGATATTTACTACGCTGAAAAGAAAATCCTAAAAGCACTGCCAAAAATGGCAAAGGGTGCGGAATCGGCAAAACTCAAAGCCGCCTTCCAAAAACACCAAAAGGAAACAGAAGGTCAAATCAAACGCTTGGAACAAGTGTTCGATATATTCGGCAAAAAACCTCAAGGGAAAAAATGCCCTGCGATTGATGGCATTCTTGAAGAAGGAGATGAAACGCTGAAAGAATATAAAGGTTCTGATGCTCTTGACGCTGGTTTGGTAGCTTCCGCCCAAGCAGTCGAACATTATGAGATAACACGCTACGGAACGTTAAAGCGTTGGGCTCAAGTGCTTGGCATGAAAGATGCCGTAAAACTTCTTGATGAAACCCTTCAACAAGAATCCAAAACAGATGAAGACCTGACAAAACTTGCCGATAGCGGCGCAAATGATAAAGCCGTAAAAATGGCGGCTTAATACATTTGAATTTAAACAGGCCCTTCGGGGCCTGTTTTTATATCAGAGGAAAAAAATGATCTTAATTCAACTTTTTATACCCACACAAGATAATGATGGGAATGCGTTTCCAAAGGAAACACATGAACAAATAAAACTAGAGTGCCTAGAAAAATTTGGCGGGGTAACGGGGTTCACACAATCTCTCGCAGAGGGGTTATGGGATGAAGGCGATAAAGTGCAGGCAGATCGTATAGTAATCTATGAGATCATCACCGACGAAATAGAAAAGCCTTGGTGGTATGTATATCAAGAAAAGTTGGAGAGACGATTAAACCAAGAAAAAATCTTAATCCGATGGTCAGAGATTGAAATATTATAATGAAAAAATGTCCACCTATATTCACAATTGGCTATGAGGGAGCCACAGTTACGGCCTTAACGAAAACGTTGGTTGCAAACGGGGTAAAAACACTAATTGATGTTCGAGCGGTTCCCTTATCCCGCAAAGCGGGATTTTCTAAAAACAAACTCGCTTCTTTTTTAGCCGAGGCCGGAATTCACTATGTGGGCCTTAAAGGATTGGGAACACCTGCCGTGGGGAGAGCTGCGGCCCGAAAAGGCAACAAAGCGGAATTGGTTCGAATTTTCGGAGAGCATTTGCATACAGAAGATGCTAAGCGCGATATGGTTGAAGCTATTAGAATTTCAAAAAGCACACCTTCCTGTCTGTTATGTTTCGAGCATTCCCCAAATTGCTGTCATAGATTACTGGTCGCGGAAGCGATGAATGAAACTACACATCAGAAAATTATTCATCTGGATGTGGGTTTGGACGATGTTTTGTAAAACCGTTCTAAATTTTAAGATCGGGGTCAGCTGTTGTATTAGGCGTAGAAGTTGGGGAAACTTGCGCCACCGAATTAAATTTTGATGACATTTTCGTTACAGGTTCGGGCGGTTGGGTATGACTCGCCTTTTGCCATTGCCCACTAAATCTACTAACGGGTTCGGCCTTTTCAAGCGGATAAGGCGCGGCTCGTAAATCTGGCGGCACTTTGGTACGGGCATAAAAAGCCTCTGATCTTACTTTTTGGATAACCTCAGCTTCCATGACTATCTTTGTAGGATGATTGAACTTTCCACTGTATCCAGCCGGATTCAAAACTTGGGCGGCGGCTTTGCGTTCTATGATGTCATCACGCCACCTTAAAAGAATTTCTTTACCGCGCTCATTGACCTCTACCCTCCATATCAGCGGCTTATCTCTTTCCACGGGCTGCTTCGGGATAATTGCTTCTTTAATAGGAGTGTTTTTAAATTCTGTCGGAGTCCGCTGAACGATGACTTTTTCCGTACGCGGAGCCGTGGCAATAAAAACAGCAAGCGGCGATGTCGTGGCCTTTAGGACATTGGTAAAAGATTTTGTGAGAGCCTCCTGTTTTATAGTCGGCATGTATTCAATCGGAATCCTTTCTCTAGCCTGCTTAGATTCCACGATAATTTTTGATTGAACCGCTTCGACGGTGGTTATTCTCCATTCCGTTTTGATCGGTAAAGCCGGATTTTTGAGCGTGGGCCTTATAACGTCCACACGCCGTTCGATCAACTCAACGAATGCCGTATATTTCTGAAACTGCTTTTGCTTGGTTTCTAGAATTTGAATGTTCTCGCGCATTTCTGCCATGCGCTCAGAGATATGGGCGCGGTAGGTCCTGCCGTAACGCGCCCTTTGCCGTTCAGCCTTGGCTTCACGCTCGGCGGCGGATAAGGATCGTGCCGCCTCGTCCTTCGTCCGAACGGCGAATAATTCTTTGGTGCGGTTAAAAAGTGAAACTATCGCTTTGGAAAGTCGTTCCGGTAGCGTTGTTTTGTCTGACAAAGTTTTAAGCCTTTGAACCCGTGCATCGAGGCGGGTCATAAGCCTGTCCAGTTCCTTGATCTGGTCTTTTAAAGGTATAGGCGAAAATGCTGCCCGTAGTTCGTTTACCCGTTTAATTTCTTCGTTCAGGGTGGCGCGGGTTTGCGGCCTATCCTTTGCAGGAGCTTTTTGTTTGGAAGAGGAGGAATCCTTTTTGGCGGCGGAGGGCTGTAAGGCTTTATCGTCCGATCCGGCCTTGCCTTTGCCCGTATCGGTTTCGCCGTCCTCCTCCTCGTCGTCCTTTTTACGCTTTTCCTCTGCTTCGTCGGCATGGGTTCCAGCTTTGCCGACATGTTCTTGAGGGATACGATCAATCCCTTGATCTTCGAGGGTCCTGCGGTCAATCCGAAGCCCCTCGAACCCCGCCTGTTGCAATGCCACGTTAGCCAGCGTTTCCCAAACCTGTCGGATCAGTTCGATCTGGACGGGGCCTTGCTCCTTGTCGTCCAAGATACGGGTTTTGGCTCCCAGCCCATCGCCTGTGACCTCACGAGTCGTAAACAGAAGATGGGCGTGATGATTGCGAGGATCATCCCCATGAGCCTCCTGTGGCGCGTGAACGGCCAAGTCCACGGCCACCCCGTATTTCTCGACAAGGAATAAAGCCATATCCTTGGCCAGACCAAGGCGCATGGCTTCGGAAAGCTCATGCGGCAGGGCCAGAATGATCTCCCGCGCCACGCGGGAGTTCTTTCGCACTTCCGCGCTTTCCGCAGCGTTCCAAAGCGTAAGCCGATCCGCATACGCTTCTGGGGCGGTGCTGGGCAAAAAAATAAGGGCATTGAGAATGCCCTTGCGGTTCCGGTAATTGTGAGATTGTCCGGTGCGCTCATCCTTTAGGATTTGCCCAGAACGATACGCTGCCGCCGCAACCGCGCTGTGGTTGTCGGCCCGTGAGATTGTCCGCACGGAACAATGGTAGATCGCCAAGGTTTCCCCAAACCCCTCTCTAAACGATCTAGTCCCATTTTCGGGCTCTCACGGCCCTTTGAGCGTACTGCAAACGGAGTTTGCGTAAGTGCGCTCTTAAGCATCTATCTTACTTTACTCAACCTTAAGTTTTGGTTACGGTCATTATATTCCGCAACGCAATATTCGCCATTACTTATACATGGCATTAGGACACTATGGGGGATAGTATGAATACACCATTAGATCAAGATACAAAAAGCATAGAACCACGTTTTAAATGGGCAAATGTCTATTTATGTCTGCTTACCATTGCAGTGATCTGGCTTGCCTTAGAACTTGGCTCACTAAAAGATACGGGGTCTGCATATATGCAGAACTCTGATAGCGGATATACAGCTATTAGAACTAGATTTGGAAACTTTCCGGTGCTTGTCAGTGAAACGAAGGCTGCAAAAGATGGCACTGAAATGACGTTAACAATAGTTAACCCTCTCGTGATTCATTTTAACGATGCTAGGGTTTCAGTGGAAACAAACGGCACAATTGAATCGAAAACGATTGATCTTGCTCCCAGCTCAAATACAGCCAAATTTAAGGTAGCACCGTTAAATCGGGGCGATACGATTAAAGTTTATCTAGACCTCGATGGAATAGCCTTCAAGTAAGACCAGAATGGATAAAATAGTGCCAGAAATATTCAAAAAAAATATTAAACGCGCTGTGGCAAATGTGATTTCATTTGGCGATACAGACGTGTTTCCGCATTCATTTGAAAACATTTTGATCCGGCAAAATAGAGAAGAGTTTGTAAATGTCATCGAGACAGTTTCTCTCGATTTTGACACCCACATTGAGACACACACACCTCAGTTTGAAAGCACATTAGTGCCTGCCGGATACAACGGATATAGATGGGTCACGCAGATTGACCCATTTTGGAATGCCTATCTTCTTGCGAGCATAATCCGGCATGGATCGGACATAGAAGTTGTAAGATTACCAGCATCCCAAAAACACGTTCATTCTTATAGATTTGATGAAGATGAATCGAAGGATACTCTTTATCTTCCTAATAATAACTGGCACAGCTTCATGGCGGAATCCCACCTTCGCGCTCAAAGTTCGAAGTATGTGGTAATTACAGATATTTCCGAATTCTATCGAAGAATTTATCACCATCGGCTTGAGAACGCATTGAATAGATCATGCGAGGGGAATGTACCTAAAAAGATCCTTAAATTACTTACTAAGTTTAGCGGGGGGTCGTCGTATGGCATCCCTGTGGGCGGTCCTGCTTCCAGAATGTTGGCAGAATTAGTGCTGAATCAGACAGACCAACTACTGGTTGCTCGAGGGATTTCGTTTTGCAGGTTTGTGGATGACTTTCATATTTTTTCTGACACAGAGCAAGACGCTTATAAGGCTATTCAAGTCCTCTCAGAATTATTAATCACCAATCAAGGTCTAAGCCTTCAAAAGAGCAAGACAAGAATAATTCCCAGCAATGAGTTTATTGCAACTTTCCCTAAGCATTTACTTCCAGACTCAAAACCCCAAACGGATCGTGAAAGGCTCTTCAGCCTTGCACTAAATTTTGATCCATACTCACCTTCTGCTCAAGAAGATTTTGAAGCGTTAAAAGCCTCTTTAGGCCAAATCGATTTTTTAGCTTTACTCAACGAGGAACTAACAAAGTCGCAGGCCCACGCGCCAACGATTACAAAACTTATTAAAGCTCTTAAAGTTACTAAAGGTAAGCTCAGGTCACAAGCAATTGCGACTTTACTGGAAAACTTAGAAATTCTATATCCTGTTTTATCACAATTATTGATCGTTCTCTCAACAATCATTGAGGAAATTGAACCTGAAGATAAAAAAGCAATTTCAGAAAAATTGCTTTCGTTG
This sequence comes from Micavibrio sp. UBA7689, assembly GCA_002482805.1. Taxonomy (GTDB): domain Bacteria; phylum Pseudomonadota; class Alphaproteobacteria; order Micavibrionales; family Micavibrionaceae; genus Micavibrio_A. The sequence goes on along the minus strand of DLGR01000037.1, from coordinate 37,767 downwards.
ATTGAGGAAAAATCCTACCTAATCGAGCTAGATGTTCATAAATGTTATGCCATTAAAATCTTAGCTAGATATAACGATTATCGGGTTGATGCGGTATTTACTGAATGGCTAAATCATGGATCACCCTTTCTAAAAAGAGATATAATTATTGGCTTTGTCGCAAGAAATGGCTGGGATCATTTATCTGATTTAAAAAATAGGGTTGCAGGTGAAACACCGTGGGTCCGCAGAGCTATGATCGCAGCGTCATATGGTCTAGGGGACGAGGGTAAGCATTGGAGACAGGCTCAAAACTTTAATGTCTTCGAAAAATTTACACAAGATAGCGCTTCTCGACTTGGTAAAGAGAAGTTGGGGGAATTATTGTGATTACCCCACCAACTTTTACTCAGACCCACTCTAGTTTTTGGAAAGAATGTTTTCCAGCACTCGAAAGTTACATAAGAGTTGTAAATTCGGGAGCATACGAAAGGGTTTTTGATGAGATCGAAATTACGATTGAGCCCTCAAGAAGCTACATAGTAAGCGAGGTAGCATTTTGTATAGCTAAAAATAAGGGCTCCGGAAAAAATATTGAAAATATTATAGAAGAAGCTAAATCGAGGTTAGCATCTATCCCACGAGTGGAAATAGACGATGCTCCTATGAATATCTCTGAAACCAAGTTTGCTGAAAGGCTGGCAGATCGACTTGATTTTATGATCCAGCACATAGGCCCTTTAACCACACCCGTATTTGACCCTGTATTTAAGGGTTGTGGTGCGTTAGCTCAATCGCATGGTGATGTTCTAGTAAAGGAAACTTTGATAGAGGTAAAATCGGTTGATCGCGCTTTTCGAGCTACCGATTATCGACAACTTTTAACTTACGCATTTTTGGATTACGCTTCAGGCAGTTCACAAATCAAACAGATCGCCGCTCTCAATCCCAGAAAAGGAATCTTTCATAAGGCTAGTCTTGAGCAACTTGTGTTCGACACGTCTGCATCAAGTATGATGGATGTTCAGAACAAATTTTTAGCCGCAATTGGATTCGGGGGAGTTTCGAGATAAAAATGGCGGACAGGGGGGGATTTGAACCCCCGATGGATTATTCACCCATGCTGCATTTCGAGTGCAGTACAATCAACCGCTCTGCCACCTGTCCGCAATAGAGGGAATTTATAAGGACCGTAGGGCCGCTTTTCAAGTGAAAACGCGGTCCCCAAATAATTAGTCCTTTTTCGGCTTCTTCTTTGATTTCTTTACGTTAATAGCCGAAGCATCCAGTGTGTTTTTGAGGTGTGAGGCATAGAATTTTTCGATCATTTCAACGCTGGTCCGGCAGTTCTTGGCTATCTGGTAAATGTCCGCCCCCTCCATCAATCGGAGACAGATGTAGGTATGTCGAAGGCTGTAGGCCGTTCTGACATTTCCGTCCCTATCGTTTTTGAGTCCAATTTCTTCCAAGATACTGTTCATCTGGTTGGTAGGTGTCTTTCCAAAGATAAGGTCGGTAGGTTTTCCTTCATGGCGTTTCTGCATTCGCTGGTAAGGCTGTATAGCCCCCTTCATACTCTTGCAGTATCCAACGCCGCGCTTTCCGCGCACTTCAATTTCTAAGAGGCGTTCGCCTGAATCAAGGTCCGTCACGGTTGTAACGTCCCTATACTGAAGCCGTGCGGCTTCATCCGGTCTTAGGCCAGTGTTGGCCATAAACAGAACGTAGTCATGGAAATCTTCCCAAAGTTCTTGGTAGCGTGATGGGGCTTGTGATTTGACACGAGTGGCTTCGTATAATGTTTTGTATTCTTCCGGTGAAAACCAAGCGCGGTGTTTCACTTTGCCGGAAGTTTTATAAGGCGGTGATATATCGGGTACGGCTTCTATCCAGCCGTATCTTTGTGCTGTTTTTAAAATCAGTCTAAGGGTGACTGTTTCGGTGTGGAGTGTTGCTCTGCTAGGAGTCTTTCCTTTATGCCCTACTGTTTGACGATGCGCCCTGTATTCCTGCACCGTTCCGGCGTTGATCGAGGAAACAGGCATATCGCCAAAGTACGGAAGCAAATGCGCGTTCGCCTTCAACTCGTGGCCTTTGGCGTATTTCTCACTCCGTTCGCCCTTCGTTATGATGGCGTATTCCTTAAGGAATTTTTCTGCGGCTTCCCTGAACGTAGGGCCAGAGGCTTTCCTTGCTGGTGCTGTAGAGATTTTAGGTTGGTGCAGGGTTTGAGGTACAAATTTAAGTACCATTTCGCTCACGCGGCTTTCCTGTTTCATCTGCTGTGCCCCAAGGTACATGGCCATGTACCATTGCTGGGCAAAGTCTTTCGCAAAGGTAAGACTTTCCTCTTTGGTAGAGGCGCGGTGATTGCGTCCACGCATGTATGTGGAACATTGCCAAAAGCGGCTGTTGTCGCGTTTGTATAGCTGTACTTTGCCATCCAAAAGGCTGTGCGTTTCTGTTTCCATCAGATACCTCCGGCCATGTCAAAAAGTGTGTAAGACATGTGTAAGTATAATCTGGAAAGATTAAAATTCTTAAACGGCTGATTTGATTCAGGTTTTTGATGTTTGGTTTTGGTGTAGTCACATTTCGAGTGCGGTACAATCAACCACTCTGCCACCTGTCCGCATAGGGTTGGAATGGGGTTTATAAAGCAGTAGGCGGACCTTGGCAACACCGCCAAAGCCCGCGTTTTTACCGCCTTTTTATCCCTTAAACCCGCCTTAAAAGCCGACCGTAAGCCCGGCCATGGTGGATACGCCCCGCGCCCAACCGTCGTTGGCATAGCCCGCACCGCCATGGATGGTGATGTTGTCGCGCAACCTGTACGCCACGCCGCCCTCGATTGCTTCATAGCGTGCGCCCGAAGCTTCGCGGAAAGCGCCGATGCCCAGATATCCCGAAAATTGTTCCGTGGGTTTCCAGTCGATAAAACCGCGCACTGTGNNCCGTGAACGTGCCGTCTTCGCCGCGCACACCGCCGACATTCGAAATCGCACCGAGCTCTACATCACCGCGCAAACCGAACTGTTCGTTGATCGGCATGGAGGCTTGCGCAATAGCGAACAACCCCTGCTCGTTCACCGCGCCGCCTGCATCGCGGCTCATATGCTGGATCGTGCCGCCCAGCGTTGCGCCGCTTTCGAAAGAATGCGTCAGACGCGCCATTGCCATGTGCTGGAGCGGATCACCGCCGCTTTGCTTGCCCGCACCTGCGGACATATAAAGCGCGTTGCCGCCGCCAATATCGCGGCTATATTCCACCTGTGCACCGACAACACGCGCCACCGCATGCTGGGCGAACGATGATTCATCGATAATCTGCGGCGCAATATATCCCACACCAGATGCCGTCCACACTTCACCGAACGAACGGTCCATCAGGAATTCGAGTTGACCGGCATTAACCGTCACATCGCCGTCGGTATAGCGCAGAAAAAAATCATCGATGCGCGGATCGGTGGAACCGAAATCCGTGAGCGCGTTTTCCCCTGCGGGCGCGATCAGATTGACGGACGTGGCCAGCGACAAACGCTCGCTTATGTGGAAATTCGCGCTGAGCTCCGGCAATTCCGTGAATTTGATATCCCCGTCGGCCAGCGTCGCGGCGTGAAGACGCGCCGTACCCGACACCAATGGTTGTTGTTCCGCTTCCTGTGCGAACGCACTCTCTGTTGTAAGCTGTGCGGTCAAAGCTGTGGCCGCGGCGGCCATAGCAAAACGTAATGAATTCTTGGACATATCAAACCCTCTTTCCAATGTTTTAAATATGGAAATGGTTTGTACAGATATCTGAACTTAATGTAAAAATAACATTTTTTATGTTATTTTATCACAATGGCTTCAGATGCCCTGCAAACATTGGCCCGTGCGGGCCTTAAAAAAATAGATATCGCGGTTTATACCACTTGTCTGGCCCAACCGGCGGGCAACTACGTCCACGAACTGGTGAAAAAAACCACTTTCAACAGATCTTCGATAGATCTTTCGCTCAAACGGCTCATCTCGATGGGTTACATCGCGCGCAGGAAACACGACAAACGCTTCGTCTATGTCGCGTCTCGTCCCGAAGATATCGTGGCAAAACAGGAATTGTTGCTGGATGATATGCGCGCCGCCATGCCGATGCTCTCGCGCCTGACAGAACGCGAAGGCATCATGGATTCTCAATTTTATCACGGCTATGAAGGCCTGCGTAAAGCATACGACCAGATGCTTCTGACCATCCGCAGTACACCGCGCGAAGGCGATCGCGGCCATTTGCTGGCCATCGGTAACGGCGCGAAAACAAAGCTTGTCTATTCCGACTGGCAGCGCGATTTCATCGAACGGCGCAAACGTCTCAAATGCTGGTTCAAACCAATCGCGCCGGAAAGCAGCAGGAAAGAAAAACACTGGATGAATTCTCCTGAAAATTTGCGGGAATCGCGTTTTATTCCGGACAAAGAATTCCCCTTCCACGCGGAATTGGAAATCTGCGGCGATACGGTGATGATCTATACGGCGGTGGAACCGATCGGCGGCGTGATTATACGGAGCAGCGTGATCGCCGATTCCATGCGCCTGATACATAAAATGCTCTGGAACATCGCCAAACCTTGAAGGAACAAAAAGCCTTTCAAATCGTTGAATTGGTTATAAAGGAGTTTATGTCTTGGAAAAAATCAGCCCCTGTTTATGGTTCAATGGCCGGGCCGAAGAAGCGGTCAATCATTACATCTCCATTTTCAAAAATGCGCGGATCAAGGATATCGTACCCTATGGCGATACCAACCCTCACGGCAAAACAGGTTCGGTCATGCTCATCATCTTTGAAATCGAAGGGCAGGAATTCATGGCATTGAACGGCGGCGCTGATTTCAAATTTTGCCCCGCCATTTCTTTGCGCATAAATTGCGACACACAAAAAGAAGTGGACCGTCTTTGGGAAAAATTGTCCGAAGGCGGAAAACCCGGCCAATGCGGCTGGCTCGAAGACAAATTCGGCGTGTCATGGCAGGTAACACCTTCGATTATAGCCGACATGATGCGTGATGAAGTCGCCGCCAAACGCGACAAGGTGATGGCCGCCGTCCTGACCATGGAAAAACTGGATATCGAAAAACTCAAGGAAGCTTATGAAAGCTGATCACCTTGCGGTGGCAAACCCGAACCATACCGCCACAACTATCAGGGCGACGGTAAAAAATATGCGTGATTGTTTTTCGCGGCGCTTGTCGTTGAAAAACGGTTCCAATTTTGCCCCGAATACAACAAGCGCTGTATGTATGGCAGTGGCCACCGCCACATACAATGCGATCATGGGAAGAAAATGCATCCACAAATTCCCATCGCGCGTGACATAAGACGGAAACACAGTGACGTAGAAAATAATCGCCTTGGGGTTAAGGATATTGGTCACAAACCCGCGGGTAAAATAACGGCGGCCTGCATTCCGGACATTCTCGGGCTCATCCGTGTTTCGCCAAAGATCATAGGCCAGCCATAAAAGATACAAAACGCCGCCCCATCGCAGCGCCTCATACAAACCTGCATTTTGCAAAATCAGCGAAGCACCGCCCAGTGCTATCAGGCCTATTAGAAACAACCCGCACGCCACACCCGCGACAATAGAAAATCCGGCTTTGCGCCCGTGCATGGAACTGACCAGCGCGATATAGGTCATGTTCGGACCAGGCGTTAACTCGATCAGCATACAGGTGATAAGAAAGGGGATGAGAGCGTCTAATACCAAAGTTTTACCAGCCTTTAAACCCAAACTATCGGGGTTTAGACTTTCGTACAAGGCGACATTTGGTGTATAAACCGCGCATGTCCAAAACCGCCGAATTTATCGATCTCGCCGCGCAAAGCCTCAAAGACGGCACCTTTGCCAAACTCACGCTCGGCCATTACACGGGCGCGGAAGACCTCAAAAAAATCACCGTCAAAAAAATCGTGGTGAAACGGATCGAAAAACTCGGCTTCACCTACACGCACAAAACCAAAGACATCGCGAAGAATTACGATTTCAACGAAGGCCTTGGCATTATCAAAAAATACCTCGGTGCGGATTTCCACGCTGCAAATCTATTCACCACGGAATTCGATCTCGCCTTCGATAAAAACAAACTGCGGAAATCGGAACCCACCGTAACGGAAATACCTTCCACCGAACACGACCGCGCCAAAAACCGCGTGGTTGCAAAAAAACCCTATCTGCATGATCTCGGCGTGACCGACGCTTCGGGCAATGTTTTGAAATCGTCGCAGGATAAATTCCGCCAGATCGACAAATACGTGGAAATATTATCGGGCCTTGTGCGCGATATCCCGCAGGATAAAATCAAAAACATCGTCGATATGGGCTCGGGCAAAGGCTACCTCACTTTCGCGCTTTACGATTATCTCGCCGCACAAGGGCATAACCCCACAGTAACAGGCGTGGAATACAGAACGGATATGGTGGATCTGTGCACTAAAATCGCGGCAAAATCGGGCTTTGACGGTTTGAAATTCCAACAAGGCACGATTGAAAACTACGATGCTTCAAACGCGAACATCCTCATCGCCCTGCACGCCTGTGATACGGCTACGGATGATGCCCTCGCCAAAGGCATCGCCGCGAATGCGGAACTCATCGTCGTCGCACCCTGCTGTCACAAGCAAATCAGGAATGAAATGGAAAAAGCCAACCAGGGCGATCTGGAATTCATCACGCGCCACGGCATCTTCATGGAGCGTCAGGCCGAAATGGTCACGGATGGTCTGCGCGCGTTGATCCTCGAATATTTCGGTTATTCGGTGAAAGTGTTTGAATTCATCTCGGGCGAACACACGGCCAAAAACGTCATGATCGTCGGGACCCGCAACCCCAAGGCGAAGGCCAAGCCCCCCGCCCTTTTGGCCAAAATCGCGGACACGAAGGCCCGCTTCGGCATCACCCGCCATCATCTGGAAAAAGCGCTTAACATCTGAAAGGTTTTGGCGGCTTGTCCCGTATAAAAAACACCACGCCACTGGATTTTTGACCGAACGGTCTATTTGAATGTGGACGTTTTGGTGTATTCTATGCCAGATACAGGTCCTGACCATTTGGAACATATTGATGAAACACAATAAATTTATCACCTCCGCCCTTCTCGCCGCCCTGCTGTCGGGCTGCTCCCTCGTCCCCAATTACGAACGCCCCGTGACGGAAACCCCCGCCGCGTGGAGCGAGTCCGATGCGTCGAACCCGACCGTCATCGCCAAGGACTGGTGGAAAAACTTCCAGAGCGCGGAATTGAACGCGTTGATGGATGAGGCATTGGCCAAAAACAACGATCTCGGCGCATCGGTTGCGCGTATCGAACAGGCCCGCGGCCTGCTTCGCGCCACAGGTGCCTCCCGTCTTCCATCCGTGGATGCCGGCGGCTCGGTCGGTTATGACAGGATCAACAATCCCGACACGCGCGACACCAATGACGTAGGCGGCGATGTCGGCCTTTCCGTCGGTTATGAACTCGATCTCTTCGGCATGAACGCCGCCGAAATCGAAGCCGCCGAAAGCGATCTGGATTCCGCGCAATTCTCCCGCGATGCCACGGCCCTCGTTGTCATGTCCGATGTCGCCAAAGGCTATTTCAATGTTCTCAATCTCGAAGAGCGTTTGAAAATCGCCGATCAGAATTTGGAAAGCGCGAAAGAACTGCTCCGCATCGTTCAGGCCCGCTATGATGCAGGCGCCACCACACTCCTCGATGTGTCCCAGCAAAAAACCGATCTGGCAACCACCGAAGCCGACCGCGCCCTTGTGGAACGTGATTTGAAAGTTGCCCGCTCTGCGCTCGCGGTGCTGGTGGGCAAACCGCCGCAAAATCTGGTCGTGACCGCGAAAGAACTCCGCTCGCTTCCCGTACCTGTAATAGCGCCGGGCCAACCCTCGACATTATTGGAACGCCGTCCTGATATCCGCAGCGTGGAATCGGATCTGATCGCCGCGAATGCCGATATCGGCGCCGCGCGCGCCGCCTTCTTCCCGCAAGTGACGCTGGGCCTTGATTGGTCTGTGGCCGCGTCTCCGCTGGGCGATCCTGCAACGACGGCGCTGGCTTTGGCCTCCGCTATCACCGCGCCCATATTCAAGGGCGGCTTGCTAGAAGGAAATCTCGCCTTCACCAAAGCGCGCAAAGATGAATTGATCGAAAACTACCGCAAAACGGTTCTGGTATCGTTCAAGGATGTAGAAGACGCCATCGCCAATGAACGCGCCGCGCAAAAACGCGAAACCTCTCTGGAAACCGCGCTCAATGAATCCCGCAAGGCCTATGATCTGGCCAAACAACAATATGATGTCGGCTCGATCGACTTCCAGACGCTGCTGGACAACCGTCAAGTCATGCTCGCGGTCGAAAGCAACTACATCCAGACGAAAAACGACCGCCTTGCGGCGGCCGTGGATTTGTATAAGGCTCTCGGCGGCGGCTGGGAAGAAACCACCACCGAATAATAATTACGGCTCGCGCATTTCTGCCCAACGGGCCGCGATATTCACCGCGTTCCGCTTGATGGTGATGAGCGGTTCAAGCCTGTTATCATCGACACGTATCAAACCGCGTCCGAACAACAACAGAGTCTCCGCATAAGGGCCGTGTCTTACAGGCCTGTATCCCATATTCGCATCCATGAAAGCCTGACACACCTTGTCGGGCGTTTTGTCATCCATGCGTAACCGGTTATAAACGAAATCGTCAGAAGCGCTGCGGGAGAATTGCAAAGCCTCACGCACATAATCCACATTGGAATACAGAATTTTTGTCGCTTCGCTGATACCCGCAACAATTCTTTCCTTGCTTGCGGCAATGCCTGTCGCTTCGCCAATTTTCTCGTCGGTCGCGCTCGTCCAGATGCGGCTGAAAAAGAATGTCCAGTCCTGCGCGCGCTTGACCTTTTCGTCTGCGCTTTCACTGCGCAACTCTTCCGGCGCAATGCCGGTCACTTGCGAAACAACATCGAAAATCTGGCGGGGCGTAGGGGAAAATTTACTCATGGCATCTTCTAGGGCATTTTACGAAACCCTGCAAGAAAAACAGCAAAAAAGCCGCGTTTCCGCGGCTTCTCGCATGATTGAATAGGTTAATTACGCCACGAGCTTATGGACTTCGCCTTTGAATTCCAGCTCTTGGGAAACGGCGATCATAAACGCGGGCAAATCTCCCGGCCAGCGTGCCGTGATGAATTGTCCGTCGCGAACCGATGAACGGTTGACGAAGAACCCGCCCGCTTTCTGGATTTCTTTTTGCACGGCGGGCCATGCGGCGATGTTGCGGCCTTTGATGACACCCGCGGCGGCGAGCAATTGCGCACCGTGACAGATGGATGCAACGGGCTTACCCGTCAGGCAGAAATCGCGCACGAATTTCACGGATTCGTCGTTCTTTTTCAATTTCGACGGCGCTTTGCCGCCGGGTATGTACAGCAACGCATAATTATCGGGCGTAGCACTGTTCAATGCTTTCGTGTCGGAAAGCCCTGCGCCGTTCTTGCATTTCAACGCACCGCCGTCGGGCGTCAGAACGTCCACGTCATATCCTTTTTCAAGGAAGCTGTAATACGGATAGAAAAACTCTGTGTCTTCCGTGCCGTCCGTGGTCAGGATGGCGATGCGGCCCAGATGATGTTGGTTTCCCTGTTTCAGGGCCACATGAATGTCTTTGGGTATTTCCGTGCTGGTTGACATGATGGTCTCCTCGGTTGTTGTTTTCTAATGGCTACCCATTGCCAACCTCCCGTTCGTGAGTCGGGTTCCTTGTACATAAACCTTGACATTATAGGAAATAAATCCTATTATAGGCCATGCCTCAAACCTCCCCCACCCGCCAAACGCCCCCCGTTGAAATCATTGGGAAATCCGGCACGGTTGAAAAAAATCCACAAAACGAACTATTAAATCCCCCACGGCGCAAAGGCCGTACATGGACCCCCGAACAACGTGCCGCGCAGGCGGCAAAGATACGAAACTGGCAACCTTGGCAAAAATCCACCGGCCCGCGCACCACTGATGGCAAGGCCCGAGCTGCCCGCAACGCCTTTATCACCGACCCTAAATACAGGCTCGACCAATACCTCAAGGCATGGATGATCGCGCAGGCAAGGTTTCTGAAAGACGTCAAAAAAGCCCATAAACTGGCCCGATACCAACAATTTCCTTCCCCTTCGAACGTCAAATCCTGTATGGTCCCGCCCGATGAAAGAAGCAGTCAAAACAGCACCGAAAATCGGCATGATCTCCTTGGGTTGCCCCAAGGCGCTGGTGGATTCCGAACGCATCCTGACACAGCTCCGCTCGGAAGGTTACGAACTCTCGGGCCAATACAACGACGCCGATGTCGTGATCGTGAACACATGCGGCTTTCTGGATTCCGCCAAGGAAGAATCGCTCGATGCCATCGGCACGGCGATGAAACAAAACGGCCGCGTGATCGTGACGGGCTGCATGGGCAAAGAACCCGAACTCATCATGAACAAATTCCCCGATGTGCTCGCGGTGACGGGCGCGCACCAATACGAACAGGTGGTGAATGCCGTGCACGATGCCGTGCCGCCTCTGCACGATCCGTTTATGGATTTGGTGCCCGCCGAAGGCTTGAAATTAACGCCGCGCCATTACGCGTACCTGAAAATTTCCGAAGGCTGCAACAACCGCTGCACCTTCTGCATCATCCCGTCTTTGCGCGGCGACCTCGTATCGCGCCCGATCCACCACGTGATTGCCGAAGCGGAAAATCTGGCGAAGGCCGGCGTAAAAGAAATTCTCGTGATTTCACAAGATACTTCTGCGTATGGCGTCGATCTGAAATATCAGGAATTCGGATGGAAAGGCAAACGCTGGGCCACGAAGTTTCAGGACATGTGCGAAGCGCTTGGCGAACTGGGCATCTGGGTGCGTATGCACTACGTCTATCCCTACCCGCATGTGGACAAAGTCATTCCGCTTATGAATGAACGCAAAATCCTGCCCTACATCGACATACCGTTCCAGCACGCGCACCCCGAAGTGTTGAAACTCATGCGCCGTCCCGCGCATCAGGAAAAAACGGTAGAACGCATTCGCAACTGGCGCGCAATGTGTCCTGACCTCACCATTCGCTCATCCTTCATCGTAGGCCACCCCGGCGAAACGGAAGAACATTTCCAATTCATGATGGATTGGCTGGAAGATGTGCAACTCGACCGCGTCGGCGCGTTCAAATACGAACCTGTTTCCGGCGCGAAATCGAACGAGATCGAATTACAGATCCCGCAGGAAGTGAAAGAAGAACGCTTCGAACGTTTCATGGCCGTTCAACAGAAGATCAGCGCGGCAAAGCTTCAACAAAAAGTCGGCAAAACCATCAACGTCATTATCGATGAAATCGGTGAAGATGGCGGCGCCGATGCGCGCTCCGAAGGCGACGCCCCCGAAATCGACGGCAAGGTATTCCTGCGCGATGCCGGCCACTTAAAACAAGGCGACATCATCAGGGCCACCATCGAAGACGCCGATGATTACGATTTATACGGGGTGCCTGCCTAGCCTCAAAAAATATTGACATAATAGATAGATTGGCTTATGCAGGCGGCCATAAAGGGTATAATATGTTTTTATCTGAAGCCATTACGGAAATAGTGCACAACTACCGCACAAAGCCTGCAAAAATGCACAGCGGACTGACAACCGAGTTCATGGGGAAAAGCCTGAGCGCTGGACACGGCCGAAACGGCCTCTCTCACATGGCGAGCATCGTCATGATGTTTGCCAATGATTTGGCACCGATTGCTGACAATATCAAAAAGGCAATGCGCTTTAACATAGATGACAATGTCGCAGATGCCATTCAGAAAATGGCGAAAACCCCCTCGGACACGCTGTTAAAGGGATTCAAATTTGCCAAACCTCCATATCCAATAACATGGATTGAGTATGCTCCCAGTGACAACTCCGGACGCATTGGTTGGTTATTCGAAGATAAAAAGGATCACATAATTGTTTCGAAAGTTATGTCGTACCCAGATTCTAATCACACCCCGATGTTTGAAAAAACTTCCCAAACATTCATAATTTCAGAAAAAGGCATACGCTTTGCCAACGAAAAATACCATGAATTAATGGGCGGCTTTATGCAAGAGCGCACCATTCCACAGGACGGCCAACGGCTTGATTCCTATTCGGCGGACGCAGCACTATGCATTTTACTGCTGATGAACAGCCGCTCACCGATCTTGCAGGTCAGTGAAGATGAAAACGATTATTCCAAAATCAACAAGGGCCGCCGCGCCAAAGGCGTTCCTGAAAAAATGCCGGTCAACGCTATCAGATTTGATCTATCTCGCATCCTCAATAAAAATGAGAATATGTCAGATGAGGAAGCCGCGCGTACAATGGCAACATCTCTGGTGCGTGGACATTTCAAAATTCGTCAGACGGGTGTGTTTTTCTGGTCGCCCTATGTACGAAATGCAGTTTGGGAGGAAGCAAAAGAGCAGGCAATGATAGATGGCTTGAGCAGAGATCGTTTGGTGGGGAATTCAGGCAGCTTGAATTTAATTCTTCCTGGAAAAGACGGCCCACCCATGTAAAAGAAAAACCCCGCCATTAAGCGGGGTTCCTTATTTCTAATCCGCGCAGGTAACGTTCTCTGTCGGAATAAATTCTTTGCCCAGAACCGCGCCGCCAATGGCACCGCCGATAGTGGCCGCAGTTTGACCGCTACCCGAACCGATCTGGCTTCCGACCACACCGCCGCCGACACCGCCGACAACTGTGCCGACGATATTGCCGTCATCACAGGCTGGCTTCGCAGGTTGTGCTTGCGGCTGGGGTTGTACCGCCGCACGCTGTTCATTCCATTTTATGGTTTCGGTATGGGATGTTTCCGTGACGACTTTATCGTCGTCCATGGATTTGGTGACGATGTAGGCGCTCGCCCCTGCCGTTAAAGCAATCAGGACGATGCCGGTAATTCCTAAAAGAATAGCATTTTTGCGGTTAATCATAATTTTCTCCATAAATTGGTAATATTGCCGACCACCAACGACGGGGAAGAAAACACGTTCCATGAAAAAACCCCGCTTTCGCGGGGTTTTGAATTCTTAAAATTTCAGCTCAGTGGCTGTGACCGCAACCGCAACCGCCGCCATGGCTGTCTTTTTTGGTGCCTTGGTCTTTTTTGTCTGTGTCTGGCTTCTTTGTATCGGTGGACATTTTCATCTCTCCTATTAGTATGAATTTCTAATCACAATAAACCATATAGGAAATGCCCGTAAAAAGGCAAGGATGATGCGCTATGAAAATTACCCCTTTGCATGATTCTCACATAGCCTTAAAGGCCAAAATGGCCGAATTCGCAGGCTACGATATGCCCATACAGTATGAAAATGGGGTCATGGCGGAGCATAACTGGACGCGCGAAAAATGCGGGATTTTCGATGTATCGCACATGGGTCAAATCACGGTTCAGGGCGCAGACGCCGCGGCACTTTGGGAAAAGCTCACCCCCTCCGCCATCAGCAAACTCGGGTCAGGCGTGGCAAAATACACGGTCCTCACAAACGCCGAAGGCGGCATGGTCGATGACCTGATCATCACCCGTCTTTCCGACGATAAATTTTTTGCCGTCATCAACGCGGGATGCAAGGACAAGGACATCGGGTGGATTCAACAAAACCTTCCCGACGGCGTAAAGTTCGACCATCTCGATGACCGCTCCCTCCTCGCCATTCAAGGCCCTCTCGCCGAACAAGTGCTGCGCGATGTCTTGAAAATCGATGCAACAAATCTGGGATACATGCGCTACATGGAAAGCGGCGAGTTCTTCATCTCACGCCTCGGCTACACAGGTGAAGACGGTTTTGAAATCAGCGTTCCGAACAAAAATGCTGCGGTGGTATGGGCGCAGTTCCTTGCCCACCCCGATGTCCGACCGATCGGTCTCGCCGCGCGCGACAGCCTTCGTCTGGAGATGGGCTATCCTCTCTATGGGCACGACATCAACGCCGACACATCGCCTGTTGAGGCCGACCTCGTATGGATCATGGGCAAAGACAAACACCGTTCAGGCTATATCGGCGAAAAAACCGTCAAAAAACACCTTGAAGACGGCGCGCCGCGCATGCGGGTCGGCGTAAAGCTCACGAATCGCGGCGTGGCGCGCGAAGGGGCCGAGATATTCCTGCAAAACGGGCAGAAAATTGGGGATTTAACCTCGGGTGGGTTCTCTCCGACCTTGAACGCTTCTATCGGACAGGGCTACATTGATCCCAAGCTTGGAAAAGTAGGTGATGAAGTTCTGGTGCGCGTGCGCGGCCGGGATATCGCTGCCGTTATCGCGAGCCTGCCCTTCGTGCCGCCCAAAACCAAAAGGAGTTCGAAATGAGTGCTGTTAAATACACCAACGATCACGAATGGATCAAAGTCGAAGGCGACACGGCATGGATAGGTATAACCACCTACGCACGCCATGCGCTGGGTGACCTCGTCTACCTCGAACTCCCCGAAACAGGCCGTCAGGTTAAAAAAGGTGATAATTTCGCCGTCGTTGAAAGTGTTAAAGCCGCTTCAGAAATCTACACCCCCGTATCGGGCGAAATCGTTTCCGTGAACGACAATCTGCAGGACAATCTCGACGATCTGAAAGAAGACATCGACAAAGGCTGGATCGTGAAGGTGAAGATGAACAATCCCGCCGAAGCCGAAGGCCTGATGGACCAGGCTTCTTACGCCAAATTTACCGACAGCCTAAGCTAGGAGTAACCCATATGCGTTATCTGCCACTCACTGCACAAAACAGAAAAGAAATGTTGCAGCAAATCGGTGCGAAATCCGTCGATGAGCTGTTCAAAGATGTGCCTGCCGCCGCAGTCCGCAAAGAACTGCCCAATCTTCCCCTGCATATGGGCGAATTGGAGATAGAGCGCAAACTCTCCGGCTATGCCAATCAGAACCAGGCCGCATCGCAAGGCCCGTTCTTCCTCGGCGCGGGATGTTATTTCCACCACGTGCCGAGCACGGTTGATTACATCATCCAGCGCAGCGAGTTTCTGACAGCCTACACGCCCTACCAGCCAGAAATCGCCCAAGGCACGCTGCAATATCTTTTCGAATATCAAAGCTTCATTGCGCTTCTGACGGGCCAGGAAGTCGCCAACGCCTCGCTGTATGACGGCGCAACCGCGATGGCCGAAGCTGCACTGATGGCGATGCGCATCACCAAGCGCAACAAAGTGGTCTATGGCTCCGCCATCCACCCCCATTACCACGAAGTGCTGAATTCCTACCTGAACAATATCGGCGCGGAACATGGCGGCCACGAAGGCAAGCTCGACGACAAGACCGCCTGCGTGATTGTCCAATCCCCCGACTTCTTCGGAAATGTCCACACTTATGCAGACTGGCGCAAAAAATGCGACGAATACGGCGCCTTGCTGGTCGTCGTCACCAACGAAATCCTGTCCTTGGGCCTGCTCCCCGCACCTGTCGAAGCCGACATCGTATGCGGCGAAGCGCAATCCATCGGTGTTGCCATGTCGTTCGGCGGCCCGCATCTGGGCTTCTTCGCCTGCCGCGAAAAATTCATCCGCCAAATGCCGGGAAGGCTTTGCGGCCAGACAGTGGATGCCGACGGCAAACGCGGATTCGTGCTTACACTCTCCACCCGCGAACAACATATCCGCCGCGAAAAGGCGACCTCGAACATCTGCACCAACCAAGGGCTCTGCGCCCTCGCCTTTACGGTTCATATGTCCTTGCTTGGCGAAGACGGGTTTAAACAACTGGCCGTTCTTAACCACGAAAAGGCCTGCGCTTTGGCCGATGCTTTGGCCAAGGTCAAAGGCGTGACGGTTGACAACAAAACCTTCTTCAACGAATTCACGATCACGGTATCGAAAGACGCCGCGAAAACCGTGCAGCAATTGGCGGACAAAGGCATCATCGCGGGCTACCCCAGCGGCAAGGACAAGATCGTTGTCGCGGCCACTGAAGTCACATCCGACGAAGACATCGCCGCCTTCACCAAAGCTCTTTCGGAGGTGCTCGCATGAACGCTCCCTCGACAAACGCAGCATTAAAACCGCCCGCCAACGAAAACACGGACGCCCCCAAGATGGAACAAACCAGAGGCCTGAATTACGACGAAAACCTGCTCTGGGAAAAGGGTCGTTCCGATCACCCCGGTGTAGACCTTCCCAAACCAAAGGGCACTGCTTCGCGCACGGGCGCAAAGGCACGTGACAAGATCGGCTTGCCGCAGGTAACGGAGCCCGAAGCCCTGCGCCACTTTGTGCGCCTGTCCACGAAGAACTATTCCATCGACAGCGGCTTCTTCCCGCTCGGTTCCTGCACGATGAAACACAACCCGCGCCTGAATGAAAAGATCGCGCGTCTTCCCGGCTTTGGCCAGGTCCACCCGTTGCAACCAGCCTCTACCGTTCAGGGCGCGTTGAAAGTCATGTTCGAACTGCAGGGTTGGCTGGCCGAACTGACAGGCCTTCCCGGCGTGTGTTTGACGCCTGCCGCAGGCGCGCATGGCGAACTCGCAGGCATTATGACGATCGCTCGCGCCCACGAATTGAAAGGCAACAAGCACAAAAAAGTTTTGCTGGTTCCTGACTCCGCTCACGGCACCAATCCCGCCACGGCCGCGATGTGCGGCTTTGATATCCGAGTCATTCCGACCCGTGATACGGGACGGGTCACTTTCGATGAATTCAAAAAAGCACTGGGTGACGGACATGACGTTGCAGGCATGATGGTGACCAACCCGAACACCTGCGGGCTGTTCGAACGGGAAATTCTGGAAATATCAAAAGCGCTTCATGACGCAGGCGGCTATTTCTATTGTGACGGGGCGAATTTCAACGCCCTCGTGGGCCGGATCAGACCCGCAGATTTCGGCGTGGATGTAATGCACATCAACTTGCATAAAACCTTCTCGACCCCGCATGGCGGCGGTGGACCCGGTTCGGGCCCGATCTGCGTGACTCAGGAATTGGCCCCATACGTACCCAGCCCTGTTGTTTTGAATGAAAACGGCTCGTATCGTTTTGAGAGCGAAACGGATCGAAAAAGCCACTGCGGCAGAATCAAAGGCTTCCAGGGCCAGTTCGGCATGCATATCCGCGCGTTGACCTACATGATGTCGCATGGCGCGGACGGCCTGCGGCAGGTTTCCGAAGATGCGGTGCTCAACGCCAACTATATTCTTTCCCAACTGAAACAAGACTATAACGTTCCGTTCGAGGGGCCCTGCATGCATGAATGCCTGCTCACCGACAAGATCCAGAAAGAGTCGGGGGTGACTACCCTTGATATTGCAAAGACCCTCGTGGAGCATGGCATGCACCCTATGACGGTCTACTTCCCGCTGGTGGTTCAGGGGGCTATGCTCATCGAACCAACCGAGACGGAAAGCAAAAGCACGCTGGACCGCTTCATCCATGTCATGAAACAAATCGCCGCCGATGTGAAAACGGGTCATGTGGATAAGTTTCATGCTTATCCACAATCAGCGCCCACCCGCCGGCTCGACGAAGTAAAAGCCGCCCGTGAACCCGTTCTGCGCTGGAAAGATTAATATGAAAAAATGTATAACTTGTGCCTTACTTATCCCCAGCCTGTGCATAATCGTGTCATGCACCACCACCAAATACCGTAAGGCGCCCGTGACTCCACAGCCCATGGCCTGCACCGGAAACGTGCCGGCGCAGATTACGTTGTATTCTCCCACCGATGCCAAGCTGACTTTCGAGGAAAAGACCTACGCGTTAAACCGCATCGAAACAGCATCGGGCGTGAAATACGGCAACGATGACATCACTTATTGGAACAAGGGAATCGACGCCATGATCACCCGCAAGGACGGGTCGGTTTCCACCTGCACCTACATTCCCAAAAACGGTCTATAAACACCCCTTTCCAGAAAGTTCCGATACTCTTTTTGACCCTGTGGAAAAGACTCCATTTTTGACTCCGGTCGAATCGGGAATCGCCCCAGAGTCTGACTCAAGAGTTTCGATGTGTTGTCTCGCGTACTGTTCCTTCCAAACTTTTCCTTGGGTACTCTGTGCAAACGAAAGTTCTCTATGCCGCTCTGGCGGTGCTGGCTCTCTCCTCCCTGACTGCGTGCGGCAGTACAGGCGAGGAGGAGCTAGCGACTTCGATGACACCGGAGTATGCAGGCGCAGTTGATCCAAGTGACTCCAAACTGCACTCCGCCGTGCAAACCTATCTCGGCCTGAACAAAGGCCCCAAGAATTCCCAGTATGAATATGTCCGCGTCGACCTCAACAATGACGGTCTGCGCGAAGGTCTCGTTATGTTCAATCTGCCCCATTCCTACTGGTGCGGATGGAGCGGTTGCACGATGGCAGTGTTCGAAGCCAAGGATAATTCCTTCGCCCTACTATCCCAGACATCGCGCATCAGAGGCCCCCTCGTCGTGGCCGCTTCCGAAACCAACGGATGGGGCGATATCGGCGTGCGCGTTTCCGGCACGGATATGTATGACCACAATGTCCTGTTGAAATTCGACGGTTACGCCTATCCCGACAATCCGCTGGGCCAAGAAGCCGTGCCCTACGACCTCGCCGATCTCGGCTCCACCCGCCTTTTCCCTTAATTGATAAGAGCTTAGAACCGGCGATTTGCCTTTGATCGTGGCAAGTCCATATCCTTAAGACACCTATTAATTCATTTTTTTATGCTTTTTACTTGCGTTTTTATAGAGGCGCGGTCTATTAACATAAAAACATACGCGGTGTTTTGAATGGCGATTATCAAACCGGAACAACTTCTGCCCAACAGTAAAAAGCCTGACCTCAAGGTCCTGCTTGCGGATATGGGCGACCGCCTCAGAAATTTCGGCATGGGATACCCGCTCCCGCAAACGCTGAGCCACGGGAACGAAAATTTCCCTATGTTCGAGATCAACAAGGTTACGCATAACAATATCACCCGCCAGCATATTGATCAGATCACCGACAGCTTTGCAGTATTAACGTCCGCCGATATCCGCGACATGGAGAGCATCAAAGAGCCTTTGAAGGAAGACGACTTCATCGACAAGAAACTTACCCTGCTCAATGTCGACCGTTTTCTGACACATGTAACCAATATGCTCGAACAAGCCACATCGCTGCGCGATGGCGCACCCACATATATGGGCGGGCGATTTGCACGCTATACAGAGTTCAAGCTGGCCGAAGCATGGGATGCGCAGGCCGTAAGCCCCAGAAGACAAAAACACAGGGTGCCCGAAAAATTTGAATCAGGCGCGATTACCGAACTTTGTAACCTTGTCGCGCAATGCCATCTTCTCATCCGTTCGGAACCTTTGAGCGCGATCATCAAACACCATGTCGACATTCTTCCCCAACCAGTCGAAGCATTGGCCCGGTTGGAAGAAGCGCCGACGGTAACACCGAAGAGCACGGGAGAATTGAAACTCGCGCCTGTAATGCAAACTGCGGCTACCCCCGCTCCAGACCGCAGTGATGATAATACAGCAGCTGTCCAACAAGCCGCCGCCATTCCCGCACCCTATGCCCCTGACGTTATGACGAACGCCTTTAAAGGCTAACATCCTTTTTGCTTGCCTTTTCCTTGGTACGAGCCTAAAAAGAACAAATAGGGAACGAAACAATGAAAACACCAGAAGAACTGGGCTTGAACACGCTGTTCCTCGATCTGAACAGCTATTTCGCCAGCGTCGAACAAAACGAACATCCCGAACTGCGCGGCCGTCCGGTCGCTGTCGTGCCGATGATGACGGACGGCACCTGCGCCATCGCCGCGAGCTATGAGGCGAAAGCATATGGCGTCAAAACGGGCACGAAAATCTACGAAGCAAAACAGATGTGCCCGAACCTGATCTGCGTTCTCGCGCGGCACGACATCTACACCCACTACCATCTCAAAGTTCTTGAGGCGACAAACAAACACATCCCCGTCACAAAGAAATGGTCGATCGACGAATTCCACTGCGATTTGATGGGGCGGGAAAAACAACCCGAAAATGCGAAACGGCTAGCGCAGAATATCAAGAACCAAATCTACAAAGATGTCGGGCCCGTTATAAAATGCTCCATCGGCATCGCACCAAACTCATTCCTCGCAAAGGTTGCTACCGATCTTCAAAAGCCTGACGGGCTTGTATTACTCGCGCCTGAAGATTTACCGGGCCGCTTGCTCGATCTCACCCTGCGCGATCTGCCCGGCATCAATGTCCGCATGGAAGAACGCCTCAACAAGGCAAAGATATTCACGCTCGAAGATCTTTGGAACACCTCGCCCAAACAGGCGCGAAGCATATGGGGCAGTGTAGGCGGCGAAAAATTCTGGTATTGGCTACACGGCTATGACATTCCGCACATCGAAACCAACACCTGCATGGTCGGACATTCGCGCGTACTCGACCCCGAACTGCGCGTACCTGAAAAAGCGCGGTTGATGACGCGCCGCCTCCTCTTCAAGGCCACCATGCGATTGCGCCGCAAAGGCTTTCACGCGGGCACCATATCCTTGGGTGTGCGCATGGTAGACGGCCGCAAATGGGAAGGCGCCGCACGCTTTCCCGCAGCGCAGGATTTTTTCACCTTCATGGGGCATTTGGATGATTTGTGGACGTCCATGACTTTGGAATTTTTCGGCAAAACGCCCGATCAAATGCCGGCGCGCATAACCATGAAAAAAGTATCCGTCATCCTTCATTCGCTGGAGGCAGACGGCACGATCACCGACGATCTGTTCAACACGGAAATTGCCGAAACGCGCAAAATGATGACCAAGCGGGAGTCATTGTCGAACGCAATAGCAGAGATAAACAAGAAATTTCACAACGAGGCCGTATCGCTCGGCATCGTGCCCAAAACATTGGCGGGACATGTAGGCACGAAGATCGCCTTTTCCCGCATTCCCGATATTGAGGAATTCAGCGAATGATCACGAACCTTGTGCGAATTTCTGGATTTGCGCGGGCGACGCTTCAATAGGCGTCGTCATCACCAGTTCATTCATCTTTGCACCCATGACCACGCAATTCGCGGCCACCGTATATTGTTTGGCTTGGGGGAAAAGCCCTTCGGGGTCGATCATCGCGTTTTGAACGGACAGGATTTTTTCCAGTTCCATATTGGCCGCGCCTTCGCGCACAGGCACATCGACCGTCACGTGGGATTTATCTTCGGCCACATAATCGAAACGGATATGCATGGGGAAACTCACGCCGCTGAACGGGCGGAAATCACGTTTGAACACAGTGACAACCTTCAAATCGAATATCTGCCCGCCATACGAAGCCTTGCCTTCCACATTGTCGATAAATCGTTCATGGGCAAATCCGCCCCAACCCGTGGGCAAAGGCACATGCACGAATTGTAAAGGGGCGGTGCCTATATTGGCGAGGCCGTCATTGCGGCATCCGGTGGGCACCACAACGGCCTCAGCATGGTTTTTTTCGATGACGCCCACAGGTGCGCCGTTGCGAATGATGATTACCTTGTCATTCCTTGCAGTCGGGGCGCTTCTCAGCGCTTCGCTCGGCGCCTCGTTCTGGGCAGGGCGCTTTTTGGCAAAATTGTTGATCGGAGGGGCATCCGCCAAAGCCGCTCCGGAGAGAATCAGGCAAAACGCGGAAGTGAGGATGATTTTAAGGGAAACCATGGTGGTCTTTCGTGCTGTAATATTTCGATACACCCATTCTATTAATTATTTGCGGCTTCTCCAAGAGTATTCTGGGGCCATTTTCGATACTGGATTTTGCATACAAAAAATGAGATAAACCCGACATGACATTGAAACCTGTACATATTATCGGCGCAGGCCTTGCGGGCTCCGAAGCCGCATGGCAAGTGGCTCAGATGGGCGTGCCTGTCGTCCTTCACGAGATGCGCGGCGTGCGCATGACGGACGCACACAAGACCGACGGGTGCGCAGAGTTGGTCTGCTCCAACTCTTTCCGTTCCGACGACGTGCATTACAACGCGGTCGGGCTGCTCCACGAAGAAATGAGACGCGCCGGATCATTAATCATGGCCGAAGGCGATAAATCAGCCGTACCCGCGGGCGGCGCACTGGCCGTGGACCGCGATGCATTTTCCCAAGGAGTCACAGAAAAACTAACGAGTCATCCGCTGATATCGATACGGCGCGAGCATATTGAATTTCCACCCGATGACTGGGACAGTGTCATCGTCGCAACGGGTCCCCTCACCTCTGTCGAGCTTGCCAAGAAGGTTCAAAGCATCGGCGGCGAGGAGCAGCTCGCTTTCTTCGATGCCATAGCCCCTATCGTGCACAAGGACTCCATCGACTTCGATATCGCGTGGATGCAGTCACGCTACGATAAATCAGGGCCTGCGGGTACGGGTTCCGATTACATCAACTGTCCGATGAACAAAGAACAGTATGAGGCTTTTATTGCTGAGCTTTTGGCATCTGAAAAAACCGAATTCAAGGAATGGGAATCCAACACGCCCTACTTCGAAGGCTGCATGCCGATCGAGGTTATGGCGTCACGTGGTGTAGATACGCTACGCTATGGCCCGATGAAGCCTGTCGGCCTTACGGACCCGCGCACCAACGCCCGCTGCCACGCCGTGATCCAGCTGCGTCAGGACAATGCGCTGGGCACGCTCTACAACATGGTCGGCTTCCAGACCAAAATGAAATACGCCGAACAGACCCGCGTGTTTCGCATGATCCCCGGGCTCCAGAATGCGGAGTTCGCGCGTCTCGGCGGCCTGCACCGGAACACCTTTATCAACTCACCACGCCTGCTGAACGGTTCACTGCAGATGAAGGCGATGCCGCGTCTGCGCTTTGCAGGTCAGATCACAGGATGCGAAGGCTATGTCGAGTCGGCAGCCGTCGGAATCATGGCAGGAAGATTCGCGGCGTGCGAGCGTTTGGGCGTATCTATGACGCCGCCCCCACACACAACAGCCATGGGCTCCATCCTCGCGCACATCACGGGCGGCGGTAACGCGGACACGTTCCAGCCGATGAATGTTAATTTCGGGCTGTTCCCGCCCATCGATGAGCCCACCCATGTGCGCGGAAAAGAACGCGGGCGTGAGCGCAAAAAAATGCTCGCTTTGCGCGCCATTAATGACATCGACAACTGGTTGCAGCAATTCACCGCAGCCAAAGCTGCATGAACGCGCAATCCCGCCAAGAATTGGTGGTTATATTGCACGGGATCGGCATGTCCAGATTGCGCATGGCGTATTTGGAATTCAGCCTCAAACGTGCGGGATATAAAACCCTAAATCTTGCCTATCCGTCTTTGCGTAACGATATCGAGAGCTGTGCAGCATTTGTTGCGAAAAAGCTTGATGGTGTTATTCCCGATAATATCGAGAAAATCCATTTCGTCGCCCATTCGATGGGCTGTCTTGTCAGTCTTCAAACCCTTAACACAGCGAAACTCGATAGAATCGGGCGCGCCGTCTTTATTGCCCCGCCGTTCCGCGGCAGCGAAGTCGCGGATTACCTGCACCGAAACGCGCTTTATAAATTCGTCTTCGGCCCTGCGGGCGGGCAACTGACAACCCACTACAGACGCGACCTGAACCACGCCCTTCCCGACCGTCTTGAGGTTGGCGTCATTGCCGGTTCACGCGGATACGAATATCCGCTTTTTTTACATGTGATGAAAAAAACCAGGGTGCATGACGGGCTCGTTGCACTTTCGAGCACCAAAATCGACGGCCTGAAGGATCACATTACGATACGCATGTCGCATTCATTTTTGCTCGAGCGCTCCGTGTCTCAAGTCATCCATTTTTTGGAGAACGGAAGCTTCTTGCACGAAATCTAATGCACCAGCGCCAGACGCAGCTCTAAAAACGCTGGATTTATCTGCATTTTCGGCAAAAAGAGATCAAAGTTATTTTTCTTCAATCGATTCAAATAAATCCACGCCATTCTTTCCTGAAGTTTGAGGAAACGTGTTTTGGGATTACGATACGGCGATATCGCATTTGAAATGCTCCCAATAATTTCAACAATCTCTTTCTTATGATTGAAATCCAATATCTTTTGGGCGGAAAGGTTTTTTACGCGCAGAAGATCATCGGGCAACATCACGCGGCCTTGGGAGAGCATATGTGGAACCGCGCGTAGCGATTCATACACACCGAAATTCGTTGAAATTCCGCCAATTTCATCTTCATCAGCATTTTCACCGAGAATTTTGAGCGCCAAAGCGTTCAATGGCGCGGTTGTGAACGCCGCATATTTCTTCAAACCGTCGATCGACGCGGGTGGAACATCTTCCAGATCGAATTCGCGGGCATAGGTGAGTTGGTCGAACAAGTCCTGTGGCAGTCCCTTCTCGTGGATAACGGGCGCGAGTATGGATAACACGGGAATCTGTCCACCGTCCTTCCCCGCATAGATTTCGGAAATGCGGTCGCGCCACCATTGCAAACGAATCTGCCCGAGGCGTGTATCGGACACCACGGACCGCGTTTTGGCGATTTCATGGTTGACCAGAAACAACGCCTGCACAGCCGTTCTCTTATCCGCGGGCGCAAAGAGACTAAGCAAAAAGCGATCGGGATCAGCTTTTTGTAGGTCGGCGGCCAGAAAGCGGGCGTTATAGAACAATTAGTCCCCCTTGAGAAACTGAACAAAATCTATAGTTTAAGCGTTAGCATTTTAGAACCAATCCGCAAAGCAGGAGATATTAGTTATGGCCTTTACCCTTCCCGAACTGCCCTACGCCTATGACGCGCTGGGCCCTTACATGTCCAAGGAAACCCTTGAATTCCACCACGACAAGCACCACCAAGCCTATGTGACGAAGGCGAACGAGTTGATCGCGGGGACAGGGCTTGAAAACCTTTCCCTCGAAGAAGCGATGGTCGCGGCGTTCAAGGACAAATCCAAAGCCGGTCTGTTCAACCAACTGGGCCAGCATTTCAACCATATACATTTCTGGCACTGGATGAAAAAAGGCGGTGGCGGTAACAAACTGCCCGGCAAGCTCGAAGCGCAGATCACGAAAGACCTCGAAGGTTTCGAAGGTTTCAAAAAGAAATTCATCGAAGCAGGCACAACACAGTTCGGCTCCGGCTGGGCATGGCTTGCCATGGACAATGCCTCGGGGAAATTGGAAATCGTCAAAACCCCTAACGGTGAAAACCCTGTCGTGCTCGGCAAGACCGCCCTTCTCGGTGTGGATGTGTGGGAACATTCCTACTATATCGATTACCGCAACGCCCGCCCTAAATACCTAGAAGCGTTCGTAGACAGTCTCATCAATTGGGATTACGTGGCAGAGCTATACGAAAAAGGGCCTATGAAAATCGCTGCATAAATCACTGTATTAAAGAAAAAGGCCGGATGATCCGGCCTTTTTTTTACTTCTTTTTCTTATCTGATTTCTTTTTAACCCAAAGATTGAGGCATTCGACACCAAGAGAGAATGCCACCGCAAAATAGAGATAGCCGCGCGGAATATGAACATCGAACCCATCCGCGATCAACGCCATACCCACCAGGAGCAGGAACGACAGCGCGAGCATCTTTACTGTCGGATGTGCATTGACGAAATCGGACACAGGTTTCGCTGCGAACAACATAACACCGATGGCTATGATAACAGCCGCCACCATGATGCTCCGTTCGTCGGCCATACCCACAGCTGTGATAACGGAATCCAGCGAGAAAACGATATCGAGAATGGCGATCTGTGCGAGAACCGCGCCGAACGTGACCTGTTTAAGGCCTACAGTCTGTTCGCCTTCGGCGCCTTCCACCGTGTGGTGAATCTCCATCGTTCCCTTAACAAGAAGGAACAAGCCCCCACCGATAAGGATGATATCCCGCCACGAAATTTCATTGCCGAGAATGCTGAACAACGGCGCGGTCAAATGTGCGATCCAGAAGATCAGCATCAGAAGAACGATACGCATGATGAGTGCCAGCATCAGGCCTATAGTGCGTGCTTTTGCTTGCTGTTTGGCCGGTAACTTCGCCGCAATAATAGAAATAAAAATGATGTTATCGATCCCGAGCACGATTTCGAGAACCGTCAGAGTTAGTAACGAAGCCCATGCTTCGGGACTAGAGGCGAGTGCGATTAAATGTTCCATTTCTTCTTTCCTTTGTTAAACCGGCAAAAGTGCGGCAGCAACCCTGCGCCCTTCGGCCATCAATACATTATAAGTGCGGCAAGCCGCGCCCGTATCCATCGTTTCCACAACAAGCCCGCGGTTTTTAAGAGCGGCGCGCAAGGCGGGCGGGAAAAACTCCCCTTTCGCCCCCGATCCCAACAAAACAACATCAAGATCGTTCGCGTTGGCTGCCAGTGTTTCGAAATCATTCTCACCCAGTGTCGAAAACGAACCGTTTATGCTCCACGGCATTGTTCCGGTCGGCGTGACAATGATTGGACCTTCATAAGGTTTACCGCTCACCTTAAATCCGCCCGCGGAATATCCTTGGATAATCTGGCGGCCTTCGGGAACGAGCGGCGTAACATCCATGATTTGCGGCCCTTATTCAATGACGCCCAAATAACGCAGTGTGGGTTCGTTGATACCGCCTACAGGCAATTGATTGCCCGCTTGATAAATCGTAAGCGCGTTCAAAAATTCCGTATCGACGATTCCGGATTCCGCACCTTTATAAAGTCCTTTTTGTTTCAACGCAGCTTGGGCGGAACGGATCACGGCAGGATCGGCAAAATTGATTCCGCCTGCTGTAACGGCGGCAGGTGTCGTTGTTGTGGTGGTTGTCGGCGCTGCGGGAACGACAGGCGTCGCAACACCAGCGGCAGCATTAGCGGCGGCGACGGCTTTAGGCGAATACGGCGCGTTTGGATCCAATGGATAAGCCGCGGACGGTGCAGGCGCGGTAGCGGGTGCAGGAGTTGTCACAGGTGCAGGCGTTGGCGCGGGATAAACAGGCGCCGCAGCTGAAACGGTCGGTGTCGGTACGGAAGGCGATGTTGCCGTCACCGGTGCGTTTGCGGGCGGAGGCGTTACGGATTCATTGACAGGCGTTGTCGGCGCAACATTGTCGAGAGGACGGGGTTCGGACACGGGCGCGGATGATTTGTCCGCGGGCGAAGCGGCATCGGACGGGATCGGCGCTTTGGCGGCTTCATGTTGTGCGACAGCCGTTTCCATCGCAGGCGATGTATCGGGCAAAGGTTCGCCTGCCGCAACTTCGGGTGTAGGTATCGCTTCGGCTTGTTCCACCGTGGAAGAGAAATCTTCGCCTTCGGCTTTCACGGCCGCTTGTTGTTGTGCTTGGGGCAAACCGTTGTTCTTCACAACGATATCGTCTTTGGAGCCGATTTCGCCGGGGCCTTTGGTCGAACAGGCGTTCAGCGCGAGAATGGCGGTTCCCAGCAAGAGAATGGTTTTGGAAAAACGGGTCATAATAAGGCTCCTTTGGAATATCGCCCCAAAACTAACGGCGTTTTGCCAAAAAAACAACCCAAGGCGCGGATTTATGAGGGTTTTTCCTCAAGTGCGGGACGCAGGCCCAGATACAAGAGCAACGCCGAAGCAACGTAGATAGAGGAATAGGTTCCCACGACGAAGCCGAACAGCAGGGCTTCGGTAAATCCGCGGATCACTTCCCCGCCGAACACAGCGAGCGCGACCAGAGAAAGAAGCGTGACCAAGGACGTCATCACAGTACGCGACAGCGTGTCGTTGATGGCGAGGTTGGCGATTTCGTACATCGGCTTTTTGCGATATTTGCGCATCATCTCGCGGATACGGTCGAAAATAACCACCGTGTCGTTGATGGAAAAGCCTGCGACCATCAAAAGCGCGGCCAAGGACGACAAATCGAAACTACGGCCCATGATCACCATGAAACCCAGCACGGCGAAGACATCGTGCGCGAGGGTCACAACGGCGGCGACACCGAATTGCCATTCAAAACGGAACCAGACATAGGCCATGATACCGATCATCGCGGCAAGAACGGCTACCACGCCCTTCACTTTCAATTCTTTACCCACCTGCGGACCAACGAATTCAACGCGGCGGTAATCCACATCCGCATGGGCTTTTTCTATTTCTCCCTTCACGGAATCCACAGCCGCCTTTTGCACAGCAGGATCTTCGCTTTCCTGATTGGGAACGCGAATCAGAAGATTGTTGGGATTGCCGAATTCCTGGATGGAAATATCGCCGAGCTCGAGATTATTGAGGTCTTCGCGTAAACTCGCCAGATCGGGCGTTTTTGCGGTGGAAATTTCAATGAGCGTGCCGCCCGTGAAATCGATACCGTAGTTCAGACCTTTGGTCGCCAGCAGAAAAATTGACCCCACGATCATGATCGCCGTAACGGCAAAGCCGATATAGCGCGAACCGATAAAATCGATCTTCGTATGGTCGGGGATAAGTTTAATGCCTGTCCACATATTGTAATCCTTTTATACCGGCAGCGTGGTGAGCTTGCGTTTGCCCATCCAGTAAATAATCATCAAACGTACGACCGAAAGCGCCGTAAAGAATGATGCCGCCGTTCCGATGATCGTCGTGACGGCAAAGCCTTTAATGGCACCCGAGCCGAGTGAAAACAAAATGATCGCGGCGAAGATGTGCGTGAGGTTGGAATCCGTAATGGTCGCAAACGCCATGCGGAAGCCGTTGTCGATAGCGGATACGGCGGAACGGCCTTCGCGCAGTTCTTCCCGGATACGTTCGTAAATCAGAACGTTCGCATCGACCGACATACAGACGGTCAAAATCAAACCCGCGATACCGGGCATGGTTAGCGTCGCTTGCATGACGGACAAAAGCGCAAACACGATGGCGAGGTTTACGAGCATCCCGATGCAAGAGAATATACCGAACAAAGAGTACGAGCCGATCATCAGAATGAAGACGAGTATCAAACCGAGAATGGCGGCCTTCTTGCCTGCTTCGATCGAGTCAGCGCCCAAAGAAGGGCCCACGGTACGCTCTTCGATGATCGCCAACGGTGCAGGCAAAGCACCCGCGCGGAGCAGGATGGCAAGGTCGTTGGCTTCCTTCACGGTGAAGGAGCCTGAAATCTGGCCCGAGCCGCCGCAGATCGGTTCGCGGATCACGGGCGCGGAAATGATTTCATTGTCAAGCACGATGGCGAAGAGACGGTTTACGTTGTCCTTTGAAAGCTGGCAGAATTTTTTTGTGCCGACTGGATTGAAACGGAAAGACACGGCGGATTGGCCGTTCTGGTCAGGTGCGTAAGCGGCGGCAACGAGCATATCACCGGTCAGCATGGCTTGACGATTCACCGCCAGCGTTTCGCCGGGACTTTCCACCATCGGCAGGATCATGTCACCGCCGGTGTTTTTCACATCGCTGGAGCCCACATCCATATTCACAAGATGGAAGGAAAGTTTTGCCGTTTTGCCGAGCAGATCTTTCACACGCTGCGGATTATCCAGACCGGGCAGCTGCACCACGATACGGTCGTCGCCTTGGCGTTGAATGGTCGGTTCGTTCGTGCCCGTCTCGTCGATACGGCGTCGAACGATTTCGAGCGATTGGTTTATGACTTCGTCTTGAATTGTTTTGATGGCGGCTTCGGAGAACGTGCCTTCGATCATATCGCCGTTGGTTTGCAAGGACAGAGTGCTATCCATAGCACGAATGGCTTTGGTCACTTCCGAGGCGTCGGAGAGTTCGCGCAACTGCACCCGAACGCCACCCGTGGTGATGGTAGAAAGGCGTTTATAACCGATCTTCTTTTCACGCAGGATGGGACGCAACGAAGAGATAATATCGTCCGAACGCTGCTTCGTCACCGAAGCCAGATCGACCTGAAGCAGTATGTGCGAGCCGCCTTGAAGATCCAGACCCAGATTGACCGTCTTGTGCGGCATCCACGACGGCAATTTGCCGAGAATTTCATCCTGCTTGTCTTTGGGTATGAAGTTCGGCGCGGCAAAAAGCACGGACAGAACAACCACGCCGATAATCAGGATGCGTTTCCAAGTTGGAATCTGGATCATAACTGCTTACTTAATATTACTTGGTTGCAGGAGCAGGCTTGTCGGCCTTGCCTTGGATCATGCCACGGACATGCGAAACTTTGATCCCGTTACCAAGATCTACGATCACTTCTTCGTTGCTGACGATTTTATCGACGCGCCCAAGCAAGCCGCCTGACGTTACGATCTTATCGCCTTCCTTCAAACCGTCGAGCATTTCTTTATGCTCTTTAAAACGTTTTTGCTGGGGTCTGATCAAAAGGAAATAGAACATCACGACCAGAAGAACGATCATACCCACGTTTTGCAGGATGATGTTGGAAGTGCTCGGCGGGGTGAAAGCGGCATCGCCTGCGGGAACGGCGATTTCGGCCGTGGTTGCGGTGGTGGTTTCGCCAGTCGCGTGAGCGGGTGTAATGAACATGGAAGCTCCTTATATATAAGTTTCGAAGGACTATAACGTCCCATCCACCGAAAACAAGCGGTATCGAAAGCCCATCAACAGCCTGAAAAGCCGCAGAATTTGGTCGAAACTGAAAGGTTTTATGAAAAAATATGGACAGAATTTTCGCTCAGGCGCATAAATAAAAGAAAAAGGTGTGTGATGTCAAAGATCCTTTCCAAAGCAGAGCGTTTCATTCAAACACATTTCCTTTCGGCCAATCCGCCGAACATCATCCCTTCATCGCGTGAAATCATAGAGGGCACAAAAAACGCGATTGCCAATATCCGGAGCCAATATGAATTTGCACAACGTGAACAATCGCGTTTTCAAGAACATTTGCAAGAGATCGGGATCAGCGGTTTAAGCAATATCGGATTTCAAGAGGCCGCAGCAGGCTATATTCCAGAGCAGCCACCGCGCAAGCAAGGCCAAAAGCAAACCGTCATCCGTCTCAAATGGGACAGTCTCGATCCAAATAGCTAGTCATTATTGAGGAGCGGCAGGCTCGCTTAAGGAGCCGTGCAGTCTTACGAGATCAAACAAAGTAGCTTCGAGCTTGCGCGGCATCTTCGGGCTTTCGCAAATCATAAACCATTGCTCTACTGCTCCTTCGGCGATCCATCGTTTTTCGCATTCGGACAAAAGTTCCGGCACATCGCTGTGTGTAGGATCGAACGCAAAATTTTCCAGCCCCTCCTCCGTTTGAACAATCCCGAACGGAACATTGTGGAATGTCCATTTATGCCCTTCGGGAAAAGGGAAAATGGCCGAACCGGATTGAAAATTACGTTGGGCAAGCAAGCCACTGACAAGCCTTGTCCGGTGATTACAGCCGTTATTTTCATCATCAAGCCGGAGCGTTTCACGCATATCCAGCAGCTCGGCGTGAAAAGCCCAAGCTTCGTGCATGGTCATCGGACGCGGCGTTTCTGCCTGCGGCCCAACAGCAAGCGCTTCGAAATAATCGGAAAAAGGCAGTTTCAAATTTTTCATAATGCACATAGAATAAGGGAATGCTAATATTTATGCAAGCTTTTACATCGAGCCTTATAACAAGCCTGTGCAAGTGTTACAAATAGCTGTCGGGATTGACCGGATTGGTTCCCTTGCGGATCTCAAAGTGCAATTGCGGTGAATCCACCTGCCCTGTCGATCCGACGGTTCCGATGCTTTGTCCGACTTTCACCGTATCGCCTTTTTTAACCAGCATTTTGTCCATATGGGCATAGGCGGTCATGTATCGATCACCGTGCCGGATGAGCACAAGATTGCCGTACCCCTGCATTTCACCACCCGTGTAGGCGACGACGCCGTTTTCCGCGGCGCGTACCGCCGTGCCGCGCAGTGCTTTGATGTTGATACCATCGTTATGAAGCCCGTCCGCTTTCGGCCCGTATCCCGAAATGGTTTTGCCGTCCACGGGGCGCATGAATTTTCCATTTCCGCGCGGCGGAATTTTCGGCGCGATTTGCGGCTGCACGGCGGCGACTTTTTGAACCTGCGCGGGCTGCACGGTCGGTTGCGGCGGATAGCCTGCTGTGGCCGCCGTTGTTTGCGGTGGCAGCGGCGCAGATGTGATTGTACCCGTCTGCATGCCGGGCGGAGGCGCGAGAACTTCGGATTCCACGCTCTCTACTTTCAGCGGAGGCATGTTGTCGAACGACGATGTAGTGTTGGCCGCGAATTCTTCTTCGAGTTTCGGTTGCGGCGCAGGAAGTCGTAAAACCTGTCCGTTGTTCAATGTATATGGTGCTTGCAGATTGTTGGCCCGCGCGATTTCACTAAGCGACGCATTGAACATCTTCGAAACATTGTTCAGCGTATCGCCGGGACGAACTTTATATTCATTCGGCGGCGGCAATCTCAAACGGTAGCCGAGCTGCAGATGATAGGGCGCGGACAAATGATTGATGGAAATGATTTCACGAAGGGGAAGATTGTAATCCTGCGAAACCGTATACACCGTATCGCCCGCCAGCACCGTATGCATGCCCGTCGTGCCCGCCCCTCCCCCTTGCCGATATGTAACGACTTCGGCGGGTGATTGCTGACCCGTGGGTGTAAGACAAGATGTAAGTGCAAGCGTTACGAGGATAGCGGAAAGTTTTTTCACGCGACCTCCGCCTCTTTCTTTTTCACCGAAGGCGCGATGTCGGGCAGCAGCGGCACGAAGCGCACGGGCATGACATCACGGAAAGAATAAGTTTCTTCGGAATCTTTTTTGTAACGGCGAAGCATTTGTTCCCCGGGCGGTCCGATGGGAATAACCATGATGCCGCCAATGGCGAGCTGATCGATCAAAGCCGCAGGCGGCTTTTCGCGCGCGGCGCAGGTAACGATGACGCGGTCGAACGGATGCTGATCCATGCCGTGAATGCGCGGCCAGCCTTTCATACCGTCGGCGCAAATGGTTGTGACGTTGCGCAAAGCCAATTCACGAAACATCACTTCCGCTTTTTCGAGAAGCGGCCTGTGGCGTTCGATCGTGTAAACGCGGCGGCAAAGTTTGGACAATATCGCGGCCTGATATCCCGACCCCGTGCCTATCTCCAACACCTTATGACGGTCGGTGAGTTCCAGCGCCTGCGTCATGGTGGCGACGACTGTGGGTTGTGAAATCGTTTGTCCTTCATCGATGGGCAGCGCGATATCTTTCCACGCGTCTTGTTCCGATCCCAACAACACGAATTTTTCGCGCGGAATGGATTCAATCGCGGTCAATACGCGCTCGTCCGAGATATTGGACTGGCTGCGCAAATGCTCGATCAGCAATTGTTTTTTCTTGGTGAAGGGCACAAGGCACCTTTCGGATGGGTGAAGCTTCTAGGACGCGTTTTTCAACGCACCCTTATTGTGATTCATCGGGAGAATCTTGTCCAGCCCGCCCATATAGGGCTGAAGAACCTTTGGAACGAATACCCCGCCGTCGGCAGGATCGTAGTAATTTTCCAGAACAGCGATAAGGGCGCGCCCTACAGCGACGCCAGAACCGTTCAATGTATGAACAAAGCGCGTGTTTTTCTCGCCCTTCGCACGGCAACGCGCGTTCATACGGCGGGCCTGAAAGTCGCCACAGTTGGAGCAAGACGAGATTTCGCGATAGCGGTTCTGTCCCGGCAGCCAGACTTCGATGTCATAGGTTTTGTAGGAACCGAAACCCGCATCGCCCGTGCAAAGCACAATCGTGCGGTAAGGCAGTTCGAGTTTTTTCAGGATATTCTCAGCGCATTCGGTCATGCGCTGATGCTCCGCCTCGCTCTCCTCGGGCGAAGTGACAGAAACCATTTCGACCTTGTAGAACTGGTGCTGGCGGATCATGCCTTTGGTGTCTTTGCCCGCGGCACCCGCTTCCTGACGGAAACACGGCGTGAAAGCGGTGTAGCGGCGCGGCAATGTTTCTTCTTCTACAATCTCTTCGGCGACGATATTCGTCAGCGGCACTTCGGACGTCGGAATCAGCCAGTCGCCGCGTGTGGTCTGGAACTGGTCATCCCTGAATTTGGGCAATTGACCGGTGCCGTACATGGTTTTGTCGTTCACCATCAAGGGCGGCGATACTTCGGTGTAACCGTGCTCGTCCGTGTGGGTATCGAGCATGAATTGCGCCAGCGCGCGCTCCAGACGCGCCAAGCCGCCATTCATAAACACAAAACGCGAACCTGAAGTTTTGGCAGCGGTTTCGAAATCCATCATACCGAGACCTTCACCGATGGCGTCATGTTCCTTTGCGGAATTCGAACGCTTGGGTTCGCCGTGTTTGCGGATTTCGACGTTCTGTTCTTCGCCGTCACCATCGGGGATGTCTTTTGCCTGTACGTTCGGCAAAGAAGACAAAAGATCGTTCAACTGAATCGCCAGTTCTTTTTCGCGCACTTCAAGCGCGGTCATCTTGTCTTTGATCGCGTTGACTTCTTCCATCAGGACGTTGGCGTCACCGCCCTTGCCTTTGATCATCCCTATTTCTTTGGATTTTTCATTGCGGGTCGATTGCAGGGACTGCAGTTCTGTCTGCACGGTACGGCGCTCCTCGTCCAGTTTCAGGAGCGCGGGGCTCTGGGCGGGAAGCTTGCGGCGGGCCATCGCCTTGTCAAAAGCGGCGGGGTCTTGCCGTATGGCCTTGATGTCGTGCATTGACGTATCCTTAGAATTAATTAACTTAATACTGTCAGGTTCATCGTTGGAACCTGACGAAGTGACTGAATATAGTAAGAAATGACCCAATTTAACAAGAAAACTATTACCGGAATTTATAGTCTTACCGAACCTTTGGACGGTATTCCGTTGATATTCGACTCCCCACACAGCGGGATGGTGTACCCATCCGACTTCGATTTCGCGTGCGATTTCGCCGTTCTGGAAAAGGCTGAAGACAAATATGTCGATGATTTATATGCTGCCGCGCCGGAGCATGGTGCCACACTGCTCTGCGCAGAATTTCCGCGCTCATATATAGACGTCAATCGTTGCGAAAAGGACATCGATATCGATTTGCTCTCCGATGCCTGGCCGCATGACCTCGACCCGACCCCCAGATCGCATGCGGGCATCGGCCTGATCCGCCGCCTCGTCAAACCCG
Source organism: Micavibrio sp. UBA7689 (assembly GCA_002482805.1). Lineage (GTDB taxonomy): Bacteria > Pseudomonadota > Alphaproteobacteria > Micavibrionales > Micavibrionaceae > Micavibrio_A. Next base: position 2,813 of record DLGR01000037.1, on the reverse strand, counting down.
GTGTGCCTCTGTACAGCCGACCGCTCAAATCCGCGGAAGTCTATCACCGCATCGAAAATTGTTATCGCCCGTATCACGCGGAGCTCGAAAACCTTATCGAAAACCTGCACTACAAACACGGGCAGGTCTGGCATATTAATTGCCATTCGATGCCGACATCCGAATCCAATTCATTCCGCGCCAGTCCGCTCAAAGCCGCCGATTTCGTTTTAGGGGATCGCGATGGTACGACGTGTGATAAACACTTCACGCACGCGGTGCGCGATTTCATCAAGGGCATGGGATATAAGGTTTCGGTAAACGACCCATACAAGGGCGTGGAATTGGTCCGCCGCTATTCGAACCCGGCAACGGGCAGGAATTCCCTGCAGGTCGAAGTATCGCGCGGCCTTTACATGAACGAAGACACATATAAAAAGTCGGACAACTTCCTCAAGCTACAAGTGGATATCGAAAAGCTGATCAAATTCTGCGCCGATTATGTGCAGGCACAATCTTTACCCATGGCGGCGGATTGAGCGTTTGAACCAAAAACGGATTCAAATTCCGCTGCAAGAACCGCATCCAACTCATTCATCGAAATCATTTTTCCAAGATCATACATCGACGTGACCCCGTATTCGGAAATGCCGCACGGGACGATACCATTAAAATGTGAAAGGTCCGGATTTACGTTGATGGAAATACCATGCAACGTGATCCAATGGCGCACGCGCACGCCGATAGCCGCGATTTTCTTTTCGCCTTTGGGCGTTACGACCCAGATACCGATGCGCCCGATGCGCCGCTCGCCCTTGATGCCGAAATGCTCCAGCGTGCGGATGATGACTTCTTCTAAATCGCATACATATTTTTTGATATCAGGAGCTTGTTGGCGTTTTTTTAAATCTGTTATGAAGTAAGCCACACGCTGACCAGGCCCGTGATAGGTGTATTCGCCGCCCCGTCCCGCCTCGAAAACCGGAAATGCGGGGTTGAGCAGGTCCTTCGCCTTGGCCGAGGTACCCGCCGTGTAAAGCGGGGGATGTTCCAGCAACCACAAAAGATCGTCCGCGGTCCCCGCATGAATGGCCGCAACCCGCCCATCCATAGTTTGGAGTGCGTCTGGATAAGCAATTGGTTGCGTAGAAATAATAATTTCCATATTTATTTGACAAACTCCGTGTTTTGCCATAAACGATGCGGCGGTAGTTAGAGGTATATATGACGTCGCCTGACCCTACAAGCAAACCTGTCTTAAAATTGTCCGAGATTTTCAAAGAAACGGACACCATAACCTATGGTCCCTTCAAGCTAACCAACCTGCGCCAAAGATACGATAAGGCGAAATTTTCAGTGCACGGCGTTGTGATCGATATAATGCCGCAGGAAAAGAAACTGATGGCGCTTTTGATCGCCCTTAAGGGCGAATATCTGACGCGCAAAATGTATGACGACGCAATGGACAGCGAAAAACCATCCAGCCAGAAAAAAATACAGATCTATGTTTCTTCGATACGCAAGCGCATCGCCGAACAACTGGAAGGCACTAACCTCGAAGGAATGGTCAAAGATTTCCAAAAATATTTTGAATCGGCCAATCCCGTGCGTTCTGAGGGAGAAAAAGGTGAGGAATTGCCGCCGGAATACCGCGGTGCATATAGACTTTCCGCCCTCGCATTGTCTTAAATGACATCACGACAACAATATATTTACATAAACTAAGGATGGCCGAGTATGACTTGTGAAATTTCCCCTACGGCAGGTTTTATAGCCGCTGCTTCAACCGCCGTTATGAATGCCTCCTTGAGAGAGCCTGAGGTCGCGCATGTCGCGTCGGAGATATTGCTGGACCTTGCCCGTTACAAACCCCTGTCCAGAACCACCTACGCGGGTCATGACGTTATTTTGACTCAAGACCGCGTAAGCCTGACCGTCCAATACGGTAAGCACACGGATGACGTAAAAAAAGGCGTTCTGGGCATTCTTACGACCATTCCCGAATTCGAACGCCTGCCCGCACGCGAATATCACCGCTAAAGCTTTGGTTGACGCACAGCGTCAGTTTCATTAGATATCTTGCACCGCAATGAGGGTAAGGCTTGCCCCACCCCTCGCGGTTTGATAGGAAACCTCTGTCTTTAAAGACAAATTTATCCGCGCCCATGGCGGAATTGGTAGACGC